>NZ_BOMV01000006.1 GCF_016862375.1 Paractinoplanes rishiriensis | reverse complement strand
AGCGTCGCCATCACGCCGCCCTCGGGCGATTAGCAGGTGGATAGGGCCGCCGGCGCGCGTCGGCGGCCTTATTTTTCCCTTATGTCGGTACCGTCGGGATCGACGCCTATGGATGATGCTTCGGTGCGAAAACTTGCTGCCCTAGCCGCCGTCGTTGTCGTGGCCCTCGGCGGGGGCCTGACGGCCCTGAACGCGTCGGCCGAAGAGATCCAGGCGGAAGCGTGCGCCCGGCCGTCCGGGGAAACACCCCAGGTGCAGGTCACCGAGGTGAGCGTCGGGGTACCGGTGATCGGCTACGGCCGCGAGGGTGACACCGAGGCGCTGCCGATGGCGATCGCGGCCACCCCGGACGGCGGTTCCTGGCTCGCCTGGCTCGGCACCGACAGCAAGGTCTACCTCGGCCGGCTCGGCTGCGACGATCAGCTGACCGGAACGCCCACCAGCTACGAGGGGATCGACCTGCAGGACGTGCAGGCCGACGCGGACGGCGGCGTGCTGCTGCTCACCCGGCGCGGCGACTGCGGCGAGGGCCCGCTGTGCGGCGGCTCGTCCAGCCCGTGCAACACCATGCACATGATCCGGTTCGACAACACCGGCGCGCAGGTCTGGGACCGGCAGGTCACCAACCTCAGCGCCACCGTGGGCGGCTACGACAACGGGGCCCGGTTCATCTGGTGGTACCAGCACCACGGCCGGCTGGCGTACGACGGCAGCAACTACGCGGCCTACTTCGGGGTGGCCATCACGGTGCAGAACGGCTCCTGTGTGGACATCCACGAGGGCGACCGGATGCAGGTCGTCGACGCGGCCGGCAACCTGCTGCGCGGGCACGACAGCTTCGAGGTGGGCTGCAGCCACGCCTGGACCTCGCGCATCGTCTGGGACCCGCGTACCGGGCATTTCGTGATGGTGTGCGCCACCGACAACAACTGCCGGATCGCTCAGCCCAACCCGTACCGCACGGTCGCGGCCGGCACCTGCGACGGCACCCTGTTCGGCGGTGACCTGGTGCTGGCGAGCACGGCCGGCTACTGGACCGCGTGGAGTCAGGGCGGCCAGGTACGCCTCGAGCACTTCACCACGGGCGCGTCCGACACGACGGTGCGCACCGGCGCCGCGTCGGCCCATCCGCACCTGGTCGCGTACGGGCAAAGAATGCTCTTGACCTGGGAGTCGGGCAGCGGGATGGCGGCGCAGGTGTATGACGCGGGCACCGGCGCCCCGGTCGGCGCGCAGTTCTCGATCGCCGCGCGCGACCACGCCTACCAGGCCTTCAAGCCCTACCCCGACGGCAGCGCGGCCTATCCGGCGGCCGGCAGCACCAGCACCTCGATCAAGATCGCGCGGGTGCTGCCGCTCAACGGCTGAGCGACCCGAGGATCCGGCCGGCCTCCTCGGCCAGCGCCGGGAAGTCGCCCGCCACCGCCTCGGCGTGGATGACCCGGGCCCGCAACAGGGCCTCGGCGCCGCGCCCGGCGGCCAGTTCGGCGCGCGCCAGCCCGAGGCCGGCCCGGATCCGCAGCGACGGATAGCTCAGCTGCTCGCTCGTCGCATATGCCTCGGCGAAGCAGCGTTCCGCCTCGGTGCGCGCGGCGGGGGACCGGACGCCGAGCAGCGCGTTCCCGAGCGTCACCAGCAGCACCGCCTGGGCCCGCTGGTCCCGGGTCGGCCGGACCAGCGCGAGCGCCCGGCGGGCGGTGTCCACCGCGGCGTCGTGCTCGCCGAGCGTCGCGTGCATCTGGCTCAGTTCGTCCAGCACGGACAGCTGACCGGTCGGCGACCGGTTCTCGACGAACGCGACGAGCGACTTCTCCAGGTGCTCGCGGGCCTCCGTCATCCGCCCGAGCAGGCGCATCGCCATGCCCAGGTTGGACCGGTAGCCGGCCGACGCGTGCGACCCGTTGGCGTGCTGGAGGCTGATCCGCAGGGCCGCGTCGAAGTGCTCGGCGCCCGCCGCGATCCGGCCGTCCTCGACCAGCATGATGCCCAGGCCGTTGCGGGTGGCCGCCTCGACGTGGACGCAGCCGCACGCCCGGCTGACGGCGAGCGCCCGCCGGTACCACGCCCGGGCCTCCGGCAGCCGGCCGAGCAGCGACTGCACCAGGCCGATGTTGTGCAGCAGGTACGCCTCGCCGTCCGGCCATCCGTGCTGCTCGGCGAGGGCCAGCGCCCGCTCGTACTCGGACAGCGCCGGGACGAACTGGCCGAGCGACCACTGCGCCTGCCCGATGGTCTGGTGCATCGCGGCCCGGCCCAGCCCGTCACCGGCGGTCTCGGCGGCGGCCAGCCCGGCCCGCCCGGTGGCCAGCCAGGCGGCCGAGTGCCGGCGGGTGAAGAAGTAGCCGCGCAGCTGGTCGGCGAGGCGCCACGCGTACGCCCGGTGCTCGACCCGGCCGGCCGCCTCCTCGATCGCCGCGACCAGCGCCGGCAACTCGTCGTCCAGCCAGGCGGTGGCCTCGGCCGCGTCCCGGAAGGCCCCCGGACCGGTAGCGGCCACCGGCAGCCGGACCATGCTCGGATAGATCAGCTCGGCGGCCGCGGCCGCCCGGGTGAGATAGCCGTCCAGCATGTTGCGCACCGCCTCGGCGCGCCGGCCGGCCGGCTCCTCAGCCTCCACCCGCCCGAGGGCGAAGATCCGCAGCAGGTCGTGGTAGCGGTAGCGGCCGTCGGTGGCCGGCTCGAGCAGGTTGCCGTTGATCAGGTCGTCCAGCTCGCGCATGGTGCCGGGGACGTCGAGCCCGAGGGTGGCGGCCGCGATCGGTGCCACGAAGTCGGTGCCGGGCAGCAGGGCCAGCAGCCGGAACGCGCGGGCGGTGCGGACCGGCAGCTCCAGATAGCTCAGTGCGAAGCTCGCCGCCACCCCGACGTCGCCGACCTGCAGCTCGGCCAGCCGCCCGCGCTGGTCGGCGAGCCGGTCGACGAGGTCGCGCACGGTCCATCCCGGACGGTTGGCCAGCCGCGCGCCGGCCACCCGCAGCGCGATCGGCAGCCGGGCGCAGGCCGCGACCAGCTCGGCCACCGCGGCCGGGTCGACCGCCACCCGGTCGGCGCCGGCGGTGACGGCGAGCAGCCCGGCCGCCTCGTCCGGCGAGAACGGGGCGAGCCCGAGCACGGTCACCCCGGCCAGCGCGGGCAGCCGCCAACGGCTGGTGATCAGCGCGACGCTGCCGCCGGCGCCGGGCAGCAGCGGGCGGACCTGCGGGGCGTCCCGCGCGTTGTCCAGGACCACCAGCACCCGGCGCTCGGCCGTGATGCTGCGGAACAGCGCAGCGCGTTCCTCGTCGTCCTTGGGGATGCTGCGGTCCTCGACGCCGAGCGCGCGCAGAAACCGGGCCAGCGCCTCGGCCGCGGCCAGCGGCCGGGCCCCGGCGCCGGCCAGGTCGACGTAGAGCTGGCCGTCCGGGTATGCGGAACGGACCAGTTGCGCGGCCCGCAGCGCCAGCGTGGTCTTACCGACCCCGGCCACCCCGGACACCAGGCAGGCCGTCGCCGGCCGCCGGCACAGCAGGTCGAGCAGCGTGGTCACCTCGGCGCGCCGGCCGGTGAAGTCGGCCGGCGGCGCGGGCGCCTGCCAGGGCCGGGGTCCGGTGTCCGCGGCGACGTCCGCGGCCGGTTCCTGCCTCAGCACCACCCGGTACGCCTCGGCGACCTCGGCACCCGGGTCGACGCCGAGTTCCTCGCGGAGCCGCCGGCGCAGGTCGTGGTAGGCGGACAGGGCCGCCGCCCGCTGCCCGGTCGCGCCGAGCGCGGCGATCAGCCGGGCGTGCAGCGGCTCGTCCAGCGGCCGCCCGGCAGCCACGCCGGTCAGCCTCGGCACGGCCAATTCGTTGCGGGACAGCGCGTCGGCCAGGTCGGCGTAGCGCACGGTCGCCGCCGCCCGCTCCTGCAGCAACGCGGCCGCGGCCGGATGCCCGCGTACCTCCTCGACGTCCGCGCACGGTTCCCCGCGCCACCGGTCGAGTGCCTGACCGAGCAGGTCGAGCGCGGTCTCCGGCCGGTCGGCGGCCCGCGCGGCGCCGGTCAGCTCCCGGAACGTGGTCTGGTCGACCTCGCCGAGGACGAGCCGGTAACCGCCGGGGGCCAGCACGACGACCTCCGGCGAGAGCAGCCGGCGCAACCGGCTCACGTGGGTCTGCACCAGGTTGACCGCGGTCGGCGGCACCCGGTTGCCCCAGAGCAGGTCGATCAGCTCGTCGCGAGGCACGGCGACGCCCGGGGTGAGGGCCAGCCGGGCCAGCACCACCCGGTGCCGGCCGGTGCCCAGCGCGGTCTCGGTGGTGCCCCGCTGCACCATCAGCGGTCCGAGCACGCCCACGCTGATCTCCCCGTCCGGCGCTTTCTCCGGAGGCACCCGGCCCGCGGCGTCTCGGAGTGCCACGGTCTCCGCCGGGCTCAGGCCGAGCGCGGCGGCCAGCGTGCGGATCGACCCGGCGCGCGGCGCGCGGCTGCGCCGCTGCTCCAGATCACGGATCGCGGCGGTGCTCAGGCCGGTGCGGCCGGCGAGCTCTCGCTGGGTGAGTCCGGCCTTTTCCCGGTACGCCTTGAGCTGCGTGGCGAAGTCCACGGATCAGCAGGCTAGTACGGGTGCGCTACGGGTAGCGGTCCGCCAGCGGCGAACCAGGTGATCACCGCAGGCTGTCATCCGGCGACGCGGAGACACCGGGGGGACTACGTGGACGTACGCATTCTGGGATCGGTCGAGCTGGCGCTGGCCGGTCGGCCGGTGCCGTTGACCGCGGCCAAACAGCGGGCGCTGCTGGCGGCCTGCGCGATCGATGCGGACCGGGTGGTGAGCACCGCGCGGCTGGTGGACGCGGTGTGGGGCGAGGAGCCGCCGCCGACCGCGGAGGCTCTGGTGCAGACGTACGTGTCGGCGCTGCGCCGGGCGATCGGCCGGCCCGGCGCGATCCTCACCCAGGCGCCCGGTTACCGGCTGGCCCTGACGCCCGGGCGTTGCGACGCGCACCGGTTCGAGACGCTGCTGGCCGAGGGCCGGGCGGCGGCCGCGGGCGGCGACGACGAGACCGCGGCCGACCGGCTTCGGCGGGCGCTGGCGCAGTGGCGCGGCCCGGCACTGGACGGCCTGCACAGTCCCTACCTGCGGGCGTACGCCACCCAGTTGGACGAGCTGCGGCTGACCGCGACCGAGGACCGGATCGCCGCCGAGCTGCGCCTGGGCCGGCGGCATGAGCTGATCGGCGAGCTGTTCCAGCTGGTCGGCACGCATCCGCTGCGGGAACAGCTGCGCGAGCACCTGATCCGGGCGCTCTGGCGTGCGGGCCGCCGGGCGGACGCGCTGGCCGTCTTCCGCGAGGTGCGGCAGGCGTTGCGCACCGAGTTGGGCATCGAACCGGGCCCGGCGTTGCAGCGGCTGCACCGCGAGGTGCTGGCGGCCGACGAGGCGCCGGCCGAGGTCCTGCCGCCCGGCACCGGTTCGCTGGCCGGGCGGGACACCGAGTTCCGCCGGCTGCGGCGGGCCCTGACCGGGCCCGCCGGTGAGCCGGTGGTCGTCGCGATCTCCGGAATGGCCGGCACCGGCAAGACCGCGCTGGCCGTCGCGGTCGCCCGGTCGGTGGCCGCGGACTTCCCGGACGGCCTGCACTTCGTCACCGGCCCCGGCCGGGAGATTCACGCCGGCCCGCGGGCGCTGCTGGTGCTCGACAACGTCACCACCGAGGACCGGGTACGCGCGGCGCTGCCGTCCCGCTTCCGGGGTGCCGTGCTGGTGACCGGCCGGCGGATGCTCACCGGACTGGACTGCCGGGCCCGCGTCGACCTGGACGTGCTGCCGCCCGCGGCGGCGGTGGCGGTGCTGGCCGAGGTGGCCGGCCGGGCCCGGGTGCGGGCCGAGCCGGCGGCCGCCGCCGAGATCGCGTTCCACTGTGGTGGCCTGCCCCTCGCGCTGCGGGCGGCCGGTGGCTGGCTGGCGGCCCGGCGCCGCTGGCCGCTGTCCGCCTGCGCGGCCCGGCTCCGGGACGAGCACGGCCGCCTCGACCAGTTGGCGGCCGGCGGCCTGGACGTGCGCGGCGCACTGGCCGCGAGCTTCGCCGGTCTGGGCGAGGCCGAGTACCACGCGATGACCCGGCTGGCCCTGGCCGGCCGGACCGACTTCACCCCGGAACTGCTGGCCCGGCTGGTGGGCCTGCCGGTGCCGGCCGCGGAACGGCTCGCCGACCGGCTGCTCGACGCCCGCCTGCTGGACGCCGCCGGGGGTGCTTCCCCCGGCGGCGTCGGTTACCGTCTGCACGGTCTGGTCAGGCTGGTCGCCCTGGAACAGGATCAGGTGATGGTGCCGCCCAGGTCCTGCCAGGTCCACGTGCCGTTGGCGTAGAAGTTCTGCCACAGCGCGCTGTCCTTACCGCGGGCGAACACCCGCAGCACGGTGCCGTGCATGACCGCGGACGGCGCGCTGGTGATGGTGCCGCCCAGGTCCTGCCAGGTCCACGCGCCGGCGCTGTAGTAGTTCTGCCAGAGCGCGCCGTCGTTGCCGCGGGCGAAGATGCGCAGCGTCGAACCGTGCATCACCGCGGACGGCGCACTGGTGATGCCGCCGCCGAGGTCCTGCCAGGTCCAGGAGCCGCCGGACAGGTAGTTCTGCCAGAGCGACCCGTCTTTGCCGCGGGCGAACACGCGCAGCCCACCGCCCTGGACGACGGCCGACGGCCCGCTGGTGAGCCCGCCGCCGAGGTCCTGGGTCTTCCACTCGGTGCCGGTCCAGTAGTACTGCCACAGCGCGTTGTCGGTGCCGCGGCCGAACACCCGCAGCATGCCGTCGTACACCACCGCGGCCGGCTGGCCGACGATCGCGCCGCCGATCTTCTGCCAGGTCCAGGTGCCGCCGCTCAGATAGTTCTGCCACAGCGCGCCGTCGGTGCCGCGAGCGAAGACCCGCAGAACCCCGCCGTCGACCACGGCGGACGGCCCGCTGCTGATTCCGCCGCCGAGATCCTGGGTGCGCCAGGAGGTGCCGTCCCAGTAGTACTGCCAGAGGGCGCCGTCCGCGCCGCGGGCGAAGGTCCGCAGCATGTTGTCGTAGACGACGGCGCCGACCCCGGAGTTGGTGACGTCGTCGACGATGTTCTTGTACCGGTACGGCTTGTACAGGCTGCGGCTGTACCCGGCGTCGGCCCAGGTCCGGTGCAGGGTGTGCGGCCGGGTCTGCTCGTGGATGTAGAAGTTGCCGCCGGCCGCGCCGACCCAGCCGGCGAAGAGCACGGCGTGCCCGTCCCACGGGACGTCGGTGTGGAACATGAGCATGTCGCCGGGCCGCAGGTCGTCATAGGACGACAACCGGGTGGCCACCGTGTCGAGGTTCCCGGTGTTCCCGCTGCTCGGCAACTTCCAGGCCATCGAGACGTAGCCGGAGCAGTCGGTGCGGTAACCGTTGTGGTAGGCCTCCTGGCTGTACGGCACCGCATCCCAGGTCCGCGCCCGGGCCAGCACCTCGCTGCGGGTGATTGCCGGTCCCGCCTCGATGGCCTGCAGCGAGTACAGCGAGTTGTCCGGTGGGACCTCGGTCGCCGCGGCCGGCCCGCTGAGCCAGGGCAGGATGATCGCCGCCGCGGTGGTGATCAGGAGCAGTCTTCTCTTCACGTTCGTCTCCCCGTTCATGTGATGGCTCCGCCGATGCGCTGCCAGGTCCAGGCCCCGGCGTTGTAGAAGTCCTGCCAGAGCGCGCCGTCGTTGCCGCGGGCGAAGACCCGCAGCACGGTGCCGTGCAGGACCGCGGAGGGGGCGCCGCTGATGCCGCCGCCGAGGTCCTGCCAGGTCCAGGTGTTGCCGGCCCAGTAGTTCTGCCAGAGGGCGCCGTCGTTGCCGCGGGCGAAGACCCGCAGCACGGTGCCGTGCATGACCGCCGACGGCCCGCTGCTGATGCCGCCGCCCAGGTCCTGCCAGGTCCAGGTGCCGCCGGTCAGGAAGTTCTGCCAGAGGGCGCCGTCGTTACCGCGGGCGAAGACCCGCAGCACCGCGCCGTGCACCACCGCGGAAGGCGCACTGGAGATGCCGCCGCCGAGGTCCTGCCAGTTCCACTGGTTGTTGGTCCAGTACGCCTGCCAGAGCGCCCCGTCGTTGGCCCGGACGAAGATCCGCAGCATCGAGTCGTAGACGACCGCGCTCGGTGCGCTGGTGATGACGCCGCCGATCCGCTGCCAGGTCCAGTGGCCGTCGACCAGGTAGTTCTGCCACAGCGCCCCGTCGGTGCCCCGGGCGAAGACCCGCAGCACGTCGCCGTGCACCACCGCGGTCGGCGCGCCGACGATGCCGCCGCCCAGATCCTGGGTCTTCCACTCGGTGCCGGTCCAGTAGTACTGCCACAGCGCGCCGTCGGTGCCACGGCCGAACACGCGCAGCAGGTTGTCGTAGACCACGCCGCCGACGCCGGACTCCGGCGCGCCCCACATGGCCGCGGCGATCCGCACCCCGTCCGGTGCCTCCTCGGTGTAGCGCTCCGGGAAGGCGGACACCTGGACGGTCTGGCAGATCGGCCCGATCGCCCCGCTCATCCAGGAGTTGTTCGGGTACTTGCGCAGCATCGCGTCCAGGAACGCGTTGGTGGCGTACACCGGGTCCAGCAGTTGGGCCGGCGTTCCCCAGCCCTGGCTCGGCCGCTGCTGGAACAGCCCGAGGCTGTCCCGGTCGCCGTAGTCCAGGTTGCGGATGCCGGTCTCCACGATCGCCGTGGTGAGCGCGATCTCGGCGGCCCGCTGCGGCAGGTTGCGCTGGCGCACCACGTTCACGATCACCCGGGTGCACGCCGCCCGGGTTCCGTTGAAGGCGCCCGCGAGTTTCTCGGTCAGCACCTGGTTCATCCGCGCCGCGAACGCCTCGTCGGCCGCGGTGGGCGCCGCGGTCGTGCAGTTGGGCACCACGGCCGCGTGCGCGGCCGGCGCGACCAGCACGGTGGTCGCGACCGCCGTGACGGTGAGCAGGGTGAGCCACCCCGCCCGGATGGGTCTCATCAGTGTTCCTCCCTCAGATCACTCGATCTGCGGAGGAGGTTGCGCGGCGCCGCTGTAGTCCCGCTGCAGCCCCGGTGCAGCGGAACTACGGCGCGGATCCCGAGGGTGACCGGACAACCGTCAAGGGGGAGCTATGGGGAAGAGACCACTGATGGCCGTTCTCGCCGTCATCACCGGTGCGCTGGGCAGCGTGGCGGTGGCCGTGCAGCCGGCGGAGGCGGCGGGCCCGCGTCCGCTGTTCCAGCTGCCGTTCCACTGCGGGCAGCGCTGGCAACTACAGACCTATCCGGGGCACGACGACTACGACATCGACATGTTCCGGGTCGGCGGCGGTACCGCGGGCTCGGACATCCTGGCGTCGTACGGCGGCACGGTCGAGTTCGCCGGCTGGAACGACGGCGCGGGCCACTACGTCAAGCTCAACCACGGCGGTGGCTGGCAGAGCATGTACCTGCACATGGTCGCGGCGCCGTCGGTCAGCACCGGTCAGCGGGTGGTGCAGGGCCAACTGCTCGGCCGGGTCGGTAACACCGGCAACTCCAGCGCTGCCCATCTGCACCACGAGCAGCGCCGGGACGGCCAGAAGGTGGAGGCCTGGTTCGACGGCGTGCCGTCCGGCATCACCAGCGACGACACCTCACAGCCGGTGATCCGGACCAGCAACAACTGCCCCGAGACCGAGCCGGCGTCGCTCCAGCGCGGGGTCAGCGCGATCATGCACGGCAGCGTGTTGCGCACGTTCGCCCGCGGCAACGACGGCGCGCTGTGGCAGAACTACTGGGCCGGCAATACCTGGACCTGGCAGAAGATCGGCGGCGAGATCATCGGGGCGCCGGCCGCGGTGTTCTACGACGGCCTGCTGCGGGTCTTCGCCCGCGGCAAGGACAACTCGCTGTGGCAGTTCTACTGGACCGGCACCGAGTGGAAGACCCAGGACCTGGGCGGCACGATCACCAGCGCGCCCGGCGCGGTGGTGCACGGCAGCATGCTGCGCGTCTTCGCGCGCGGCACCGACGGCTCGCTGTGGCAGAACTACCTGACCGACGGCAAGTGGGCCTGGCAGGACCTGGGCGGCGGCATCAGCAGCGCACCCACCGCGGTGCTACAGGGCAGCGTGGTACGCGTCTTCGCGCGCGGCACCGACGGCGCCCTCTGGCAGAACTACCTGTCCGGCGGCGCCTGGACGTGGCAGGACCTGGGCGGCGGCATCACCAGCGCGCCGTCCGCGGTGCTCGACGGCTCGATGCTGCGGGTCTTCGTGCGGGCCAACGACGGCTCGCTGTGGCAGAACTACTACACCGGCGGTGCCTGGACGTGGCAGGACCTCGGCGGCGCGATCACCAGCGCGCCCGGCGCGGTCATGCACGGCACGGTGCTGCGGGTCTTCGCCCGCGGCGCGGACGGCGCCCTCTGGCAGAACTACCTGTCCGGCGGCACCTGGACGTGGCAGGACCTGGGCGGCGGCATCAGCTGAGCCCCTGACGATACGTCGGGGAGGGCGAAAATCCGCGCCCTCCCCGATGAGTTTGGCAGGCTGGGCCGGTCGGTACCGGTGACAGTCGCCTACCCGAAGGGAACGCCGCCATGGCCAAGCTCATCTCCACCCTCTTCATCGCCGCCGACGGGGTGGCCGAGATCGACCCCGACTGGCACTTCCCGTACTTCGACGAGAACATGGGCCGCTGCGTGGCCGAGGACTACGACACCGCCGATGTGCTGCTCATCGGCCGGGAGACCTACGACAGCTTCGCGGGTGCCTGGCCGGACCGGGAGGCGGCGGGCGGCGAGGACGCGCCGTTCGCCAAGCAGCTGGGCGACACCCGCAAGGTGGTCGTCTCCCGGCAGGCGCTGGAGTTCACCTGGCGCAACTCCGAGGTGATCGACGGCGACCTGGTCGAGGCCGTGACGGCGCTCAAGGCCGACGCCGCCGTCCGCGGCATCGTCGTCCCCGGCTCGATCGCGGTGGTACAGCAGCTGCTGGCCGCCGGGCTGGTCGACGAGCTTCGGCTGTACGTGCATCCGGTGGCGGCCCGCAGGGGCAAGCGTCTCTTCGATGACGGCGACACCGCGTACCACCTCACGGTGACCGCGACCGAAACCTTCCCGACCGGCGTGATCCGGGTGATCTACGCCCGCGCCGAGGCGCCCGCCCCGGTCAGCTACGACGAGATCAAAGGACAGGGCCCGGAGGCGAAGTAGCCACCGGCGTCAGGCGAACGCCTTGAACGTCCGCCAGTCCACCGACAGCCGTCGGCGACAAGATCGGTGCGATCGTTTCCCCAACTCGGATTGATGCCGCATTGCCTCCAGCGCTGGTCGCAGGCCTTCCGCACGTTTCCCGAGAAGGAGTCGCGGGCACTGCCCCACCAGCGCCACGTCGTGCCCCCAGGCCGTTCAGGAGTCGCAATGCAAGCTGCTCATCCCGCTCGACCGGCCACCGGCGCCCGCGCATGAACCCCGGACCCGGCGAACCGGAAGCAGGCCCCTGGCGGTCAGAGTCGCTAGCCCACTTCGCCGACTCCCTGACCGGGCCGCGGCTGAACCGCCCACGCCTCATCGCCATCGACGGCCGCGGCGGCAGCGGCAAGACCGCCCTTGCCGGGCGCCTCTGCCGCTTGCTCCAGCCGGCCGCCGTCGTGCACTCCGACGACGTTGCCTGGAACCATTCCAGATTCGGCTGGCACGACCTGATGATCGGCGGGGTGCTGGAGCCGCTGCGGGCCGGCCGCGGCGTGCATTACCAGCCGCCGGCCTGGCAGCGGGAGGGGCGCGACGGCCACATCGACATTGCCGCCGGCGCCTCGGCCGTGGTCGTCGAGGGTGTCGGCGTGTCCCGCCGGGAGCTGGCGCCGCTGTTCGACGTCCTGATCTGGGTGCAGAGCGACTACGACGAGGCCCGCGAGCGGGGCATCCGCCGGGACAAGGCCGAGCTGGGCCGGGACGACGAGGAGGCGCTGCGCGAGTGGTGGGCGTGGGAGGCCGAGGAGGTGCCGTTCCTGCGGGCCGACCGGCCCTGGGACCGGGCGCACGTAATCGTCGGTACCGCCTCGACGCTGCCGCACGACCCGGACACCGAGGTGATGGTCGTTCGCCGGTCAGTAGACCCGGTCGGGTAGCGCCTCCTGCGCCATCCCCTGGTCGAACACGATCTTTTTGGAGAGCACCCGCTTGGAGACCGAGGCGCCGAGGTAGATGTCGACCACGACGTCCATGAGCTGGCGCCCGATCAGCGGGCTGCACTCGACGATGTAGTTGAGCTGGCCCGCCGCGAGCGCCGTCATCCCGGCCTTGGTGGCGTCCACCGTGACGATCCGGACGTCGGTGCCCGGCTTGATGCCCTCCTCCTCGAGCACCTCGGCCGCGCCCAGGCCCATGTCGTCGTTCTGGGCGAAGACCGCGTCGATGTCGGAGCGGCGGTCGAGCAGCTTGCGCATCGCCTTCGCGCCGCTGGCCTTGGTCCAGTCGCCCGGTTCCTTGTCCACCAGGCGCATCCGGGGCTTGCGGTTGAGCGCCTCGAGGAAGCCCTCGGCGCGCTGCTTGGTCGGCGCGGCGCCGGCCGCGCCCTGTATCTCGACGACGTTCACCTGCGTACCCCGGTCGGCGTAGTCCTGGGACAGGTAGAGCGCGGCCAGGTTGCCCTCGGCGATGAAGTCGGCGCCGATCGAACTGGTGAAGAGCGAGGTGTCGGGCGAGTCGATGAGGCGGTCGGTCAGCACGACCGGGATGCCGGCCGCCTTGGCCCGGTGCAGGACCGCGTCCCAGCCCTTCTCGATGATGGGCGAGAACGCGATGACGTCCACCCGTTCGTCGATGAAGGACTGTATGTGGCTGATCTGGTTCTCCTGCTTGCCCTGGGCGTCGGTGAAGCGCAGCTGGACGTTCGCCAGCGGCGCCGCCTCCTTGATCGACTTCGTGTTGGCCAGTCGCCAGCCGCCCTCGGCGCCGACCTGGGAGAAACCGAGCACGATCTTCTTGTTGATCGGCTTCGTGAATGCGGATTCCGGCTCGGCCGAACGGCACCCGGCGGCCGTCGAAATGAGCGCGGCCGTACTTAATTCCAAGAATCTACGTCGATGCATGAAATGTCCGCTTAATGTAAGAAATGACAACGGAACACCGGCGTCGGCCCCAGACGGCGCTGGTCATTGGGACTGTGAACGATAACAACGGCGTACTGGCAAGGCAATGAATAGTCCAGATATTCAGATATTTATAATTCTCGATATGGGCGAACTGGCCGGTCCGGGACAACGGCGATCCATCATCGTCGCTATCCTCACGGCCATGCAGATTACGGGGGTAATTGCTACCGCGCTGGCCGTGCTCCTCGCGGCCGGTGCACCGGCGCAGGCCGCACCCGCGGCCAGCACGCCGGCACAGGCCGCACCCCCGGCCGGCACCACATTGGTCAGCGTCGGCTCGGACGGCACGCCAGGCGACAGCGGCTCCGGCCCGGCGAGCATCTCGCGCGACGGCCGCTACATCGCCTTCGCGTCCGGCTCCACCAACCTGGTCCCCGGCGACACCAACCGCGACCGCGACCGGGCCGAACCGTCGGGCAACGGCAGCCGGGTGCTGTTCCTGTCCGCCGCCACCGACCTGGCCACGGGCGCCCCGCCCGGCTACCAGAACCTCTACCTGCGCTGCGTGCGCAGCTGCTGACCATCTCCCCGGGATGAGGCGCCGACGCCCCATCGAGGCCATCGTCGACCTGGCTGGTATCTCGAGACAGGCAGAGAGGCAAGACGATGGCGGTCGACACGTTCATGGTCTACGTCGGCGTCTACCCGTCGGTGGTGGCCGCGCGGGTGGACTACGAGCTCGTGCATGACCTGCACACCAAGGCGGATCTGATCGACGCGTACGACGCGGCTGTCATCGAGCGGGAAGCCGACGGCAAGGTCCGGATCGTGAAGCAGCACGAGACGCCCACCCGGGCCGGTGGCGTGCTGGGTGGTGGCGTCGGGCTGGCCACCGGCGTGGTGGTGGCGCTGTTCCCGTTCGCCGCAATCGGCGGGGGTCTGCTGGCCGCCTCGACCGCCGGTGGCGCCCTGCTCGGGGCGCTGGCCGGGCACGCCGCCGCCGGGATGAGCCGCCGCGATCTGCACGAACTCGGCGAGCACCTGGACGCCGGGCAGGCCGGGCTGGTGGTGGTCGCGGTGTCCGACATGGGCGCCAAGGTGGAAAAGGCGATGAGCAGCGCCGCCAAGGTGGAAGCAAGGCAGCTCAAGGCGGACAGCGCCCGGATCGAACAGGATGTCCGAACTGCCGAGGCGTGACGATCTCGAACGGTTTGCCGGTTGCCATCGTGTGACTATCAGGATGGCACCGGGAGGTAACCGTGTCGGACGGAATGCGGATCGACACCGAGCGGGTCGGCGACGTCGGGCGCGGCCTGCGCATCGAGGCGAACACCGGGTTCGCGGACGCCGCTGACCGCGGCAAAATCCTGCATGGGCACGGCGTGGAGTTCGGCGCGCGGCTCGGTTCCAGCAGCGTCGTGGTCGAGGCGCAGCAGCGGTACGCGTCGGCGCTGGCCAACACCGAGGCGAACCTGCGCGCGTACCACCTTGCCGCCGGCGCCCTGGCCACCGCCGCCGAGGAGATCGCCCGCCTCTTCGCCACCGCCGACGCGGACGCCGCCGAAGACCTGATCGCCCGGACGGTGCTCTGATGGCCACCGACTGGCACCGCTACAACCTGCCGGCGATCTGGCAGATGGTGCAACCCGAGAACGTCTGCACCGCCGCCGACCGCGTGCTGGCCTGGGAGGCGCTGGCCACCGCCGTCCGCGAACAGCACCGCCGACTGCTCCGGGCCGGCGAGGCCCTGGCCGACGTCTGGCCCCCCGAACACAACAAGTCCGCCCTGAAATTCCTGAACCGCATAGACGACCTGGCAGCATCCATGCTGGAAACCTTGACCTGCGCCGAAGACACCAGAACAGGCCTGCGCGGCGTAACCGAAACCTTGGCCGAGGCCCAATCCACCATCCGAGACCTGGCCACCGGCCGGGCCGCCGTAAGCACCGACTGGGTCCCCCGCTTCATAGACCACGCCGAAGACGATTACGACAAACAAGCCCAACAAACAATGCAAGCCGCAGAAGCCACCATCGCCGAACACACCCAAAACCTCAAAACCCCACCGCTGTACGCGCCGCGCGTCAACCAGAGCGACGGCAAAACGATCTTCGACAACGGCGAGGGGGAACTCGGTTCCGTGACGCCCTTGCCGGTGGTGGTGCCGAACGATCCGGTGCTCCGCGAACCGGGTGATGGCCCGGCCCGTGAGGGCGCAACCCCGCCGGCTCCCGACCCGTCACTGGGCGTCGGTCCCGGGCTCAGCGGGGTCACCGCACCGCCGGCGCCGCCGCCCGGCGCGGTTTCTGGGCCGGGCGCCGGGCCGGGCGTGCTGCCCGGGCTGTCGACCGGCCCTGGCGTCGGCAGCGGCGTGCTGCCGAGCGCGCCTACCGGGGTCATCCCGGGCTTCGGCGGCTTCGCCGCCCCGCCGGTGCGGCCGGGAGCGTCGGCCGTGCGGCCCGGTGCTCCACCGGACCCTCGAGCCATATCGGCCCGCCGACCATTGCCGCCGGGCGCTGTCATCGGCGAGGGTTTGCTCGGCGGCGCCCGTGGCGGCTCCGCCGCCCCGGTCCCGCTCGGTATGGCGGGCACCCGCCGTGCGGGCAACGCCGCCGCGGCGACCGGCGGCGTCGCCGACGAACAATGGGAGGCCCTCGCAGGTGTGGTGCCGGTGATAGTCCCGAATTCCAGAAGCGTGCGGCACGACCCGGGTCCTGGCGTCATCGGCATCGACCGATGAGGGTGCGTGGCGTAACGGGTTTGGTCGCCGTTCTGGCCCTGGTGACAACGACGCCGGCATCGGCGTTCGCCGACCCGGCCCGCGACCGGCAATGGCATCTGGCAGCCCTTGACGTCGCCGTTGTCCACAAGATCACCCGCGGTGCCGGAGTGAGCGTCGCATTGATCGACACTGGCGTCGACGCCGCACACCGCGATCTTGCTGGAGCTGTGCTGGCCGGATACAACACCCGGGACAGCCGGTGGAACGACAAGACCGGGCGCCGGGACGTCAACGGCCATGGCACCAATATGGCGGGCATCATCGCTGGTCGTGGACATGGCTCCGGGGACGGCGTCCTCGGCATCGCTCCCGCTGCCAAGATCCTGCCGATCACTGCCCCGGTCGACGGCTTCAGTTCATCGTCGTTCCTGGCCGAGGCCGTCGATTTTGCTATCGCCAGAAAGGCCGGAGTCATCAACATGTCCTTCGGCGGCGCGGGCGACGAGACGATGCACGACACGATCCGCAAGGCGCAGGCAGCCGACATCGTGCTGGTCGCCTCGGCCGGCAACCGCGGCGACCCGGGCATTTACCCTGGTCAATACCCGGAGGTATTGACTGTCGGTGCCTACCGCAAAGATGGCAAGATCGCCAAGTTCTCGGTCACTGGGCCGCAGGTTGATCTAGCTGCCCCCGGGGCTGACATCGTGACCACCAGCATCGGGGCCACCGGCTATGACCTCACCGACGGCACCAGTGAGGCCGCTGCCATGGTCAGCGGGGCCGCTGCCCTCGTCCGGGCCGAACATCCCGACCTCAGCGCCGCCGAAGTCGTCCATCGGCTCACCGCCACCGCGGACGATGCTGGGCCTCGGGGGCGCGATGACGCGTACGGGCATGGGCGGTTGAATCTTTTGAAAGCGCTCACCGCCGACGTGGTCCCGCCCTCGGCGGCGCCGCCGCCTGCTGGCGCCGCCGAGGTGCCGCCGGACGTCGCCGACGGCAGTGACCTGCCGGCGGCGGCCAATCCGATGATCCTGGTCGGTGCGGGCGGCGCGCTCCTGATCGTGGTGGTCATCCTGTTGCTTCTGGTCCGCGGTCGGGCCCGTCGCGCAGGGTCAGCGGACGTCTGAAGCAGCTTCCTGGGTCGAGGTCCGCGCGATCCGGTTCGGGCTGAGAAGTGGATGATCTTTCCGCAATCCGGGACCGAGCAGCGGTGCAAGGTTCGCATGTTGCCTCTTCCGCCCGCCGATCGGCGGATCTTGTTGATTCGCTGTTGTGCCGGCACGCGAAGTCCACATGATCGGCGGTGGCGAGGCGGGCCGCGTTGGGCGATCGCCCCGGGCGGGTGCGGCAGCAACCGTCAGGCACGGGCCAGCGGGTCTGGCAGTAGGCCCAGCACCAGCAGGTCGGCGGTCAGGTCGATGAGGCGGTCCTCGGTGATGCCGGGTGGTGGTTCCAGGGTTATCCGCAGGCAGGCGTTCAGCGTCACGCCCATCGCCAGGTGGATGCGGGCGCCGGCCTCGGCGGGCTCCAGGTGTGGCGCGTGCACCGCCACGAAGATGCGGGTCACCTGGGCCAGTTGGCGTTCCACCTCGGGGAGGATGTTGCCGTGCGCGCCCAGCGGTGCCTCGCTGATCATCGCGGTGGTGACGGCGCGGTGCCGTTTCAGTGCCGCTACCAGCACCGCCAGCACGTGCCGCACGCCGTCGCGGGCGGGCATGGCCACGGCCGCGGTCAGGGCGTCGGTCAGGTCGGTCAGCACGTCGGCCGAGCTGCGCGTCCGCAGTTCCTCGATCAGGTCGTTCTTGTCGGCGAAGTACCGGTACAGCGAGCCGACGCTCACCCCGGCCCGCTCGGCCACCCGGTTGGTGCTGAGTCCGGCGTACCCGCGCTCGTCCAGAACCTGAGTGGTTGCGGCTAGGAGGCGGTCGATCATCTCGCGCGAGCGCCGCTGATGCGGGGGTTTCATCAGGACGCCGAACGCGAGTAGAAGTCGAGCATTTACTCACCTTATCGTCGAGGGCATGACGATCGTCGTGCCCAGCCGGTTCGGTGCCGACCGGGACTGGGGTGCGAAGGCGGCCCGCGGGTTGCGGCTCACCGCCGGTCCGGGTGCCGAGCCGTCCGGCGACGAGTTGACCGCCCTGCGCGCGGGCCTGAACCGCCGGGACGAGGTGGCCGCCGCGTTGGTTCGCGCCATGCCCGTCCGTGACCTGCACCGGGCCCTCGCCGCCGGGCCGGGCGCCGACGCCCCGGAGCCGGTGCGCGCGTTCTTCGCGGCCGTGTCGGAGCGGCCCGCCTGGGTGGACGACGACCTGCTGGCGCGGGGTGCGCAGGCGTGCCGGGAGTTCGGGATGGACGCCGGTCTGGTGCTGGCCTACGGTTCGCTGCTCGGCGGCTACCGCACGGCCGCCGCCCTCGAACCGCTGGTGCGCACCGGCCGGCTGACCGGTGGCGAGACGCTGCGCCGGATCCAGGAGACGTCGCTGTGGTGGCGTGCGGTGACCGCGCCGGGAGGTCTGGCGCCGGGTGGTGCGGGCGTGCGGCAGACTTTGCACGTACGCGTCATGCATGCCCTGGTGAACGCGCGGCTGGAGGCCGATCCCAGCTGGGACTGGCAGCTGCGCGGCGTGCCCATCAACCAGTACGACCAGGCCAGCACGCTGGGCGTGTTCAGCACCAGCTTTCTGCTCCACCTGCGCCTTTTAGGGGTACGCGTCTCCCGCGCGGACGGCCGGGCCGTGATGCACCTGTGGTCGTACGTGGGCTGGTTGATGGGTGTCGACGAGGAGTGGCTGCCGCACACCGAGCGCCGTGGCCGGCGGCTGCTCTACCACTTCCTGTCGCACGACCCGCCGCCCGACGGCAACAGCGTGGCGCTGGCCCGGGCCCTGCTGGCGATGACCGACGACTGGGCACAGGGCCGGCGCCGGATCTGGGAACGCGAGAAGGCGCTGTCGGTGAGCGCCTGGCTGCTGGGCCGCGGCGCACTGCGCGACCTGGGACTGCCGTACCGCCCACCGTGGTACGGCCTGGCCCGGGTGGCCGCCAACCTGGTGATGAGCCACGGCGCCGGCCGGCTGCCGGGCGGGCGGGAGCGGTTGCTGGCCCGCTCGGAACGCCAGGCGACGGCGCAGTTCGACCGCTGGGGGATCGAGCTGCCCTGATCGAGCTGCCCTGAGAGAATTAGGGGTATGTACTCGACCACGGTTACGCAGCACGTCAACGCTCCGCGTTCGGACGTCTACCGGGCGCTGATCGATCCGGACGCGATCGCGCGCTGGCGGGTGCCGGAGGGCATGACCAGCTTCGTGCACGAGTTCGAGGCGCGCGAGGGTGGTTCGTTCCGGGTCTCGCTCACGTACGACTCACCGGACGGCGCGGGGAAAAGTGCGGCGCAAACCGACACGTACCACGGACGGTTTTTGAAGCTTGTCCCGGACGAGCAGGTGGTGGAGGTGTTCGAGTTCGAGACCGGCGATCCGGCACTGCGCGGTCAGATGACGATGACCACCTCGCTCACCGCCTCCGACGGCGGCACCGAGGTGGTCATCCTGCACGAGGGCATCCCGGACGTGATTCCGGCGGCCGACAACGAGACCGGCACCCGGATGGCGCTGGCGAACCTCGCCCGGCTCGTGGAGGACGGTGAGCCGGGCGAGATCCGCCCTCACATGCTGTAGCGCCGGTTCCGGTTGCTGGGCCGGTAGCCGCCGCGCCGGCGGTTGTTGTTGCCGGCGAAGCGCTTGGTGGCGAAGATGCCGGCGGCCAGTCCGCCGATCAGCGCGGCCACGATCAGCGGCGTCGACGAGGTGCCGGACGACTGGCTGACCGGGGTCGCGGACAGCGCCCGGTCGCGCGCCGGCGCCGTGGTGGCGTTCGGCGGGGGAGCGGTGGGCAGCCCGTTGTAGTCCACGATGCCGCTGCTCTCCAGCAACGTCAGGTGCGTCATCACGAACTGGTTGGCCTCCTGGGCCAGCTTGCGCACCGTGTCGTTGCGGGTGCTGGTCCGGATTGTCGCGATGGCCGGGAAGATCTTGCCGTGCGCCGCGCGCAGCCGGTCGATGTAGATCTGGTCGAACTCGGCGCCCTCCGCGGCCTCCATCTCGTCGAGCCAGCCCTGCTGGTCCGCGTTGGGCTTGTTCGGAAGGCTCACCTTCAATTTCTTGGCCGCGGTACGCGTCAGCTCGTCGAGCGCCACGTGCTGGCCGGCGATGGTGCGGCCGATCCGCTTGATCCGGTCGTCCTCGGACCGGTCCTGCGCCATGTCACCCGCGGGAATCTCCCACAGTCCGGCGAGCCGGACCTTGACCACGAAATCCTTGTCCGCCGCCGAGAGCGCCCCGTTGTTCTCGTCGGTGAGGAGGTTGAAGGGCGGGTCCGGTACGACCGGTTCGGCGCGGGCGATCTGCGGGTCGAGCAGGACAAGAGCGATGGAGGCAACCGCCGGCCCCCACAGGCGGCGCCACAGGAATCTGGTCCCCAGCGCGGGCATGCGAAACCTCCTAGACCTCGGGGTCAGCCGCCACCCCGTCGGTGGGCGGGGCAGCCGGCACCATCGACACGTGCTGGCACCAGGAAATACGCATGATCGATCGGATCGGATGAGCCGAACACCAACTCGGTTGAAAAAACTAGGGTCAAAGGTCCCTTGGTAGGGTTGGAGCCGAGCGTCAACCGGAGATTGACGCTCGGGCCGGTCCGCTGCGGGAGATGGGTGTGCGATGACGGAGACCACCACCGACCTGGTTGTTCTGCATACGCTGCGGTGCATCGGGTTCGCCGGGCTGCCCCGGGTGGCCGACGTCAGCGCGCTCAGCGAGTCCGACGCCGAGTCCGAACTGATCGACCTCGCGGTGGCCGGGCTGGTCACCCGCACCCGGGGGCCGGGCGACCTCGCCACCTGGGGGCTCACCGAGGCGGGCAAGGCCGAGGACGAACGCCGGATCACCCGCGAACTCGACGAGGCCGGCGCCCGGGGCGCGGTGACCCGGTCGTTCGAGGAGTTCCTGCGGTTGAACCCCGAACTGCTCGACATCTGCTCGGCCTGGCAGATGCGCAGCGTGGACGGCGTGCCGACGATCAACGACCACACCGACCCGGCCTACGACGCGCGCATCCTGGAGCGGTTCGTCGACCTCGACCGGCGGGCCGCGGGGGTCTGCGCCGATCTGACGGCGGCGCTGCCGCGGTTCGGGCGGTACCGGGTGCGCCTCGCCGAAGCGCTCGACCGGGCCCGTGGCGGCGCGCTCGAGCACCTCACCGACACCACCACCTCGTACCACAACGTGTGGTTCCAGTTGCATGAGGATCTGCTGGCCACACTCGGCATCCCGCGATGATCCATCCCCTGTCCCCGGGGCTGGGTCTGGGCGCTGACCTGCTGGGTGGCAAGGGGCACGGCCTCGTGGTGCTGCTCCGGCTCGGTCTGCCGGTGCCGGCCGGGTTCGTGGTCGACACCCGGGTCTGTCGTCACTTCCTGCGGGTGGGGGCGCTTCCGCCGGGATGTGACGTCGCGCTTGCTTCGGCCGTACGGGATCTCGAAGCGACCACCGGGCGGCGCCTCGGCGGCCCCGGACACCCACTCGTCGTCGCGGTGCGGTCCGGCGCCGAAATCTCGATGCCGGGCATGATGAGCACCGTCCTCAACCTGGGTCTGACCACCGAGGCCGGTGACGAGGCGTTCGTGCGGGACAGCCGCGAGCGGTTCGTGGCCGGCTTCACCGCGGCGGGCGCCCGGGAGATTCCGGACGACCCGATGGCACAGTTGCGCGCCGCGGTCGAGGCCGTGTTCGCGTCCTGGCACACGCCGCGCGCCACCACCTACCGCGAGCTGCACGGCATCCCGCACGACCGGGGCACCGCGGTGGTCGTGCAGGCCATGGTGTTCGGCAACCGGGACGGGCGCAGCGGCACCGGCGTCGCCTACAGCCGCGACCCCAGCACCGGTGCCAGGGAGCCGTTCGGCGACGTGCTGTTCGGCCGGCAGGGCGAGGACGTGGTGGCCGGCCGGTCGGTCACCCGGCCGCTGGCCGAGCTCGCCGACCGCGAGCCGGCCGTGTGGCGCGACCTGGTCGCCGGGCTCGACCGGCTGGAAGGGCACTTCCGGGACGTGTGCCAGGTGGAGTTCACGTTCGAGTCGGGCCGGTTGTGGTTCCTCCAGGTGCGCCCCGGCGGGCTGATCGGCCGGGCCGCGGTACGGGTGGCCGTCGACCTCGCCGACGAGCAGCTCATCGACCGACGCACCGCGGTGGCCCGGATCTCCCCGGCCCACCTGCGCGCCGCCCGCGTGCCACGAATCCGCACCACCGCCCCGCTCGACGTCGTCAGCCGTGGCCGCGGCGCGAGTCCGGGCGTGGCGGCCGGCCGCATCGCGGTGACCGCCGACATGGCCGCACAGATGGCCGGCACCGGCCCGGTCATCCTGGTGCGCCCGTTCACCTCGCCGCTGGACATGCACGGCCTGGCCGCCGCCACCGGCGTCGTCACCGTCCGCGGCGGCCCGGCCAGCCATGCCGCCGTGGTGGCCCGCTCGATGGGCAAGCCCGCCGTGGTGGAGGCGGCCGGCCTCACCGTCGACGCGGCCGGCGGCTGCGTCCGCGCGGGCGACCTGGTGCTGCCGGCCGGCACCCTGATCACCATCGACGGCACCGGCGGCGAGGTGGTCCTGGGCGACCCGGGCACCGCCGCCGGCGAGGCCGACACCCACCTCGAGCGGCTGCTCGCCTGGTCGGCGGATCAGTCCAGCGTGTAGAGGATGTCGGCGCCCACGTCGCGCCGGGTGACCCCGGGCGTCGCCGGGGCGTTCAGGACCAGCTCGTACGGTGTCCCGACGACGTACTCCCGCACCACCACGACGGTGCGCACGCCGATCTCGCGCAGCTTCTGCTGACTCTGCGGGCTGGGGAACGTCTTCATCAGCTCGCGGATGCCGTGGTGCTCGGGGGTGGTGATGCCGGCCGCGCCGTTCACCATGGTCGGGAAGCCGGCCGTGGACCACAGCGCGATGTTCAGGTCGATGCCCTCGTCGGACGGCAGCACCATGAGCGGGGCGTGCGCCTCGGCCATGACGGCGGGGGCGATCCGCACCGGCACGTGGTCGAGTTTCGGCATGCCCTCGAACAGCAGCACGGCCAGCAGCGGCACGGTCACCACCTGCGCGGCGGTCCGGGCGTACCCCTCCCGGGTCATTGCGGCGGCCCGGCGGCACAGCTGGGTGAGCAGACCGGCGGCCAGGACGCCGAGCAGCAGCGTGGGCCACAGAATCAGCCGGCCGGGCGTGCGGGTGCCGTCGAAACCGGGCAGGTACAGGTAGACCAGTTTGTACAGCGGGCCGTTGGTGCCGATCGCGAGCAGCACGCCGAGGACGATGCCGGCGGCCAGGAGGACCCGCTGGCGGATCGTCCAGATCGAGATGACGAGTCCGGCGGCGGCCAGCGCGTACAGGAGGAACCCGCAGAGCAGGACTTTTTCGTTGGGGGCGTTGCCCATCGCCTGGCGGGCCGGCTCGTGCCAGTCGCCCCACGGCAGCGACGGGCGCGGCGCGGTGAGCAGGCCCTTCCAGGTCGGCGAGAACAGCGCCACGTAGTCCCAGCTGCGTTCGATCTGCGGGTGCAGGTCACGCACGGACTGGTAGATCTGGGCCAGATAGCCGGTGACGCCGAGGAAGACCAGCAGCCCGCCGGCGTCGGCCAGCAGCACCCGGCGGCCCAGCGACGGCCGGCCCCGGAGCAGCCATCCGCCCGCGGCCACCAGGCAGACACCGGCGAGCACATACGCGAACGGCAGCCCGATCCCGAAGCCGAGGCTGATCTGCCAGGCCGCCGTCAGCCAGCCGGCCGCGACCCAGCCGGGCCGGGTGCGCTCCGGCCGGTAGCCGTCGGTGAACGACCAGCCGTGCCCGCGGGCCAGCATGGCGAGGGCCAGGGCGATCCCGCCGCTGGACAAGATGTTGAGGTGCCCGTCGTGGCCGTACCGCCAGGGCGCGTAGGCGAACGCCGCACCGGCCGCGGCCGCGCCGATCCAGTTGCCGCCGAGCTGGCGCACCAGCGCGTAACCGCCCAGGAAGGCGAGCGCGAAGGCCAGCACGAAGACGACGTTGTAGCGCAGCACCGCGGCGTCCGGCCCGCCGCCGACGAACCCGAACGGCGCGTAGCCGAGCAGGCTGTCGGTGTAGGCCAGCCCGTACGGTTCCGGATGGAACAGGTTGGTGTTCCACAGCCGGCCGATGTCGTGCAGCAGAGCGTGCCCCGTCCACGCGATCTGCCAGGACTGCCCGGTCGGGTCGCCGCCGTCGCCGATGATGGTGCGCACCGGGCTGGCCGGGTCGAGCGGCGCGGTGCCGGCCGACATGAGCCAGCGCACGTACGGCGGCGCCAGCCAGATCATCGACACGGCGAGCAGCACGGACATGATGACCGCCTGCGTCCACTCGTGCGCGGTGAAGGTGCGCAGGCGCCTCCGGCGACCGGCCACGGGTGGCGCGACCGGCGCGGTCTCGGTGAGTAACACACGCCCCCCAGCGGTGTCAGCGAAGCTAACATCTTGACACGGACGTGGCGGTCCCGGTTAGCCTCAGGGCGCGCGTTGGGTACGCGCCGAGACTCGCCGGAAGGCTTGAAGCCACCCCAACCTGATTTCAGGCTGGGCGACGGTTGCCGGCGCTCTGTCCGCCCGTGCGAGTCCGGGCGATGAGCGAGGTGCTCCGATGAAGACGCTGCCCGACAACCCCAATCTCGACCACCTGCGCCGTCAGGCCAAGGATCTGCTGACCGGCCTGCGCGGCATCCGCCCCGAGGCGTCACTCGCCGACGCGCAGACTTCGCTGGCCGAGCAGTACGGCTTCCGCACCTGGACCGACCTGAAGGCCGAGGTGGACCGCACCCGCGGCCGCTTCGACGTCGCGGACCCGGCCCTGGCCCAGCAGATCGCCGACCGGTTCGGACTGGGCACAGTGGCCGGTGCGATGCGGTCGCTGTCCCGCCCCGACGAGGTGGGCCGCCGCTGGCAGCTGGAGACCGACCGCGGCCGGTGGCTGGCCCGCACGGTAGACGACGTCTTTCCGCCTACCGACGGTGCGGAGAACGCGAGGTTTCAGGAGGCTGCGGCGGGTGCCGGTGTCACCCTGCCGATGCCGGTACGCAGCACCGCCGACAACGTGATCGAGGAGCTCGGCGGCCACCAGTGGCGGCTGTACGCGTCGGTGAAGTCCGGCCCGCCGCTGGTCGCCCCGGTCAGCCCCGCCGTCACGTACGCGGTCGGCGGGATTTTGGCCGCCCTGCACCGGTTGCGGTTCCCGGCCGACCGGATCTGCCCGTGGAGCTCGATGCGGCTGGCCACCCGGGGCTGGGCGGAGCTGGCCGACCTGGCCACCGCCAAGGAGGTGCCGTGGGCACCGGCGCTGACCGATGCGCTGCCCGCTCTGACGTCCCTCACCGAGGTGGGCGACGGCACGCCCGAGCAGCCGGTGCTCTGCCACAACAACCTCAGCCCCGGCAACGTCCGGGTAGGCGCCGGCGGCCGCCTGGTGGTCACCGGCTGGGAGCACGCGGCGGGCCTGCCGCCCAGCTGGGAGCTGGCGTTCGCACTGGTCAACTGGTCGGTGCACGCCGGCGGCGAGGTGCACACCGAGGCCGCCCGGGCCCTCGTGGCCGGCTACGGCAAGGCGCCGGAACTGACCCTGGCCTCGTTCCGGGGCACCGCGATCGGCCTGGAGAATTACGTGTCCGGCCAGATCGAGGTGGCGCTGCACGCCAGCGAGCCCGAGGAGGTCCGCTTCGCCGACCGCAACGTGCGGCACCTGCTCGGCCACCTGACGACGCGGGAGACGTTCGATCGGGTGCTGGCCGCGGTCCGCGGGTAGCCAGCTTTCGCATGGAGGCCTGCCCGACGGGCGGGGCGGCGGTTCTGAAGACCGCCGCCGCAAGACTCCCGGCCGAAGGGTCAACGCAACGACCGTGGTGTCCGGCGGGACACCACGGTCGTTGGTGATCAGACGGCCAGGGCCGGCGCATCGGCCGCTCGCTCGGCCTCGGTCACCCCGGCGGTCGTGCGGCTCAGCAGCCGCACCCCGATCAGCACCAGCGGCGCGCAGCACAGCGCACCCACCAGGCTCCCGAGCACGCCGCCCGCGAAGCTGCCCACGATCGGGCCGGCGACCATCGGGAGCAGCGCCACCGGCACCGCCCACCAGCCGATCACCCCGTTGCGGGCCAGGCCGGCCATCAGCACCGCCGGCATCGCGATGCCCAGGATGACGCCGGTGCGGAGCCAGACGATCATCGACGGGTCGCCCATCACCCGGTCGGCGATGGTGACGGCCTGGTCGAGCGGGATCGCCGCGGGCATCGCGGCGTTCATCCAGTCGGCGAACAGCACGCCGGACATCTGAACGGCGCCGAAGGCGGTGGCCGCCACGCCGATCGCCGTCAGGGTCCGGCCGCGGGGGCCGCGCAGCAGAGTGAGCACCGCGGGAACCGCCAGGGCGATCGCGACCCAGTAGTAGTGGAAGAGGTTCGCCGACAGGATCGACAGGTCCCAGTCCTTGGCGAGCGAGGCGAGGTACCCGGCGGTGGAGTCGTCGTCCTGCGGCGGCGACGTCAGCATCGCCCCGAAGAGCAGCAGCGGAGTGGTGAGCAGAGCGCCTCCGGCGAGGCGGCGAAGCAGCGGTGTGGTCATGCCGAGAAAGCTATTTCCGCAGGCCCTCGGTCCGGATCGCCGTGCCGGGCCGATCCTGGTGCGACCGTGGGGCGGGGTCGCGGACGGCGGGGTCGTCCCCGGGTAGGACGACCCGTCCTCCCCGGAGATGATCCGCGGCGGCCGGACCGTCACTACCGTCGGGAGCCTAGGAAGGAGGTGCGCACGTGCGCGGACCGCGTACCCGCCGCCACTGGCTGCTGGCCGGCCTGATCACCGGCCTGCTCTGGGCCGTCGTGGCGGTGGCCGAGACCAACGGCAGCAAGGTTCCGGACGGCCCGGGGGCCGGTGAGCTCGTCGCGGCGCTGGTGCTGTTCGGGTGCTTCCCGCTGGCGGCTGTCTTGCCGATCACCGCCATGGTGCTCTCGGTGCTCGTGGTCCCGTACATCGCCATCCTGGATCTGCCCGGAGTCGGCGGCGCGCAGCTGATCGCCCAGCTGATGCTGGTGGCGCATGCCGCCTTCCGCGCTCCGGCGCGGCGCACCGGGCCGGCCGCCGTGCTCGCCTGGCTGCTGCCGGCCACCGTTCTCTTCCTGACCGGCGAGACCTCCTGGGAGTTCGTCTTCTTCGGGGTGCTGGTGGCGTTCGGCTGGAGCGTGGGCGCGCTGCTGCGGCGCGAGCAGATCCGGTCGCACCAGTTCGCCGAGCTGGCCGCCGAGCTGGCCCGCGAGCGGGAGGCCCGGGCGCGTGCCGCGGTCGACGAGGAGCGGGCCCGCATCTCACGCGAGCTGCACGACGCGGTGGCGCACACGGTCAGCGTGATGACCATGCAGGCCGGCGTGCTGCGGCGCCGGCTGTCCGACCGGCCGGTGGAACGCGACGCGCTCGCCCAGGTCGAGGAGCTGGGCCGGCGCAGCGTCGAGGAGATCCGCCGGGTGGTGGGCCTGCTGCGGCCGGACGACGCGGACGGGCTCGGCCCGCCGCCGTCGTTGCGGCGGCTGGACGACCTGCTGGGGCATGTACGCGGCGCCGGTCTCGAGGTCGAGCTGACCGTCACCGGCGAGCCGGCCGAGCTGCCGGCGGCGCTGGACCTGTCGGCCTACCGGGTGGTCCAGGAGGCGCTCACGAACGTTCTGCGGCACGCCGCGGCGACCCGGGCCACGGTCGAGGTCGCGTACCGGAGAACCGAGGTGCAGTTGACGGTGACCGACGACGGGCGCGGGACCGGCGAACCGACTGGACGCACCGGCGGCCACGGCCTGGTCGGCATGCGCGAGCGCGTCGGCCTGTTCGGCGGCCACCTGCAGACGGGCCCGCGGGACCAGGGCGGCTATCGGGTGGACGCGACGTTTCCGCTGGCCAAGGCCGGGGCCGCCCGATGATCCGGGTGGTGCTCGCCGACGACGAGGCGATCATGCGGGCCGGGCTGCGCATGCTGCTGTCCGACGAACCCGACATGGAGGTGGTGGGCGAGGCGGCCGACGGCGCCGAAGCGGTCCGGCTGGTTGAGCGCCTGCGGCCCGACGTGGTGCTGATGGACGCCCGGATGCCCGGGCTCGACGGCATCGGCGCGGCACGGCAAATAGGTCAAAACCATCCAGAGGTACGCGTCCTGGTGCTCACCACGTTCGACGAGGACGTGCTGGTCGACGGCGCGCTGCGGGCCGGGGTGGCCGGTTTCCTGCTCAAGGTGTCCCCGCCCGAGCAACTGCTGGACGCCCTCCGCGAGGTGGCGGCCGGCCGCGGGCTGCTCGACCCGGCCGTCGTTCCCCGGATCATCACGAGGTACGCGGACGCACCCCGGGAACGCCCCCGCGACCCGGCCCTCGACCAGTTGACGCCGCGCGAGGCCGAGGTCCTGGCCCTGGTCGGCCGCGGCCTGTCGAACACCGAGATCGCGGCCCGCCTGCACCTCGGCGAGACCACGGTCAAGACGCACCTGGGCCGGGCGCTGGACAAGCTGGATCTGCGGGACAGAGCAAAGGCGATCGCGTACGCCTACAGCAGCGGCCTGATAGCGCCGGGCGACACCTGATCCCGCTCGGCGACGGGCGGCGCGACCCGGCCGAGGCCGTCGAGCAGAGCCCGCATGGCGGCCAGCGACTGCCGGGCCGCCACGACCACGGCGCCGAGGTCGCCCCGCTCGGCCGCCGCCGGCACCTCGGCCGCATGCCGCAGGACGTCGCCGCGCAGTCCGGCCGCAAGCCGGTCGCGTTCGTCGCGGGTGAGCTCGGCGGCCCGGGCCAGCGCCACCTCGACCGCGCCCTCCTCGCGGGCGTGCCGCCGGATGCGGCGCCGCCCCGCCGCGTAACCCGGCAACCAGCAGAGGAACATCGGCACGAACAGCACGCAGGCGGCCAGCAGGCCGACGAATCCGCCCGCCATCACCCAGGCCGGCCCGTCCCCGGCGGCCGGCATGTCGCCCGGGACGTTCGGGTCGTGCAGCGCGAGGGTGACGAGGCCGAGTCCCCACACCACCGCCGCGGCTGCCGCACCGAGCCAGGTCAGCGCCGGCGGACCGGCCCACGAGCCCAGGGCGTACAGCGCCAGCAGGTCGGCCACGACGGCGGTGGCGAACATCCAGCCGAACTCGCCCGGCACCACGCCGGTCAGGATCAGCGCGGGCCCGAGCCAGGCGGTGAGGAGCACCGCGGTGAAGACCGTCCAGGGATGAGCCCGCCGCCACCACAGCGGCCCGGCGTGCGCGATCTGGGCCGCGAGGATCGTCGCCGCCGTCGCCGGCCCGAGACCGTCGTCGACCGCGGCAACGCCGGTCTGCAGCATCGGAAACACCAGCGCGAACAGCACCGGGCCGAGCCTCAGGAGTGCCGGGGTGGCGCGCCTTCGCACCGGCTGGCTCGGCTCACCGGCCGGCGAGGGGAAAACGGCGTGCACCCGCCAGCCGCCCTCGGGCCTGGGCCCGGCCACCAACCGCCCGCCGAGTGCGTGGGCGCGTTCGCGCATCCCGGTCAATCCGCGGCCGCCGCCCAGGCCGCGCGCCGCCGCCCGCGCATCGCCGCCGTCGTCCTCGACGGTCAGCCGGGCCTCGTCGCCGGCATACTCCAGGGCCAGCCGTACCCGGCCGCCCGGTGCGTACCGCAGCGTGTTGGTCAGGGCTTCCCGGGCGATGCCGTACGCCGCCGAGGCGACCGCGGGCGGCAGCTCGCCGGCCGGCACGTCGGTGTGCACCTGCTGGCCCAACTGGCGGAACTCCTCGGCAAGGACGTCCAGATCCGGCGCCGCCTCCAGCGGCAGGACGTCGACCAGCCGGTGCAGCGAGTCGAGTGTTTCGCGTCCGGTGCGCACCGCGAAGTCGAGCGCCTCGGCGCGCAACTCGGGCCGCTCGCCGGCGAGCATCCCGGCGGCCGACGCGTTGAGGACGATCGACGTGAGGTGGTGCGCGGTGAGATCGTGGAGCTCGCGGGCCAGCCGTCGCCGCTCCACCCCGGCCGCCTCGCGACCGGCTTGCCGAGCCTCGGCCAGACGCTCCGCGGCCGCCGTCCGCTCCCGGACCCACCGCCCGCGGCGGCGCCCGGCGACAGCGATCAGCCCGTAGCAGCCGGCCAGCATGACGAGTACCGCCGCCCATGCCGGGTCGACGCCGTCCTGCATCGCCATGACCACGGCGATCACCGTCAGGACTCCGCCGAGCACCAGCGCGGTCGTGCGCCAGGCACAGCGGGCCGCCACGCTGAACACCGCGACGAAATGCGGGACCACGCCGGACAGCATCGCGTCACCGGGCGCGAAGGTTCCCAGTTCGTCCCACGCGTCCGGAAACGGCAGCGCGGCCAGCACGGTCAACGCCACCAGGACGAGTACCGGCCGGTGCCGCCGCCAGCACAACGCCGCTGCCCCCGCGACGACCGTGACGCCCCACACCGCGGCGGCAGCCGGTGGTATCTCGGTGCCGCGCAGCAGCCCCGCGCCCGGCCACCACGCCAGCTGTGCCACCGCGATCAACGCCGGTACCAACCATCGGCCCATGGCTGGAGCCTTCCACCAAAACCCCAGCCAGGAGGCCGTTTACCGGCCCGAGCCGACGGTCACCACGCGGGCCCACGACGGCCGTTCCACCCACTCGCCGCGGCGCGGGAACAAACCCACCACGGTCCGGCACGGCGGCCGGCTCGGCCACGGCGTCTGGCCGTCGGTCAGCACCACCACGACATCCGGTCGCGGGCTCTCGGACAGCACCCGGGCGAAGCCCGCCCGCATGTCCGTTCCGCCGCCGCCGACCAGCGGGATGCCCCAGGTCCGGCAGATCGGCCCGGCGACGTCCGCGGCCGCGTCGCAGGAGAGCACGCTGACCTGACCGCTGCCGCCGCCGGCCGCGCGGCCGATCGCGGTGACCTCGAGCAGCGCGGTGCCCAGTTCGGCGTCGCTCACCGAGCCGGAGGTGTCGATGATGACCGCGACCCGGGGCGGGCGGCGGCGCAGCGCGGGCAGCACGACCCCGGGCAGCGCGGCCGAGCGGCGGGCCGGCCGGCCGTACGTGTAGTCGTCGCCGGAACCGGAGCCCGCGGCCGCCGCCCGTACCGCGGCACCGAGCAGTTCGCGCCACGGCTGGGGCGGGTGGAAGGCCTCCTCGGCCCAGCGCCGCCAGCCGTCCGGGACGTCGCCCGGCTGGCCGTTGATGCCCTGCGCCACCCGGAACCGGACCGCGTCCCGTTCCCGCGCGGTGAGCCCGTGCGCGCCGTCCGGGCCCAGGTCCCACTCCCGGCCGGCGCCGTCCGCGCCGCTGCCGCAGTCCAGCCAGGCCAGGCCGTGCAACGGACACAGGCTGAACTGGTCCAGGTACTCCTCCATGAGCCGGCCGGCGGGCATGTTCAGCAGACCCGGGTGGGCGGCGTCGGGCGGCCGGCGCAGGCTCTCGTCGTACACGTCGTCGTTGATTTCGAAGTCGGCGGCGATGTTCATCCGCAGGCTTTCGCCGGGCCCGGTGCGCCCGTGTTGTGCTGCGTAGCGTGCGCTGCGGCCGTGGTGGTCGCGCAGCAGGTGGGACACCTCGTGCACGAGGACTGCGGCCAGCACCGGAATGCTCCGGGCGGCGACGAACGCGGGCGAGACGTAACAGCGCCAGTGCTTGTCCACGGCCATCGTCGGCACCCGCGAGGACTCCACCGGCTGCAGCGCGAACAGCGCCGTGGCCAGATACGGGCGGACCCGGGTGGCGTGCAGCCGGGCCGCGTACAACTTCTCGAAATCCATCGTCATCAGGCGGCCGCCCGGCGGGACAGGGTGACGGCGCCGGCCAGCCGCTCGATCTCGGCCGGGATGGCCCAGTCGTCCTGCCGCAGCTTCGCCAGCGTGGTGGCCGGCACCACCACGAGATCCGGGGCGCCGGTCGTCATCGCGTGCACCAGCAACGTCCAGGCCGCCTCCCAGCGCTGCCGCCCCGGACGCTGCCGGACCGCCGCCACCACCCCGTCGAGCACGGCCTGGCGCAGGTCACCGCGTTCCGGCAGCACCGCGCCGGCCGGGTCGGCGAGCAGGTCCTCCGGGTCCGGCAGGTCCATCCGGTCCAGTCCGGCCAGCAGTTCCAGCCCCGGACCGTCGCCCACCACGCCGCGCACCAGCATGGACAGAACCTCCCGCGAGGTGCCGGCCGCGGTGGCGAACGCGACCAGCCGCACGGCCATCTCCCAGGTCCGCGGCGACGGCCAGGCCCCGCCGCGGCGCGCCTCGTTCGGCGGCATCTGGTGCACCAGCGCCGGCCGGGTCCGCAGCAAACGGCAAACCCCGGTGCGGGCGTACGCGACCGCGTCCGGCAACCGCCCCGCGTCCAACTCGGGCAGCGTCGCGCGCGGCCACGTCCCGCCGAGCCCGCGAACCACCACCTCGTGGTCGTACGTCCACTGCAGATGCACGAACCGGTTGGCCAGCGGCGCACTGAGCTCCCACCCGTCCGCCGCCGACGCCCGCGGGTTGGCCGCCGCCACGATCCGCACCCCCGGCGGCAGCCGAAGCTCACCGACCCGCCGTTCCAGCACGAGCCGCAGCAGCGCGGCCTGCACCGCCGGCGGAGCGGTGGACAGTTCATCCAGGAACAGCAGCCCGTGCCCGGCCCGGCACAGCCGCACGGCCCAGTCGGGCGGCGCCATCGGCACCCCCTGAACCGCCGGATCGGCCCCCAGCACCGGCAGACCGGAGAAGTCGGTCGGCTCATGCACGCTGGCGATCACCGTGGTCAGCGGCAGCCCGAGCGTCCCCGCGAGGTGGGTGAGCGCCGCGGTCTTCCCGATGCCCGGCTCACCCCAGAGCAGCACGGGCAGGTCCGCCGCAACCGCCAGCGTCAACGCCTCGAGTTGCTCGTCCACCCGCGGCTCGGTGGTGGTTTCGGAAAGCAGACGCAGCAGGTCGCCCGCAACAGCAAGATTATTAGTCATAAAGGCATCACCAAAAAGATCAGCGGGTACGGCTACGCCCGGCCCGACGGCGAGGTGGCTTGTCCTTCAACGGCCCCCGCCCGGCAAGCCCCGCGCGGTAGAGCCCATAGGTGACCCGGCGAGCAGCCGCAGTCTCCAGTTCGTCCCGAAGCGCCCCACCGCGCAACGCGGCCGCGGCGCCGAGCAGTTCCTCAACAACGGCGAGCGCCCCCACGGTGTCCCCGTGGTCCAGCCGAGCCCGAATATCGTCGAGACTCGCCGGCTCCCGGTTGGCCAGATCAATGGCCCGCAAACAGGCCAGAGGCAACCCACCCAACGCCGCAAACAGCTCCTCCCGCCAAACCTCAGCAGGATCGTGGTCGAGCGCCGTGAGCACCCCCGCCACCACCGCGATCCGATGCCACTCACCCCGGCACTCGACAAGCCGCGGCGCAGCCGGTGCGGGCGGTGGGACCGGTGCGGGCGGTGGGGCCGGGTTGCGGGCCGGCGGCCATGCCGGGGCGAGAGCCGCCGCGACGAGCGGATGCAGCTGGTCCAGCGTGATCAGGCCGGCCCGCAGGAGTTCCAGGTCGGGGAGCAGCCAGGTGGCCGCGTGCGGCAACACCGGATATCCCCGCGCCGCCCGTCCGAGCAGGCGCGGTCCATCCGCCCCCGGATCCAGCGCGAGGCGAAACCGCGCACCCACCCGCACCACCACCGGATCGTGGGGCCGGCCGTCCGCCTCCCGCAGGATCGCCGCCTCGGCCACCCACCGATGCACGGCACCGCCATCCGGCAGGCGAACCGCGCCGAACCGCTTCGCGACCGCCGAGCCCGCGGGCGGGCGGCCCACGGCTGGCGTTGAGTCCGCGCCGGCTGAATCCGCGCCGGCTGAATCCGCGCCGGCTCCGGTCGGCAACGCTGCCTCGGCTCCCGTTCGGTGGCGCAGGTCGGGGGCTCTGCGGGCGTCCCACAGGTGGCGGTGCAGGTCGAGGCGGAAGCGGCGGTCGGGGTGGGGATGCGGGTGTGGGGTGGTGGACGGGTGGGTGGCGGGCCAGAGGGTGAGGCTGATGCGCTGGCCGGCGTCGGCCCACGCCGGTGGGGTGCGGGCCACCAGGTGGAGCGCGCCGGCGGCATGGGGGTAGGTGGCCAGCGCGACCGTCACGCCTGGGCGCAGCAGGCCGTCCGGTAGTGCGGCGCGCGGCCAGTGCCAGCGCAGCAGGTCGGGGGCCAGGTGGCGCAGGTCGGTGCGGAGTCGGGTGGCCAGGTCGCGGCCGTGTGACTGGGCCACCGCGCGCACGTCGACGTCGGCGTCGAGGTGGGCGGCTGCGCACGCGCCGGACCAGTCGCCGGCGGCGCGGCGGGTGGTGGCGGTTTCGATCATGGAGGGCGGCACGGCGAACTCGCGCACGCGCAGCCAGGACAGAAGACGGGGATCGCCGTCCACGCCGGGGGAGCGCATCAGCACTCACCTTCGGTGGACGGGGCCTCCCCTCGGTGCGAGAAGGTCTTCATCGCGGCGCATCCTACCCCATCAAACCTTCGGTGCGAAGACCATGACGCCCAGGCACATCTCGTCGCTCGTTCCCTCGCCCCACACCACGTAGCGCGACGGCAGCGTCTTGAGCTGGGGCAACTTCTTACGCAGCGTGGCGTCGTGGGTGCAGGTCACCCGGATCGTGTCGCCGCGGTCGACGGCGACCGGCTTGGCCAGCGGGGTCAGGGCCTGGTTGTCGAAGTTGTACTCCGGTACGTCGACCACCGTCTGCGCCTGGGGCGTGCCCGGGTTGACCTCGACCTTGATCGAGCGGCCGAGCAGATGCATGTGGCCGCCCGCCAGGTGGATCGTGCCGGGCCTGCCGACCGGGCGGTCGCAGTGCTGGGTCGGGCCGGGGACCGGGTTGCACCGCTGCTGGAGCTGCTCGACGAAACCGCGCGACTGCGGTCCGAACCGCTTTTCGACGTCGGCCACGGCGGCCGCGCGGTCGCAGAGCGGACCGGTGCCGCCGGGCTCGCACGGCAGCTCGATCGGTGCGACCGCCAGCTCGGTCTCGAGCGGCCGGAGCGGCGCCGTGCCGTCGGCCAGCCGCATCTGCATGCCGGACCGGTCGGCCGTTTCGGCCTGGGCGTCGAGCCCGAGCAGGTTGTAGTGCACCTGCATGACGAGTTTGCTGCCGGGCGCCATCTCGAAGCCGAACCCGGCCGGCATCAGCGTCTCGGCGGCGCCGGGTGCCCAGTGCGCCACCCAGGCCGTCTGCCCGGACAGGCCGGTGTCGCCGAAGCAGGTCCAGCCGTCGCCGGGAGTCTGCGCGTCCAGGGTTTCGGCGTCGCCGGCCTGGTCGGGGTTGAGCCGGTAGAAGATCGCGTGGTGCACGATGGCGGCGTTCTGCGGGCGGAACAGGCTGCCGGTCAGGAAAGCCGGTGTGGTCAGCCCGGGATCGACCAGGAAGCAGCGGTATTCGTCGGTGCCGCCGTGCGGCGCGGCCGGTTTGTAGGACCGCGGCATCGTGATGTCGACGAAGCGCTCGTGCTCGCGCAACGGCGAGGCGACCGGCGGCGGTCCGCTGTGCGAGCCGTGCAGGCTGGGTGCCGCGGGCTGGGGTGCCCCGGGCTGGGCTGCCACGGGCTCCGGCGCCGGCGCGGGAGTGCCGCCACAGGCCGCCACGAGCAGGACGGCGGTGATGCCGAGGGCGGTGCTGCCAAGGACGGATCGCATGGCTCTCATGGCAGCCATCCTGCCGGGGGAGGGCAAGCGGGGAATCGGGGATCACCCCCTAATCGCCCCTGAAGTGACGCAGACAATATTTACGAACGGTCGGTCGTTTTGTAGGTTCACGACCATGACCGCCGATGGAAGACTGCTCCGCGGCGACCGCACGCGCACCGCCGTGCTCGACCGGGCGCTGCTCCTCGCCACCACCGACGGGCTGGAGGGCCTGTCCCTGGGCCAGCTCGCCGAGGCGCTGGGCATCAGCAAGTCCGGCCTGTTCGCGCACTGGCGTTCCAAGGAGTCGCTGCAGCTCGCGGTCATCGACCACGCCCGCCGGCAGTGGATCGAGGAGGTGATCCAGCCGGCCCTCGCCGCGCCGCGCGGGGTCCGCCGGCTCTGGCGGGTGCACCGTCTGCGGCTCGCCTTCTACGAGGCTGGGCGGCTGCCGGGCGGTTGCTTTTTCGCCAATGCCAACTTCGAGTTCAACGTACGCCCGGGGGCCGTGCGCGACCGGCTCGGCGCCCAACTCGCCGACTGGATGGCCTTCCTCACCGGCCTGGCCGCCGAGGCGGTCGCCGCCGGTGATCTCCGGCCCGAGGCGGACCCGACCGCGACCGCGTACCTCATCGAGTCTTTGGGGGTCTGCGCCGTGATGCAGGCGCCCGTCCTCGGCCCCGACGTCTACCAGCACGCCCGCGATGCCCTGCTGGCGCACCTGCGCTCGCTGGCCACCGACCCGACAACCCTGACGGAGCTGACATGACCACCGTGACCCGCGCCGAGGCACCCGCGTACGGCGACGTCATCTGGCAGCCGGTGCACTTCGACGACCTGGACGCCCTCGGCGTGCTGCACAACGCCCGCTACGCCGTGCTCGTCGAGCGGGCCATGACCGCCTGGTGGGCGGCCCGCGGGGTGTCGTTCGCCAACGGCCGGCCGACCACGCCGGACGCGTTCAACGTGGTCCGCGAGTACGCCATCACCTTCCACCTGCCGGTCCGCGGCACCGGCGAGATCGGCGTGCACTTCTGGGTGGAGCGGCTGGGCAACTCCAGCGCCGACTACCGCTTCCGGATCATCTCGGCCGACGGCCGGACGGTGTACGCCGAGGGCAAGCGCGTGGTGGTCAACGTCGACCCGGTGTCGATGCGTCCCGCCTCCTGGACCGACGAGGGCCGGGCCACCGGGGCCACGCTGGTGCGCGATTGAAATAGCCGACTGTTGCTTGACAGGTGTCAATGAATTCCGCGACCGTTTGCCTCGGACTTTCGTTCCGCGCAACGGGGAGGTTGCGGATCGTGCCGGTCAATCCCGACGAGGCTGCGCGCACCATCGAGGTGCTGCCGGAGCGACCAGCCGTCCCCCGGCCCGCTCCCACCCCCGAAATGCGCCGGCGGGCCTGGTTCAACGCCACCCTCGCGGCGGCCCTGCTGGTCGGGGTGTCGTTCCTGCTGGTGGGCACGGCGCTGACCGTCGGCCGGTTCGCCGGCAAGAACTACCAGGACGCCCGCCGCACCGGGACGGCCGCCATCGAGCGCTGTTCGCTGCGCGGCCCGGTCACCCTGAACGGCTTCGGCTACCACGACCGGTGCACGGTCACGGCCACCTGGGAGACCGGCGAGACGGTCCGGGTCACCATCGACAAGCCGGGCTTCTTCGACGACGGCGACCGGGTCGGCGACCGTTTCGAGATCGGCGAGAACCCGGGCGGCTATTCCCGCCCGGGCACGGCGGAGCGGTCCTGGGTGCGGGCGGCCGCCTGGGCCGTGGGGCTGCTGGGCCTGCTGCCGCTGCTGGCCGCCGGGCTCTACCTGCGGCCGATCCTGCACGTCACCCGGCTGGGGTGAACGGCGTCGGGATGTGCCGCATCGGCAGCTCCGGGTCGTGGTAGCCGTTCGACTTCTGCCGCTTGGGCAGCTTGACGTCGCGGTGCTTCATCGGCTGGTACGGCACGCTCGCCAGCAGGTGCGAGATGATGTTGAGCCGGCCGCTCTTCTTGTCGTCGGTGTTCGCCACGTACCAGGGCGCCCACGCGGTGTCGGTGGACCGGAACATCTCGTCGCGCGCCCGCGAGTAGTCGTACCAGCGGGAGTACGACTGGAGGTCGAGCGAGGAGAGCTTCCACACCTTGCGCGGGTCGTTGATCCGGTTTTCCAGCCGCCGGGTCTGCTCCGCCTCGCCGACCTCGAGCCAGTACTTGAGCAGGATCACCCCGGAGTCGACGATGGCCCGCTCGACCCCGGGCACGCTGCTCAGGAACTGCTTGACCTGGTCGTCGGAGCAGAAGCCGAGCACCCGCTCCACCCCGGCGCGGTTGTACCAGCTGCGGTCGAAGATGACCACGTCGCCGGCGCCGGGCAGGTGCGGCACGTACCGTTGCAGGTACATCTGCGACTTCTCCCGCTCGGTGGGCGCCGGCAGCGCCACCACCCGGAACGTGCGCGGGCTCACCCGTTCGGTGATCGCCTTGATGGTGCCGCCCTTGCCGGCGGTGTCCCGGCCCTCGAAGACCACGCAGATCTTCGCCCCGGTGTCCTTGACCCATTCCTGCATCGCCACCAGTTCGCCGTGCAGGCGGCGCAGCTCGCGCTGGTACTCCTTCTCCTTCATCCGGCGAGCCTCCCGCCGAAGGGAACGGGCGGACCTCACCCCTGGCGGACGGTTCCACCGCACCACAGGTGCCACTCAGCGGATCCACAGCAAGGTGACGCACAGTTGAGTGGCTGTCCCATCCGGTAACTGGAGGAGCCCATGGGTCCTGTACTCGCCCTCGTGAGTTTCGTGCTGCTGCTGTTCCAGCTGCTGCTGGTGGCCCGCGCGGTGCTCGACTGGAGCGTGGCCCTGGCCGGCCCGTCGATGGCCGGCTCCTTCCGGTACCGGGCGACGGTGGCGGTCACCAAGATCACCGAACCGGTGCTGGCCCCGGTGCGCCGGTTGGTGCCGCCGCTGCGGGTCGGCGGCATGGCCATCGACCTCGCCTTCATCATCGTGTTCCTGGCGATCGTGGTGCTGCGCGCCATCCTCTGATCTCATCCGGCCTCTGATCTCATCCGGCCTCTGATCTCATCCGGCCTCTGATCTCATCCGGCCTCTGATCTCATCGGCATCCGGCCCTCATCCCGGGCGGGGGATGCGGGCCGCGGCGTCCGGCGGCGATCCTGTACCCATGACCGTGCAGTTCACCGCCGGCGACTACGCCGCGCGCATGCAGCGGGCGACCGACGCGGCCACCGCGGCCGGGCTGGCCGGCGTCCTGGTCGGCCCGGGTCCCGACCTCACCTGGCTGACCGCGTACCGGCCCACCGCGATAACCGAGCGGCTGACCCTGCTGGTGCTCGCCGCCGGCCGCCGGCCGACCCTGGTGGTGCCCGCGCTGGAACGTCCGGACGCGGTCGCCGCCACCGGCGCGCCCGCCATCGACCTGGTCGACTGGGCCGATGGCGACGACCCCTATGCGGTGGTCCGTCCGCTGCTGCGCCCGGACGGCCGGTACGGCATCTCCGACTCCACCTGGGCCATGCACCTGCTCGGCCTGCAGCAGGCGTTGCCCGCCACCTCGTACGCGGCGCTCACCGCGTGCCAGCCGATGCTGCGGGCGGTCAAGGACGAGCACGAACTGGCCCGGCTTGAGGCCGCCGGTGCCGCGGCCGACGCGGCGTACGGGGAAATCCTGGGGGTCAGGTTTGCCGGGCGGCGCGAGACCGAGGTGGCCGCCGATCTCGCCGCGCTGCTCCGCAAGTTCGGCCATGAGCAGGTCGACTTCACCGTGGTCGGCTCCGGCCCGAACGGCGCCAACCCGCACCACGAGGCCGGCGGCCGCATGATCGAGCCGGGCGACACCGTGGTGCTCGACTTCGGCGGCCTGCTCTCCGGCTACGGCTCGGACACGACTCGCACGGTCAGCGTGGGCGAGCCCAGCGCCGAGGTGCGCGCGGTGCACGAGATCGTCCGGCGGGCCCAGCAGGCGGCGTTCGAGGCGGTCCGGCCGGGCGTGCCGTGCGAGGAGATCGACCGGGTGGCCCGTCAGGTGATCACCGAGGCCGGCTACGGCGACTACTTCATCCACCGCACCGGCCACGGCATCGGCGTCACCACGCACGAGCCGCCCTACATGGTGGCCGGCGAGCGGCAGCCGCTGGTGCCGGGCATGTGCTTCTCGATCGAGCCGGGCATCTATCTGCCCGGCCGGTTCGGGGTGCGCATCGAGGACATCGTCACGGTCACCACGCACGGCGGCCGCCGCCTCAACAACACCGACCACGGCCTCGCGGTCGTCGCCTGACATCCCGCCATTTAGCGGGAGCGCGGTTAACGGGTCGCCCCGCCTGCCGCCTCGTGGCTCGATCAGCGCACCACCGAGCGGGTCAGCAGCCGCGGGTGGTCCGGGTCGAGGCCGCGGTGGGTGGCCAGGGCCAGCGCGAAGCGCTGCGCGAGCACCAGGTGGGCGAGCGGGTCCCCGTCGTTGCGGTACGCGACCGCGCCCGCCGACCGGGCCGCCTCGTCGACGTCGCGCGGCACGTCGCCGAGTGACCACACCAGCGTCCGCGGCCCGGCCATCGCGATCGGACCGTGCCGGAAGTCGCGGGCCGGGTACGACTCCGCGCTCACCTGGGCCATCTCGCGCACGGTGAGCGCCGCCAGGTGGGCCAGCCCGACCGTCCAGCCGGTGCCGAGGAACACCACGTGGTCGACGTCGACCGGGTCGGCCGGCAGGGTGGCGGCCATCGCGGTGCGCGCGTCGGTCACGACCGGTTCGAGATTTTCGCCGTACGTGTGCCGCGCCAGCGCCAGCACCGTGGTGGCGAACCGGGTCTGCACCACCGCGCGTTCGTCGGCGAAGTCGAGCAGCAGCTGGGTGTCGGTCAGCTCGTCGAGGTGGGTGGTGCGGGCCGCGGTGATCGCCGCCGCGTAGGTCGACGGCGGTACCTCGCGCAGTGCGTCGAGCACGTCGGTGGTGGTGCCGGACCGGGTCACCGCCACCACCCGGTCGTATTTCCGGCGCGGCAGATATTCCGACGCGCAAATGGCGTCCGTCTCGCCGAATCCGCCCTTTTCCCGCAATTCTGCGAGGCATTGCGCGACGTATCCGGACACTCCGCAGCCGATCATCAGAAGCCGATCACCGGGCGCCATCAGGACCCGCTCGGCCTGTCCGGTGTGTTCCCTGCTCCGCACCCACAGGCCGGGCTGGCTGGCGATCTCGGCGGCGGTGTGACTCATGGTCGAGGATTATGCTCGTTCTTGATCGCTTCACAAGACGCGTGCATCACACGAACAGTCCAGAGTGCGGGCCATCGACCCCGCAAATTGGGGGATTCACGCCATGGCTCCGGTGGGTTTGTTAGTGGTCGGCGCGGGCCTACGCGGCACGCATTACGCGCGCCGCGCAGTCGCCACCGGCGCCGGCCGGGTGGTGGCGGTCGCCGAGCCTGATCCGGTACGCCGGGACCGGTTCGCCACCGAGTTCGGCGTTCCGCCCGAGGGGGTCCTCGGCGACTGGGCCGGGATCGACCGGCGGCTGGCCGACGCCGCGATCGTCGCCACCCAGGACGTCGACCACGAGGGTCCCGCGGTCCGGCTCGCCGGGCTCGGTCACCACCTGTTGCTGGAGAAGCCGATCGCCCCAGTCCAGGAGGCCGCCGAACGGATCGCGGCCGCCGCCGACGCCGCGGGCGTGCTGCTCGCCGTCTGCCACGTGCTGCGCTACACCGCGTTCACCGACCGGGTGCGCGCGGTGCTGGCCGGCGGGCGGATCGGTCAGATCGTCAGCGTCCAGCACCTGGAGCCGGTCGGCTGGTGGCACCACGCCCACGCGTTCGTCCGCGGCGCCTGGCGGGACACCGCGTCGTCGTCGCCCATGCTGCTGGCCAAGTCCTGCCACGACATCGACTGGCTGCTGTACCTGACCGGCGAGAAGGTGCGCCGGGTCAGCTCGTTCGGCGGCCTCGCGCACTTCCGCCCGTCGTCGAAACCGGCCGGCGCCGCGGACCGCTGCCTGGACTGCGCGGTCGAGCCCACCTGCCCGTACTCGGCTCCTCGCCTCTATCTGAGTTGCGGCCCGGGCTGGCCGCTGAGCGCGGTGACGCCGTCCACCGACCCGGACGACATCCGGGCGGCGCTGCGCGACGGGCGGTACGGCGAATGCGTCTACAACGGGCACAACGACACGGTCGACCACCAAGTGGTCACCATGGAACTGAGCGGCGGCGGCACGATCGCGTTCACGATGACCGCCTTCACCCCGATGGAGCAGCGCAAGACCCGGATCTTCGGCACCCACGGTTACCTCGACACCGACGGCGCGACGTTGCGGATCGTCGACTTCCGCACCGGCGCCGACACCACCGACGTCCTGGCCGCCGCCCCGACGGCCGACCACCGGGACGGCGACCACGCGATGGTCGACGCCTTCCTGGCCGCGGTGGCCACCGGCGACCGCACGGCGATCCGGTCGGACGCCGCCACCAGCCTGGCCAGCCACCGGGTGGTCTGGGCCGCCGAGCGGGCCCGGCACACCGGCACCGTGGTCACCCTCGACTGAGCTGGCCGATTCCCGCCCCCGGCCCGGTGCCGACCTGTTGGGATGTGGGGGTGGAGACGACCAGGAGGCGCACGACCGGGGAGTTCGAGGTCACGTTCGAGCCGCTGGACGCGGACGACGAGGTGATCGGCCGGATGAAGGTGCTCAAGACGTTCACCGGCGGCCTCACCGGCACCGGCGTCGGGCACATGCTGTCGATCGGCACCTCGATCGACAACTCGGCCGGCTACGTGGCGATCGAGCGGATCACCGGCGACCTCGAGGGCCGGCGCGGCGGGTTCGCCCTCCAGCACTGCGGCCACCTGCAGCGCGGCGCCAGCAGCCTGACCGTCACCGTGGTGCCCGACTCCGGCACCGACGAGCTGCTCGGCCTGCGCGGCGAGTTCACCATCGAGAACCTCGGCGCGGTCCACCACTACGCGTTCGACTACGGCATCGAGCCCGGCTGAGCCAGCCGGCCGCCCAGTTCGGCGCTGCGGGCCGCGAACTCGGCCCAGGCCGCCGGGGTCCGGTCCAGGTACGGCTGGGCGTCCGCCCGAGCGCAGCGGCGCTGTTCCCAGCCGCAGACCCGGCCGCCGCGTACCCGGAACGAGACCAGCAGGCCGTCCGCCCAGCCGTGGATCTCGGCATCGTCGCCGGCCGGCGCGGTCATCCGCTGCTCGGCCACCACCCAGTCGATCGCCTCGATCTCCTGCTGGATCCGGGCCGCGAGCTCGAAGGCCAGCCGGCCGGCGGCCCGGTCACGCAGGTCGGCGAGCTGGTCGCGTACGGCATCGATCTGTGGATTTTGGCGGTGCAGGACGGCCAGGATCGTCGTCAGGAGCACCTCGCGATCGGCCAGATCGATGCCGCGCACCCGGGCCAGGTCGCGCTGGCAGCCGGCGAGCCGGTCGTCGGTGTAGCGCAGCGGCAGCACCCGATCGAGCGCCGAGACCGCCAGCCGGGTCTTGGCACCGCCCAGGTAGGGCCCGAACGTCACCTCGGCGGCCGGGCCCGCGACCGGCCAGTGCACGACCGTGAGCCGTGGCACGCCGTTGACCCGGGTCAGCGCGATGCAGACCGGCACCTCGGCGCCGCCGACCGCCCGGTTCCACCGCGGCCGGGAACGCTCCAGCAGGTTGCGCTCCAGCCAGGTGGACTCGTGCACCGACGCGCAGACGACCGCCTCGATCCCGGTGATCTGCGGGACCATCCGCCGCAGGTGCCGCCGGTCGCGCAGGTCCGACCAGTACGACCCGACCCGGCTGCGCAGATCGGTGGCCCGCCCGATGTAGAGCGCGCGGCCCCGGGCGTCGCGGAACCGATAGACGCCGGGCGCGCGCGGCAGCTGCGCGAGGACCGCTCGCGGCGCCGTCGACATGCGCAGGAGTTTACGTCGCGCCGACCTCGACGCGGGGTTTCGGCGGCACCGGCGAGCCGGCCAGCCGACGGCCCAGCCGCTGACCCGGCAGCTCCACGTACCGGTAGCTGAGCCAGGACAACCCGAACAGCACGGCCAAGAAAGTCAGCACCGCGACCGGTTCGAGCGGCCCGCGGGCGCCGGACAGGATCGGCCCGGTCAGCCGGATCAGCGGTACGTGCACCAGATAGACCGAGTAGCTGACCAGCCCGATCCAGGCCAGCGCGCGCGGCACCCGGCGGTGTCGCAGGACCATGCCGACCGCGAACGAGCCGCCGATCACCAGCAGCGTGAGCACCGACCGGGTCACGTACCGCGCGGTCAGGCCGTCCAGGGCGACCAACTCGGCGAGCCAGTTGACCAGCAGGGCCGCGGCCACCACGGCGGCCGCCAGCACCGCCCGCCGGCGCGGGATCTGACCGCGTTCGGCCCGGTAGATCGTGGTGCCGACGAACATGACGGCCGGGATCAGCAGCCCGTCCCAGACGTGCGCCCGGTCCTGCCCGGCCAGCAGCAGCACGGCGGCCGCGGCGAGCAGCGTCACCGCGCCGGCCGCCACCAGCGGGCGGCGGCCGCAGGTGAGCGCGGCCAGGCCGCAGGCCAGCAGCACGGCGGCGAGCACCGGCGGGACCGGTACGCCGGGGGACAGCGGCGCGGTGAGCACCGCGACGGCCGCCAGCGCGATCGCGATGCCGCCGCTCGCCCGGTGCCAGCCGAGCGCGAACAGGGCGCTGACCACCAGGTAGAACGCCATCTCGAAGGTCAGCGTCCAGAACACCGGGGTGACCAGCGGAACGCCGAGCAGGTGGGTGAGCATGGTGGCGTGCGCGACCACCGCGGTGCCCGGGTGCGCGGACAGATAGGGGTCGAGCGGCAGCACCGCCACGCACAGCGCCGCGACCACCAGATAGAGCGGGAACAGCCGGGCGGCCCGGTTGATCCAGAACCGGCGCAGGTCGCCGTGCCGCTCCAGCGACGCCGGGATGATGTACCCGCTGACCAGGAAGAAGAGCATGACCCCGGCGGTGCCCGCGTGCAGCCACTCGGCCGACACGTCGCGGGCGCCGCGCAGCAGGTAGTGGCTCAGGTGGGCGTACACCACGAGCAGCGCGGCCACCGCGCGCAGCGCGTCCAGCCACGCCATCCGGTGCTGCGGTGCCGCGGGCATTCGCGCAAGACTACCCGGGGCCTACCGGCCAGTCCTGGACGTCGATCTGGCCGCCGCCGTGCCGGGGCGCGAAGACGCTCAGCACGCCCTGCGCCCGCAGCCGGGCCCGGTCGATCAGCGGGTCGGAGTAGTAGATCGGGTCGGAGACGTGCCGGGTCTCCCAGCCGGTCCAGCCGGACGCCTTCGACGCGGTCCCGACGTGCAGCCGCCGGGTCGACGAGTCGGTGCAGACGACGTGGAGATTGCCGGCGGAGTCGGCCGCGACGTCACCGCGGGACAGCCCGCCGCGGAACGACGTGTGGTTCCGCCGCCACACCTTCGACTCCGGGTTCCGCCAGTAGTGCACCAGCACGGCGTTCTCCCGGGCCGCGGCGAAGTCAGTCTGGTCCGGCGCATCGTCCGGCAGGTGCGAGGCCAGGACGTGTACGACGCCGGCCGCGTCGACGGCCTGCGCCTCCTGATTGATCAGGCCGCGGTTGCGGGCGATGTCCCAGACCCGCAGGGCGTCGTCGTCCGGGAGCAGCGGCGTCGCCAGCACCGCGCCGGCGTTGTTGTGCCAGGTGCGCCCCCGGTCCGGGCTGTACGCGTAGTAGAGATCGTGGTTGGTGCTGGGATCGGGGGTTTCCCGGACGGTCCAGGTGGCGTGCAGCAGCCCGGCGCGGTCGTACTCGATGCCGAACAGGTACGGGTTGTTGCCGGCCGAGGTGCCGTCGAGGAACTTTCCGAGGTACGTCCACGCGTCGTTCGCGTACTCAAAAAGCACCTCGTCGCCCGAACCGCTCAGCCCGGTCCGGATGGCCAGCTGCAACGTGCCGTCCGGAACCGGGATGAACTGCGGGTAGGTGACCTGGTCCAGCGTGGTGCCGGCCAGGCTGGTGGCGACCGGCGACCAGGTCACGGCGTCCGCCGACCGGCGGTAGCGCAGCTCGCTGGAGTGCATGTCGAAGGCCAGGTGGATGCTGCCGTCCCGGGCCGCGACGCCGATGCTGATCGTGTTGTGCGAGTCGGTCGAGGTGGTGCGGTAGTCGGTGAGCCGCACGTTCTGCCAGGCGCCGTCCGGGGTCCGGCGCCGCGAGACGTTGACGTAACCGTCCTCGTCCCAGAACGCGGCGTACTGCTGGTCGCCGGCGGTCACGATGCCGTCCTGCTGGAACGACTCGCCGTTCATGTAGCCGGTGTACGACAGGGCGGTGCGGCCGTTCGTGGTCAGGACCGACGTCACTTGAGGCCGCTCGTGGCGATGCCGCGGACGAAGTAGCGCTGCCCGAGCAGGAACATCAGCAGCACCGGCAGGACCGAGATCACCGAACCCGTCATGATCAGCGCGTACTGGGTGTCGTAGACCCCGACGAACGAGCGCAGGCCGATCTGCACGGTCCACAGCTCGTTGCTGGTCAGATAGATGAACGGGCCCATGTAGTCGTTCCAGGTGTTGACGAAGGTGAGCAGCGCGAGGCTGGCCAGCGCCGGCTTCGACAGCGGCAGCATGATCCGGGCCCAGATCCCGAACTCGGTCAGCCCGTCCAGCCGGGCCGCCTCGATCAACTCGTCCGGGATCGTGAGGTAGTACTGCCGCATCAGGAACACCCCGAAGGCACCGAACGCCTGGAGCAGGATCAGCGACCAGTGGGTGTCCACCAGTCCGGCCTTCTGCATCAGGATGTACTGCGGAACCATGTACGCCTGCCAGGGCACCGCGATGGTGGCCAGGTACGCGAGGAACAGCGCGTCCCGGCCGGGGAAGCGGGTCTTGGCGAAGCCGTACGCCGCGAAGCTGCCGGTCAGCACCTGGAGGAAGGTGATGGCCACCGCCAGGAACAGCGAGTTGCCCAGGTACATCGCCAGCGGGATGTCTTCCCAGATCTGCGCGTAGTTGCCCCACTCGAACGTCCGCGGTATCCACTCGATCGGGACCGTGAAGACGTGCTCGTTCTGCTTGAGTGAGGACGACACCATCCAGACGAACGGCATCAGCACGCCGACGCTGAGCCCGATCAACAGCACGTACCGCACGGCCCGGCGGATGCCGTCACCGCGGCGCGGGCGGCCCGGTTCCCCGCCCGGTACGGGCGGGGTGTCCACCCGCCGGTTCAGGGTGAGGCTCACTGTTCCCACCTCTTCTGCAGCCGGAACTGGATCAGCGTGACGGTCAGGACCACCACGAACAGCACCATCGAGATCGCCGACGAGTAGCCGAACCGGCCCTCGGTGATGCCCTCCCGGAAGATCAGCTGGGAGAGCACCAGGGTGGACCGGCCCGGCCCGCCCTCGGTCATCACCTGCACCAGGTCGAACACCTTGAAGCTGGAGATGGTCAGCATGATCAGCACGAAGAACGTGGTGGGCCGCAGCCCCGGCCAGGTCACGTGCCGGAACCGCTGCCAGGCGTTGGCACCGTCCATCTCGGCCGCCTCGTTCAGGTAGGCCGGGATGGTCTGCAGGCCGGCCAGGTAGATCACCATGTAGTAGCCCAGGTCGCGCCAGACGCTGGTGATGATGACCGCGGGCATGGCCCAGGTGGTGGAGGTGGTCCAGCCCGGCGGGTCGGCGATGCCGAGCGCGTGCAGCGCCTGGTTCACCGGCCCGAACTCCGGGCTGAACAGCATGTTCCAGACCACCGCGGCGGCTACCAGCGAGGTCACGTACGGAAAGAACAGCGCGGTGCGGAAGAAGTTCACCCCGCGCAGCCTGCGGTTGAGCAGGATGGCGAAACCGAGCGCCGCCACCAGGGTGAGCGGGATGTGCCCGGCCGCGTAGTAGGCCGTGTTGAACAGTGCCGTCCAGAACGTGTCGCTGGCCACCATCCGCCGGAAGTTGTCCAGTCCGGCCCAGGTCGGGCTGTCGTACGAGTTCCATTTCAGGAACGACAGGGCCAGCGCGATCACCACGGGCACGAGCGTGAGAGCCGCGAACCCGAGGAAGTTCGGAAGGATGAAAACCCAGCCGATGTACGCCCGATTTCGCCGTGTACTCACTGGACCTCGGACCTGACCCGCTTGCTCATCTCGGCGAGGCCCGCGTCGACGGTCTTGTCCCCGGTCATGATCAGCTCGTGCTCCTCGTTCAGGATCACGTCGACGTCCGAGGACTTCTCGTTGACCGGCATCTCCAGCGCGACCTTCTCGGGCTGGAACGCCTTCTTGGCGATGTCGTCGGTCGGCATGCCGGCGGTCGCGAAGTAGGTGTCCAGGATGCTCTGGTCACGGAACGAGGGCGATACGCCGATCTTGGCGAGAATGGACGCACCCTCCGGACCCGAGGCCCAGGCGACGAACTTCTTGGCCGCGTCCGCGTTCTTGGCCTTCTTGTTCACCGCGAACGCGGTCGGCGAGCCGAACGTGGTGACCGGGCCGGACGCCGCGGCCTGCGGCAGCGGCGCGATGCCCCACTCCACCGGCGGCTTCGACTGGAGCAGCAGCGAGATGTACCAGGTGCCCATCGGCAGCAGCGCGGCCTTGTTGGTGGAGAAGACGCCGTTGTAGGTGACCTTCTGGGTCTTGGCCGTGGCCCACGGCATGGTGGCGCCGGACTTCTCCAGGTCAAGCGCCAGCGCGTACTGCTGCGCCATGAAGCCGTAGTCGCCGCTCAGCTGGTCGCCGCCGGTCTGCGCGGCCGCGATGGCCTGCACGATCGAGCGCCAGGTGTGCTGGTAGGCGCCGTGCACCTGCTCGGCGCCCGAGCCGGTGGTGGACGCCTTGGCCAGCTGCGCGTACTGCTGCCAGGTCAGGCGCGACAGGTCGGCACCGTCGGCCTTCAGCAGCTTCTTGTTGTAGTAGAGGATCCAGAAGTCCGACCGGTACGGCAGCGCGTAGTACTGCCCGTTCATGTCGAACGCGTCCAGCCCGAGGTACTTGCTCTTGTCGAGCTTGGCCGCCTCGTCGGTGAGCGGGGCCAGCTGGCCCCGGGTGCCGTAGCGGGCGTAGTCGATGACGTTCTTCATGGTGATCACGTCCGAGCTGTCGCCGCCGGCGAGCATCGTGGTGACCTTTTTGGAGTAGTCGTCGGCCAGGATGTCGACCGGCTTGATGTCGATGTCCTGGTTGGCCGCCTCGTAGGCGTCGAACAGGGCCTTGAATTCCGGGGTGTTGGCGTAGTTCCACAGGGTGATGGTGAGGACGGTCTTGCCGCCGGCGGACTCGTCGTCGCCGGAGCCGCAGCCGGCCAGGACGAGGGAGAGGCCCAGGGCGGCGGCGACCGCGGCTTTGCGAATGGAGCGGTTCACAGCGGTCTCCTTCATGGGAGCTCAGGCGTTCAGGGCGAACGCCTGCGGGGTGATTTCGGTGCGTAGCGGCTCGCCGGCGGTCCACCGGGCGAGCTCGTCGAGGGTGTGATCGGTGAGGCGCAGCACCTCGCTGCCGAGGGAGCCGGCGAGGTGCGGGGTCAACAGCACATTGGGTACGGAGCGCAGCGGATCGCCGGGCGGCAGCGGCTCCGGGTCGGTGACGTCGAGGATGGCGAACAGGCGACCGGACCCGCACTCGGCGGCCAGCGCCGCGGAGTCGACCAGGCTGCCCCGGGCGGTGTTCACCACCGTGGCGTGGTCGGGCAGCAGGGCCAGTTCGGCGGCCCCGATCATGTGCCGGGTGCTGGGGAGCTCCGGCGCGTGCAGCGAGAGGATCTCGCTGCGGCACAGCAGATCGGTGAGGGAGACCAGGGTGCCGCCGGTCGCGGTCACCGCTTCCGGGTCGGCGTACGGGTCGGCCACCAGGCACTCGGCATCCAGGTTGCGCAACAGCCGGAGCACCCGCCGGCCGACCCGGGAGAAGCCGACGATGCCGACCGTCCGGCGGTAGTTGGACAGGTCGCCGTAACCGTTGACGCCGCCCCAGGCGCGCTGGGCGGCCACCGGGTCGGCGGCGATGAACGGGACCTTCTTGCCGGCGAACACGATCGCGGCGAGGGTGAACTCGGCGGTCGGGATCGCATTGGCGTCGGCGGCGCTGGTCACGGTGATGCCGCGCCGCCAGACCTCGTCGGTGACCAGCGTCCGGACACTGCCGGCACCGTGGAAGACGGCCCGCAGCGCCGGTGCGTGGCGCAGCCGTTCCGCGGTCAGCGCCGGGGCGCCCCAGGAGGTCACCAGCACCTCGGCGGTGGCGAGCCGGGCCCGGGCGGCGGTCGAGTCGAGCTCGTCGACCACCGCCGGATCGCCGAGCGCGACCAGGGCGCCGAGCCGGTCGAGCCGGTCGTCGTCGAAGTGCGCACGGTACGAGTCCGCATTCATCACCACCAATGTGTGGGGCTTAGCCAACGTGACTCCTGGTGCCGGGATCGGTCGTCATGTATGAACATGAATAGCCGGGGGTGAACATCGGCAGAAGTGATCGTTCCGGCTCGCTCGGAAGCGTTCAGAATCGAACAACAGGAGGCGGCCATCAGCGACCGGCTGTTCGGCCTTCAGCGCCAGGAGCGGCTCATGGCGGAGCTGCGCCGGCACGGTGCCGTGCGGGTGAAGGACCTGGCGCCGGTGCTCGGTGTCAGCGAGCTCACCGTGCGCCGCGACATCGCCATGCTGGCCGAACGCAACCTGCTCACCCGGGTGCACGGCGGGGCCACCCTGCCCACCCAGCTGGCGCCGCCACCGCCACGCCCGCGCCCCGCCGCGACCCGGTTCACCATCGGCATGGTGGTGCCGTCGCTCGACTACTACTGGCCGCCGATCGTGACCGGCGCGCGGGCCGCCGCGGCCGCGCTAGGCGTGCACATCCAACTGCGCGGCTCCAGCTACGACCCGGAGGAGGACCGCCGCCAGATCGGCCGCCTGATCAAGGCGAAGCAGGTCGAGGGCCTGCTGCTGGCGCCCAGCCTGGACGGTGAAAGCTCGGCCGAAATGATCGACTGGATCGACAGCCTGCCGGTGCCGACCATCCTGGTGGAACGGCACATGCCCCGCTGGACCCCGACCAGGCGCCCGCTCGAGTGGGTGCGCAGCGACCATTCGCTGGGCGTCGAGATGGCCGTGCACCACCTGTTCGAACACGGACATCGGCGCATCGGCCTGATCCTGTCCCGCGGCTCCCCGCACTCCGACCAGCTGGCGGTCGGCTGGACCCGGGCCTGCGACGGCCTGGGCATCTCCGACGAGCTGACGTTCCGCGCCTCGGTGGGCCTCGACGTGCCCGGCCACCGCGAGATCATCGCCGGCGTGATGCGCCGCTGCCGCCAGGCCCGAGCCACCGCTCTGATAGTGCACGGCGACCCCGACGCGATCTCGGTGGGCCAGTTCTGCATAGAGCAAGGCATGATCATCCCCGACGACCTGGCCCTGGTCTCCTACGACGACGAGGTGGCTCACATGATCGAGCCCGCGATGACCGCGGTGCGCCCGCCGAAGGGCCAGGTGGGCCGGGTGGCGGTCGAGCTGATGGTGGCCAGGCTGCTGGAGGGCAACCGCCGCCCGGCCCAGCGCGTGGCCATCTCCCCAGAACTGATCATCCGAGGCTCCTCGGTCCCCCGAGCCGGCCGCACCTGACCCCGTCCACCCGGGCGGCTCACCGGCTGCGCCGGCCCGCTCCTAGCCACCTGCCCCAAGCTCAAGCCGACACGACCGTTCCGCGCCCGTCGTCGATTGCTGCCATCAGCATCAGCGATTCAACAGCTCCGTCCCGCGGGGCCGCGGCTCGAATCGTGGGCGGTTTCGGCGGCCCCGAGCGGGGCGGCTAGGTCGACCCGGCTGCGTTCGCCGTCTGGCCACTCGACGATCACCGTCTCCGGCAGGCGGTGCGCGGTCGCCGGCCCGGGGGCGGGCCGGCTGTCCGGATCGGGGTGCACCGCATTTTCCGGTGGTGCGGGCTGGTCGCGTACCTCTGGGAAAGCCGGAAGCGAACCGCCGGCAAGGACCACCGCGGCGGCGTAGATCCGCCGCGCCTGCGGCGGGCCGGCCGTGCGCAACAACGGCACCCGGACGTCGTCGGCGAGCGGCGAAGAAGTGTGCTCCTCGGACGTGATCGGGTGGTCGAAACCGGTCAGAGGCACCACGAGCGAGGTAAGCCCCGTGGTGGGCCAGCCGGCGAACTCCAGCACCGTGTCGGCGGCCGGCTCCTCGACCACGGCGATCCGCACCTCGACGGCGCCGCGCACCACCGACGCCACGGTGAGCATCGGGCCTTCGACCACGGTGCCACTGCGCCCGGAGCCATGGTCAGCCTCCGCCGGACCCGGCGTCACCCACCGCACCCGGCCCCGGCTGAGCCCCACGGCCCCACCGATCCCGGCCCCGCTCCGGGCCTCGCTGATCCCGCCACGAGCCGCGCTGATCCCGCCACGGGCATCGCTGAATTCGGCCTCGCTGTATTCGGGCTCGGCGGGCCTCACCCCGCCGGTGAAGCCGGCCCGCTCGCTGCGCACCCCATCCCGAATCAGCGACACCGAATTATCGTGACTTGTCGGAAATGTTGCCGTCGAGTAACCGAGGCGGGCGTACAGCGGCGAGTCCGTCCGCTGATCGCCCTCCACCGCGTGGTCGGTACCGTGGTTGATCACTCGGACCACGCCGTCCGCTCGCACGCCGCTCAGCTGCCAACCGGGCGCGATGATGGACCGCACGAAGTCGCCCCGCTCGACCGGCAGCGGCTCCTCGGTGGCGGTCCACACCGGATGTCCCTCCGGCAACAGCAGGCCCAGCATGCCCTTGCTGGCCCAGTACGGCGAACCCGGCCCGGAGTAGGACTGCTTCATCGCCGGCCACTCCCGGTGCCAGCCCAAGTTGAGCAGCCCGCGCTCGTCCGGCGCGCCGTGCTCCCGGAAGTACCGGAGCATGCCGCTGCACGCCCGGCGGGTGAGGCCGGGGGACAGGTTGGTGGCGCCGGTGATCGCGCCCACCCAGAACGGCGCGGCCGCCGCGAACCGGTAGATCAGGCTGCGGCCCTGCAGCAGCGGGGCGCCGTCCGCGCCGACCAGGTGCACGGCGTCGTCCAGGAAGCGGGCGAGCCTTTCGCGCCACACCGGGACCAGGCCGGCGGGGCACATGTCGCCGGCCATCCCGGCCCAGAGCAGCGGGTACATCTGGAGCGCCCAGCCGTTGTAGTGGTCGTACGCGCGCTCCGGACCGTCGGAATACCAGCCGCCGGTCCGGTACAGCGACTCGTGCACGGCCAGGCCGCTCGCCACGTCGTCGGCCGACCACGGGCCGCCCACCTCGCGCAGGAACGCCTCCACGACCAGTTGGAACCAGACCCAGTTGATCGGCGGGAACGGCTTGCCGACCACCGCACCGAGCCAGTCGGCCAGGCGCTCCCGGTCCCGGTCGTCGAAGCGGTCCCACAGCCAGGGGCGGCTCAGGTGCAGGCCCAGCGCGATCCCGGCGGCCTCGACCTTGGCCTGGTCGAGCCGGTCCGGACGGGGCCAGGCGTCCGGGCCGGCGCGCAGGCCGTCGGCATACCACTCGGCGACCCCGTCCGGGTCGGCGCCGCCGGAGCCGCGCAGGCGGATCGCGGCCAGCAGGAAAGTGCGGGCGAAACCCTCCAGGCCGTCGCTGTCCCGGCCGTACGCGCCGGCGGCGCCGGGCAGGTCGATGAGGGCGTGGTCGGCTCGGGCGTACGGGCGAACCGCGCGCAACATCTCGTCGGCGGTGCGTTCCCAGTCAGCGCGGCGGTATCCGGTGTACGGCGACTCGTCAGTCACCGCGCGATGGTAGCCGTCTATCCCTGTGCGGCGACCGGTGTGCGCGGACCCTGTTCCATGCCGGGGTGGTAGCGCCGGCAGGTGCCCTTGCCCGCCGACTTGGCCACGTACATCGCCACGTCGGCCCGCCGCAGCACGGTGCCCACCTCGTCGCCGGGTTCGGTGTCGGCCACGCCGATGCTCGCGTTGGCGTGCACCGGAACCCCGGAGATCTGCACCGGCACCGCGAACGCCTCGAAGATCCGTTCGGCGGTCCGCTCGCCCTCGTCGCCGGTGCTCCCGCGCAGCAGCACCGCGAACTCGTCGCCGCCGAGCCGGGCCGCCAGGTCGCCGGTGCGGAGCGCGCCGCGCAGCTTGTCGGCGACCGCGACCAGCAGCGCGTCGCCGGCCGCGTGGCCCATGGTGTCGTTGACCGCCTTGAAGCCGTCCAGGTCGATGAGCAGCACCGAGGACCGGTCCGGCCGGTCCAGCGCGACCGCGACCTCGTCGTGGAAGTGGGTGCGGTTCGCCAGTTCGGTCAGCCCGTCGAACAGGGCCTGGTGGCGCAGCCGGACCTCGTGCTCGCGCAACTGCTTGATCAGCGAGTTGTTGTCGTGGAAGGCGGCCAGCTGACGGCCGGCCACCAGCGCGCAGATCAGCCCGAGGCCGACCACCACGCCCCAGGTCCGGATGTCGATGCCGTGCGGCATCACCGCGACGAGCGCCACGAACGCGACCACGATCGACCCGTACGGCAGCAGGCTGTAGGGCTTGCGGTGGCGCTCGCCGAAGGCCCGCGGGTCGAAGCCGGCGATCACCTGCTGGATCCGGGGTCCGGCCGCGATCAAGAGCGAAGGAACAAACCTGACAAGATAGACGTACGCCGGGAGCTCGCCGAGCGTGGGCGGAGCCAGGAACATCCCCACACTGGTGAATCCCGCCGAGGCGATCATCGGGAACGCCGCTGCCTTGTGCATCGGGGCATTCCCACTCAAGATCATCTTAACCGCGGCGAAGCCGGAGGTGATGGCGACCGCCGCGCCGGCCAGCGTGGCGAGCACGTCGGCCTGCGTCGACTGGTCCGGGGTGACCGCGAAGCACCAGGCCACCACCGCCCCACCGACCAGCACGGTGGCGGAGTCCAGCCAGAACGCCAGCCGCTCCCGCCCGGACCGGCTGGGATGCGGGTGCACCAGCATGGCCACCACGATCGAGCCGAGCCCGATGGTGAAGCAGGTCGACTGGATGACGCCGCCGTTCGTGGAGTACTCGCCGGCGTGGGTGAAGGTCAGGAACGTCTGGATCGTGTCGCCGCACAGGAACAGCACGCCGACCGCGGTCAGCACCCCCCAGAACCGGCGGACCGGACCCGTTGCGATCCTGAAGACCTGGTACGAGGACCAGGCCAGCAGCGCGTCGAGCGGCAGTTGCCCCAGCCAGAACGCCCGGACCTGCCAGTCGGTGTAGCCGGACAGGGCGAAGAAGACCACGGCGATCAGCGCGGTCCACAGCGCGCCGAGGCGCAGCAGGGGATCGCGAACCACTCGCCTACCCGTTCCCAGCACGTCCTGCTGTATCGACCGCTCCGGGGCGGCCCTGAGGGGCGGCGGCAAGAAATCGGCTCGGCCGCGCACCGGCAGACCCGTCAGTCACGGCAGCCCCACCGGCCTCTTTGATCGATCTTTGCAAGTCCTTTCAGGCTGATTCGGACGCTATGACCAGGCGTCCTCCACAGCGGAACGGCGAGGGCTGCAAGACTTTTCAGCAAGTCATTGACGTATTTGAAACCTTCGAGCATTCTCGTCGTAACGTCCTCCTCCCCGGCCCCGACCCCCCGAGGAACCCCATGAAGCGAACTCTTCGCGCCGCCGGCGCGGCCGTGATCCTTGCGGCCGGCGGTGTGATCGCGTACGCCGGACAGACGTCCACCGCCAATGCCGCCGTCGCCCTCAACAACAGCGACGTGGCGGCCAACCTGTGGAACTGGAACTGGAACTCGGTCGCGAAGGCCTGCACCGAACAGCTCGGCCCGGCCGGCTACGGCGCGGTCCAGGTGGCCCCGCCGGCCGAGTCGGTCAGCCTCGCCACCAGCGACAGCGGCGCGCACCCCTGGTGGGAGGTCTACCAGCCGGTCTCGTACGGGCTGACCAGCCGGCTCGGCAACCGGGCCCAGTTCGGCGCCATGGTCACCGCCTGCCACAACGCCGGCGTCCGGGTCTACGTGGACGCGGTGATCAACCACATGGCCGGCGCGAACAACACGCTGACCACCACCTACGGCGGTTCCACCTTCAACCCGCGCGGCTACACCTATCCCGCGGTGCCGTACGGCTACGACGACTTCCACCACCCGAACGACGGCTATTGCGCCGACGACGACGGGGTGATCGACGACTGGAACAACGTCGCCGAGGTGCAGAACTGTGAGCTGCTCTCGCTGTCCGACCTGAAGACGCAGAGCGGCACGGTGCGCTCCAAGATCGCCGCCTACCTCAACGACCTGATCGGCCTGGGCGTCGACGGCTTCCGGGTGGACGCCGCCAAGCACGTGGCCAAGGCGGACTTCGCGGCCATCCTGAGCCAGCTCAACCCGACCACGGCCGAGGGCAGGGCGCCGTACATCGCCCAGGAGATCTTCACCGGCGCGTCGAACAGCGAGTTGCAGCCGGCCGCGTTCACCGCCAACGGCGACGTGCTCGGTTTCTCGTACGCGATGGGCTTGAAGAACCAGTTCAACAACGGGACCCTGAGCCAGCTCGCCAACGTCGGGTCGTGGGGCCTCGACGCGACCAGCGCGCAGACCGCCGCCATGGTCACCAACCACGACCTGGAGCGGGACGGCACCACCCTGCGCTACCAGGACGGCACCCGGTACACGCTGGCCAACTACTTCCTGCTGGCCCACCCGTACGGCCAGCCGTTCGTCTATGACGGCTTCACCTTCAACACGTCGAGCACCGGCCAGTCCCCGCCGGCCACTTCCAGCGGCTTCGTCAGCGACACGAACTGCACCAACGGCGCCTGGCAGTGCATCACCCAGTCGACCGGGGTCAAGGGCATGGTCGGCTGGCGCAACGCCACCGCCTCGGCCACCACGGTCTCCGACTTCACCGCGACCGCGCAGAACGTGATCGGCTTCCGTCGCGGCTCGCTGGGCTGGATCGGGATCAACGGCTCGGGCAGCGCGTCCACCGCGACCTACCCGACCGGCCTCGCGAACGGCACCTACTGCGACGTGATCACCGGCGGCGCCACCAGCACCGGCTGCGCCGGCACCTCGATCACCGTGACCGGCGGCTCGGCCTCGGTGACCATCCCGGCGAACAGCGCGGTCGCGATCCACGTCAACGCGAAGTCCGGCGGCGGCACCACGACCCCGCCGACCACCCCGCCGACCACCGGCCCGACCACCCCGCCCACCACTCCGCCGACGTCGAATCCCGCGGGTGTCGCGGTCACCTTCAACGTGAACGCGACCACCACCCTCGGCACCGACGTCTTCGTGGTCGGCAACGCCGCGGCCCTCGGCAACTGGAACCCGGCCGCCGCCGTCCCGCTGTCGGCGAGCGGCTACCCGGTCTGGTCCGGCACGGTGAACCTGCCGGCCGGCACCGCGCTCGAGTACAAGTACATAAAGAAGGACGCGGCCGGCAACGTCACCTGGGAGACCAACGCCAACCGGACGGCCACCGTCGGCACCAGCCCGCTGACCTTCAACAACACCTGGAACGTCGCCAGTGCGGGCGCCACCTCGGTCACCTTCAACGTCACCGCGACAACCACCGCCGGCACCAACGTGTACGTGGTCGGCTCGATCCCGGAGCTGGGCAACTGGGCCCCGGCGTCGGCCGTCTCGCTCTCGTCCGCCGGCTACCCCACCTGGAGCCGCGCGGTCACCGTGCCGCAGAACACCTCATTCCAGTACAAGTACATCAAGAAGGATGCCGCCGGGAACGTCACCTGGGAGTCCGGCAGCAACCGCTCCTACAGCACCGGAACGGCAACGACATACTCCGCTAACGACACCTGGCGCTAGGCGATACCATGCCGGTCGTGGCGGGAGTCGCCACGACCGGCGTGGCCTGCGGCGCAGCGAAGCGCATCGGCATTAATGAAGGGTTACAGTGACCGCATGCGTGCACGTCTCTCGGACATTGCCCGGCAGGCGGGCGTCAGCGAGGCAACTGTGTCGCGCGTCCTCAACGACCGTCCCGGCGTCTCTGCGGAAACCCGCCAGGCGGTCCTGACCGCGCTGGACGTCCTCGGCTACGAGCGTCCCGAGCGGCTGCACAAGCGCAGCGCGGGCCTGGTCGGGCTGATCGTCCCCGAGCTGGAAAACCCGATCTTCCCGGCGTTCGCCCAGATCATCGAGTCGGCCCTGGCCCAGACCGGGTTCACCCCGGTGCTGTGCACCCAGACCCCGGGCGGCGTGACCGAGGACGAATACCTCGAGATGCTCCTCGACCGTCAGGTCAGCGGCATCGTCTTCGTGGCCGGTCTGCACGCCGACACCACCGCCGACCACGAGCGCTACCACCGGCTGGTCAACCGCCCGCTGCCGATAGTGCTGATCAACGGGTACGCCGAGGGCATCGTGGCCCCGTTCATCTCGTGCGACGACAAGCAGGCCGCCGAGTCGGCGGTGGCCCACCTGGCCGCTCTCGGCCATGAGCGGATCGGCTTCATCTCCGGCCCGGAGCGTTTCCGGGCCGTGCAGCGCAAGCTCGAGGGTTTTCACGGTGCGATGCGCCGGCACGTGCCCAGCTACGACTACCGCAACCCGAACTCCCTGGTGGCGCTCACGCTGTTCGGGGTCGAGGGCGGCGAGGTCGCGGCCGGCCAGCTGCTCGACCGCGACGCCACCGCCCTGGTGTGCGGCTCCGACCTGATGGCCCTCGGTGCGATAAGGGCCGCCCACCGCCGCGGGCTGACGGTCCCGCGCGACCTGTCCGTGGTCGGCTTCGACGACTCCCCGCTGATCGCCTTCACCGACCCGCCGCTGACCACGCTTCGCCAGCCGGTGGCCGCCATGGGCAACGCGGCGGTCCGCGCCCTGGTCGACGAGATCAACGGTCACGCCGCCCCCCGCTCCGAGTATGTCTTTCCGGCCGAGCTGGTGGTCCGCGGCTCCACGGCGGCCGCGCCCACCCATCGCCTCACGAAACCCACCCCGGTGCCGGCGGCCTAGACGAACCGGGCCGCAATCCAGTCGGCCACCAGAACGGTCGTGTCCGTCACCGCGGAATCGTGGGTGCCGCCGGGCACCGTCACGTACTCGACCGGCGGCGCGTAGGGCTCCAGTTGCTCCGCCACCAGATAGTCGGTCACGAACGCGGGGACCGCGGCGTCGTCGGTGCCCTGCACGACCAGCATCGGGGCGCTCGGCGAGGTCTGCGCCGGATTGTCGTTTCGCGCGAGCTTCGCGACCACGGGCGCCGGCAGCGCGCCGCCGATCAGCAGCTGCTCGGCGGTGAGGTTCTGGTATGCGGCCAGGATCTCGTTGAGGCAGCCGGTGGTGAGCACCGCGCTCTTGGCCCGGGCCGGCGGCGCCAGCACGGTGTTCGGGTTGAAGGTCGGCTCCACGGCGGCCAGCCCGTACAGGCCCATCACCAGGTAACCCTGCCCGGGGGTGCCCGGAATGATCGGCGCCAGCATGTCGACGTTCGAGACCGGCGCGATCGACGCGGTGCCGCGCAGCACCAGGTTGCCGTCGTACGACGGGGCCAGCTGGCTGGCGAACAGCGCGCCCTGACCGCCCTGCGAGTGGCCGTCGATGGCGTACTGGGTGGACAGCGCCGGGTCGAGGTTGCGCGCGGCCCGGACGCTGTCGATGATCGACCGCCCCTCGCTGTTGCCCACCAGGTACGGGTGCGCCTGCGGGGTGCCCAACCCGGGATAGTCGGGCGCCGCCACGGTCCAGCCGCGTTTCAGCAGCTCCTCGACGGCGTCCTGGGCCTCGGGCCAGAAGACGTTCTGGTTGGTCGACGGTGCGCAGCGGTCGGCGAGGCCGGTCGTGCCGTGCGCCCAGACGACAACCCGGTTCTGCTTGCCGGTCTTCGGGGTGAGGACCAGGCCCGTGGCGGTGATGGTGATGCCGTCGGCGTTGGTGGAGACGTACTGGACCCGTCTGCCGGTGGCCCTGGCACCCAGCTGTGGTGGCAGCGCCGCGCTGCTGGAGGAGAGGACCGATCCCGGCGCCACGGCGGCAGACGCGGGGGTACCGGGTGCCAGGGCGATCCCGCTGGAGATCAGGACGACGGCCGACAGGAGTCTCAGGACAGCTTTCATGATTGCCTCGAATTCGGTGGTGAGAAGATCGGAACCGGCTTGGCGTATGGAGCATTCCGGCCGTCGCACCCCGGTCTCAAGTACACAGATGCGTAGTCCTTCGAGTACTAGCTTCTAAGGCATGGTCACCATGCGGTCCGAAAATGGGATATCAAAGCCATGATCGGCTATGCCTTGTCGGTCCCTTTCCCGGCGCATTAGTCGCGCTTTTCCGGCCCGGTTCCGGCACCCTTTCCGAGCCCGTCCCGATGGCGTTCCGTTGCGCCGTGTCGATGTCCGTTCTGCACGCCGACGCCGTGACCACTTGTTTTACCTACAGTGACCGGTTCAGCTGCCCCGCTGCGTGACGGGTCCGAACGTGCGCGATTTACATCAGGATCGATCACCAATGCGCGGCGGCGACCTGCCCCGGCCACGCGTCGCTGTCCGATTTAGACAAGTGCCTCGGCGACCCGTGCCGTCCATCATCGACTGGCATGTGACCTCGGCGGAGCTGGCTCCGGGGCGCCGTCCGGCGAGCCGGTCTGCCCGATTGGGGTACCACGCGGGTGGCCGCAGAGGAGCAGGGCGCGCGTCGGCGTAGTGCACCGAACTGACCGTGGCGTCGGGCGGCGCGGCCGTCACCAGCGGGTGGCGACTGTCCACGGTGGTCGGGACGCTGTAGAGCACGACCGGCCGGAGCACCAAAAGTCCTGGTCAGGGGTCTGTGTGGCGCGCACGCCATCGAGGAATGGTAGTGTGCGGGCGGCGGAAAAGAGGCCGCCGGCCGCTTGTGGCGGCCGGCGTGAGGTGCTCAGGGTCTTGCTGCGGAAGGTCTGCCCGCCGTTGATCAACAGCTGGCGGTTTGCGCGCCTGGAATTAACCGGCGCTTTGCAACTTGCACAGTTCGCGGGCACGGTTCAACGGCCCGCCGACGATTTGGCACATTCAATCGGCGGACACGCATTGTGTTCGTGGCGTCACTGTTCGTACTCTGTCAGTCAATAGATCATTGATCAGTGTGAGTGCGAGCAAGCGGGCCTGCCTACCAGCGTCCGCGGGGGAGCAAAGCATGCTTATCAAAGTCGTCGACCAGATCATCGATGAAGATCTGCACGGTGCTGCCTGGAAGCTCTACCAGGACGCGTTCGAAGAGCTCAACACGCTCGCGGTTCAACGGCACATGATGTACACGTCGGAGTTCGACGAGGTCATGCGGGACTCCCGCGTGAGTAAGTACCTCGCCCTCGCCGACGACGGCACCCTCTGCGGGGTTGCCACGTACACCAATGATCTCGATGCGGTTCCGTTGATCGCGCCGAAGTACTTCGAACGCCACTGGCCAGAGCACTACGCAGCCCGCAAGATCTGGTACATCGGCTTCGTTGCCGTCAGCCCGGAACACCAGGGACGCGAAGCTTTCGCGCAACTGGTCGAGCAGATGTACCTGGTGGCCTCGACGCAGAACGGCCTCGTCGGCCTGGACATCTGCACCTACAACGACGATGTCCGCCACATGTCCCGGATCTTCCGGCTCATGGTGAGCCGGCTACACGGGAACATGCAGTTCAGCCGGATCGACCAGCAGTCGTACTGGCTTTACGAGTTTCCGTCCGCGGCGTAGCGGTCTGGTCGGCATCAGGTCATAGGCGACCTCCACATCGACCACAACGGCGGTCCGTCGGGTAGCTCGATCACGGACCGGACCCGGTATCCGTGTCGCAGGTAGAGGTCGCGGTTGCGCGGATCATTCGCCTCGAGGTAGGCGGGTAGGCCGGCCGCGTCGAGACGCGCGTGGTGCCGGTCGAGAAGGGCGCTGCCCAGGCCCCGGCCTTGCAGATCGGGTCGGACGGCCAGGAACGCGAGATAGTGGTGCGGCTCGAGGGGATGCTCGGCCTCGAGAGCCGCGTCCAGCTGGCACGCGCGGTCGAACGCGTCGCCGGCGATCTCCTTGAGGCGGCGCTCGTAATCGACCGGCGGCGGGATGACCGCGGTGAACGGGAACCACAGGGCGACACCGGTCAACCGGCCGGTGTCGCCCTCTGCCGTGGCGTACACCTCGCCGTGGCGCACCGCGTGCTCGGTGAAGATGGCGAAGTAGTCGGTGCTCTGCCGGTGCCGGATCGCCGGGTCGGGTTGCAACCAGCGAGCCACCGGGCCGTCCGACATGGCGGCGGCGACAAGGTCGGTGATCTCGCCGGTGTCGACCGGCGCCACATTGCGGATCACCAACTCCTGGATCGCGTACGTCATCGCCGTCCTCTCTGTTCGCGCTCGCGGTAGGCAGACCGGTGGTGCGGGTCAGTACGGATAACTTCGGGCGCCGACAGGATCGGCGTGGAGCGGCTTAGGGAAAGCCGAGTCCGACAGGATGCTCACCCGCCCATCGGCACCGCGGCCGATCGCGTGGTACACCTCGGGCCGGGCGGCCCGCATGATCAGTGCCCACAGGAATCCGAGCCCGGCCACCGCGAGGTACAGCACCGGGATGAGCCACTGGAACGGTGAGTTCCCGTCGACCTGCAGCAGCTCACCGAAGCCGATCACGGTGGCGGTCAGCACGACCGAGAGCAGCAGGAAGGACATGAAGGGGGCCAGGTACGCGCGCCAGATGTTCTCCCGGCGGCGGCCGCGGGCGAAGAAGCCGATCACGGCGGCCGACGTGGCCCACATGAGGATCAGCACGCCGAGGCCGCCGATCGTGGTCAGCCACGCGAAGACGAACACCAGCGGGTCGGCGCCGGACACCGCGTACGCGCTCAGCACGCCGATGGCCAGCACGCTCTGGGTGATCGAGCCGAGCAGCGGTGCACCGGTGCGTGGATGGGTGCGGCCCCAGGCGGCCGGCAACACGCCCTCGCGGCCGAGCGCGAACTGGTAGCGGGCCACGGCGGCGTGGAAGGCCAGCAGCGCGGCGAACACGCTGGTCAGGAACAGCAGGTAGCCGGCGTTCACGAGGAACTGCGGCAGGTGCGGGCCGACCAGGAAGAACACCAGGTCGGTCTGGTGCTCGGCGGCCATCGCCGCGATCCGGTCGGGTCCGGTGCTGACCGCCATCGCCCAGGCGGACAGGCCGCAGAGCAGGCCGGCCAGGATGACCGCCCAGTGGGTGGCCCGCGCGATGGTCCGCTTCGGGTCCTTCGCCTCCTCGGACAGCACCACGGTGGCCTCGAAGCCGACGAAGCCCGCGATGGCCAGCACCAGCAGCGTGCCGGCGATGGGCGTGAGCAGTGGCGCGGGGGAGAACGGTGTGAAGGTGAGGTTGCCGTCGGCCGGGTTGGTGACCATGACGAGGTCGTAGATCAGCACGATCAGGATCTCGGCTACCAGCAGCACGGCCAGGACCTTGCCGCTGAGGTCGACCCAGAGCAGGCCGAGGATGGTGACCACGACCCAGGCGCCGATCGCGCACACGTACCACGGGGTGATCACGCCGAACTCGGCGAGGATGCCGGACGCTGCCGAACCGAACAGTCCGAACAGGCCGATCTGCATGAGGGAGTACGCGGGCAGGGCCACGAAGGCGGCGCCCACGCCGATCACCCGGCCGAGACCGTGGCTGATGTACGAATAGAAGGCGCCCGAGTTCACGATGTGCCGGCTCATCGCCACGAAGCCCACCGTGAAGAGGGAGAGGATGCCGGCCACCGCAAGGTACGCGATCGGGACCGCGGTGCTCCCGATGATCGCGTAGATGGTGGTGATCGCTCCGATGATCACCGTGAGCGGGGCGGCGCCCGCCACTCCGAAGAACACCACGGACGGAACGCCCAGCCGGTTCTTGGCCAGTGCCCGTTCCACGATGTCCGGTTCGGCGGGCCCCTTCTGCGTCATCAACATCCTCCCGACTACCCACTGGTTTTCGCTGTTGCGTCGGAGATGGTGACGCCCGACGGCGCTCACCGTCGCCCGACGGTAAGAACCGAGCCGACCGAGGCCTCGGTGTATTCGATGAGGTCGCGCAGGTCACCGGGCAGCGCCCCGACCGCGCTCGGCAGCGACTGGAACGCCTGCCGGTGCATCTCGAAGTCGTAGAGCACGTGCCGGGTGAGGCCGGTGGCGGCAACCAGTCCGACCAGCACACGGTCACTGAGGCTGAGGTCGACGCCGCGGACCAGCAGGTTGGCCAGCCGGGCCGGGGCCCAGGCGGCGGCGTTGCGCTGTTCGGCGCTGTTGGGCATGTAGAGCGTCTCGGTAGAGAGCATGCGGCGCCGGGTGATCAGGTCGACCGCGCCCAGGCGTACCAGTCTCTCGCCCACCCGGACCTCGGCGTCCTGCGAGAGGAAGGCCAGCCAGGTGCGCACCTCGCGGTGCCGCGTCTGCGCGATCAGCAGGTCGAGGATGTCGTGTGCCAGGGCATCCGCCGGTGGATGCCGATCGAGGATGAGCAGATCGCCGTCGGCGATGCCGATGCGTCCTTCCAGGATCAGCTCGCCCAGCAGCGCTGCCGCCAGCCCGAGCCCGGTCGCCCGCGGATGTAGGCGGGATCGCCCGGTGCGGTCCTGGTGTGCGATCAGGAAGTACTGGTCAGCCAACACGCTGCCACGCCCCTTACAACCCAAGTGGACCCAAGTCTGATGATCACTGTCGGTACATGAAGTCATAACTCGATGTCCGGCGCATCATGTACCCAACATCAAGGTCAATGCAAGAAGTACTAGACTTCTTGTTCAGGGCTTGAGTCCAAGTTGGATCATGACCGGGTGGGTCGTAGTATCGGTGACCTCAGGACCAAGGGGAGTCCAGGTGTCGGTAGATGAGGGCCCCACGCTGCGCCGGCGCCGCCTGGGTGCGGAACTGAAGCGTTGCCGTGAGGGCGCGGGATTGACGCAGGAGAATGTCTCCCGCCATTTCGAGTGGCATGCTGCCAAGGTCACGAGGATCGAGACGGCGCGGGTTGCGGTGACCGCGCGCGACGTCCGCGACCTGCTCGATCTGTACCGGGTGGAGGATCAGGCCTATCGCGAGGCGCTGATCGAGCTGGCCCGCCTGTCCCGGGAACGCACCTGGTGGAGCGACTACCGGGACGTGATCCGGCCGGGCAACTTCGTCGGCCTGGAGGCCGGCGCGTCCGCCATGCACGCCTGGGAGCCCGTCATCGTGCCCGGTCTGCTGCAGACCGAGGCTTACATCCGGGCCCTCATGCGCACCGGCCGCGCCAACGATCCGCCGCACGAGATCGACCGCCGCGTGTCGCTGCGTCTCACCCGTCAGGGCCGGCTCACGGAACGGCGCCCGCTCGAACTCGCAGCAATCGTCGACGAATCGGTGATGCGACGCGTGATCGGTGGCGAGGAAGTGATGGCGGAACAGCTTCGCCATCTAATCGAAATGGCTCAACTACCGAATGTGACGTTGCAGATTCTGCCAGCCACTGCGGGCGAACACGCGTTCCTTGGTGGGCCGGTCGCTCTATTGGAGTTTCAGGGCGTAGACGCGCAGATGAACCGGGGGATATCCCGTCCCGAAACCACCCATCTGGATGTTGTATATCTTGAAGGTCTTGCGGGAGACTCTTACGAGGAGCAACCGGCCGAGGTTGCCCGATACCGGAGTGAGTTCGAGCGATTGAGCGCAAAGGCGCTCGACCATCGCATGACAATCAAGATGATCGAGAGCCTGCTGGTCGCGTAGGGCTCCGAGACAATCGCATATTGAAGGGGGGTGCCAGAGTTGCTCTCGCACCATCTCAACGACGCTGCCTGGCGGAAGGCCAGTCGCAGCAACGGCAACGGCGGGAACAACTGTGTCGAGGTTGCGTTCCTCGACACAGGTGTTGCTGTCCGCGACAGCAAGAACCGGTCTGGCCCGGCTCTCATGTTCACGCAGGCGGAGTGGACCGCCTTCGTGGACTCTGCCAAGGATGGCGAGTTCGACATCGTTTCCTGACACGAGAGCCTACCGATAGGCACGCACCGATGGGAAGTGCTTACGCAAAGTCAACTTCTCGGGTGAACGCCTAGCGGAAGCTGCAACGCCCCGCACGGGGCGTTGCAGCGCGGGCACGCATAGCTTTCACATCTCCGCCCGTGAATGGGTGGCCTCAGATGGCCGAAATTAACATGAAAAAGCTTTCGGAGCGGCTCGGGCGACTCTAGGTTCCAGATGTGGAGCTGGAGTTGCGCCATCTTCGTATGGTCCTCGCCATTGCCGAGGCCGGCAGCGTTACGAAAGCTGCGGCCGCGCTCGGCCTTGCCCAGCCGGCATTGACCACCCAACTCCAGCGCATCGAACGGATTCTCGGCGGTGCGCTGTTCACCCGCGATCGGCGGGGCGTCGTCCCGACGCCACTCGGCGATCTCGTGCTGGCCCGGGCCCGGGTGTTGATCCCGGCGGTGAGCGGGCTGCACGACGACGCCAGCGAGCTGATCACCGCGGGCGCCGACGTCCGCTACCGGGTCGGCGCCACCAACGGGCCGATCGTGGCCGGACTGGTCCGGCGGCTCGCCGACGCCCATCCCGGCGGCCCGGTGAGCATCCAGTCCACCTGGTCGGAGAACGAGGTCGCCCAGTTGGTGCAGGACGGCCGCCTCGACTACGCGGTGGTCGGCGCCTGCTCGACCTCGACCCCGGGCCAGGCCACCGGGCTGGCCTGGCAACCCATCTCGGTGGACGCCGTCTGGGTGCTGCTGAACGAGCGACATCCGCTGGCCGGCCGGGACGAGGTCGGCCTGGCCGAACTGGCCGAGGAGCAGTGGATCACCGCACCCGGCGACGGCTGCTTCCACGAATGCTTCGCGGCCGCCTGCGCGCGGGCCGGCTTCGCGCCGCGCACCCCTACCGAGATCGACGCGAGCAGCGCCTTCGACATGGTGGCCGGCGGCACCGCGGTGGCGCTGTGCCAGGGGATGGTGCGGTCGGTGCCGGGTGCCGTGGCGGTACCGCTACTCGGCGTGCCGCTGCGCTGGCGGCACCTGCTGGGCTGGGATCCCGACGGTCCGGCGGCCCGGCAGGCCGCCGAGTTGTACGGGTACGCCGTGGAGGCGTACCTGGAAGTGCTCGGACAGCGGCCGCGCTATGCCCGCTGGCTCAGCGGGCGCCCGGACCTCGGCGTGCAGAAGGTGGTGTCGCTCTTTCCACCTCCCGGGATGCCAGGCCGCCCCGGCCGGACCGGCCGGGGCGACCCGATGATCGCTTAGCCCGATGATCGCTCAGCAGGTGCCGAGCATCGTGCTGAGCGCGGACTTCTCGACGCTCGTCACGGTGAGGGACCAGACGTACTTCACCCGCACCCACATCCGGGCGTAGGTGCAGTGGTAGCTGCTCACCGACGGCTTCCAGGAGTCCGGGGACTTGTCGCCCTTGGACTGGTTGACGTTGTCGGTGACCGCGATGAGCTGCGGGTTGGTCAGGTCGTTCGCGAAGGACTGCCGCTTCGAGGTGGTCCAGGCCCAGGCTCCGGAGATCCACGCGTTCTTCAGCGGCACCATGTGGTCGATGTCCACGTCGGAGGCGGCCGTCCAGGTGGCTCCGTCGTACGGGCTGTACCAGCGGCCCGAGGTGGAGGCGCAGGCCGAGTCGGTCACCACGCTGGTGCCGTCCCGCTTGAGCACCGTCTCGCGGGTGTTGCACGAACCGGACACAGTGGACCAGTGCGGGAACAGCTCGCGGTCGTAGGTGGTGGTGTGGGTCGACGCGGCGACGGTGAGCGCGGCGAGCTGGGTGCGGGCGGCGGAGGCGGTGGGGATGCCGGGCGGGGCGGCGTACGCCGGTGCGCCGAAGCCGAGCTGGAGCAGGCCGGTCAACAGGGCGACGACGAGCGCTGCGGACAGCAGGCGTGGACGTGACTTCACGGGGAACCTCCGAGTCGGGAGTCCGGCTGTAGCCAGAGTCTCGGGGTCCCGGATGATCCTTGCCCAATGCCAAAACACCTATAGATCGACGGCTATGGAACGAGAAGGTGGCGTCCGGTCCGGCGACCGGATTAGTAGGGTGACGAGTACTCGACCGGACTGACTGGGGCGGCCGACGATGCCGAATTTCCTTGCGCACCGCTTGTTCCGGGAACTGCGGTCGCTGCGCCTGCCGGTCGAGGACTACGTGATCGCGGGGAGCGGGCCGCTGTTCGCCCGGGCCTGGATCGACGATCCGACCGATCTGGACATCGTGGCCCGCGGCGCGGCCTGGCGGATCGCGGCGGAACTCGGGCCGATCGCGCCGGCCCGGTACACGTCCTCGCAGTGCGTCCAGCTGTTCGACGGCGATCTGGACATCTTCGACGACTGGTTTCCCGGCATGGGCACGGTGGACGAGCTCATCAAGGACGCGGACGTGATCGCCGGCCTGCGGTTCCTCGCGCTGGACGTGGTGGCCGCGACGAAAAAGATGATGGGGCGGCCACGGGACGTCGCGCATCTGGCTGCGATGCGCGCGCACGGCTATGCCGCCCCATGACCGCCCCGGTGGATCAGACGCGTCCGAAGTTCTGGGTCCAGTAGGGCGAGCCGCCGGCGTTGTACGCCACGCCCACGCCGACCGCGATGCTCGAGCAGTTCAGGATGTTGGCGCGGTGGCCCGAGCTGTTCATCCAGCCGTTCACCACGTCCTTCGCGGTGCGGTAACCCCAGGCGATGTTCTCGCCCGCGGCGCCGCGCTGCGGGTAGCCGGCGGCCACCGAGCGGGCCACGAAGTTGCTGCCGTTCGAGCCGGTGTGGCTGAAGAAGTTCCGGACCACCATGTCGGTGCTGTGCGCCCGGGCGGCCGCGGTGAGGCGGCTGTCGACCCGCAGGGCCTTGCAGCCCCGGGCGACCCGGTGCTCGTTGGTGAGCTTGACGACCTCTGCCTCGTACTGCGCCATGACCTCGGCAGTCGGCTTCTGCGGGGTGCGCGAGCCGGTCTGCGCCGCGAAGGCGGGCGAGGCGGCGAGCGCGGGCAGAACGGCGAGAGCGGCGGTGACGACGGCGCGGCGAACGAAGCGGTTCTTCAAGTGGTTCCCCCTGTTGGTCGGTGTCACCGATACCGATCGGGGCGGGCCGCCGGCTCGTGAGCGGGTGAACCGCTATGCACCGGACGGCGAACCGGACAGCTACGAACGGGCCGGCGCGTGGCAGCGCCGGCCCGTCGTCGAGGGTGAAACGGTGTTCAGACGGTTAGCGTCCAGGTGTTGATGTAGCCGACGTCGTTCGCCACCGCGTCCTGCACCCGCAGCTGCCAGGTGCCGTTCGCGGTCTCGCTCGCCAGATTCTTGGTGTACGTGGTGTTCACGTTGTCCGCGCTGTCGGTCGTCGACGTGGCCTTCAGGTTGTAGACCGTGCCGTCCGGTGCCACCAGGTCGACCCGCAGGTCACCGCGGAACGTGTGCACGATGTTCACGGCGATCGTCGAGGTGGCGGAGGCCGCCCGGCCGCAGCCGCTGATCGTGATGCTGCTGTTGACCGCCGAACCGCGGTCCGGAATCGAGACGTCCGTCCCGTTCGTGCCGGTGCAGCCGGTGGGCTGGTTGGTCGGCGAGGTGGTGGGCGTCGTGGTGGGCGGGGTCGTGCCGCCGGCGGTGCAGGTCGGGTCGGCCGACTGTGCCGGGACGCTCACCGCGTCCCAGGCCGCCTTGACCGTGTTGAACTCGGCGCACGTCGAGTACAGGTTCTTGGCCGCGGTCAAAGTCCAAGTCCGATATTTCACGTACGAGGAGCTCGACGTCTTCATCAGCATCGCGTTGTACATGATCGTGATGGCCTTCTGAATGCCCAGGCCGGTCACGGCGCTGCCGTTGCAGGTGGTGCTGGTGGGCTGCCCGCTGCCGCCACCGCTGCTGCCCTGGGCGAGCAGGTAGAACCAGTGGTTGCCGGGGCCGGCCGCGGCGTGCACCTCGTCGCTCGGGGTGCTGCTGGAGTAGCAGTTGTCGTCGCCGGCCAGCGACGGGTTGTACATGTACCGGATCGGGCCGCTGCCGACCAGGTTGACCTCCTCGCCGACCTGGTAGTCGGGGGCGTCGTTCGGGTTGTTGATGAACCACTCGGTGGCCGCGCCGATGGTGTCCGCGACGAACTCCTGGGTGCCGCCGCGCGAGATGCCGCCCGGGGTGGTGTCGTCGATGCCGTGGGCCAGCTCGTGGCCGACCACGTCCGCCGACGCGATCCACTGCCCCGACCGGTTCTTGCCGATCTGGATCTGGCTGCCGTCGTAGTAGGCGTTCTGCTGGTTCAGGCCGACCCGGATCGGCCAGGCGCCGCCGCTGCCGTTCTGCCCGTTGCGGCCCAGCCAGGAGCCGAGCATCGCGTACTGCTTCTGTGCCACGTAGAACGCGTCGACGCAGCCGGTCTCCTTGCTGGTGCCGGTGCCGTTGCCCCAGACGTTGTCGGTGCCGCTGAAGGTGGTGTTGTTCGCGGCGTCCTGGCAGCGGACCGTGGTGTGCGACGGGTCCTGGAGCAGGTAGTTCGACCCGGACTGGGTGGTGTCGATCGAGACCGACCCGTTGATCCACCCGGTGCCGGTGCCGGCCGCGTCGATGACCCGTTCGGTGCTCCGGAGTACGGCGCCGGTGAGCGCGTCGACGGCCACGGTGAGCCGGCTGATGCCCTCGTCGCCGGTGCCGCGAACGGTCGACTCCCACGCCAGCCGGGCCGCCCGGCCCTCCTCGGCGACGACTACGAGCTGCGTACCCTCAATGCTTTGAAAGGTCTTGAGCTCTGCTTTTGCAATCTCGGCCGCGGCGGTGGAGGTCAGCTTCGGGGTGACGGCCAGTTCGCCGATCGGGCTGGACTGGGCCACCGAGGTGTATTTCGTCTGCCCGCTGGCGTCCGTCATCACCACGAAGTCGCCGCCGGACACCGGCAGCCCCTTGTAGGTACGGGTGTAGGGGACGTAGTTGAGGCCGTTCGAGCTGAGCACGGGACGCTGCTGGAACGCGTCGTGTTGGCTGGCCTGCAGCACCTGGGGCCGGCCGGCCACCAGGGTGTCGGCTTTACCGGCGGCCGCCCGGGCCGAGGCGGCGGGGTCGACGGGCTGTGCGGTGGCCGGTGTGGTCACCGCGACCACGGCGGTGGCCGCCGCGGTACCGGCCACCAGCGCAATGATCATCGGGGTTCGGCGTTTCACGCGGGCGCTCCTTCCCTGCCCCGGGGTTTGGGCAGGCTCTTCGATGGCTTGCGTTGGACGCTAGGCATCGACGCCCGTCTTCGAATCAGGGAAAACCCTTGCACCGGGCTGCGCTCCCGGACGTACGTGCCGGGCCGCGCGGGTATGACCGAACGCGAGTTCCGATTCGGTGTCGTGGCCGCCCAGGCGCCCACCGGCGAGGCCTGGACGGCCACCGCCCTGGTGGCGTGGGAGTCCGAGACCCTGCAGAAGCTGAGCGGCGGCCGCTTCGAACTGGGCGTCGGCGGCGGCCGGCCCGGCGCGGAACGGGACGCGGCGGCGCTGGGCGGCGACTTCGGCACCCCGGCCGAGCGGCTGGCCCGGGCGGTGGCCGCGGTGCGCGCGGCGGCGGGCGGCGGGGAGTAGCGGCGGGTGGTGCTGGTGCGGGTGCGGGGTTGGCGGTGTGGCGAAGGCTAGGGGTGGGTGCCTCGTACTGCCCAGGCGGTGGCGGTCAAGGGGATGGTGCCGTCAGGGGCATGTGGGAGGCGGGCTTTCACCAAGGCTCGGATGGCCTCTCGCCGGGTGGGGGGCAGGCGGGCCAAGTAGGTGGGAGCTGGACCCTGGCCGCCCAGGAAGGGTTGCCAGAAGTCGTTGAAATCGGTGAAGCGGGTGGGGACCTCGATCGGGCGTACCGCGATTTCGGTCAGGGCGGCGGTGGACCATGCGTGGTGCAGGGCGTCGGGGTGGCAGATCGGGAAGCGGAGGGCCTCGTCCTGGTCGGCGGCGGACGGGTCGACGTCGCGGGCGGCGTTCCAGACGTACCTCATCATCTGCATGCCGGTGGTGTAGTCCCAGACGTAGGCCGCCACCACGGCGCCGGGGGCGGCCACCCGGGTGAACTCGGCCACGGCCGACTGCGGGGTGGGGACGAAGTTCAGGGCCAGGCCGCTCACCACCGCGTCGAACGTGGCGGGGCGGAACGGGAGCGCGGCGGCGTCGGCGGCCAGGAAACGGGCCCGGGTCAGGTGGCGGGCCGAGGACAGGAAGCCCTGGGACATGTCGATGCCCACCACCGCGGCGGGGCCGGCCTCGGCGAGCACCGTGCCGGTCAGGGCTCCGGTGCCGCAGCCGGCGTCCAGCCAGCGGGCGCCGGGGCGCACGGCCAGCCAGCTCAGGAACTCCTTGGCCACCGGGCGGCTCCAGCGGCCCACGTAGCGTTCGTACGGTTCCGCGACGGACCAGGCGTCACCGGTCATGAGGGCCAGGATATGAGGGCCAGGATATGTGGGCCATACACACTGCGGGGGACGGCTGCCGGTGGGACGCTTCGGCCTATGGAAGAGGTCAGCGTCGCGGTCCGCGGCATCTCGCTCAACGTTCTGGTCGACGGGCCGGCCGACGGCACCCCGGTGCTGCTCGTGCACGGCAACTGTTCGTCCGCCGACTTCTGGCGGCCGCTGCTCCGGCAGCTGCCGCCCAACCTCCGGATCGTGGCGCCTGACCTGCGGGGATACGGGCGATCCGACGCCGCGCCGGTGGATGCCACCCGGGGGCTGCGGGACTTCGCCGACGACGTGGCGGCGCTGCTCGACGAGCGGGCGCTGTTCCCGGCCGGCGGGGCGGTCACCGTGGCGGCGCACTCGATGGGGTGTGGCGTGGTCATGCACCTGCTCGCCGCGCACCCGGAGCGGGTCCGGGCGCTGCTGTTCGAGGCGCCGCTGAGCCCGTACGGCTTCGGCGGCACCCGGGATCTGGACGGCACCCCGACCACGCCGGACTTCGCCGGGTCCGGCGGCGGCACCGGGAACCCGGACTTCGTGCGGCGGATCGCGGACCGGGACCGGGGCGTGGACTCGCCGACCAGTCCGCTGAACGTGCTGCGTACGGCATATGTGGCTGACCCCGCCTCGCTCGGCGCGGACGAGCAACTGCTGCTGGACACCGTGCTGTCCACCGCGATCGGGGACGACAACTACCCGGGCGACAGCAGGCCCAGCGCGAACTGGCCGGGAATGGCGCCGGGGGACCGCGGGGTGCTCAACACCATGGCGCCGAACCACTTCAATGTCGCCGCGGACCTGGTTGCGGTGCCGGTCAAGCCGCCGATCACCTGGGTCCGCGGCGACCGGGACGCGATCGTCTCCGACACCTCATTCTTCGACCTGGCCTTCCTCGGCTCGCTCGGCATGGTGCCGGGCTGGCCGGGCGCCGAGGCGTGCCCGCCGCAGCCGATGGTCGGGCAGACCCGGGCGGTGCTCGATCGCTATGAGGCGGCCGGCGGCCGGTACACCGAGGTGGTGCTGCCGGGCTGCGGGCACTCGCCGCACGTGGAGCGGCCCGCCGAGGTGGCCGCCGAACTGCTGAAACTGATTTAGACCCGGCGGTCCCGGCCGGCCTGCCAGCCGGCGATGATCTGCGGGATCATCAGGGCGATCATCAGGGCCAGGGGTACCCGCCAGCCGCCCGTGCGGTCGTGCAGCACGCCGATCAGGATGGGGCCGGGGATGGCCAGCAGGTATCCCACGCCCTGGGCGAACGCGGACAGCCGCACCACCGTGGCGGGCGTGCTGCCGCGCAGCGCGATCATGGTGAGGACCAGCGGGAACGCGGTGTTGACGACGCCCAGCAGGACGGCCCACAGCCAGGGCAGGGTGGCCGGCGACCACCACAGTCCGGCGTACCCGGCGATCCCGAACAGGCCCAGGGTCAGCGCGATCCAGCTCTGGCTGCGCACCCGGCCGGCCAGCGAACTCAGCGCCAGGCCGAGCGGCACGCCGAGCAGGGAGGTGCCGGCGAACAGCAGGCCGGCGGTCTCGGCGGAGAGACCGGCGTCCCGGTAGATCTGCGGGAGCCAACCGATGATCACGTACGCCGAGGTGCTCTGCAGGCCGAAGTACAACGCCAGCGCCCACGCCACCGGGTGCCTGGTCACGCGTACCGGAGCCGGATTTTGATCGTCGGTGTCGGCGGTCGCACGCTCGCGGGCCAGTGGCAGCCAGGCCGGCAGCGCGACCACCGCCAGCACCGCCCAGCAGGCCAGGCCCAGCCGCCAGTCGCCACCGAACGCGCCGGTCAGCGGAACCGTGGCGGCCGCGGCGCCGGTCGCGCCGACGTTGAGCGCCACCGAGTAGAGGCCGGTCATGGTGCCGACCCGGCCCGGGAAGTGCTGCTTGACGATCACCGGCAGGAGCACGTTGACCACCGCGATGCCGGCCAGCGACACCACGCTGGCCAGCAGGAACGGGACGGTGCCGGCGGTGTACGGGCGGATCGCGAGACCCACCGCGAGCACGGCGAGGCCGGTCACGATCACCCGGGCGGTGCCGAACCGGTGGGCCAGCCGGGGCGCGGCGAGACCGACCGTGGCGAAACAGACCACCGGCACCGACATGAGCAGTCCGGCCATCGTCGAGCTCATCCCGAGGCCGGCCCGGATCTCGCTCAGGACCGGGCCCACGCTGGTTACCGCGAGCCGCAGGTTGACCGCCGCCAGCAGCAGCGCGGCCAGCGCGATCAGGCGGCCGCGGACCGGACTGGTCAGCTGTGTATCGGCGAGCACCACTTACACATCATGGGCGCCCGGCGGCTCGGACGGCCAACGAGGTGCTCGCTCTCACACCGTCTCCTGTTCCCTTTCGACCTGCGAGTTCCAGTCGCGCTTGGTGGACTGCCAACCCTCCTCGTTGAGGCCGCGGCGCCAGTAGCCGGAGATCGACAACTGCTCGAGCGGGATGGCGCAGTCGCGGCGCAGGTAGCCGCGCAGGTCCTTGACGAAGGTGGCCTCGCCGTGCACGAACGCGTGCACCGGGCCGTCCGGGAAGGTGCAGCCGCGGACCGCGTCGACCAGCAGTTCGCCGATCTGCCGCTCGCCGCGGTGCAGCCAGGTGATCTCGGCCTCCGCGGTGGTCTCCAGCTTCTGCTCCTCGTCGGGGCCGGAGACCTCGATGAACGCCTTGACCAGCGCGCCGTCGGGCATCCCCTCGAGCGCGGCGGCGATGGCCGGCAGCGCGCTCTCGTCGCCGGCCAGCAGGTGCCAGGCCGCGGTGGGACTGGGCGCGTAGGCGCCGCCCGGGCCCATGAACCGGAACGGGTCGCCGGGCTGGGCGGCCGCCGCCCACGGGCCGGCGATGCCGCTGTCGCCGTGCACCACGAAGTCGATCCACATCTCCGGGATCTCGGGCAGCCAGCGGCGGACCGTGTAGGTGCGGACGGTCGGCCGCTCGGTGTCGTCGACGCCCGGCTGCGGGAACAGCACCTTGATGTAGTGGTCGGTGCACGAGCCCGCCTCGATCGAGCGGAGCGCCTCGCCGCCCACGACGACCCGCACCATGTGCGGCGTGAGCTGCTCGACCCGGGTGACGACCGCCTCGGTGGCGGGTCGTGCCGGCCTGTTGGGCATGCTTGGTCCTCTTCCGCTCGAACGATCGTCCGTGGAAGTAAGGCTACCCTAACAGCGCACGAAAGGGCGGCCCGCTCGGGAGCGGGCCGCCCTTGGATCGTATGCGGTTTTACTGCCAGGTGCTGCCCGGCCGGCGCCGGCGGGTCAGCGCCATGATCGTCAGACCGGCCAGCATCAGGACCACCGCGACGCCGATGACCGCCATGCTGTTCCCGCCGGTCAGCGCGAGCAGGCCGCCCTGCTTCTCGGTGGACTGGGCCGCCACCTCCTCGACGCTCGGCGCCTTGGTGCCCGAGTTGGGCTGGCCGTCGTCGTTCGAGTAGGTGATGTCGGCGGCCTCGTCGACCTCTTCGGGGTCCTCTTCGAGGGCCTTGACGGTCGCCTTCGGCTTCGCCGCCCGGGTCTGCGCGGGCGTGGCGTCCTCGGGCGCGACCAGCTCGTCGTCGCTTTCGCTTTCGGCGGTACGCGTGGTCGCCGGCTTGGCGGACTTCGTGGTGGCCGGCTTGGACGTGGTGGCCGGCTTGGCCGTCGCGGTCGGCTTCACGGTGTCGCGGGTGGTGGGCTGGGTGGCGTTGCCGCCGCCCTGGGGCGGGGTGGTCGGCGCCACGGTGGTGTTCGGGTTGTTCCCACCGTTGTTGCCGCCGTTGTTCCCGCCGCCGCCGTTGTTGCCGCCGTTGTTCTGGCCGCCGCCGTTGTTGCCGCCGCCGTTGTTGTTGCCGCCCCCGCCGTTGTTGTTGCCGGCACGGACGTTGATCCGGACGGCGTCGAGGGCCGGGGTCTGGTTGGCGCGCTCCATCATCGGGATGCGGTGTGAGCCGTCACCGGCCCACGACGCGCACTGGGCGGTGCCCTCGGCCGGCAGGCCCGGCACCTGGATGGTCACGGTGTCCGGCTGGGCCTCGCCGCGGTTGTCCTCGGTGGCCACGAAGAACGCGGGCACCGGCGCCGGGTCGGGCGCCACCCGGGTGCTGGCCAGCATCCGGCACGCGGTGTGGAAGTGCCCCCGCACCAGCCCGTTGCGCAGCACCGAGCTCTCCACGTAGTAGCCGCCCTGGCCGGCCGCGAGGAAGCGGTCGCGGATCAGGTTGCGGGTGCTGACCCGCAGGGTGAACGGCGTGTTCGGCGCGACCTGGCGCGGCGCCTCGGTGATCAGCAGCGAGGCGTTGTTGCCGGCGCTCGCCACCTCACCGAACTCGGTGGAGACGCAGCGGTTGCCCAGCTGGAAGCCGTTGTGCGCCTCGAGATTGCTGTCCACGCACGTGTCGGTGAGGATCGTCTGCCCGTTGACCACCTTGCCGACGCCGCTGCCCGACGGCCGATCGCCCTCGGCGGCGCTGGAGATGGTGGTGAAGGCGACGGCCGCCCCCACTGCGGCGATCACCGCACCAACGGCGAGTAGCCGCCTGCTGCCGCCGGTTGGCTCGGCAGCACGGCGGTAAGCCGACCTACGCATGCGCGATACCTCTTCTTCGAGAAAGCATCCGGCCCCTGACACCGGCGTTCCCAGAAAATAAGACGCGCGCCGCGAGATATCAATTCAAGCAGCGAATTTGATGAATTCTTAGCGCTAACTTAAAGAAAAGATATGGTCTCCTCCTCGAACCCTGGACATCCTCCGAACGGATGATGTCTCCGGTTCAACAAGATCACGAAAAACTTCGCTGAGCTGGCAGGTTGCGCAATGCGCAAGATCACACCCCCGCGCGACCGTGCGAGCGCCCGCCGCTACCGGGAAATGTAGTGCATGATCGCTTCGATCCACCTTGGAACTGCCTGAGAGTATGAATTCGAAGCCATTTCCGTGACATTCTCAAGCCCAAATACCGCGGCTCAGATACACGTCGCGGAGCACATCGGTACGGTCCGTCATGATGCCGTCCACGCCGAGGTCGAGCAGGCGGTGCATCTCGGCCGGGTCGTCGATGGTCCAGACGTGCACCTGGAGGCCGAGGCGGTGGGCCCGGGCCAGGAACGCGCGGTCCACCACCCGGAACCGGCCGTGCCGCGGCGGGACCTGGGCGGCGACCGCGGACGGCGGCAGCCGCAGCGGGGTCCGGGCCAGCGACGACAGGCGCAGCGCGGTCACCGCGCGCATGCCCATCGAGGTCGCGACGTCCGGCCCGGCGAGGCGGCGCAGCCGGGCCAGCCGGGCGTCGCTGAACGAGGCCAGCAGCACCCGGCCGGACGCGCCGGCCCGGCGGATCGCGTCCACGGTGGGTGCCGCGCCCGGATCGGCCTTCACGTCGATGTTGAACCGGATGTCCGGCCAGGCGTCCAGCACCTCGTCGAGGCGCGGGATGGCCGCCGCGCCGCCGACCCGCACGGTGGCCAGGTCGGTCCAGCGCAGCGCGCCGATCCGGCCGGCCTGACCGGTGAGCCGGGCGAGCGAGTCGTCGTGGAAGACGACCGGCACGTCGTCGGCGGTGGCGTGCACGTCGGTCTCCACGTACCGGAAACCGAGCTTGACCGCGCGCCCGAAGGCCTCGGCGGTGTTCTCGTCGCCCTCGGCGGCGCCGCCGCGGTGGGCGAAGGCGAGCGGAGTCGGAGCGTCCAGGTAGGCGAAGCGGGACACGACCGCATCCTACGGTGGTTCTCATGTTCGACGTGGTTGTCGCCGGTCTCGGCGGGATGGGCAGCGCCGCGGCGCTGCACCTGGCGTCGCGCGGGGTGCGCGTGCTCGGGCTGGAGAGGTACGGGGCGGCGCATGCGCGCGGGTCGAGTCACGGCGGGTCGCGGATCACCCGGCAGTCGTACTTCGAGGGCGCCGCGTACGTGCCGCTGCTGCTGCGTGCCTACGAGCTGTTCGACCGGCTGGCCGCCGACTCCGGCCGGGACGTGATCACGCTGACCGGTGGCCTGATGATCGGGCGGCCGGAGTCGCGGACGGTGTCCGGCAGCCGGGCCAGCGCCGAGCGGTGGGGCCTTGCCCACGAGATGCTGGACGCCGCCCAGCTGCGCCGCCGGTTCCCGATGTTCGCGCCGCGGCCGGACGAGGTCGCGCTGTTCGAGGCCAGGGCCGGTTTCGTGCGGCCCGAGGCGACCGTTGCGGCAAACCTCGAGCTGGCCGCCCGGGCCGGCGCCGACCTGCGCTTCCACGAACCGATGACCCGCTGGGAGCGGTCCGGCGACGGGGTGCGGGTGGTGACCGCGAAGGGCAGCTACCCGGCCGGGCACCTGGTGCTCACGCCGGGACCGTGGGCGCCGGACCTGCTCGCCGACCTGAACCTGCCGCTCACCGTGGAGCGGCAGGTGCAGTTCTGGTTCCAGCCGCGGGGCGGGACCGCGCCGTTCCACCCGGACCGGCATCCGATCTATGTCTGGGAGGACCCGGCCGGCCGGCAGATCTACGGCTTCCCGGCGATCGACGGGCCGGACGGCGGGGCGAAGGTCGCATTCTTCCGCCGGGGCGGACCGGCCACGCCGGACACCCTGGACACCGCGGTGCACGAGGACGAGGTGGCCGAGATGGCGGCGTACTGCGGCGCCCGGCTGCCGGATCTGCCCGGTGCGTTCCGGCGCGGCGAGCCGTGCATGTACACCACGACGCCGGACGAGCACTTCGTCATCGGGCCGCACCCGGAGCACCCGGCGGTGAGCGTGGCCTGCGGGTTCTCCGGGCACGGATTCAAGTTCGTGCCGGTGGTGGGTGAGATTCTCGCGGATCTGGCGATCGAGGGCGCAAGCGTGCACCCGATCGGCCTTTTCGATCCGCGCCGGTTCGCCGGGTGGAGGCGTCCAATTTGAGGTAAATAGTCGCGACTCGCTTACGCGGCTCTGCGCGCTGTCCTACCTTAGGCCACGTCCGAGTGGGGCAAATCATCCGAATTGGAGCGCAGAACTGTGTTCTTTTCACGTTCCTCGAGAGTTGCTCGCGGCAGCCTGGTGGCTGCCGTCGCCCTCTCGATAGCCGCGGGCACCGCGCCCGCCTTCGCCGCCGATGACGACCTGCTGGTCGACTATCCGACGTTCTCCGGCGCGTCCCAGAACCTGGACCGCAACGGCACGGCGGACATCCTGACCTCGTCCGGCACGACCAAGCAGCGGATCCTGCGCCTCACTGCCGGCGGGTTCAAGCAGACCGGCTCGGCCTGGGCCAAGCCGAAGCTCGACCTCACCCGGTCGTTCGAGTCCTCGTTCAAGGTCTACCTGCACCACGGCGCGCCCGGCGCCGACGGCATCGCGTTCCTGGTGCAGGCGCACGGACCGCGGGCGCTCGGCGGCTGGGGCGGCGGCCTCGGATACCGCGGCATCAAAAACAGCGTCGCGATCGAGTTCGACACGTTCCAGAACACCCCGGACCCGAGCAGCAACCACCTGGCCGTGGTGCTCGGTGGCGACCCGGACCACCACTCGGCGGTCGGTGAGCCGCAGATCCCGCTGTACGGCAAGCCGTTCATGGCCCGGGTCGCCTACAACGCCGAGACGTTCGCGCTCCAGATCTTCGTGCAGTCGCTGCACGCCGGTTCCACCGAGGAACTGGCGCTGGCCACCACCGTCGACCTGGCCGACGAGGTCGGCACGGACGCGGCGTGGGTCGGCTTCACGGCCGCCACCGGCACCGCGCTTTCGAAGCAGGACATCTACTCCTGGACGGTCGAGGGCTCCGGCGCCTGACCACACGATGCCGCCGGTGCCGCGGACCTGACCGGCACCGGCGGCGCCGCCTGCCCCACCGCACTGCACGACCGAGCCTTGGAGAACAGTCATGTCCACGGTCCCCTACGTTCCACCGACCGCCGGGACGGGAACCGAGCTGCCGCTGCCCGCGGTGGCCCATGCGAGTGAGCCACTGGTCAGTGTGATCATTCCCGCCCTGAACGAGGCGCGAAACCTGCCGCACGTGATGGCGCGGCTGCCCGAGGTCGACGAGGTCATCCTGGTCGACGGCGGGTCCACCGACGACACGGTCGACGTCGCCCGCCGGCTGATGCCCGGCATCCGCGTGGTCCAGCAGAACCGCCGTGGCAAGGGCAACGCGCTGGCCTGCGGTTTTGCGGCCGCTACCGGCGACATCCTGGTGATGATCGACGCGGACGGCTCGACCGATCCCAAGGAGATCCCGAGCTTCATCGCGGCGCTGCGCAGCGGCGCGGACTTCGCCAAGGGGTCGCGATTCCTGCAGAGCGGCGGCAGCGCCGACATCACCCGGCTGCGCTCGCTCGGCAACAAGTGCCTCAGCCTGCTGGTCAACGTCCTGTTCCGGACCCGCTACAGCGATCTCTGCTACGGCTACAACGCGTTCTGGGCCCGGCATCTCGACGTCTTCGCGCTGGACAGCACCTCGCCGGCGCCGACCGGCCGGGACGGACGCCTGTGGGGGGACGGCTTCGAGATCGAGACGCTGCTCAACCTGCGGGCCGCCCGGGCCCGGCTGCACATCGTCGAGGTGGCCAGCTTCGAGCAGGCCCGGATCCACGGCGAGAGCAACCTGAACGCGGTGACCGACGGCCTGCGGGTGCTGCGGACCATCGCCCGGGAGTGGCCGCAGCGCCGCCGCACCTCCGCCCACCGCGCGGCGGATCATCGTGCGGCTGGGCGGACCCGGTGAGGATCGGCGTCGTCACGAACGCCTACCACCCCGACGTCGGCGGGGTGGAGACGCACGCGCGCCGGTTGTGCGCCGCGCTGGTCGCGGCGGGCGACGAGGTCGAGGTGCTCACCCAGCACCCGACCGGCTCCCGGGAACAGATCGACGGCGTGCTGGTCCGGCGTTTCCCGCTCACCGTCGCGGCGCCCAACTACCGGTTCTCCATCGCCCTGTGGCGCTGGCTGCACACTCACGCGGCCCGCTACGACGTGCTGCACGCGCACAGCTACCACGCCCTGGCCGCGCTGCCCGCGGCCCTGACCAACCGGACCCCGCTGGTCTTCACCCCGCACTACCACGGCACCGGGCACAGCCGGCTGCGCGCCGCGCTGCACCCGATCTACCGGCCGGTGGGGCGCCGGATCGTGGCCCGCTCCAGCCGCATCGTCTGCGTCACCCGAGCCGAGCGGGAACTGCTGATCCGCGACTTCCCGGAGGCCACCGACCGGATGGTGGTGATCCCGAACGGCACCGACCCGGCCCGGGTCGCGGTGGCGCCGCTCGAACCGGGACGCAGCATCCTGTGCGTCGGCCGGCTGGAGCGCTACAAGCGGGTGGACCGGGTGATCCGGGCGATGCTGCACCTGCCGGCCGACCACCGGCTGGACGTGGTGGGTTCCGGTCCGGCCCGGGAGGAACTGGAGCACCTGGCCCGCCGCCTGGACCTGACCGAGGACCGGGTGATGTTCCACGGCCGGCTGCCGGACGACGCGTTCGGCACCCGGATGGCGCTGGCCGCCGCGGCGGTGTCGGCGTCCGGGCACGAGGCGTTCGGCATGGCGGTCGCGGACGCGCTCGCCGCCGGCATCCCGACCGTGGCGTCGTTCATACCGGCGCACCGGGAACTGGCCGTGATGGCCGGCGACGGGGTGCCGTTATGGCTGGTCAACCCGGACGACGAGGCCGCGCTGGCGGACGCGCTCCGGGTGGCGGCCGGCACCCCGCGGGCCGCGACCGGCCGCCAGCCACTGCCCACCTGGAGCGATGTGGTGCTGGCCACCCGGGAGGTGTACGCAACCGTCGCTTCCCGGGTGCGCGTGATCCAGCAGAGCGGAGCGGGAGCCGGCGACCGATGACCCTGACCGCTGCCGTCGAGACCACGCCGGAGACGACCGCCGGGACCGTGCCGGACCGGAGTCCCGTGTGGTGCGCCGTCACCCTGACCGTCGCGGGGGCGGCCGGGGCGGCGGCGCTGGTGGCGGCCGACCGGATCGCCGAGTGGGACCGCGGTTCGCCGTTCGAGCTGTTCTGGCTCGGCATGCTGGTCTTCACCCTGCCCGCGGTGTACTGGGCGACCCGGCGGCGGACGTCGGCGCGACTCCGGCTGGCCGTGCTGATCGGCTACGCCGGTTTCACGTACCTGCCCAAGCTTCTGCGGAATCCCACCGGCCCGCTCTATCACGACGAGTTCGCCCATTGGCGGCAGGCCCGCGAGATCCTGCTGGACGGCCGGCTGTTCGAGGCCAACCCGATCGTCCGGGTGGTGGGCGACTTCCCGGGGCTGCACTCGGCGGTGGCGTCGGTCGCGGCGCTCACCGGGATCACCGTCTGGCAGGCCGCGCTGGCCGTGCTGATCGTCGCGCACGTGCTGGTGGTGCTCGGCGTCGCGGTGCTCGCCGAGGAGATCTGGCGGGACGGTCGCATCGCTGCGGTCGCCGCGATCATCTACAGCCTGAACAGCTCGTTCCTGTTCTTCGACACCCAGTTCGGCTACGAGTCGATGGCCATTCCGCTGCTGGTCTGGACGCTGGTGGCGGTGCTGCGGGCGATGCGCGGGCCGGGGCGGCGCAGCCGTGCCGGGTGGACCGCCACCGCGGTTCTACTGTCCGGCGCCACCGTGGCCACCCATCACCTGACCGCGCTCGGCATGGTGCTGATCCTGACGATCGTCGCCGCCACGGTGAGCGTGCGGGCGATCCGCCGGCGCGACGGCGCGGTGGTCGCGGCCGGTATCGCCTGGGCGCTGACCCTGGCGGCCACGGCCATGGTCGTCCTCTGGCTGTACGGGGTGGCGCCGAAGACGGCCGGCTACCTCGACCCCTACCTGGGCAAGGCGCTCGACCAGTTCGCCGGGATGACCGGTGGCGACGGGCCGGGCGGCCGCCGCACCCTGTTCAAGCAGTCGGTGGCGCCGTCCTGGGAGCAGGTGGCCGCGTTCGCGGCACCGGTGCTGGCGCTGGTCGCCATGACGGCCGCGGCCCTGCGGCTGCGGCTGCGCCGGGACCGGGACCCGGTGTCCCGCAGCGGCGCGCTGGCCATGCTGGTGCTGGGCGCCTGCTACTTCCCGGCGGTGGTCCTCATCCTCACCCCGTCCGGTGCCGAGGGGGCGCGCCGGTCGTGGGCGTTCAGCTATCTCGGCATCGCGCTGGTGGTGGCGCCGGTGGTGGTGGCGCTGCTGGGCCGGGCGACCCGGCGGTGGCAGCGACTGGCGACCGGCGGCGCGCTGCTCGCGGTGTGCGCGGTCCTGCTGGTCGGCAACACCGCGGCCGGGATGAACCCGTCCTACCGCTTCCCGGGACCACCGCTGTACGGCTCGGACACCCGCTCGGAGACTCCCGAGGTGACGGCGGCCTCCGAGTGGCTGCGCCGGACCCAGGGACGGGAACTGCGGATCGTGGCGGACCGGTACTCGGGGCTGATCTTCGGCTCGTTCGGCGAGCAGAACCCGGTCACCGGTTCGGTCACCTTCCCCACCTACGACCTGTACATCAGCCAGCCGGGCCGGCCGGTGTCGCCGGCGCTGATCACCCAGCTGAGCTCGTGGCGGTTCGGCTACCTGATCGTCGACCGGCGGATGGCCCTGGAGGTGCCGGAGATCCGGATCTACTTCGAGACAAACGAGCCGATTCCACACGACGGCCGGCCCGCGTTCAGCCTGCGGCAGCTCACCAAGTTCGACACCACGCCGTGGACCATCAAGATCTACGACAGCGGGCACATCGCGATCTACCGCTTCGACTTCGCGTCGCTCGGCCTGCCGGCCCGCGGGGGTGCGCGATGAGCACGCCGAATCTCGTCCTGCTGGCGGCCCCGGCGCTCACCCTGCTGGTGACCGGCAACGACCGGGTGCACTGGCTGCTGCCGGTGGCGCTGCTGGCCGCGCTGCTGGTGATCGGCGAACTCTGGTTGCGCGCGCTGACCGCCGAGGCGGTGGCGGCGGCCTGCCGGATCGGGCTCGGTGTGGCGGCCGGGCTGATCACGTTGCCGCTGGTGGCGCTCGTGCTGCAGGTGTTCGGGGTGCCGATCCGGTCCCGGTCGCTGGCGATCGGGCTGGCCGCGGTGGCGGTGCTGCTCGGTGCGGTGGTGCTGGTGCGGGAGCGGTCCGGCCGGGTGCCGGCCGACCCGCGCTTCGCGCGGACCGTCGCCGCGGTCGGCATCCCCCTGGTGCTTGCGGTGGTCGTCGGGGGTTTCGCCACTTTCGCGTACGTGCGCCTGCCGCACCCGCCGGAGCCGGGCTTCACCAGCGTGGCGCTGGGCGGCTGGGCGGCCCGGATCGACCGGCCGGTGGAGATCCCGCCCGAGGGCCTCGCCGTGCCGATCCGGGTGACCAGCGCGAACACCCCGGCCACGGTGGCGCCGCTGTGGATCCAGGTCGGCGACCGGGTGGGCCGGCAGCGGCCGGTCGCGCTGCCGGTGGACGGCACCCGCTCGGTCGACGTGCACGTGCCCGCGCCGCCGGACGACTGCCTGCACCGCATCGAGATCAACCTGGGCGGGGCCAGCACGGTGTTCTACGGCCGCGGTCCGTACCACCCCGGCCGCCGGGTCGAGTGCTAGGCCGGGTGGCGCGGGACTCGTTGGCCCGCAACAGCGTCCTGATCATGGCGAGCACGGTGGGCACCGGCGGGCTCGGCTACCTGTACTGGATGGTGGCGGCCCGCGAGGTGCCCGGCATCGAGATCGGCACGGCCACCGCGCTGATCTCCGCGGCCACCGTGATCAGCATGGTGGCCAACCTGGGCATCGGGCACATGTTCATCCAGCGGCTGCCGGCCAGCGAGGCGCCGCAGTGGTCCCGGATCGTCAGCGCCGGCCTGCTGGTCGGCTGCCTGGTCACCGCCGGTGCCGCGGGCGCCGCAGTGGTGGCGCTGCCCGGGCTGGCCGGCAATTTCGCGTTCCTGACCGGCCCGGCGGCCGCGGCCGGACTGGTCGCCACGGCCGTCGCGCTGACCGCGTCCACCCTGCTCGACTACGTCTATGTGGCGCACCGGGCCAGCCACGGCATGCTGTGGCGCAACCTGAGCCTGGCCGGCGGCAAGGTGCTGGCGCTGGCCGCGCTCACCGCCGCGGGCATGACCACCGCGGTCGCCGTGGTGCTCGCCTGGACCGTGCCGTCGCTGCTGGTCACCGCGTACACGCTGCGCCGCGGCCTGCCCCGGCTGCGGCCCGGGTGCCGGCTGCGCGGCACCGGGGTGGGCGCCGAACTGCCCTTCGTGCGCCGCTCGCTCACCGGGCACCACCTGGTCAACCTGTGCCAGGCCGGACCGAGCGCGGTGCTGCCGGTGCTGGTCACCGCCCGCCTCGGCACGGCCGAGAACGCGCACTTCTACGTCGCCTGGATGACCGCGTCGGTGCTGTTCATGGTGTCGCCCGCGGTGGCCTCGGCGCTGTACGCGGAACGCACCAACGCGGCCGAGGCACGCTCCGCCTCGCTGCCCCGGGCCGCCCTCGTGGTGCTCGTCGTGATCGGCCTGCCGGCGCTGGTGCTGTTCCTGTTCGGCGGCCGGATCCTGGCGCTGTTCAGCCCGGCGTACGAGGCCGGCGGCGGGCTCCTGCTCAAGCTGCTGGTGCTGGCCGCGATCCCGGACGCGATCACGAACCTCGCGGTGGCGCACTGGCGCTCGCAGGGCGCGCTGGCCCGCTGCGTACGGCTCAATCTGGTGATGGCCGCGGTCTGCCTGACCCTGACCTGGGTGTGGCTGCCGTCGGCCGGCATCGAGGCGGCCGGCCTGGCCTGGCTGGCCGGGCAGACCGCGGGCGCGCTCGGGGTGGCCGGCTACGCGCTGCGCCGCCGCCGGCAACGCCGCCTGTCCGCGCTGCGCCGCCTCCCGTCCGGCCGTACTCCGCGGGTGCCCCGGCCGCACCGGCCCTCGTCGCATCCGGCCGCGTTCCCGGGCCGGACCGCGCTCCCCTTCCGGCGGCAGACCCGCCGGTCCGCGCGCCACACCCGCCCCCGTTCACGATCTTGGAGAGTTCCGTGAGGATTCTGCACCTGGCCAACCTCTACGCGCCCGTGATCGGCGGGCTCGAGCGCAGCATCGCCACCAGCAGCGAGGAACTGGTGCGCCGGGGGCACGACGTCACCGTGCTCACCCTGGCCACGCCGCGGACCGCCGCCGAGGAGAACCGCAACGGCGTCCGGGTGGTGCGGGTCCGCAGCCTGGCCACCGCGCTGCTGCCCGGGATGAACCAGGACCCGGGCAAGCCGTTCCACCCGACCGCACCCGACCCGCTGACCACCGCGGCGATCCGCCGGGAACTGCGCGCCGGCCGGTACGACGTGGTGCACAGCCACGACTGGCTGATGTACAGCTACCTGCCGCTGCGGTTCGGCCGGGACGGGCTCCCGCACGTGCACACCGCGCACGACTTCGGCCTCACCTGCGTCAAGAAGACGTTTGCCCGGGACGGCCGCACCTGCGCCGGACCCCGGTTGGCCAAGTGCCTGCCGTGCGCCGGCGGGCAGTACGGCCGGCCCAAGGCGGCGGCGCTGGCCGCGGCGCTGCGCAGCCACCGGCACCGCGGCATCGACGCGCTCACCGCGATCTCGCCGTCGGTGGCCGCCGCGCTCGGCCAGGCCCGGCTGCCCGCGGGTCTGCCGGTGCGGGTGGTGTCCAGCCTGGTCCCGGACGGTCTCGACGAACTGGCCCGGAACACGGCCCGGCCGGCCTGGCTGCCGGACCGGCCGTACCTGCTGTTCGTCGGCGCGCTCGGCCCGCACAAGGGCGTGGACGTGCTGTTCGAGGCGTACCGCCGGCTGGTGGCCGGATGGCAGGCCGCCGAGCCCGCGCCCCGCCTGGTCTGCATCGGGACCCCGCGCCCGGACACCCCGCCGATCCCGCCCGGTGTGCTGGTGCGGCACAACGTCCCGCACGCCGAGGTGATGGCCGCCTGGCACGGCGCCGCGGCCGGGATCGTGCCGTCGATCGCCGAGGCCATGGGCCAGGTGGCGGTCGAGGCGCTGCTGGCCCGCACCCCGCTGATCGCGTCCCGCACCGGCGGGCTGGCCGACATGATCCGCGACGGCGAGAGCGGCCTGCACGTGCCGGCCGGGCACGTGGACTCGCTGGTCGCGGCGCTGCACCGGGTGCTCACCGAACCGGGGCTGGCCGACCGGCTGCGCTCGGCCGGCTATCGGCGCGGGCTCGACTACACCGCGGCCCGCGTGGTGCCGCAGATCGAGGAGGTCTACCGTGCCTGCATCGCCCCCGCCTGACCGCGACACCGCCCGGATCATGGTGGTCGGCTCCGGCTGGCGGTTCCTGTCCGGGATCAGCTACTACACCTGCCGGCTGGCCAACGCGCTCGGTGCCCGGCACGACGTCGGGGCGATCCTGATGCGACGGTTGCTGCCGGCCCGGCTCTATCCGGGGCGCAAGCGGGTCGGGCAGCGCCTCAGCGAGCTGCGGTACGCCGAGGGCATGCCGGTCTTCGACGGTATCGACTGGTGGGGTCTGCCGAGCCTGGTCCGGGCGGTGCGCTTCCTGCGCCGGTTCCGGCCGGACGTGCTGGTGCTGCAGTGGTGGACGGGCGCGGTGCTGCACTCGTACCTGGTGCTCTGTCTCGCGGCCCGGCTGGCCGGCACCCGCGTGGTGCTCGAGTTCCACGAGGTCCAGGACACCGGCGAGGCGCGCATGCGGTGGGCGGCGCGCTACGTGCGGGCACTGATCAAGCCGCTGCTGCGGCGGACCGACGGCGTGGTGGTCCACTCACGCTTCGACCGGGAGGCATTGCAGGAGGCGTACGCCCTCGGCAGTGTGCCCGTGGAAGTCGCGTTGCACGGACCCTTCGACCACCACGCGATGCAGAGTTCGCCCGCGGCGGAAAACCCCAGAAAGAATTTGCCGGCCGCACGCCGGCCCGCAACTCCCGGGGAGTGCCGGCTGCTTTTCTTCGGCACCATCCGGCCGTACAAGGGACTCGAGGATTTGATCTCGGCTTTTGCCCTGCTTCCGGCCGGCTATCGGCTGACCGTGGTGGGCGAGACCTGGGAGGGCTGGACGCTGCCGGCCGAACTGATCGCGGCCTCTCCGGCGGCGGACCGGATCGCGTTCGTGAACCGGTACGTGACCGACGCCGAAGTGGACGGGTTCTTCGCGGCGGCGGACCTGGTGGTGCTGCCGTACCGGCGCAGTTCGGCCAGCGGGCCGCTGCACATCGCGATGAGCCACGGCCTGCCGGTGGTGGTCACCGCGGTGGGCGGGCTGGTCGAGGCGGCCGAACGCTACACCGGCACCCGGTTCACCGAGCCCGGACAGCCGGAAGCGCTGGCCTCCGCGATTCTCCAGGCCAGCGCTCTGACCGGCCGGCGGCACACCGATCCGTCCTCCTGGGAGCAGACCGTGGCCGCCTACGACCGGCTGCTCGCCAGGCTCGGTGTGCTGCCCGCTCAGGACACGCTCATCGCCACGTCGTCGAACCAGACGGTGCCCTTGTTGTCGCCCGACTTGAGGTGAATCTGGATGCTGGCCGAGTTGGCCGGGGCCACCCCCGTCACCACCAGGCGGGTCCAGTTCGTGGTGCCGGCCGGCAGCGCCGCCGAGGACACCCCGCCCAGCCACTTGTCGTTGGCGTCGAACCAGCTCAGCGCGATCTGGCTGGCACCGGTGGCGGCGTTGCCCCGGGCCCACACCTCACCGCGCCAGGTCTGGCCCGGCTGCACCGGTGCGATCGGGGCGACCCGGTACGACGGTGAGCCGGCCGAGGTCTTGCCGGTGTTGGTGAGGCTGACCGACCATTTGCCGGTGCGGACCGCCGACTGCGTCTTGACCGCCAGGCCCAACTCGGGCATGAAGGCGCGCCACGGGGTCTGCCCGGCGGCCGCCTCGAAGCTGTTGTCGAGCAGGTTGGCGGGCATCGCGGTGCCGGTGAACCCGGCCTTGACCACGGCCGCGGCCGGCTTGGCGGACCCGTTGGTCCGGTAGAGGCCGTAGTAGTACTGGGCGGGCAGCTTGGCGACGTTCGACTCGGGGATCGAGCCGCTGGCGAAGTCGGTCAGCGTCCACGGCGAGACCGAGCGCACGCCGGCCACCTCGGCCGCCCGGAAGACCCGGGCCAGGAACGCGGCCTGCTCGCCCTCGGTGTACTGGAGGGTGCTCAGGCCCACCTCGCCGATCACCATTGGGCTGGGCGCCACGGTGGCCTTCGCCTTTCCGATCACCGAGAGGGCGCGTTCCGAGTTCCCGTAGAAGTGGAAGTCGTAGTAGTTCAGCGGGGTCGCGGCGAGCGCGGTCTTGATCTGGGCCATGCCGGCGGCGCCGGACTGGCCGTCCACCGAGAAGGTCAGCGGCATGGTCGGCGCCACCGCGCGAACGGCCGGGACGATCTTCTGGGCCCAGGCCACGGCGGCGGTGTTCGTGGGGTTGAACTCGTTCTGGAGCTCGACCGAGATGACCCGCGGGTCGTTCCGGTACGGCTTCAGGATGGCGGTGGCCCAGGCGGTGCTGCCGGTCACGTCGGTGTACCCGCCCCACCAGTCGAACAGGGTGAACTTGACGCTCAGCCCGCGGGCGGCGGCCATGGTGACGAAGTTCGCCAGCCTGGCGGTGTACTCCGCCTTGGGCGTCGGGTAGCCGAACGTGTGCGGGAAGATGATGGCCCGCACGCTGGTGGCACCGAGCGCGTCGGCCTTGGCCAGGTCAGCGTCGATCTTGGCGGTGTCGAAGTTGCTCCACATCCGCGACCAGCCGGCCGTGGACGGGTAGTAGTTGATCTGCTTAGCGGTCTGCACGGCCGCCAGGCGGCTCGCCAGGGTGGGTGCGGTCGTCACGCTCGTGGTCGCGGTCTTGACGGGGGCCTTCGCTGCCCCCGCGGCGACGGCCGGGGAGGTGAGCCCGAGCAAGACTGTCGAGGCGACGACGGCGATGCGGCGGGAGAGGAGCTTCACGGGGCGGGCCTTGTCCTTCGGTCTGATGTTTCTTCAGTGGCGGCCCCTCCATTCGGCTGCGGATTTCTGGTGACGAGACTTGCTGATTGCATCGACGGTGTGCTTCGGTTGCGGCCCGGTTGCCGCGGCGGCTAAGCCCCGGCCGGGTAGTGCCGCGGGGTGTAAACCTGGGTGGTTCCGTCGGAGCGGGCGACCGTGCGCGTCTGCGACGAACCGATCAGCAGCAGGCAGCGCATGTCGACGGTCGACGGCTCCAGGCCGGCCAGCGTGGTGACCCGGACGGATTCGGTGGGCCCGCCGACGTCCCGCCCGATCACCACCGGGGTGTCGGGCGCCCGGAGACCGAGCAGCACCTCCCGGGCGCGGACGAGTTGCCCGGTGCGCGTCCGGGAGGCCGGGTTGTAGATCGCGATGACCAGGTCGGCGGCCGCCGCGGCCGCCAGCCGCTGCTCGATCACCGCCCACGGCTTGAGCCGGTCCGAGAGCGAGAGAACGCAGAAGTCGTGCCCGAGCGGCGCGCCGGCCCGCGAGGCGACGGCCTGGGCGGCGGTGAGTCCCGGCACGACGCGGACCGGGACGTCCTTCCACTCCGGGTCCTCGCTGACCTCGAGGACGGCGGCCGCCATCGCGAACACGCCCGGATCGCCGGACGAGATGACGGCGACCCGGCGGCCGCGCTTGGCGAGGTCGAGGGCGAAGGCGGCCCGCTCGGCCTCGACACGGTTGTCGGAGGGGTGGCGGCGCTGCCCGGGCCGGGCCGCGACCCGGTCGAGGTACGGGCCGTACCCGATCAGGTCGTCGGCGGCGGCGATGGCGGCCCGGGCATCCGGAGTGAGCCATCGGGGGTCGCCCGGACCCAGCCCGATCACGGTCACCTCGCCCGCACCGCCGTCGCCGGGCTCACCGAAGGCGGCGGCGGCCGGACTCGGCAACAGCGCCAGGGAGAAGTAGGGGACCGACTCCGGGTCCACCTCGGTGACCGGGGCCGTGCGTTCCTCCGCGGTGGTGGCCCGCTCCACATACCAGGCGTCCGGGAGGCGGCCGGCGCGTTCCAGGGCGTCGCGGACGTTCGGGAAGGTGCGGCCCAGCTTCATCACGGCAGCCGAGTCGGTGCCGGCCAGATGCGCGGCGAGTTCGGCGGCGGGCAGGGTGCCGGGCAGGATGGTGAGCACCTCGTCGCGTTCCATCAGCGGCCGGCCCAGCGCGGCCGAGGCCGCGCTCACCGAGGTGACGCCCGGGACCACGGTGGCGTCGTAGCGCGGGGCGAGCCGTTTGTGCATGTGCATGTAGGAGCCGTAGAAGAACGGATCGCCCTCGGCCAGCACCACCACGTCGCGCCCGGCGTCCAGGTGGGCGGCGAGCTTGGCGGCCGACTCGGCGTAGAAGTCGTCGATCGCCCCCTGATAGCCGCCGGGGTGATCGGTGGTCTCGGTGGTGATCGGATAGATGAGGGCTTCCTCGATCTGACCATCATGGAGGTACGCCGCGGCGATCGCGCGCGCGTTGCTGCGACCGTGCCGCGCCGCGTGGTAGGCCACCACGCCGGCCGCCGAGATCAGCCGGGCGGCCTTCACCGTGATCAGCTCCGGGTCGCCGGGTCCCACCCCCACGCCGTACAGCCGTCCGGGCACGCTCACTCCTCCTCCGACGCGAGGGCGTTGACCGCCGCCGCGGTCATGGCGCTGCCGCCCCGGCGCCCCCGCACGATCAGGTGGTCCAGCCCCGAGGCGGCCAGTGCCTCCTTGGACTCGGCCGCCCCGATGAACCCGACCGGAATCCCCAGCACGGCAGCCGGCCGGGGCGCGCCGGCCGCAACGAGTTCGAGCAGCCGGAACAACGCGGTGGGCGCATTACCCACGGCCACCACGGCCCCGTCGAGCCGATCGCCCCAGAGTTCCAGCGCCGCCGCACTGCGGGTGGTCCCGAGTTGCGCGGCCAGCTCCGGCACCGAAGGGTCCCGCAGCGTGCAGATCACCTCGTTGCCGGCCGGCAGCCGCTTCCGCGTGATCCCCGAAGCCACCATCTCGGCGTCACACAGAATCGGCGCACCACCTCGCAGTGCCTTGCCGGCCACCGCGGCGACCTGCGGGCTGTACCCGACGTCCCGCACCAGATCGACCATCCCGCACGCGTGAATCATCCGGACCACGACCCGAGCCACATCCGGGGGCAGCCCCGAGAGGTCGGCCTCGGCCCGGATGGTGGCGAAGGACCGCCGGTAGATCTCCGCACCGTCCCGCTCGTATTCCAGTTCCACCGTCATCTCCTCCGCGCCGCCGCCACCAGGTCCGCAAGCCGATCCGTCCCGCTCCCGCCCGGGTCACCCGCCGGGGTTGCGGGGGCGCCGCCACCGTCGAGAACGGTCACCGACCAGCCGGTGGGGGTGGCCTCGACCCGCACGTGCGGGGTGGCGGGGGAGCCGCAGCCCCGGGCGCAGCCGGTCCAGTGGACGGGGCGGCCGTCGACGAAACGGGTGGCGGCCGTGGCGGTGGCCCGGACGTCGGCCAGGGACCTGGCGCAGCCCGGGCGGCCGGCGCAGGCGGTCACGCCGGACCAGCGCGAACCCGGTTCGACCGGCAGGCCGATCTCGGCGAGTGCGGGGAGCCAGCCGGCCGCTTCCTTGGGCGACAAATCGGGCAGCAGGATGCCGCGCCACGGAGTGACCACCAGTTCGCCGGCTCGGGCCAGGACGGTTGTCTGCGCGGTGGTCAGGCGGCCCAGCGGGACCATCGCCCCGGCGGCCTGGCGGCCGTCGGGCTGGGCCAGGAGGCCGATCGAGGGCTCGGGTGCGGCGGGTTCGGGCGGTGGGCCGGCGGCAAGGGGGGTGCCCAGCCTTTCGGCGGTGTGGGCGGCGACCCTCGCCGGGCCGTCCGGCAACTCGGACAGACGCCAGGCCGGTGCGTCGGCGCGGAGGTCGAGGAAAGCGCGGGCGGCGATCAGCAGGGCCGGCACCACCTGGGCCGCGGTGACCCGCAGGCCGGGGTCGGCGCCCGCGAAGAGAATGGCGAAGGACGGACTCGGACCAACGCGAGTATCCGGAAGGCCGGGCGGATCGGCGGGCGTCCCAGCGGAGTGCGGTTCGGCGGCGCGGACCGGGATGGCGGCCAGGTCGGCGGCCACCGGCACGGCGCCTATCGCGAACAGGAAACGGCCGGGCAGGGCGGCCAGCGCCGGGTCGGCGCACAACGCCCGGTCGAGGACCCGGACCAAGGTCCGCAGGTAGGGCTCGGCCACGGGCGGGGCGGCTATGTTGCGTACCACCTCATGGGTCGGGGACGGCAGCAGGCCGGACTCGGCCAGACGACTCGCCAAGGCTGCCGGATCTGCCCGGTCAAGTGCGCGTATTTGGATGTTTGCCCGGGAGGTGAGTTCCAGGTGGGTGTCGCCCCACTCGGCCGCGATCGTCGCCAGGGCCGACAGCTGGGAGCCGGACAGGCGGCCGCCGGGCAGGCGGATGCGGGCCAGCGGGCCGTCGGCCGCGGTGTGCAGCCGCAGGGCGCCGGGGCAGGCATCGATGTCGGACTGGCGGATCGGGGGAGGCACGGCCCGGATACTACGGAGCCCCACCGACCGGAACGCACCCTCGGGTCGGCATAGTCACACGGCTTGACGGGGAGTGGCGCGGGCCGGAAGGGTGGGAAGCCACGAGCGGCGACGCCGCGGAGGAAGCCGGTGCGAGTCCGGCGCGGTCCCGCCACTGTCACCGGTCCCCACTGCGTAGCGAGGGGCCGGGAGCCAGGAACTCCGGTCGCCGTGATCCTTCGACCCGGGGCGCGGACCCCGAGGGGAGCGCGCGTGTTCCTGTTGCTGTCGACCTCCGACACCGACCTGCTCAGCGGCCGGGCCAGCGGCGCCGGGTGGCGGCTGGCCAACCCCGCCCGGGTCACCGTGGGCGATCTGCCCGCGCTTCTCGAGGGCATGGACCTGGTGGTCGTACGCATCCTCGGTGGTCGCCGGGCCTGGGAGGAGGGGCTCGACCTGCTGCTCGCCGGGCCGATTCCGGTCGTGGTGCTGGGCGGCGAGCAGGCGCCGGACGCCGACCTCATGAAGCTGTCCACGGTGGCGGCGGGGGTGGCGGCCGAGGCGCACCGATATCTGGCGTACGGGGGAGCGGGCAACCTGGCGGCGCTGCACGCGTTCCTGTCCGACACCGTGCTGTTGACCGGGTACGGGTTTGCGGCACCAGCCGAGGCGCCGGAGTGGGGGGTGCTGGAGCGTCCGGCGGCGGCGGGGGACGGGCCGGTGGTCGCGGTGCTCTACTACCGGGCCCACCACATGGCCGGGAACACGGCGTTTGTCGAGGCGCTGTGCCGGCAGATCGAGGCGAAGGGTGCGCGGCCGCTGCCGATCTTCACGGCCTCGCTGCGTACGGCATCCGAGAATTTGCTCGCCGAACTGCGCAAGGCGGATGCCCTGGTCGTCACGGTGCTCGCCGCCGGTGGGACAAAACCCGCGACGGCTTCGGCGGGCGGCGACGACGAAGCCTGGGACGTGGGCGTGCTGGCCGGCCTGGACGTGCCGATCCTCCAGGGGCTTTGCCTGACCAGCGGGCGGGCGGCCTGGGAGGCGAGCGACGACGGGCTGTCCCCACTGGACGCGGCGACCCAGGTGGCGATCCCGGAGTTCGACGGACGGATCATCACGGTGCCGTTCTCGTTCAAGGAGTTCGACGAGGACGGGCTTTCGGTGTACGTGGCGGACGACGAGCGGGCGGCCCGGGTGGCCGGGATCGCGGTGGCGCACGCGCGGCTGCGGCACATCCCGCCGGCCGAGCGTCGCGTCGCGCTGATGCTCTCGGCCTACCCGACCAAGCATTCCCGGATCGGCAACGCGGTGGGCCTGGACACGCCCGCGTCGACGGTGGCGCTGCTGGCCGCGATGCGCGAGCACGGCTACCGGACCGGTTCGTTCGGCGACTACGACGGCGACGGCCTGATCCACGCGCTGATCGCGGCCGGCGGGCAGGATCCGGACTGGCTCACCGAGGAGCAACTGAGCGGCAATCCGGTGCGGATTCCGGCGTCGCGCTATGCCGCCTTTTTCGCGACGCTGCCGGCCGACCTGCAGAAGAGCGTTCAAGACCATTGGGGTACGCCGCCAGGCGAGCTCTACGTGGACGGCGGCGACATCGTGCTGGCCGCGCTACGTGACGAAAACCTGGTGGTCATGGTGCAGCCGCCGCGCGGTTTCGGCGCCAACCCGGTGGCCGTCTACCACGACCCGGACCTGCCGCCGAGCCACCACTACCTGGCGGCCTACCGCTGGCTGGCCGACGAGTTCGGCGCGCACGCGGTGGTGCACGTGGGCAAGCACGGCAACCTGGAATGGCTGCCCGGCAAGAACGTGGGCATGTCGGCCTCGGACGGCACCGACGCGGCGCTGGGCGACCTGCCGCTGATCTACCCGTTCCTGGTGAACGACCCGGGCGAGGGCACCCAGGCCAAGCGCCGAGCGCACGCCACCCTGGTCGATCACCTGATCCCGCCGATGGCCCGGGCCGAGTCCTACGGCGACATCGCCCGCCTGGAGCAACTGCTGGACGAACACGCCACGATTGCGACGCTCGACCCGGCGAAGCTGCCGGCGATCCGCGCCCAGATCTGGACCCTGATCCAGGCCGCCCGGATGGACCACGACCTGGGCCAGGAGTCGCGGCCCGGCGACGAGGAGTTCGACGAGTTCATCCTGCACATCGACGGCTGGCTGTGCGAGGTGAAGGACGCCCAGATCCGCGACGGCCTGCACGTGCTGGGCCAGGCGCCGGTCGGCGAGGCCCGGGTAAATCTGGTGCTGGCGATGCTGCGGGCCCGGCAGATGTGGGCGGGCAAGGTGGCGGCACTGCCGGGGTTGCGGGAAGCGCTCGGCTTGGCGGAGGATGCCTCGGCCGCCGAGACGGATCGGGTCGAGGAGCGGGCGCGGGCCCTGGTCAGCGCGATGGAGGCGCAGTGCTGGCCCACCGACATTTCCGAAATTTCGGAAATCGTCGCGACGGCTGATGCTGCGACGGCTGATGCTGCGACGGCTGATGCTGCGGGGGCGGGTGCTGCGGGGGCGGGTGCTGCGACGTCGGGTGCTGCGACGTCGGGTGCTGCGACGTCGGGTGCTGCGGGGGCGCCGGGTGCGGACGTTGCGCGGGTGCTGGCGTTTGCTGCCGCGGAGATCGTGCCCCGGCTGGCGCGGACCACTGACGAGATCGGCAACGTGCTGCATGCGCTCGGGGGTGGGTATGTGCCGGCGGGGCCTAGTGGGTCGCCGCTGCGTGGGCTGATCAATGTGTTGCCTACCGGGCGCAACTTCTACTCGGTGGATCCCAAGGCCATTCCCAGCGCACTCGCCTGGGAGACCGGGCAGGCGATGGCCGAGTCGCTGCTGGCGCGCTATCGGGCCGATCATGGAGACTGGCCCCGGTCGGTGGGGCTGTCGGCGTGGGGCACCAGTGCGATGCGGACGGCCGGGGACGACATTGCGGAGATCCTGGCGCTCATCGGGGTGCGGCCGGTGTGGGACGCGGCGTCGCGGCGGGTCACCGGGCTGGAAGCCATCTCCCGGGACGAGCTGGGGCGGCCGCGGATCGACGTCACGGTGCGGATCTCGGGGTTCTTCCGGGACGCGTTTCCGCATGTGGTGGCGCTGCTCGACGATGCGTTCCGGATGGTGGCCGAGATCGACGAGCCGGACAACTTCGTGCGGGTGCACGCGCTGCGCGACCGGGCCGAGCACGGGGACTGGCGGCGGGCGACGATGCGGATTTTCGGGTCGCGGCCGGGGGCGTACGGTGCCGGAATTTTGCCTTTGATCGACAGCCGGAACTGGCGGGATGACCGCGACCTGGCGGAGGTGTATGCGGTCTGGGGTGGATTCGGGTACGGGCGAGGGCTGGACGGGGTGCCGGCGCGCGCGGACATGGAGAACGCGTATCGGCGAATCGACGTGGCCGCCAAGAACATCGACACGCGCGAGCACGACATCGCCGACTCGGACGACTACTTCCAGTACCACGGCGGCATGATCGCCACGGTGCGCGCGTTGACCGGGCGCGCGCCCGCCGCGTACATCGGCGACTCCACCAACCCGGACCAGGCACGGACCCGCAGCCTGACCGAGGAGACCGCGCGGATCTTCCGCGCCCGGGTGGTGAACCCGCGCTGGATCGCCGCGATGCGCCGGCACGGCTACAAGGGCGCGTTCGAACTGGCCGCCACGGTCGACTACCTGTTCGGCTTCGACGCCACCGCCGGCGTGGTCACCGACTACATGTACGAGCAACTGGCCGCGACCTATGTGCTCGACCCGGAGAACCAGAAGTTCCTGACCCAGTCGAACCCGTGGGCCCTGCACGGCATCACCGAACGGTTGCTGGAGGCGGCCGAGCGCAAGCTGTGGGAGTCGCCGGAGCCGGAGACGCTGACCGCGCTGCAGGAGGTCTTCCTGGCGACGGAGGGTGACTTGGAGGACAGCTGAGGCGTCCGGCGCGCCTTGGTCGGCAAGCACGTCGGCGTCCACCCGAACGCTTCCGCATGCTGGGAGCCTGCCGCCGGATCGTCCCGGGTAGCCGGCACGATCGCCACGCGTGGGGCGCGGCTCGGGACATGAGCGATTCGTCAGACTTCCGGCATCGCCGCGACCCGAACGTCGCCGACGGCGGACCACCCTCCCGTCCCCGTCCCACCACGTGGCCTACCGTCCCGCAATGCGGCAACCCGCGTAGAACATATCCGACAGATGCTGCCTTAACCGGGCACCCATGGGTCGTCCGCGCTCGATCTCGTCGATCTGCTGTCATTGCGGTGGGTGGCGGGGCGGTTGGGGCACGGGATCGGGCGTTAGTCGGGGCGGCGTAGCAGGTAGGTGTCCATTATCCAGCCGTGTTGAGCTCGGGCGGCGGCTCGGGTTTTGAGGATTTCGTCGGCGACCTCGGACACCTGGCCGGAGCGCAGGATTTCGTCGGGGGTGCCCACGTAGGCGCCCCAGTGGATCTCGGCTTCGGGGTGGGCGGTGAAAGCCTGCTGGGCGTCCAGCATGACGACCACGTCGGGGACGCCCTCGGGCCAGCCCTCGGCGAGGCGGCGGCCCGTCGTCACCTGGAACGGCTGGCCGACCCGGTTGAGGCCGATTTTGTGTTTCGCCGCCAGGGCCGACACGCTGCTGATGCCGGGGATCACCTCGTACTCGAAAAGGGTTTGGCCCCTGGTCAGGATCTCGTCGAGGATCGCGATCGTGGAGTCGTAGAGGGACGGGTCGCCCCAGACCAGGAAGCTGCCCGTCTCGCCGTCCATCAGGTGTTCGCTGATCAGCGCCTCGGTGACCGCGGAGCGGCGGTGGCGCCAGTCGGCGACGGTGCCCTCGTAGTCCTGCGGGGCGCGGTCGCGGCTGGGGTCGGCGGCCTCGGCTATGCGGCGGCTGGGTTTCGCGTACGCCTTCATGAGGCGGCGCCGCAGCTCGATCATGCTGTCCTTGGCCTCGCCCTTGTCGAGCAGGAAGAAGACGTCGGTCCGGCCGATCGCCTTGGCGGCCTGCAGAGTGAGGTGGTCGGGGTCGCCGGCGCCGATGCCGATCACATAGATCTTTCGCACCTGTTGGACCCTAGTCGGGCAGGATCGGCACCGACGGGCCGAGGGGGCGGCCCAGCGTGGCGGCCCGGGTCAGCGCCGTCGAGCCGAAGCGGTCGCGGACCGCGTCCATGGCGACGTCGAGGCGGTCGTCGGCCAGGTCGTCGAAGAGTGAGGGCTGCACGACGCCGTCGCTGTCGAGGTTGCTCACCGCGAGGCCGACCAGGGTGAGGCCGCGTTCCTCGATCATCGGGCGGGCCTCGGTCAGCAGGGCCCGGGCCGTGTCGAGCACCGTGCGGGTCTGCATGGTGGCCTTGAGCAGGCTGCGCGAGCGGGTGGCCCGGCCGAAGTCGTCGAAGCGCAGGCGCAGCGTGACCGTGCGGCCGGCCCGGTGTGCCCGGCGCATCCGGCGGGTGACCCGGTCGGCGAGGGCGGCCAGGGTGGCGTCGATTTCGTGGAACGGTCGCGGGCGGCGGCCCAGCGCGCACTGCGAGCCGATCGAGCCGCGCCGGTGGCCGACCCGCACCCGGCGCGGGTCGCGGTTGTGCGCGAGCGCGTGCAGGTGCCGGCCGGCCCCCGCGCCCAGCATGGTGACCAGCGCGGCCTCGCCGATCCGGGCCACGTGGCCGACCGTGTTGATCTGGCGCTCGCGCAGTTTGGCCGAGGTGACCGGGCCGACGCCCCAGAGCCGCTCGACCGGCAGCGGATGCAGGAACCGGATCTCCTCGCCGGCCGGCACCTCGAGCAGACCGTCCGGTTTGCCGACCGCGCTGGCGACCTTGGCCAGGAATTTGGTGTCGGCGATCCCGACCGTGATCGGCAGCCCGGCCCGTTCGCGGACGTCGGCGCGCAACTTGGTGGCGATGACCCGCGGCGTACCCCTGATCTTGTGAAGCCCGGTGACGTCGAGGAACGCCTCGTCGATGGAGATGCCCTCGACGATGGGAGTGGTGTCCCGGAAGATCTCGAACACCGCCTTGCTGGCCGCCGTGTAGGCCGACATGCGCGGCGGCACCACCACGGCACCGGGGCAGAGCGCGCGGGCCTGGCTGACCCCCATCGGGGTGCGCACGCCGCGGGCCTTGGCCTCGTAGCTGGCGGCGAGCACCACCCCCATCCCGACCAGCACCGGCCGGCCGCGCAGCGCCGGGTCGTCGCGCTGCTCGACGGACGCGTAGAAGGCGTCCAGGTCGGCATGCAGGATGGCCACGCCGGAATATTAGTACAGATGTTCGAAGTGGGCTATCGCCCGAACAGCAGCCAGTTGACGTTGAGGAACTCGTCGTCGTCGTTGCGGAGGAAGACCAGGTGGACGGTGTGCACGCCGGTCACCGGCTCGGTGAAGGTGACCTCGTCGGTGCGCCATTGCTGCCAGCCGCCGGTGCGGGTCACCCGCAGCGTGCCGATCGCGGCCGCGTCCGGGTTGTCCAGCCGGATCTCCATCCGGCCGTTGTCGTCATCGTCGTCGTCGGCGTCCGACGCCACCCGGATGTCGACCTTGGTGGCCGCGACCGGGCCGAAGTCGAAGTCGTCGAAGCTCAGCGAGTCGCCGTTCTTGATGAAGCCGACGTTCTGCCCACCGCCCTCGTCCTCGGTGTCCTGCGCGTCGACCCCGTTGCGGGCCGAGGCGGACTCGGCCTGCACGGTGGGATAGATCCGGGGCTTCGGCGCCTCGCTGGTCGGCGCGGGCTCGGGCGCGGGTGCCACGCTGCCGGCGGCCGGCAGCGTGGCCACCTCGGCCGGCGTGTCCTGCCACCGCCCGATCAGGTAACCGAGCAGCAGCAGGCCGACGGCGCCCAGGCCGATCAGAACCCGCTGGCGGGTCCGGTAGGCGCGGGTGCGATAGACGGATGGGGTGACGGGGTTGGCCAAGGTCAGGCCGTTTCGGCGACGATCGACTCGCGCGGCGGCTCGGCGAAGTGGCAGGCGGCCCGTTGGTGCGGCGACTTCTCCTCCAGCGGCGGGTCCTGGGTGGCGCAGATGTCCTGCGCCTTCCAGCACCGGGTGCGGAACCGGCAGCCGGACGGCGGGTCGACCGGGCTGGGCACGTCGCCGACCAGGCGGATGCGATTCTTCGGCGGGACGCCGCGGACCACCGCGATGTCCGGCACCGCGGACAGCAGGGCCTGGGTGTACGGGTGCTGCGGCGACTCGTACAGCTGGTCGCGCGGGCCCTCCTCGACCATGCGGCCCAGGTACATCACCGCGACCCGGTCGCAGAAGTGCCGCACCACGCCGAGGTCGTGCGCGATGAAGACGAACGCGATGCCCAGCTCTTTGCGCAGGTTTTCCAGCAGGTTCATGACCTGGGCCTGGATCGACACGTCGAGCGCCGAGACCGGCTCGTCGGCCACGATGATCTTGGGCCGGGCGGCGAGCGCGCGGGCGATGCCGATGCGCTGGCGCTGGCCGCCGGAGAACTCGTGCGGGTAGCGGTTGTAGTGCTCCGGGTTGAGGCCCACGACCTCGAGGAGTTCCTGCACCCGGGCCAGCTCGCCGCTCTTGGGCACCATCTCGTGGGTCCGCAGCGCGGTGCCGACGATCGTGCCGACCGTGTGCCGCGGGTTCAGCGACGAGTATGGGTCCTGGAAGATCAGCTGGATCTCCCGGCGGTACGGCCGCAGCTGGCGCTCGGACATGTGCGCGATGTCGACGCCCTGGTAGCGGATCTCGCCGGCGGTCGGCTCGAGCAGCCGGGTGATCAGCCGCGCCGTGGTCGACTTGCCGCAGCCGGACTCGCCGACCAGGCCCAGCGTCTCGCCGGGCTGCACGGTCAGGCTCACCCCGTCGACGGCCTGCACCCACTTGGTGCCGCGCACGAACAGGCCGTCGCCCTTGGTGCGGAAGTGCATCTTGACGTCGTCGAGCTGGAGCAGCGGCGCGCCCTCCACCGAGCGGACGCCGGACTTGGCCGGGGTGGTGGCAGTGGTCATCTCGCGTCCCTCACGGCAGCCGGGGCAGGATCTCGGACTCGAACACCTTGTCGGGTTCCTTCAGGTGGCACCGTGAGGCGCGGCTCGGGTCGGGGGTCCTCGGGACCAGTTCGGGCTTGAGCGTCCGGCACAGATCGCCGCCGACCCGCTCGCGGAACTCGCACCGCGGGTGGAACGCGCAGCCGCTGGGCAGCGCGAGCAGGCTCGGCGGGGTGCCCGGGATCGGGTGCAGCGGTCCGGGGGTGCCGGACACCGCCGGGATGCTCTCCAGCAGGCCCCAGGTGTACGGCATCAGCGGCTTGCCGAGGATCTTGTCGACCGGGCCGTGCTCGACCGCGTTGCCGGCGTACATCACCAGGATGTCGTCCGCGATCTCGGCCACCACGCCGAGGTCGTGGGTGATGAAGACGACCGCCGAGCCGAAGTCGCGCTGGAGGTCGGCGATCAGGTCGAGGATCTGCGCCTGCACGGTCACGTCGAGCGCCGTGGTGGGCTCGTCCGCGATCAGCAGTTTGGGGTCGTTGACCAGGGCCATCGCGATCATCGCGCGCTGCCGCATGCCGCCGGAGAACTCGTGCGGGAACTGGTCGACGCGGCGTTTCGGGTTGGGGATGCCGACCCGGTCGAGCATCTCCACGGCGCGCGCCTTGGCGGCCCGCTTCGACACGTTGTTGTGCTGCCGGTACGACTCCGTGATCTGGTCACCGATCTTGAAGTACGGGTGCAGCGAGGACTGCGGGTCCTGGAAGATCATCGCGGCGTCGGCACCGCGGAAGCCCATCAGGTCCTTGTCCGACATGCCGACGACCTCCTTGCCGCCGACCTTGATCGACCCGGAGATCCAGGTCGTCTTGCGGTCGTGCAGGCCCAGGATCGCCATGCTGGAGACGCTCTTGCCGGAGCCGGACTCGCCGACGATGGCGAGCGTCCGCCGCAGCGGCAACGAGTAGCTCAGGCCCTGCACCGCCTGCACCTTGCCGTCCGCCGTGGGGAACTGGACGTGCAGGTTGGAGACTTCCAGGAAGGCCTCCTCGTCGGACCGGGGTGGCCGGGGCATACGAGCGGAGGTCTGTGGGGCCCGGAGCGTCTGATCGGTCATGTTGCCGCCTTGCGGGACTGATGGGGTGCCGGCGGAGGTCATCCGAGCCGAACCCGGGGGTCGAGGACCGTGTACAGAATGTCTACCACCAGGTTCATGGTTACCAGGACCGTGGCGCCGACCACCACGCCGCCCATGAGCACCGGCAGGTCGTACTGGCTGAACGCGTTGAGCAGGCGCAGGCCGAGGCCCGGCAGCTGGAAGATGCGTTCGGTGAAGATCGTGTTGACCAGCTGGTACGCCACGTCGATACCGAAGATCGTGACGACCGGGGTCATGGCCGCCCGCAGCCCGTGCCGGTAGACCACACGGCGTTCGGAGATGCCCTTCGAGCGGGCGGTACGGGTGAAGTCCTGCCCCATCGCCTCGATCATGGAGGCGCGCGAGTACCGGGTGTACGACGCCGAGTTGGTGAGCCCTAGACACAGCCAGGCCGCGAGCAGGCCGCTGGCCCAGGCCAACGGATCGTCGAAGAACGGCACGAACTGCGACCGCGGCAGGAACGTCGCGTACAGCGAGACGATCAGGGCCACCACGAAGTAGGGGATCGAGCCGACGACCAGCGAGCTGCCGACCGCCATGCGGTCCAGCGTGGTGCCTCGGACCCGGGCGGCGAACGTGCCGATCAGCACGCCGACGATCAGATAGATGGTCGCGCCGCCGATCACGATCGACAGGGTCACCGGTACGGCGTTGGCGAGCAGCTCGGTGACCGGGACGCCCAGGATGTACGAGTAGCCGAGGCAGGGGGCTTCGCAGTGCCGTTCGACCCCACCGGTGGTGAAGGTGCGGCCGACCACGATGCCCTTGAAGTAGAGGGCGATCTGTTCGACGGCCGGCTGGTCGAGGTTGAGGCTGCGGGTGATGTCCTCGATGCGTTCGGGGGTGCACCGGGTGCCGCAGACGACGCCGGCCGGGTCGGTGGGTGCGACGAAGAACAGCATGAAGCTGGCCACCACCGTGACTATCACGACCGAGATCGCGCTGATCAGTCGTCGCAGGATGTACAGCAGCACGGCGGGCACCTCGTCGTTGAGAAAAGGGTGTGCGGGGGAACGAAAAGCTGCTTGGTGCTACCGGTGGCCCGGCCGAAGACCGGCCGGGCCACCGGAGTTACTGACGAGGTCAGCTCTTGAGGTACATGTCCAGCAGGTACGGCATGCCGACGGTGGCGTCACCCACGGTGCCACCGACGTTGGTGCCGACGAGGACCGCCATCTTGGTGTAGTACCAGGGCAGCGCCACGTACTGGCCCATGATCTTCTGGTCCAGCGCGGCCCACTTGCTGGTGGCGTCGTTGGTCGGCAGCTTCGCTACGTCCTCGATCTCCTTGTCCAGCGCGGTGTCCTGGAGGAAGCCCCAGGCCGTGCCCTCCGCGATGGCCTTCGACTGGAACATGACCGGGATCCAGCTGGAGCCGGTCGGCCAGTCGGAGCACCAGCCGCGCGGACCCTGGTTGAGGTTGACCGGAGCGTCGTAGTCCGAGACCTTGGCGCGCAGGTCGGCCGTGGCCACACCGATCGCCTTGACCTTGAAGCCGGCCTTGGTCATCGCGTCGGCCCGGATGTTCGAGATCTGCTGCGAGATCGGCTTGGAGTTGTCGTAGTACCAGCTGACCTCGAAGCCGAGCTTGCCGGCGTCGGTCAGGATCTTCTTGGCGCCCTCGGGGTCACCGGCACCGGTGCCGGTCAGGTCCGGGAACGGGGTGTACTTGGTGTGACCCGGCACGCCCGGCGGGAGGAAGGTGCTGGCCGGCTCCGACGTGTAGTCGTTGTTGCCGTTCGCCTTGGACAGCGCGTCCCACGGCTGCGCCTTCGCGATCGCCTTACGGACGTTGATGTCGGTGACCTTGCGGGTGTCGATGTTCAGGATGTACACGCAGGGGCTCTCACCCTTGATCAGCTGGTTGGCCTTGTCGCCGGTCAGCTGCGGGATGAGCGAGGCGTCGATCTCCTCGTACTGAACGGCGTTGGCGTCCTCGCCGGCGCTGTTCAGAACCTTCTGCTGGGTCGAGACGAGCTCGCCGCCCCACTTGAAGCTGAAGGCGTCCGGGTACTGGTGCCGGACCGGGTCGGTGTTGGCGTCCCAGTTCGGGTTCTTCTTCAGCGTGAGCGAGGTGCCGGCGGTGTACTGGTCGAACGCGTACGGGCCGGTGGCCAGCGGGCGGTTCTTGTAGTCCTGCTTGGTGTCCTTCGCCTTCGGGATCGGCGTGAACAGCGGGAAGGTCAGGTAGAACGGCAGGTCGGAGAACGGCTTCGCCAGGTTGATGATCAGGGTGTCGGTGCCCTGGGTCGCCACGCCGGCAAAGGTGTCACCGTCGGTGTACGGGCCCTTGTACTTGTCGCCGTCCTTGAAGTACGACAGCTGGTACGCCGGGCCGTTCGCGTAGATGTCGTGCGCGAAGGAGCGCTTGATGGCGTACGCGAGGTCTTCGACCTTGACCTCGGTGCCGTCCTCGTACTTGATGCCCTGCTGCATCTTGAAGGTCCAGCTGAGCTGGTCGGACGACACGGTGCCGAGGTCGGTCAGGTCGGGCACCAGAACCGGCTGCCCGTTCCGGATCGCGTACTGCGTCGGGGTACGGAACAGCAGCTTCCCGATCTCGTTCGAGTCGGTGTAGTAGATGTCGGTCGGGTCGAACGTCGACGGCGTCGTCTGGGCGTAGACGATCAGCGTGCCGCCCTTGCGCGAGCCGGGAACCTCCGGCGCCGGGCCTTTCGCGTTCGGGTCGGTCGCGCTCTGCTGCGCCGAGATCTTGCCGGTGTCGGCCTTGCCGGAATCGTTGTTGGACGACGGGCTGCCACAGCCCGACAGCACCAGGGCAACGGCAGCTGTCGCCGCCACGGCCACCTTGAAGCGCCTTGCCATTTCTCCTCTTTCTTTACAGGGCGTCGACGGGGTCACCGTCGGGTGCGGGGATCGAAAGCGTCTCGGATCGAGTCACCGAGCAAGCTCAGCGACAGCACCAGGATGCTGATCGCCAGGACAGGCAGCCACAGGTAGAGCGGGTCCGCCCGGTAGTAGGTCGTCGCGTTGGCGATCGTGAGCCCCCACGACGGGGTCGGCTCGACCAGACCCACACCGAGGAAGGTCAGACCCGCCTCGGCGACGATGTAGGTCGGCAGGGCCAGCGAGGTGGAGATGATGATCGGCGCCACCAGGTTAGGCAGCAACTCCTTGAACAGGACCTTGCGGGTCGGCACGCCCAGCACCTTGGCGGCGGCGATGAACTCGCGCTCGCGCAGCGAGAGCACCTCGCCGCGGATGAGCCGGGCCAGACTGGCCCAGCCGAAGAAGGAGAGGACGATGATCAGTGACGCGAACCGCGCCCGGGTCACCTCGGTGACGCCCGCCGTGCTCGCGTCTTCGACGAACATCGTCAGGAGCACGGCCGGTACGGCGATGGCGAACAGGAGGTAGGGCAGGCTCAGCACGAAGTCGATCACCCAGGAGATGACCCGGTCGACCCAGCCGCCCAGGAAGCCGGCCACGAGACCCATGACCACGCCGACGATGCCGGTGATCACGGTGACCGTGCAGGCCACGATCAGCGAGGGCCGGGCGCCGTAGACGAACCGGGCGAAGAGGTCGCGGCCCAGCCGGGGCTCGATGCCGAACCAGTGCTCGCTGCTGACCACGAAGGTCGGGTAACCGTACTCGTCGAGCAGGTCCTGGTGCAGCGTGGACGGGTCCTGGCCCTCGAGCTTGGCGAGCAACGGGGCGAAGATTGCGATCAGGACGAAGAAGATGAAGATGCCCAGACAGGTCATCGCGACCTTGTCCTTGCGCAGGCGCGCGAGGGCGATCTGGGTTGGCGACCGGTGTCTGGTCTCGACCTTCCTCTTCTCGCCGGTGGGTGAGTTCATCGCATCGAGCGGGGCGCCGGTCCGGGCCAGTCCGGCCTCCTCGATCAGCGGTTCCACACTCAATCACCTCCATCGAACGACACACCCTCACATGCGTCGTGCGTGAGAGGTATTCGGATGCTGCGGTTGGGAAGGTAGTCCGGAACTGGGCCGTAGGAAATGAGTTGACGCATCGAATGAATAACGGCCCGCTGAAAGCCTGGCGCCCGAAGCGTCACATCGGGTAGGCCCGTCGGAGGGCACGAAACTGCTAGTTTGAGGATTAAACCGCCCATAGTGTCAGTCAAGATCGCGCCGTATGTCCGTTATCACAACCCAAAGGGCAATCGTACTGTTGCGCAAAGTCATCGAAGTCCAGTTCAGGAGATCGTAGACGGCTGTTTCGCCGGGGTTTCGCCCTCATGTCGATCTTGCGTACTCCGTTCCTTCAGTTCCTTCGGTGTTGAGCGCTCCCACCCGGAAGATCTTCGGCGGAAGGGCGTTCCGGGGGTGGGATCGACGGTGGGATGGTCGTCGTACAATCGCTTCTGTGTTGATCACCGTCACTCTCCGATCATGTCGGGGACGCCGTCCCGCGCTAACCCGAAGGCCATTCCGATAACGATTGGCCCGCCATTCCGGCCAATTCCCGGGACTTCGACCACCGTCTTACCTACCCGTCAAGTCGGGTCGGCGCCAAGGCGGTGATGATCTCCTCGGCACGCGCGGTTGCCAGCACCGGGTCGGCGTCCGGCGACCCGATCAACGGGTCCCAGTTGAGGTCGTAGAAGAGTTCGGTCACGCCGGCCTCCTGGTACCCCCGGGCAGCGTCGCGAATCGCGGCGAAGTCCCCGGACAGTGCCACCCCCTCGACCGGCTCGCCGGCCCGCACCACGCCGCGCACCACGATCCGGACCAGGTCCGGGTCGCGGCCGGCGGCCGCGGCCGCCGCGCGCACCACCTCGGTGCCCCGCCGGATGTCGGCGAGGCTGGCCCGGCTGCTGCTCACCCATCCCGCCGCGATCCGGCCGGCCCGGCGCAGCGCCGCCTCCGCGGTGCCGCCCAGCAGCACCGGTGGGCCACCCGGCTGCACCGGCGGCGGGTCCATGACGCTCGGTGGCACCCGGTACAGCGTGCCGTCGAAGCTGGCCGGCCGGTCCTGCCACAGGGTGCGCAGGGCGGCCAGATATTCCTCGATGCGCCGGCCGCGCGGGTGCGGGTCCGAGCCGGTCGCCACGAACTCGGGCTCCGACCAGCCGGTGCCCAGGCCCAGGTCGAACCGGCCGCCGGAGAGCACATCCAGGGTGCCGGCCTGTTTGGCCAGGTAGGCCGGCGAGACGAAGGGCAGGTTGATCACGGCGACGCCGAGCCGGATCACCGAGGTGCGGGCCGCCGCGTAGGTGAGTGCGAGGAGCGGGTCGAGCACGCCGCGGTACACCGGCGCCAGATCCTGCTCGACGCCCACCAGGAGCCGCTGGAACGTCCACAGCCCGTGGTAGCCGAGGTCCTCGGCGCGGACGGCGAACCCGGCCAGGGACGCCGGCGTGGCCCACGCGCCGGAGACCGGCAGCCCAAAACTGATCAGCATGCACCAACCGTAACGGGCAGATAAGGGACGGAATCAATGGCCGCGGGCGTATTCGCGGGCCAGCACCTCGCCCAGTTCGCGGAGCCGGGCGTCCGGCGCGGCCGCCTGGATGGCGGCGATGAAAGAGGTGTACGCGGCGCGCAGCCCGGCCCGGTCGCCGTCCTCCGTGCCGGCCAGCATCCAGTAGCTGGCGTCGGCCACCGGGCGGAAATCGGCCGGGGTCTCGGCCGGCGGCATCGGTAGCGTGTCCGGCGGGCCGGCCGCCTCGGCGGGTGACGCGAACCCCGGCTCGTCCGGCTCGGCCATCTCGGCGCGCAGCCGCAGATTGGCACTGAGCAGGCCGGGGCGGAAATCTTCGAAGGTGAGCGCCGGCTCGTACTCGCGGGCCAGCAGGCCGGCGCCGCGCGCGTTCAGCTCGTCGGGTTCGAGGCCGGCCGGGATGTCGCCGACGTTCAGCCCGAAGTAGCCGGCCAGCCGGGTGCGGATCGACGGGATCCGGCTCGAGCCGCCGGCCAGCAGCACCCGGTCGACGCCGTGCCGGCCGATGCCGTGCTCGGACCGGGCCGCGGCCAGTGCGGCGGCCAGGTAGCCCAGCGACTTCGTGACGTCCGGCTCGATCATCGCCTCGAAGGCCCGTCGGGACAGCGGCACGCTGGTGCTGATCGTGGCGGTCAGCAGCGGCAGTTCGAGCACCGTGGTCTCGGCCGTCGACAGCTCGCGTTTCCGGCGTTCGGCCTCGCGCCGGATCTGGGTGCGTACGTGCTCGTCCTGGCTCAGGTCGACGTGGTGCCGCTCGCGGATCTGGCGCAGCGCGTAGCCCACGATGTGCTCGTCGAAGTCGTCGCCGCCGAGCCGGGGGTCGCCGGCCGCGCCCAGGACGCTCACCCCGTCCGGGCCGACCCGCACGATCGCCGTGTCGAAGGTGCCGCCGCCCAGGTCGTAGATCGCGTAGGTGCGTTCCCGGTCGCCGGCCCCGATCGCCACCGCGGCCGCCACCGGGTCGTCCACCAGGCGCCGCACGTTGAGCTGGGCCAGCCCGGCCGCCTCCCGGACGGCCCGGCGCTGCGTCTCACCGGCCGACCCGGAAACGGTGATCACCGCGTCGTGCACCGGGCCGCCGAGGAACGCCTCGGCCCGCCGCTTCAGCTCGATCAGCAGGAACGCGCAGATCTCCGGCGGCTGGTACTGCCGGCCGCGCAGCCGCAGCCGCTCGCCACTGCCCAGCTCACGTTTGATCCCGGTGATCACCGGTGGGGTGCCGCCGGCCGGTGGCCGGCCCACCACGATCTGCCCGGCCGGGTTTTGCCCGACGACGGCCGGCAGCGCGTGCGCTCCGGTCGGGCCGGGGATGACCGTGATGGCCTCGCCGTCCCACACGGACATGGCGCAGGACGTGGTGCCGAGGTCGATGCCGAGCACCGGATGGTAGGAGCCAGACGAGTCGCGCCGACCGGTCAAGGCCGCCCCCTATGACCAGCAGTAACTGTCCATAAGTTACCTGGGTCGGGGACCCGACAGAACTGATCGTGATCGATCCGTCGGACATCCGACGAAGGCTGGACAGCCGGCCGTGCGGGCGCCTCAGCCGGCCAGGCGCTCGGCGTCGCGCAGCGCCTGCTCGGCCCAGCCGATCCGCTGGGCGGTCAGGCCGGCGGCCCGGGCCTGGTGCACCGCCTCGTGCAGCAGCCGCAGCGCCTCGGGCCGGTTGCCGGCGGCCAGTTCGGCCTCGCCCAGGGCCAGCGTGCCGGTCGCCACCCGGCGCGGGTCGCCGTACCGCTCCCGCAGCACCTGGGACATCCGCAGGTGGCGCAGGCCCTGCTCGCCGTCGCCGGTGACATAGACGTGGTAGAAGCCGATGTGCCGGTGCACCTCGGAGCGCACGATCTCGTCCGCGTACCGCTCGGCCAGCGACAGCGCCTCCTGATAGAACGGCATGGCGGTGGGCCAGTCACCGCGCAGCACCTGGTGCACGAGGCCGAGCCCGAACAGCGACTCGGCGGCGCCGGCCGGGTCGTCCGCGGCCCGCTGGATGGCCAGCGCCTCGGCGAACATCCGCTCCTCGGCGGCCCAGTCGGCCTCGGCCAGGTCACCGGCGATCGCCGAGAAGTGGGCCAGCATGCCGAGCCGGGTCAGCGCCGTTGCCTCGTCCACCCGGTTCCGGGTCTGCCGCGCCCGGTCCCGGGCCGCCAGCAGCAGTTGGTGGGCAGCGACGAAGTCACCGGTCCGGAACGCGGCCTCGATCAAGGCCTCACTCCCGGCCGCGAGCAACGCCCCCGCCGTCGGCTCGCTCCCCATAGGGCCAGACGGTAACCCGATGGGCCAACCGGCCGTCAGGCGGAGTCGCGCACCACCAGGGTGGGCTGGAAGGTGACCGACCGGGGCAGCCGGCCGGGCGCCGCGATGTGCGCCAGCAGCACCTCGGCCATCTCGGCGGCCATCTCCTCGACCGGCTGCCGGACCGTGGTGAGCAGCGGCCGGCAGTCCAGCGCCGCGCTGCTGTCGTCGAATCCGACCACCGCGAGGTCGTCCGGCACCCGGCGGCCCAGGTCCTGCACGGCGCGCAGCGCGCCCTCGGCCATCAGGTCGCTGGCCACGAACAGGCCGTCCACCTCGGGGTGCTCGGTGAGCAGCCGGCGGGCCGCCGCCTCGCCGCCGGCCCGGGTGAAGTCGCCCTCGACCGACGGCACCGCATCGAAGCCGTGCTCGGCCAGGTAGGCGCGGTAGCCGTCGAGGCGGTCGAGGCCGGACGGGATGTCCAGCGGGCCGCTGATGGTGGCCAGCCGCCGGCAGCCGCGGGAGAGCAGCCGCTCGGCCGCGAGCCGGGCGCCGAGCCGCTGGTCGACGTCGACGAAGCTGACCGCGATCGGCGAGGTGGGCCGGGCCGACACCACCGCGGGGATGCCCAGCTCGTGCACCTGGCGGGGGAGGGTGTCCTGCTCGTGGCTGCTGATCAGCAGGACACCGTCGACGTGGCCCTGACGCAGGTACCGGATCACCTGGTGGTGGTCGGTGGAGTCGGTCGGGATGACCACCAGGTGGATGTCGTGCGGGCGCAGCGCCGTGGTGGCGCCGGCGGTGATCCGGCCGAAGTACGGGTCGGTGAAGATCCGGTTGAGGAACGAGTTGTTGTCCGGCCGGTCCGGCTCGCTGATCACCAGGGCCACCGAGTTGGAGCGCCGGGTGACCAGGCTGCGGGCCGCGACGTTCGGGACGTACCCGGTTTCGGCGATGGCCCGCTGGACCATCTCGCGGATCTTGGCATCCACGCTGGGTGCGCCGTTGATCACCCGGGACACGGTGGCGCGGGACACGCCGGCCGCCTCGGCGACCTGGTCCATCGTCGGATGCCGCCCGCTCGCGGGCCGGGAACTCATGCGGTCTGTTATAGCACCGGGACCCGAGGCTCGGAGAGCGCTCTCACGGCCACGGGTGCCGCCACTGCCGAAGCTGGCGGCACCCGTGCTCATATCCGGGCCTCCATCAGGCGGTACCGTCCGTGCCGCACTTCACGATGATGCGGATGCAGTTGTTCACCCGGCGGGCCAGTTCGTCGACCGGCCAGGCGTTGAAGAAGTCGCCGTGCATGGTGTAACCCGCGCCGGAGGCCAGCCGGAAGTTCGCCGGATTGCCGTTGACCGGGTACCGCATCACCTGCCGCAGCTTGGGCACCACCACCGGGTGGCTGGCCGGGCAGGCGTTGCCGACCGGATACGCCATGTGGCTCTTGTGATCCGCCGAGTCCAGGTTCCGGCCGTCCCAGCAGTGCGGGAAGTCCAGGTAGGACTCCAGCATCGTGCCGGTCGGGCAGTTCACGAAGTCGGACGACGAGCCCACGTGCCCGGCGTGCAGACACGACCAGCGGGCGATCGTGTTGTCGGCCGGGCCGGTCGCCCGCGCGTTGCCGGCCACCACCCGCAGGCCCAGCGGGAACGGCTGGGTCTGCGCGATCAGGTCGTCGCGGACGCCCTCGCCCAGGTAGTAGAAGATGCCGGTGACCGGCTCCACCGGGACGTTGTTCTGATAGAGCGTCGGGATCCAGTACGACGACTTGTCGATCGACGGGTTGCAGTTGCTGTTCGCGTTGAGCAGGTCCTGCGTCGTCGAGAACGCGTTCGTCACGGTGCTGCCGAAGAAGCTGTGCATGTGCGACGCACCCGGCAGGCCGGGGAAGATGATCGGGTCGTCCGGCAGCCGGTGGCTGAACGGGCAGTCGGCAAGGAACTCCGCGACCCGGACCGCGCCCGGCGGAATCGTCGGTGCGGTCGGCGTGGTGCCGCCGCCGCTGCCGAAGACCTGGAACTCAGTGAGCGAGACACCCCACTGGGTGGCCCGCGCGGTGGTCTCCAGCCGCACGTACCGGCCGGTGCCACTCACCGCGAGCGTCTGCCGGCCGCCGGTGCCCGACGTGGTGCTGTAGGCGGTGGTCCAGCTGCTGCCGTTGGTCGAGGTCCGGATCGAAAAACTGCGGGCGTACGCGGCCTCCCAGTCGATCAGGACCGAGGTGACCGTGGCACTGGCGCCCAGGTCGACCTGCAACCACTGCGGGTCGCTGAACGCGCTGGACCAGCGGGTGCCGAAGTTGCCGTCCACCGCGTTGGCGGCCGGGAAGGCGGCCGACTCGGTGGACGACGCGCTGGCCGTGCGGCCCTGCGAGAGCAGGGTGTCCGCGGCGCTTGCCGTGGACGGCACGAGCAGCAGGGACCCGGCGAGGACGGCGGCGGCGCCGCCGATCAGGAAGGAGGAACGTTTTCGCATGGCGGCCCTCACTGATAGACGCGGACGTAGTCGACGAGCATCTGCGACGGGAACGGGGTGCTGGCGTCGATCGGACCGGGGAAGTCGCCGCCGACGGCCAGGTTGAGGATCAGGTAGAACTTGTGGTCGAAGATCCACGGGCCGCGGGTGTTCTCCACGGTCTCCTTGCTCGCGTCGAACACCTGCCGGCCGTCCAGGAAGAACCGGATGCCCCGGCTGTCCCACTCGGCCGCCCAGACGTGGTAGTCCTGGGACAGGTCGACGGTCGCGTACTTCTGGCCGTAGCCGCCGCCCGCGTTGTAGGCCGGTGCGTGCAGCGTCGAGTACGCCTCGCTGGTGTTGCGGCCGAGGACCTCCATGATGTCGATCTCGCCGTTGTAGGGCCACGGGCGTCCGCTGAGGAAGTCCTCGCCCATCATCCAGAACGCCGGCCAGAGCCCGTTGCCCTTCGGCACCCTGACCCGGGCCTCGATCCGGCCGTACTGCACGTGGAACTTGTTGCTGGTGTTCATCCGGTGCGAGGTGTACTGCCGGCCCTGGTAGTCCTGCCGGCGGGCCTCGATGACGAGCTGGCCCTGTCCGTTCATCGACGCGTTCTCGCTGTTCGGCGTGTAGTACTGGACCTCACCGTTCTGCGGGACGCCGGGGTCCATGGTCCACTTCGAACCGTCCGGCTTGCTGCCCGAGGCGCCGTTGAACTCGTCGGAGAAGACCAGCCGGGTGGCCGGGAAGACCGGGTCGGCGGGCTTCGCGGGCGGGGCGGTGGGGTTGCCGCCGGTGCCGTAGACGCTGAACTCCCAGAGCGAATAGCCGTACGCGCTGCTGCGCGCGGTGCCGTACATCCGGACGTACCGGCCGGTGCCGCTGGCGTTGATCACGTCCTTGAGTCCGTCACCGGTGCTGGTCGAGTAGATGGTCGACCAGTTCGCGTTGTCGCCGGACACCTGGATCTGGTACGCGCGGGCGAACGCCGGATCCCACTGCAGGACCACCTGGCTGACCTGCGCGGTGGCACCGAGGTCGACCGAGATCCAGCCGGGGTCCACCCAGCCGTTGGTGGAACTGGTCGCCCAGCGGCTGGCCGGGTCGTTGTCGAACGCCTTGTCCGGGCTGCACGGGTTGCAGTTGACGTCGTTCTGCCAGGTCGAGGCCTGCGCCGGCTTGTTGTAGGACAGCAGCCGCGCGCCACCGGGGGAGGTGGTCGGTGGAGTGGTCGGAGTGCTGCCGCCGGAGAAGACCTGGAACTCCCAGAACGAGTAGCCGTAGAGTTCCAGCGCCCGCTGGGTCAGATTGATCCGGATATATCTGGCGTCACCCGCGGCCGGGATGTTCTGCTGACCGCCGCCGCCCGTGGTGGTGGCGTAGGCCTGCGTCCAGTTGGTGCCGTTCAGGGAGAACTGGATGGTGAAGGCACGCGCGTACGCCGCCTCCCAGTTGATCGCGATCCGGCTGACCGCGGTGCTGGCGCCCAGGTCCACCTGGAACCACTGGCTCGCGGCGAACGCGCTGGACCACCGGGTGCCGTTGTCGCCGTCGACCGCGGCCGAGGCGGGCGTGCCGGCCCACTCCGACGAGGATGCGGTGGCCGGCCTGTTCTGCGAGACCACGACCTCGGCGGCGTCCGCCGGCCCGCCGGCCGCGACGAGGTACGCGGTGGCGAGCCCGGCGAGGCCGGAGGCGAGGGCGAGGAATCGGGTGGGTGACAGCCGTCGGCGGCTGCCACCCGGGACGGGGGATGTCATGGGCGACTCCTGTGGGGATGTTTCGCGAGCGTTGCCCGTCGGGGAACGGGATGTGAAAGCGCTCTTTGTGTCGCCACTCTGAACCGGGGTTTTGTTACCTGTCAATGCCTGGTAGGGGCTCGGGAAGCGCTTTCTCAGGAGTGCCCAGGTCGGCGCCGGTTCCGGAACTTGACGCCTGCCTCGCGGCCCAGCCGAACAGGGCAACCGCGGGCAACAGGAAGAGTCCGGCGACCGAGATGCCGGCCCCGATCGAGCGGCGCTGGGCGACCAGGCCGGCGGGCGGCCCGCCGGCGATCTGGCCGAGCGCGTCGGCCTGCGCCTGGATCGAGAAGACGGTGGCCCGCGAGCCGGGCGCGGTGGCCGACACCAGCCAGATACTGAGGATCGGTCCGGAGGCGCCGCGCAGCAACAGCACGACGAGATAGAGCGCAACGGCGACCCACCACTCGCCGGCCATCCCGAAGCAGATCATCCCGGCCGCGGTGCCCGCCTCCACGCCCGCAACCAGCCATCCGGCGCGCCGCGCCGACAGCCCCGCCGGGCCAGCCGCGCCTGCCGCGCCTGCCGCGCCCGCCGTGGCTGCCGCGCCCGCCGTGGCTGCCGCGCCCGCCGTGGCTGCCGCGCCCGCCGGGACTGGCGCGGCCTCTGCGGTTTTCGGGTCGAGCCAGCGGCCGAGCAGCCCGGTCATCGCTATCGAGCCGAGAGCGGCCAGCACCGCCAGCCCGCCGAAGACCAGTTCCACCGGGCGACCGCCGGTGAACGGCAGCAGGAACGGCTGGCTCAGCCGGTCGAAGCCCTCGCTGCTCAGGCCCGCGAAGAAGGTGCCCGCCACGACGCCGGCCAGCAGCGCGCTGTGCCGCACCTGCCGGGCGCCGGCGGCCACCTGCCGGCCCATGGAGCGCCACGAACCGGTTTCGGTGGGGCGCCAGCGTTCGGTCATGAAGATCATCAGCAGGGCGGCCAGGCCGAGGGTGAGTATCCCGCCGGCCACGATCGGGACGGCCAGGCCGGCGGTGGCCAGGGCGACCGCGGCCAGGATGCCGAGCAGCCCGCCGGCCTGGGCGAACTGGCCGCCGCGGAGGAACGCGGCGGTGACCCGGTCCGGGTCGATCTCGTCGGCGGCCCAGGCCTCCTCGGCGCCGTCGACGCAGACCGCGCCGATCGACCAGATGACGTTGGCCACCAGGATCGCGGCGAAACTGGGCAGCAGGCCCCAGACCAGCAGGCCGGCGCCCATCAGGGCGTAACCCACGATCACCGAGAGCCGGCGGCTGACCAGGTCGGCGAGCACCCCGGTGGGCACCTGCGCCAGGAAGCAGACGGTCTCCATGACGGTGCCGACCAGCACGAGTTGCAGCGGCGACAGGCCCACCACGGTGGCCTGGTAGATCAGGTTGAGGGTGAACGCGGTCCGGCTCGCGAACGAGCCGAGGCCGCAGATGAGCAGGTAGAGACGATACGGCGACATGCGGAAGCTCTCCGAGGTGGAAGACTCCCGGTGCCGAGCGGGGGACTCCTAAAGGGTCATCAGCCCGCCGCGCCGCGCACAGCACCGGATGGACGCACGATGCCGCGTGGGGTTGTCATGCCGGCCACTCTACGGAACGGTCAGTGCGCCAGTCGACGGAATATGTGCGGGGCCGTGGTGATGCCGGCCCAGAGGACCAGCGAGGAGAAGCCGAGGATCAGGGCGGCCACGCTCGACACCGTGCCGATCGCCGCGCTGGCCGCCAGCACCGGTAGGGCCCGCACCGCGACCGCGCCGCCCAGCGCGCGGACCGAGGCGCTGTACGCGAGGTGCCGGGTCACCGACTCCGGTGCGGCCTCGGACGCCACCCGGGCGTCCATGTCGCCCTCGAACGCGGTCTGGGCCAGGCCGGCCACGAACTGCGCCACCAGCACCATCGGCGCGAACAGCGGGGCCAGGATCCAGCCGGCCAGCATTCCGAGGCCCCACAGCGACCAGCGCAGCACGGCCGGGATCTGGAGCCGGCCGATGAACGCCACCGCGGAGGTGGACAGCAGGCAGCCGAAGCTGAACGCGACCGCGGCGCCGGCCACCCAGCCGCCGCCGTGCAGTTCGGCGGTGATCGGCACGGCCAGCAGGGTGGGACCGGCCGCGATCAGCATGACGCCGCCACCGGCCAGCAGCAGGCGCGTCGACGGCAGCCGCCAGCCCTCCGGCTCGGCGCGGTGCGCGTGCCGGAAGCGCCGGCCGGCGTTGCGCGGCCGGGGCCTGGGCCGGGGCTCCGGCGGGGCGCCCAATCCGGCGGCCAGGCCGGCGGCCAGCCCGGCGGCCAGCACCGGGCGTCCGGCCGAGATCCGGGCCCGCCTTGCGGTCAGCACGGTGGGCAGCAGCGAACCGAGGTAGACCACGAAGACCGCGCCGAGCAGCCAGCCGGTCGGGTAGCCGTCCGGGCCGGTGGGCAGCAGCGCGGCCAGGGCCGTGCCGCCGGCCTCGACGCCGGCGATCGCCACCGCGTACCGGGTCATCGAACGCGGCGAGGCGTCCACCGCGGTCACCTCGGCGCGCATGCCGGCGAAGCCCGCCCAGGCGGCCACGTGCATCAGCACCACGGCCACCGCCACCACGCCGGACGGCAGCCCGGCCACCAGGCCGGCGAGCACCGCGAAGCGCAGCACCACCTCGAAGCTGGCGGCGCTGCGCAGCAGGGTGCGCCCGTTCATCCGGTGCGAGAGCCACCCGGTGATCGGGGCGGAGAGGACGACGCCGACCAGCATGGCGGCGTTGTAGAGGGCGGCCTCGGCGAGGCCGCCCCGGGAGGTGGCGAGCAGGACCACCACGGTCCAGCCCAGCGCCATGCCGAACGAGTCGACGACGCCGGAGACCAGCAGCTCCCGCAGCCGGCCGGCACGCCGCATCCCACCCGGTTGGGCGCGGCGGCGCCCGGCCCTGCGCTCAGCGTCGAGCACGGGGCTGACCCGTGCCCACGAAGACCGGCGTGGGTGGCTGGAAGCCGTTGAAGGCGGTTGCGTAGCTCAGCGAGTACGCGCCGGCCGAGCCGAAGTAGACGACGTCGCCCACGGTCACCGTGGCCGGCAGCGGAATCCCGTAGCCGATGGTGTCCGAGCTGTCGCAGGTCGGGCCGGTGATGGTGAACGGCAGCGTCTCGGTGCCGGGCAGTTCGGGCACCGAACTCCACACCGGGAAGTCCCAACCACCCGCGGTCTGCAGTGCCTCCATCAGGCCGTGGTACGTGCTGACCTCGACGAACAGCCAGTTCTCGTCGCCGCGCATCTCCCGGCCGATCACGGTCGCGGCCATCACCGCGGCCTCGGCGACCAGGTGCCGGCCGGGCTCGGCCGCGATCAGGGCGGGCCGGTACGGCAGTTCGGCCAGCGCGTCCTGGACGACCGCGCCGATCTCCTCGATCGACGGCACGCCGGCGCGGTACCGGGCCGGGAAACCGCCGCCCAGGTCGAGCATCTCGAGTTCGATGCCGTCGCCGCGGAGCCGCTCCATCAGCTCGCCCGCCAACCGGATCGCCGACTGCCAGGCCGAGGTGCTGCCGCACTGCGAACCGACGTGGAAGGTGACGCCGTACGGGCGCAGGCCGAGCCGGCGGGCCAGCAGCATGAGGTCGTACGCGTCCTCGACGTCGGTGCCGAACTTGCGGGACAGCGGGAACATGCTGTTGCTGTCGTCCACCCGCAGCCGCACGTAGACGGCCGAACCGGGCGCCTTCTCGGCGATCTTGGCAAGTTCGTTGGGGGAGTCGAAGCTGAACCGCCACAGGCCCATGCCGGCCGCGGCCGCGATCTGGCCCGGCGGCTTCACCGGGTTGCTGTAGAGCACGGTCGCCGGGTCGACGCCGAGGGCCTGCAGCATGCGCAGCTCGCCGATCGAGGCGACCTCGAAGCCGGCGCCCTGGTCGGCCAGGGTGCGCAGGATCTCCGGGGCCGGGTTGCACTTCATGGCGTAGAAGGTCGCGACACCGGGCAGCGCCGCGGTGAACCCTGCGTACCGCTCCGCGACCGTGTCGAGGTCGGTGACCAGGTACGGCGTCGGCAGGTCGACGACCCGCAGCGCATCCGGTGTCAGCGGCGCCGGCGCCGCCGGCGGGGCGAACTCGGACGCGATGGTACCCGTGGTCATGGGACTCCTTCTCGGAAAGGGGGGTGCGGCGGCAGCGGTCAGCGCTTGGCGGAGCTGAGCTCGGCGGCGAGGAAGAGCGGGCCGGCCTCCTCGGCCGGTACCGGCCGGGAGAAGTAGTAGCCCTGCGCGAAATGGCAGCCCATCTCGCGCAGCGCGGCCAGCTGGCCGAACTCCTCGATGCCCTCGGCCACGGTGGCCATGCCGAGGCTCTTGCCGAGCTGCACGATCGTGTCGGCCAGCGCGGTGTCGTCGGTGAGCGCGCCCAGCCGCTCGACGAACGAGCGGTCGATCTTGAGCGTGTCCACCGGGAACCGGCGCAGGTACGCCAGCGACGAGTAGCCGGTGCCGAAGTCGTCGATCGCCAGGGTCACGCCGAGCGCCTTGAGCCGGAGCAGCTGCTCGAGGTTGTCGTCGGTGTCGGTCATCAGCACGCTCTCGGTCATCTCGAGGCAGAGCTGCTCGGCCGGCATGCCGGTGTCGGCGAGGATGCCGCCCACCACGTCGACCAGGTCGGCCCGGTCGAACTGGCGCACCGAGACGTTGACCGCCATCTTGACCGGGCGGGTGCCGCCGGACTGCTCCGTCCACTCGACGGCCTGCCGGCACGCCTCGCGCAGCACCCAGCGGCCCAGCGGCACGATCAGCCCGGTCGCCTCGGCGATCGGGATGAACTCGGCCGGCGGGATCATCCCGCGCTCCGGGTGCTGCCAGCGGACCAGCGCCTCGAAGCCGATGATCTCGCTGGTGGCCAGGTCGATGGTGGGCTGGTAGTGCAGGTGCAGCTGCTTGCGCTCGAGCGCGACCCGCAGGTCGGCCTCCAGCTCCAGCCGCTCCACCAGGCCGGCCAGCATGTCCGGGTGGTAGGCCGCGAAGCAGCCGCCGCCGGCCGACTTGGCCTTGTACATGGCCAGGTCGGCGTTGCGCATGAGCTGCTCGGCGCCGTCGGTGTCGCCCTCGGCGAGCGACTCGGCGGTGGCCAGGCCGATGCTGGCCTGCACGTGGATGTCCCGGGTCTCGCTGCGGAACGGCTGCTCCAGCACCTCGACGATGCGGCCGGCCACCTGCTCGGCGTCGTCGGTGCCGGGCGCCGACTCGACCAGCACGGCGAACTCGTCGCCGCCGAACCGGGCCACCACGTCGCCGTCGCGCACCGAGGAGCGCAGCCGGTCGGCGACCTGCACCAGCAGCTGGTCGCCGGCCAGGTGCCCGAGGCTGTCGTTGACCTCCTTGAACCCGTCCAGGTCGAGGAAGAGTACGGTGACGTCGTTCGCCGGGCCGCGGGTGCGCAGCGCTTCGGCGACCCGCTCGCGGAACAGCGCGCGGTTGGCCAGCTGGGTGAGCGCGTCGTGGTACGCCTCGTGCACCAGCTGGTCCTGCAGCTCCTTGCGCTCGCTGATGTCGCGGGTGTTGAGCACCAGGCCGCCCACGCTCTCGTCGGAGAGCAGGTTGGTGATGGTCATCTCGGCCTGGCGCACACGCCGGTCGCGGTGCCGGACGGACAGCTCCAGCACGGTGGTGGCGTACGGGCGGCCGGACACCTGGCGCAGCGCCTGGGCCAGCCGCAGGGCCGACTCCGGGTCGAGCAGCTTGGTGAGGCGGCGGCCGGTCAGCCACTGCGCCGGGTAGCCGAAAACCCGCTGCACCGACTCGCTCTGGTAGAGCACGTCGGCCTCCGGGCTGACCACGGTGACCACGTCGGAGCTGTGCTGGACCAGCGCGTGGAAGCGCTGCTCGCTGGCGTACAGCTCGGCGGTGCGGTCGGCGACCCGGGCCTCCAGGGTGCGGGTCAGGTTGCGGTTCTCCCGCAGGGTGAGCAGCTGCCGGCCGACGATCAGCAGGATCAGGGCCGAGCGGGTGTACGCCACGAACGTGTTGTTGTGCCCGGTCTTGGCGTACCAGATGACGGTGGTGAGCAGGGCCGCGAGCACAGCGACGTAGGGCAGCAGGATGCCGACCGGCGGCTGGGCCATGTCGTCCTCGTGCGGCTCCGGCTCCTCGTGCTCGGCCGGGATCGGCTTGAACGCGGCCAGCAGGATCAGCGAGAAGCCGGTGAACCAGCCGATGTCGGTGAGCCCGCCGGAGCTGTACGCGCCGGTCAGGTTGAGGTACGCGTAGCAGATGTCGGAGACCGCGAAGCCGGAGATGCCGGCGCCGACCAGGGCCAGCTGCTTGTAGGTGCGGCCGTGCCGGCGCTGCTGGGCCAGCATGTAGATCACGATGGTCACGATCACCACGTCGCCCAGCGGGTACGCCAGGCTGACGTAGAGCGCCAGCGCGGTGTCCTGCCCGGTCTCCAGCAGCGGCGAGACCACGAAGATCCACGCGATCAGCACCAGCGAGGCGGCGACCATGAGGCCGTCCAGCACGCTGCGCACCCGGTTGGCCAGCACCTGCGCCACGCTCGGCAGGGTCAGCAGGCCGATCGGGGTGAGCAGCACCATGCCGAGGTAGCCGATGTCGGCAATCGACGGGAACGGCGCTTCCTCACCCTGGAACGTCTCGAGCCACACCCACGCGCTCTGACCGGAACCCCAGCTGAGCACGCCGAGCCCGATGAAGACCCAGCCCCATCGCATCCGTCCGCGGAAGGTGCGGGCCCGGGTGAGACAGGCGACCGCCGCCGCCACCGCGGCGAGGCAGAGCCCGAAGTTGGAAACGGTCTGGCTGACGCTGTCGCCGCCCACGCTGGTGCTGAGCACCAGCGCGAAGAGGGCACAGATCACCCCGACGACGAGGCACAGCCGGGCCCAGCCGCTGGCCAGACGCCCAGCGGGGCGGTCGGCCGGGGCATCCGCCCGCGGTTTGGTCGTGGCAGCCATCAGATTTGTCTCCGGGTACGTGAGGGTTGTACCCGGAGATCGGGACGGGGGACCGGCCCTTTAGGGGTTTGCGCCCGCCGGCAACGAAAACCGCGGGTGCAAATCGGTTGCGACGTTAGGGCGCGGTCCAGCCGTAGAGGTGCTCGACCCGGATCCGGACCACCAGCCGGCCGTCGGCGACCATGGCCCGGCGGTAGTCGTCCCAGTCGGGGTGTTCCTTGCCGGCGATCAACCGGTAGATCTCGATCAGCTCCTCGACGGTGGCGTCGTCCAGCGCCCAGGACACCGCGCTCAGTTCGGCGGTGCCCTCCGCGACCGCGTAGCCGCCGCCGGCTGCGCTGACCTTGACGCTGACCCGCGGGTCGCGGCGCAGGTTGTGCACCTTGGCCAGGGCGGTGCGGGTGGAGAAGCGGATCAGGCCATCCGCGGCGGTGTAGCTGACGTCGGACAGCTGCGGCCGCCCGTCCTTCTTGATCGTCGCCACGGTGCCGAGGTCACCGGCGGCGATCACACCCCACAGTTGGTCTTCAGACATGGCCCGAATCTAGTGGGGATTCCCCGTACGTTCGCCGGTTTCCCCCTCGGCTTTCGCCATTGACCCCTTGCATGGGTCTCCCCCGGCCTCGATCCCGGAAGCTGCCTAGCGCTCCGGGCGTCCCAGCAGTTCCACCTCGGCGAGCGAGCCGGTCAGGTCCAGGGCGTAGTGGCGGTAGCGGCCCGGTTCGGCGATCCGGAAGGGCCGGGTCTGCAGCCGCCAGTCGAAAACCTGGCCGGAGCGCTCGTCGAGGGTGGTCCAGGTGATGCCGTCGGCCGAGCCGCGCAGCCGCCACGAGGCCGGGTCGGTGCCGGTGGTGGCGGCCGAGGTCAGGGTGTACAACTCGGCCCGCTCGCCGGCGCCGGTGAACGTGCAGGTGAAGGTGCCGTCGACCGCGGCCCGGGTGGCGGTGGTGTCGTCGACCAGGGCCGGGATCGAGGCGGTGCCGGCGCCGGGGCCGGTCAGGTCGCGCAGCGGGGTGGCCACCGCGTCGCCGGTGGTCAGCGACGGCGGCGGGGAGTCCGCGCCCCACGGCGACGGCGCCGGGCCCATGGCGAAGTCGAGCACGGCCCCGTCGGCCAGGACGGCATGCGGGACGGACGTGGACGCGTACGGCTGACCATTGATCTTGAGGTTTTGCACGTAGACGTTGCCGGGGCTGTTGTCCGGGGCGTTGACGACGAGCGTGCGGCCGTTCTCCAGATGCACGGTGGCCCGGGTGAACAGCGGGGAGCCGATGACGTAGTCCGCACTGCCCATCCGCAGCGGGTAGAAGCCGAGCGCCGAGAAGATCTGCCAGGCGGACATCTCGCCGTTGTCCTCGTCGCCCGGATAGCCCTGGCCGATCTCGCTGCCCAGGTAGAGGCGGGACAGCGCCTCGCGTACCAGTGCCTGGGTTTTATGCGGTTTCCCGGCGTAGTTGTACATGTAGATGATGTGGTGCGACGGCTGGTTGCTGTGGCCGTACTGCCCCATCCGGACGTCGCGGGCCTCGAGCATCTCGTGGATGGTGCCGCCGTACGAGCCGGGGAAGCGCGCGGTCTCCGGCGTCGCGAAGAAGGCGTCCAGCTTGGCGGCCAGCCCCTCCCGGCCGCCGTAGAGGTTGGCCAGGCCCTGACCGTCGTGCGGCACGTGGAAGGCCATGTTCCAGCCGTTGGTCTCGGTGTAGTCGTAGCCCCAGACGCGCGGGTCGTACTGTTCGGGGGTCAGACGCGGCTTTCCGGCCGAATCCCGCCCTTGGAAGAAGCCGACCGCACTGTCGAACATGTTGACGTAGTTAAGGGCCCTATTCCTGAAATACGCTGCTTCGTCTGCATATCGTGAGTTGCCTGTTTTGTCCGCCAAGGTGGCTGCCATCCCCGCGATCCCGAAGTCGTTGATGTACCCGTCCAGCGCCCACGACATCGCCTCGCCGGTCACCTCGCTCGGCGTGTAACCCTTGAAGATCGACGTCGCCAGCCCCTTGCGCCCGACGTTCTGATTCGGCGGCGTCACCGTGGCATTCCGCAGCGCGGCCCGATAGGCGTCGTCCACGTCAAAACCCGGCACCCCTTTCCGGTACGCGTCGGCGAACGCGACATCGGAGCTCGTGCCGACCATGAGGTTCGCGTATCCCGGCGACGACCAGCGCGAGATCCACCCGCCGTCCCGGTACTGCTGGACGAACCCGTCGACCATCTCGCCGGCGGCCCCCGGGGTCAGCAGCGCATAGGCCGGCCACGTGGTCCGGTATGTGTCCCAGAACCCGTTGTTGACGTAGACCTTGCCGTCCCGGACCGGCGCACCGGTGGCGGGCGAACTGACCGCCGACTGCACGGTGTGCCGATGGACCGGAGCCTCGTTGGTGCCGGTGTTCTCGTGGCCGGAGTTCGGATAGAGGAACAACCGGTACAGGTTCGAATAGAGGGTGACCAGCTGATCCTCGGTGGCGCCCTCGACCTCGACGGTGCGCATCTTGGCTTCCCACAGCGACTGGGCCCGGTCGCGCACCGACTCCAGGGTGGCGTCCGCCGCGATCTCCAGTCCGAGGTTGTGCCGGGCCTGTGCGACGCTGATCAGCGAGGTGGCGATCCGCACGGTCACCTCGGAGGCGCCGAACGACAGGTAGCCGGTCGACGGCCGGTTGCCGGCGGGCAGCATCCCGCTCGCGGTGATCGGCACGTCCACGGTGGCGTACACGTACATCCGGGTCCAGCCGGCCGAGAGCCCGCCGCTGTTCACGTCCGACCAGCCCTCGAACGACCGGCCGGCCGGGTCGATGGTCAGCCCCGAGTTGCCGTTGACGTTGTCCAGGATCAGGTGCGCGTCGTCGCCCGGGAACGTGAACCGGAAGATCGCCGCGTGATCGGCCGGCGCGAGCTCGGCCCGGATGCCGTTGTCGAACGTGACACCGTAGTAATAAGGTCGCGCCTCCTCGCCGGCGTGCCCGAAGGCGAGCGCGCGGGCGGTCCGGCCGGCGTCCGTCGCGGTGGACGGCATCAGCTGGAAGGTCTGCCGGTCACCCATCCACGGGCTGGGTTCGTGGCTGGCCGAGAACGCCTGGATCGTGGGGCGGTTGGCGGCGTTGTTCTGCCGGGACCATTGATAGAGCCAGCTGGTCGACCCGGCGTCGGTGACCGGCGTCCAGAAGTTGAACCCGTGCGGCACCGCGGTGGCCGGGAAGTTGTTGCCGCGCGAGTATTCGCCACTCGACTGCGTCCCGCGCCGCGTGTCCGCGTACGCGCTCAGCTTGGTCTTGGGTTTTGGCGCCGGCACCTCCGCGATCACGACGTCGTCGAACCAGGTCCGGAAGTTGCCCGGCCCGCCGGTCCGCTCGTAGCCCACCAGGATCCGAGCGACGGTCTTGCCGGCCGCCACCGCGCCGATCCGCGCCCGCTTGAGGTTCCACTGCGACGTGTAGAGCGTCTGCGACGCCCCCTGCGCGCCCGGGCTGAGGGCGATGCCGTGCTGGTCCCGCGCGCCGAGCTGCGACAGGTAGCTGCCGTCGGTGAACGCCAGGTCAACCGCCGCGTAGGTCCCCGCGTCGTCCTCCGGAAACATCAGGTAGGACAGCTCGGTGTCGCCCTTCACTTCAAGATCAACATCAAAAATGCGATGGTACGCGAAGGCGGCTCCCTCGGTCGTGTGGTGCCCTGCGATCTCGAACGCCGCGAGTCCGGTGTACCCCACGTTCGCCTTCGCTGTCGGTGAGCTGGCCGGCCCGGCCCCCACCCGGCTCCGCATCGGCCCCGGCGCTTTCGCGTCGGTGAGTTCCCACTCGGCCAGTTGAGTGAGGTTGCCGGCCGGGTGCCCCGTGATGTGCAGCCGGTAGATGGGGAAGCTGCCCGGGTCGGCCACCTCGAAGGTCCTGCTCTGGAACCGCTCGCCGAACGACTCACCCGCCCGCGTGTCCACTGTGGTCCACGTTTCACCGTCGCCGGACCCCTCCAGCGTCCAGTCCCGCGGATCCCGCTCCGGCGCGTCGTCGGCGCTGGTCAGCGAATACCTGATGACGGTCGCCGGAGCGTCCAGCGTGTACCGCGCCCAGCTAGCCGGCGTGTCCACGAGCCACTTGGTCCGCGGGTTGCCGTCGTTGAGGTTCCGCCCGTTCTCGTGCGCGACGGGTTCCCCGCTGACCGCGACCCCGACCACCCGGTCGCGCCGGCTCCCCACCACCGCGCCGTTCCCGCGTTCGACGCCGTCGACCCAGTCCGGTTGCCGTTCCCCCGCCTCGAACGAGGACGCAAACCCTGCTCCGATCGCCCGCGCCGGATTCCCGTTCATCAGCCCTCCCGCCAGCCCCAAGACCACCACCACGACTATCCACCGAGGCCGGCGCATGCGAGCTCCTCACGAGTCCCCAACACCTACCCCGACATCGTTACCTCTACATACCTAAATGGACAAGACTCCTTCCAACAAAACCGCGCACCCACTGACATCGATGTCAAACTGCCCTTGAATCCCTCCTACGCTTGCCATATGGTTGCCCCGAGGGGTCGGCCAGACCGGCGCCGATGTTGAACTTTGTGCGGTTCGATACTTCGCGCCCAACGCCGACCCTTCCCGCGCACACGGGCGCCGGGCTCCCCACCGGCGCCCCTCCACCACTTCTGGGCGGTTTCGGCGGCTCGTTTCCCTCCCGCCGGCCGTCAGCCCCGCGCGGTGTTCGGCCGATTTGTTCTCTCCCGCTGCTGCTGGGTCGCGCGCGGTGTCAGGTCGCTCGTTCCTTCCCGTTGGCCGCTCGGCCCCGCGGCGCTCGGCTTGTATGCCGGCCATCAGGTCCGTGTCGCCCGCCCGCCGTGCGCCGATGTCCGATCGAGTCCCACCGGGTGTCGGGCGTCGCCGCGATCGATCGCCGCACGACGCCCTGCTTCACCGGACCGATCGCGACCTTGTGGATTTGCGGTCCTGGGAGTCCTGGGAGGACAGCGAGTCGACAAGACCGGCGTGGGAGGGGTGGGCGGTGCCGCGACTGTGTGGATTTGCTGTTCCGGGATGGCGGTGGGTCGACAAGATCGGCGCCGGGTGTGCGGGGCTGGGCGGGCTGGTGTAGGGGTCAGGGGGTGGGGTCTACCAGGCCGTCTTCGAAGGCGATAATCACCAGCTGGACTCGGTCTCGGACGGCCAGTTTGGTGATGGCTCTGGTTATGTGGGTTTTGGCGGTCAGCGGGCTGATCACCAAGGCGCGGGCGATCTCGTCGTTGGACAGGCCGGTTGCCACCAAGCGGACCACCTCGCGTTCTCGGTCGGTCAAGGCTGCCAGGCGGTTGCGGGTGGGGGTGGCGGCGGCCGATACCGGGCGGTTGGCGAACTGGGCCACCACCCGGCGGGTCACGCTGGGGGAGAGGAGCGCGTCGCCGGCGGCTACCACGCGCACCGCCTGGCGTAGGCCCTCGGGGTCGATCTCCTTGGTCAGGAAGCCGCTCGCGCCGGCGGCCAGGGCGGCGAACACGTATTCGTCGGTTTCGAAGGTGGTCAGGATTATTACCTTCGTCTCCAGGTCAGCCAGGATTTGGCGGGTGGCGGCTATGCCGTCCTGGCCGGGCATTCGGATGTCCATCAGGATCACGTCGGGGTGCAACTGGCGGGCGGTGCGGACGGCCTCGTCGCCGGTGGCCGCCTCGCCGACGATCGAGATGTTCTTGTCGCGTTTCAGCAGGCTGCGGAAGCCGGCCCGGACCAGATGCTGATCGTCGGCCAGGAGCACGGTGATGGGCTTGGTCATGCCGTGAACGGGATTGTCGCTCGTACGGTGAAACCGCTCCTGCCCGGACCGGCCGTGAGTGCACCACCCAGCGCAGCCACCCGCTCGCGCATGCCGGCGATGCCGTGACCGTCGGTGGCGGGATCCGCGCCACCGTTGCCGTTGTCCTGGACGTCCACCAGCACATTGTCGGGGGCATAGCGCAACGTCACCGTCACCCGGCTCGCCCCCGCGTGGCGGACCGTGTTGGTCAGTGCCTCCTGGACCACCCGGTAGACCGTGCTCGCCACGGCCGCCGGCACCCCGGTCCGGTCGCCGAACTCGGTCAGCGAGACCTCCAGGCCGGCGGTTCGGACCTGGTCGGTCAGGCGGACCACGCCGTCCAGGTCGCGGACCGGGTCGGAGCCGGCGCGCAGCACGCCGACCATCGATTTCAGGTCGGTCATCGCGCGGCCCCGGACGTCCTGCGCCAGCTTGAGCGACTCGCGCGCCTCCTCAGGGTCGGCGTCGAACGCGTCCAGCGCCACGTTCAGGTGCACGCCCACCACCGCCAGCGTGTGGGAGACCACGTCGTGCAGGTCCCGGGCGATCTCCACTCTGGCCTGCAACGCGCGTTCGTGCTCATCTTGTGCGAGGCGGTGGGCCACCTCGTCGCGCCACCGCCGATAATTCCGGTACGCGGTGGCGGCGGCCAGCACCGCGGCCAGCCACAGCGTCTCGCCGCCGACGTGGGCCAGCGTCCAGTCGCCGCCGTGCGACTTGTCGACGAAGCCGTCCCAGCCGAAGCCGTACAGCAGAGCCACGGCGCAGACGGCGATGGCCGCGCGCAGCCGGCCGGCCAGGGCCAGCACCGCCAGTGCCGCGGTGGCCGGCCAGATCCAGCCCGAGTCGACCAGGCCGGAGGTGCGCCACCCCACCATGGTGGCGAACGTCAGGAGCGCGACGCCGAGCGGCCAGCGGCGGGCGAACAGCGCAAGGATCGCGAACCAGCCGGCCAGGGTCAGCGTCATCAGGGTTTCGACGTTGCCGCCGGTCAGCGCGAGACCGGCCGGTACGCCCACGAGGGTGAGAAGCGGAGGCAGAAAAGTCATGCCGGGGACGCTATTTTTCACCCGGGCAGGTGCGCGTCGTACCGCTGCGGACAATCGCATCGACGCCTCCCGAGTATCCCGTACGCCAAACGAAGTACGTCGCTAAGGTAGCCCGGTGACCGCCGCGGAACTGCTTGCCGCCTCCGGCCGATTCCCGCTCTCGCCGGGCCTCACCGACGCCGAGTTCGACGCCGTCGAGCGCGAGTTCGGCTTCACCTTCGCCGCCGATCATCGCGCGTTCCTGGCCGCCGGTGTGCCGACCGGCCGGGGCTGGCCGGACTGGCGCGGCACCGACCGCGACCGGCTGCGTGAGCAGGCCGCCTTCCCGGTCGAGGGCGTGCTCTTCGACGTCGGGGAGAACGAGTTCTGGTACGACGGCTGGGGTCCCCGCCCGGCAACCGCCGACCAGGCCGTGGCCGCCGCCCGCTTCCACCTGGCGACCGCCCCGCGGATGGTCCCGCTGTTCACCCACCGCTACCTGCCGGCCGGCCTCAACCCGCACCCGGTGCTGTCCATCTACCAGACCGACGTCGTGCACTACGGCAACGACCTCGCCGACTGGCTCAACCGCGAGTTCGGCCTCGGCGAACCGGCCACCGACCGGCGCCGCCCCACCGTCCCGTTCTGGCGGGAGTTGCTCTAGCCCTGGCGACTAGGACTGGGCCTCCCGCTTGGCCCGGGCCCGCCGCTTGCCCTCGTGCATGGCCTGCACCCGGGCCACCGGAATGGTGTGCCCCTCCTCGACCAGGCCGGGGTCGAGCGGCTGCGGCGCGGGCATCGCCTCGGCCCACGGGTCGCGGTCGCCGAGCAGACCGGGCGCGGTGCGGATGGTGAAGTCGGCCGGGGTCACGTCGTCGAGGTCGGCCCAGTCGACCGGGAAAGAGACCCGCACCTCGGGCCGGACCCGCGGACTGTACGCGGCCACCACGGTCGCGCCGCCGGACCGGGTCGCGTCCAGGAACACCTTGCCGTGCCGGTCCTCGCGGATGAACGCCGTGGTGGCCAGGCCGGGGTCGAGGCGTTCGGCGCGGGCCGCCACCGCCCGGGTCGCGGCCGCCACCTCGTCGGCCGGCGCCTTGCCGTCCAGCGGCACGAACACGTGCACGCCCTTGGAGCCGCTGGTCTTGACCGCGCCGGCCATGCCGATGTCGGCCAGCACCTGCCGGACCAGCTTGGCGGCGGCCACCGCCGAGGCGAACCCGCCGCCCTCGGGCGGATCGAGATCCATGATCAGATGGGTGGGGTGGTGGTCGCCGGCCAGCATGAGGCCGGGGTGGTATTCGATGGCGCGCTGGTTGCCGAACCACAGCAGCGTCTTGCGGTCGTTGCAGAGCGCGTAGGTGACCTTGCGGTGCGACGAGTCGGCCCACATCTCGGCGCGCGGCACCCAGTCCGGCGTGTATTTCGGCAGGTTTTTCTGCATGAACTGGTCCTGCCCGCGGAGCAGGCGCACCACCGAGAGCGGCCGGTCGCGCAGCACCGGCACGAACCGCTCGCTCACCGCGTCGAGGTAGTCGACGAGGTCGCGCTTGGTCGCGCCGGAACCCTCGAACAGTTCCTGGTCGAGGTTGGTCAGGGGGACGCCGTCCCGCTCTTCGCCCGTGCCGGCCATGACCCCATCCTTCCCGAAAAGGGCGCGGGCCGCAGCCTGGTCAGAATCGGACGATGGCCACGGCCGGGAGCACCATCAGCAGGGTCAGCACGACGAACATGCCACCGAGGCCCGGCCGCCTGTTCTTGGTCGCGGCGACCGCCGCCACGAACGGCCCCAGGATGGTGAAGAACGCGGCCCAGTCGAAGATCGCGTCGCCGCGTCGTCCGCCGGTAAGACCAAAGATCAAGAGGATGGGTACGATGACCAGCCAGGTGAGCAGGATCGCGATGATTCTGAGGTGTAGCTGGGTGCGGCGTGCACCCTCGGTCGGGTCTTTCTCCAGCGCAAACGCCATGCGTGCGGCGAACCCGTCGGCGGGTTGATCTTCCGGGGTCACGGTGCTGACTCTATTGCCGGAACGATGTTCGCGCCTCATCCGCCCGGGACATTTCACCCGTACTGATCGACCTTGACGGAACCGGCCATCAGCCCTTGACGGAACCGGCCATCAGCCCTTCACGGAACCGGCCATCAGGCCGCCGATGAACCACCGGCCCAGCAGCACGTAGACGAGCAGGGTCGGCAGCGACGTGATCAGGGCGCCGGCCATCGACGCCGCGTAGTCCGGTGACTGGGCGCCGGCCAGCGCGTTCAGGGCGATCGTGATCGGTCCGTTCCGGGTGCTGGACAGGAAGATCGCGAACAGGTAGTCGTTCCAGGCCGAGGTGAACTGCCAGATCACGGTCACCACGAAGGCGGGAGCGGAGATCGGCAGGATGATCCGGGCAAACGTCCGCAACAGCCCGGCCCCGTCCACCCAGGCCGCCTCGACCAGTTCCTCGGGCACCGTGGTGGCGTAGTAGTTCCGGAAGATCAGCGTGCAGATCGGGATCCCGTACACGCAATGAACGAAGACAAGGGTGGGGATGCCGGGCGGGATACCGATGGTGGTCACGATCTCGCGCAGCGGGATCATCACGGCCTGGTACGGGATGAACATGCCGAACAGGATCAGCGTGAACACCACGTCGGCACCGGGGAAGCGCCAGCGGGACAGCACGAAGCCGTTCGCCGCTCCGATCACCGAGGAGATCACCGCGACCGGGATGGCCAGTTGGAAGGTGCGGACGAAGGACGGCTGGAGTGACGTCCACGCCTTGGCCCAGGACGCCGTGGTCCAGTTCTCCGGCAGGTTCCACTGGCTGGCCACGCCGATGTCCGAGCCGGCCTTGAAGCTGGTCACGATCAGCACGTACAGCGGCATGAGGACCAGCAGCAGGAAGATCAGCGCCAGCCCGTACCGGACGATCCGGCTCACCTGGCCCGCTCCGCCCGGCTCGTCCAGACCAGGTAGGGCACGATCACGACCGCCACCAACAGCAGCAGGATGATCGAGATTGCTGCCGCCTTGGCGTAGTCGCTGGTCAGCAACGTCTGCCAGACATAGATCGCGGGCACCTCGGTGAGCCACTGCGGCCCGGAGACGCTCATGATCAGGTCGAACATCTTCATCGACATGTGGCCCAGGATGATCAGGGCGGAGAGCGCCACCGGGGTGAGCTGCGGGAAGATCACGTTGCGGTAGAGCCGGTACGTGCTGGCGCCGTCCACCGCGGCCGCCTCCCGCAACTCCTGCGGTATGCCCCGGAAGCCGGCCAGGAACAGCGCCATCACGTACCCGGAAAGTTGCCAGATCGCCGGCATCGCCATCGACGCCATGCCCCAGTCGGGGTTGGTCCACCAGGCGCTCTGCAGGAAGTCGAGGTGCAGCGCGCCGAACACGGCGTTGAGCCCGCCGGCGTTCTCGCCCTGGTTCGGGTTCATCAGCCAGCGCCACACCACGCCCGAGGCGACGAACGACACCGCCATCGGAAACAGATAGACGGTGCGGAAGAAGCCCTCGCCGCGAATCCCGCGCTCCAGCAGGAACGCCCAGAGCAGCCCGAAGAACATCGCCCCGCCCAGGAACACCACCGTGAAGATCAGCAGGTTCCGGAGCGAGTGCGTGAACCGGTCCTGAATGTCGTTGGTGAACAGGTTGGTGTAGTTCTCCAGCCCGACGAAGCCCTTCGACCCGCGGGCGTTGTGCTCGTCGGACATCGAGACCTTGGTGGTCCAGGCGATCAGGCCGTAGACGAAGACGGCGAGCAGGATGAGCGACGGGGAGAGCAGGAGCAGTCCCGGCCCCCAGCGACGCCTCACTTCTTGACGAACTGGCCCGCCGCGGCGACCAGGGCCTTCTGCAGCGCGGCGACGTCCTGGTTGGTGCTGAACGCGCCGAACGCCGAGTTGGCGGCATTCTGCCAGCCCTGCGAGCAGGCCGAGCCGTGCGCACACGACGGCACCTGGGTCGCGGACTTCCAGTCGGCCATCGCGGCCTGCTGGTACTGCGGGTAGTCGGCCGGGGTGGCGTCGGTCCGGGCCGGGATCGAGCCCTTCCTGGTGTTGAACGCCTTCTGCCCGGCCGCCGAGCCGACCGTCTTCAGCCAGCACTTGGTGCCCTCGACGTTCGGGGCGCCCTTGGGCAGCACGAACGAGTCGGCCAGCCACTGGAAGGTGGTGCCGTTGCCCGGGAAGGTGAACCAGCCGTAGTCCTTGAAGCCCTTGGCGTCCAGGTCGGCGGCCTCCCAGTCACCCATCAGCTGGTAGCCGGCCTTGCCGTCCATCACGAGCTTCTCCGCGTCGGTCCAGTCGAGTGCGTCGCGGTCGGTGTTCGCGTACGTGAGAAGTTGCTTGAAGTCGTTGATCGCCTTGCCGACCAGCGGGTCGTTCCAGTCGGTCGTCCCGTTCCACAGCCCGGTGAACTTCTCCGGGCCGAGGTCGGTGATCAGCACCGACTCGAACAGCATCAGCTGCGTCCAGTCCTTGCCCAGAGCCAGCGGGGTGGCGATGCCCTTGGCCTTGACCTTGTCGAGGTCGGCGAGGAATGCGGCCAGGTCCTTGGGTGCCTCGGTGATGCCGGCGTCGGCCAGCACCTTCTTGTTGGTCCACACCACGTTGGCCCGGTGGATGTTTGCCGGCACCGAATAGATCTTGCCGTCCACCGTGAGGTTGCCGATCAGGCCGGCCGGGAACGCCTGCTTGAGGCCCCAGCTGTCGTAGTCGGCGCTGATGTCCTCGATCTGGCCGGCGTCGATGTAGTCGAGCAGTTCCGCGCCCGCGTGTGCCTGGAACGTGTCCGGCGGGGTGTTCTGCTGGAGCCGCGAGGCCAGCACGGTCTTGGCGTTCGCACCGGCGCCGCCGGCCACCGCGCCGTTCTCGAAGGTCTGCCCGGCACAGTCCGTGCCGAACTGGGTGACCAGGCCGTCCAGGCCCGCCTTCTCGCCGCCGTCGGCCCACCAGGTGAACACTTCCACCTTTGTGGAGCCGCCCTCGCCGCCGTCGTCATCGGACCCGCAGGCCGAGGCCGTCAGCAGCGCGGCCACACCCACGAGAGCCACCACAGCCCGTCGAGACATCCGCATGGGGCATCCTCCCATCGAGACATTGACATCGTTGTCAAGCGCGTCGGGAAATACGCTGCCGTCTTAACTGCACAAGCGTCAACGGTTGTTTCCGTGTCGTTACGTGCGGAACTTTGCGTCAGCGTGGCGGTCGTTCGCCTGACCCGCGTGCAGTGATAGATGTCGAAATGACAATGGTTCGCGCCGGTCCAGTATGGCCGTTGATGCGTTCCTGCGCGAGGCGTGCGGCCTCGCGTCCCATGGCGCTCATGTCGTGCGCGACCACCGTGGTGCCCAGCACGTCGGCCAGGTCGAAGTCGTCGAAGCCGATCAGCGCCGGCGGCTCGGCGAGCCCGCGCATGGCGCGCAGGGCGCCGGTGGTCAGCCGGTTGTTGGTGGTGAAGATCGCGGTGGGTGCGGGCTCGAGCGAGAGGAGTTCTTTGACCGTACGCTCGGCGTGCCGGACATCGTGGACCTCGGTGCGCAGGTACGGCTCCCAGGCGTCGTTGCCGGCCGCCCGCATGGCCCGGACGAAGCCGTCGATCCGCCCGCGCTGCGGTGCCATCCGGGCCAGGTCGGCCACCATCGCGATGCGGCGGTGCCCGGCGGCCAGCAGGTGCTCGCCGGCCGACTGGGCGCCGCCCGCGTTGTCGATCAGCACGCAGTCCGCGGCCAGCCGGTCCGGCGGCCGGTCCAGGAAGACGAACGGGACGCCGCGGCTGCCCTCGACCGAAAGGTACTCGTGGTCGTTGCCGCTCGGGATGACCAGCAGCGCCCGGACCCGGCGCTCCAGGAACGCCTCGACCAGGTTGCGCTCCAGGTCGGCGTCCTCGTCGTTGTTCGCCGTGATCAGTAGCAGCCCGTGCTGGCGCAGTTCGCGCTCGATGCCGCTGGCCACCGCGGAGTAGAACGGGTTGGCCAGGTCGCCGCTGACCAGCCCGACCAGGGCCGAGGTGGCGCCGCGGCGCAGCTCGCGGGCGATGCCGTTGAGCCGGTATCCCAGTAGGTCGGCGGCGTCACGGACCCGGGCGCCGGTGGACGGCGCGACGTTGGGCTCACGGTTGAGCGCGCGGGAGGCGGTCTTGAGACTGACGCCGGCGAGCGCGGCCACCTCGGTCAGCGTCGGCCGGCGGGCGGCGGACGCGTCGTCGGCGGGCATGGCGCACAGTATGACATCGATGTCTGAGCACGGGCCGTAGCGGGTCCGTGACGGCTGGCGGCGGCGCGCCCCCCTCGAGCGCGCCGGCCGCGGCCGGGGTGGGGTGGCCGCGCCTCGGCCGGCATCGGTACCGGTTGCGAGGCGCGGCCTTCCGTCGTCGAACCCACGCCGAGTGGGGCAAGGTGACCCGGCGCGGCCCTGTCACCGACTACGGACTTTTCTTTCCCCTGCACTCCATTCGGGGCCACCCGGTTCACGGATGATCCAGATCTATGTGATCCAGGCCACAGCCTTACGCCTCGGCAGTGATCTCATAGATCTCGGTGGTCGGGTGCCCGGCCCGCTCGTGGATGCGCAGCACGGCCTCCTTGCTGGGCCCGCTGCTCAGGCAGAACACCTTGCCGGACTCCGGGTCGAGCCAGGCCCGCTCGAAGTGCACGCCCTCCTCGCCCTCGATCTTGAGGTCGGCCTCGTGTGCGGCGTCCAGCTGCTCGGCGGTCACCCCGACGAAGCCGCTGTGCACGTCCATGAATTTCGCCATCATCGCTCCTCGGTCGGTCATCGTTGAGCGGAAGCCTGCCCGCGCGACGGCAGTCGGACATCGGTCATTGCACCTAGGAACGCGCCAACCGGTGACCTAAAGTCGCTGCGTGGAGACGGCCCACAGCAGCCCGGTGCTGATCGGCCGGGCGGATCTCGTCGCGCTGGCAGCGCGCCGGCTGACCGCGGCCGCCGCCGGGCGGGGCGAGTTGCTGTTCCTGGCCGGCGAGGCGGGCATCGGGAAGACCCGGCTGCTCGCCGAGATCGTCCGGCGGGCCCGTGCCGACGCGTTCACGGTGGTCACGGCCGGTGCCGCTCCCGGCGACGCCGAGGTGCCCGCGGGCCTGCTCGCCGACCTGGCCGCCGCGATGTGCCGGCAGCCGCCCACCGCCGAGGCGGGTGCCCGGATGGCGGCCCGGCTGCGCTCCTCCGCCGACGAGCCGCGCCGGTTCCTGGTCACCGGCCTCACCGACCTGGTCGCGGCGGCGGTGGCAAAACCGTTGCTGGTCGCCCTCGAGGATCTGCACTGGGCCGACGACCTGACCATCGAGGTGCTGGGCCGGCTCGGCCGCCGGGCGCCGGAACTGCCCCTGCTGCTGGTCGGCACGTACCGCAGTGACGAGCTCTACCCGCGGGTGCCGATGCGGCAGTGGCGCACCCGGCTGCTCACCCAGCGGCAGGCCGAGGAGGTGCGGCTGACCCGGCTCAGCCTCGACGACACCGCGGCGATGGCGGCCGCGATCGCCGGCGGCACGCTGCCGGGCACGGTGACCGGCGCGGTGTTCGCCCGCAGCGACGGCATTCCGCTGCACGTCGAGGAGTTCCTGGCTGCCCGGGACCGGGTGCCGGACACGCTGGCCGACGCGGTGCTGGCCCGGGCCGAGCAGCTCACCGACGGTGCCCGCGGCCTGGCCGGGGTGGCGTCGGTGCTGGGCCGCTCGTTCGACCTCGACCTGCTCACCGCGATCACCGGGGACGACAAAGGCGCGGTCGACGACGGGCTGCGCGAGCTGGCCGAGCGGTTCTTCGTGCAACCCCAGCAGGACACGTACGACTTCCGGCACGCGCTGATCCGGGACGCGCTCTACGCCGACCTGGCCCCGCACCGGCGACGTGAGCTGCACGCCCGGGCCGCCGCGGCGGCGGCCGCGGCCGGGTTCCCGGCGGCGTTCGTGAGCGACCAGTACGAGCGGGCCGCCCGGCCCGGACTGGCGTTCGCGCACGCGCGGTCGGCGGCCGGCGAGGCGGCGGCGATGTCGGCGCACCGGGAGGCGGCCGAGCTGTACCGGCGGGCGCGGCGGACCATGCCGGTGGAGTTGCCGGCGGTGGAACGGGTGGAGCTGTGCACGGCGCTGGCCCGGGAACTGGCCACGGTGGACGAGAACGAGGCGGCGGCCGAATGCTTCGCCGAGGCGTACCGGCTGCGGCTCGAACTGGACGATCCGCTGGGCGCCGCCGAGCTGGTGCCGGACTGGGTCGCCGTACGCCATCTGCTCGGAGCCGACCTGGACGAGCGCACGGCCATGCTGCGTGGTGCGCTGCCGCTGATCGCGTTCCGCTCCGACGATCCGGCCCAGGAGGTGCGCGCCGGCATCCACGCGGCGCTGGCCGCGGCGTACATGCTTGATCGTCGTTTGGGTGAAGCGGTCGAGGACGGCGAGCTGGCCCGGTCGATCGCGGTCGAGGACTGCGACCGGGCGATGCGCTGCAACCTGGACGCCACGCTCGGCTCGGTGTTCCTGTTCGCGGGCCGTCTCGACGAGGGCTACGAGCTGCTCGAGGACTCGATCGCGCGGGCGACCGGGTGGCGGTTCGAGGGGCAGGCGGCGCGCGGCTACCGGATGCTCGGCTCGTCGGCGTCGGTGCTGGTGGAATACGACCGCGCCCTGCGCTGGCTGTCCGAGGGCATCGCCTACGCCGAGCGGGTCGAGCAGGTCAACGACCGGCACTACCTGGTGGCGCACCTGGCCCACGTGCGCTGGGCGATCGGCGACTGGGACACCGCGTCGGTGGCGGCCGCGCAGGCGCTGGCCGAGGGCGGCGGGATCACCACCCGGATCACGGCGCTGCACGTCCTCGGCTATCTGGCGATGGGCCGCGGTCAGCTGGCCACGGCGGTCGAGCACCTGTCCGAGGCGGCGTCGCTGGGTGCCGGCATGCGCGAACTCCAGCGGGTCTCGCCGGCCTGGTGGGGACTGGCCGAGGTGGCGCTCCTCGGCGGCGACGTGGCCACGGCGATCGCCCGCTGCGAGGAGGGTTTCGCCGCGTCGGCGCGGGTCCGGGATGCTGCATATCTTTTCCCGTACGTGGTGACAGGCGTCCGCGCATACCTGGCCTCGGCCGGACCGGACGCGGCCCGGCAGTGGCTGGGCCGGACCGCCGCGCTGCTCACCGAGCGGGGGATACCCGGGACGCTGGGCGCGGTGCCGCACGGCCGCGGCCTGATCGAGCGGCACGAGGGCCGGACCGGGAAGGCGCGCGAGTCTCTGTCGTCGGCCGCCGCGTTCTGGGCTCAGCGGCGGCGGTTCTGGGAGGGGACGGCGGCGCTGATGGAACTCGGTGATCCGGCCGCCGCGCAACGGGCGTATGCGGCGGTCGGTGCGGCCTGTCCCACGTATCTGGACGTTCCCGCGGCACGGTCAACTCTGTCCGCCCGGGAAATCCAGGTGGCCCGGCTGGTGGCGTACGGCCTGACCAACCGTCAGATAGCCGCGGAGCTCACCATCGCACCCAAGACGGCAGCCGCCCACGTCGAACACATCCGCACCAAACTCGGCGTGTCCCGGCGCGCGCAGATCGCCGCGTGGGTTGCCACACAGCGCTGATCGCCCCAGCTCATACGATCGGGGTACGTCAAACGGGCCATAGCTGCCGGTCTATCCACTGGTGAGAATCTTAAGGCATGACCGCGCCCGGCAACTCCGCCCTGCTCGTCACCCTGCTAGCCGTGTTCGTGGCCTGCTCCGCATACGCGGCCGGGCGCCTGCACCAGCGCTACCAGATGGAGCGGGACCGCGAGGAGGCCTACCGCGACGGTTACGACACGGCCACTCGCAGCGTGTTCAGCCTGGCGGCCCGGGTCATCGCGCCACGCCGCGCGGTCCGGGCGTCGGTCCCCGCGCTGCCCACCGGTTCGGGCCGTCCGGGCGACTCGGCAACAAGGCCCGGCCCCGAACCAGCGGGGGATCCCGCTGCGCCCGCCACCCCACCGGGGCCGGCGAGCGGCGCGGCGGCACCGGGTAGCCCGGACGGGGTGGTGTCCGGCACGGCAATGCCGGGCGAGGGCTCAACCCCCCACCCGGTACCGGGCTACCCGGGCCTGCTCCGCCGCGCCGCCGTACCCGGCACGAACCCCAAGCCGGTCCCGGAGCCGAACGGCCCGGAGTCGCTGGGCTTCCCCGCCCCGCCCCCGCCGCCACCGCGGGTGGTGGCCGAGGCAGCGGCGGTGGGCGGCGTGGTCTACCAGCCCTTCCCCGACCCGCGCCTGCTGGCCGACGCCCCCACCGAGCCGACCGGTCACGCACCGGCACCGCGCCGCCTGGGCAACGTCCCCGCAGGGCCCACAGCGCCCACCGGTCCGGCACCGACACCGGTCCGGCTGGGCGACGCCCCCACCGATCCGAGCGGCCACGCACCGACACCGGTCCGCACAGCGCTCCATTACTCCGCGGGTGTCCCGCAGTCGCTCGCCGATCTCGATCCGGCGGTGCCGTCCCGGGGTGGCAGGCCGCGCGCCGGCCGCGGTCCTGCCTCCAGCCCGGGAGTGCCGCCCGCCGATGCCGAGCCCACGGCCGCACCGGAAGCCTCGTCGGGCCGGCACACCGTGCCGGACGAGTTGGTGCAGGCCACGACGTACCGCCTGCCGCCGGACCGGATCTTCCGAGCCAGGGTGCCGGACTCCACACTGCCCGATGAGCCGACCACGCGCCTGTCAGCACCGTCAGCGTCGGCACCGGCAGCACCGTCAGCGTCGGCACCGGCAGCACCGTCGGCGTCGGCACCGGCAGCACCGTCGGCGTCGGCACCGGCAGCACCGGCAGCGTCGGCACCGTCGGCACCGTCGGTTCCCAAGCCCCGCAGGCACTGATTTCTGTCATACCCCCGGGCTACGGTCTCGGCATGGTCACCGTCGACGACGTCCGCCGGGTCTGCCGAGACCTGCCCCGCAGCGAGGAACACCTGATCCACGACCGGGTGAAATTCCGGGTCGGCCAGATCGTCTACCTGGCCTTCTCCCGCGACGAGACGGTCATGGGTTTCGCCTTCCCCAAGGAGGAACGTGACGCCCTGATCGCCACCGGCCCACGCACCTTCCACCTCCCGCGCGAGTCCGAGCTGAGGTTCAACTGGGTGCAGGCCTGGCTGACCGCACTCGACGAGCCACAAATGACCGAGCTGGTCCTCGAGGCCTGGCGCATGGTCGTCCCCAAGAAGGTCTGGGCCGCCCACCTCCCCCGCCTGGCGTAGCCGGAAAGGCTGAACTTCTCCCGCATCCGTGTCACTTCCCGCCCGCACCTGTTGGCGAGCTCCCACCCACCCGCGACCCTGATCAGACATAACGGTCGCAATCCAGGGGAGCAGATGAAGCGACACCCGTCCGTCCCGTCCACCACCCACCCAACTCCGCACACCCACCCCCGCGACCCTCACGCCACCCCGCCCCGCGACCACGCCGTCGCCGCTCTGCTCCCGCCGCCGGTGAGTGCCCGGCACGCTCTGCTCCCGCCGCCGGTGAGTGCCCAGCGCGCTCCGCTCGCGGCGCGTGTCGGTGTCCACATCGCCCCGCTCCCGGCGCGTGTCGGTGTCCACATCGCCCCGCTCGCGGCGGGTGACGGTGTCCACATCGCCCCACTCCCGGCGCGCGACCGCATCCTCGCTGCTCCGCTCCGGGCGTGCGACCGTCCGGCCGCCCCGTCCGCAGTGGCCGGACACGCGGCTGCCCCGCGCCGGTCCGGTGCCAGGGGGCGGGCCGGGCGGCTGGCCGGCGGCGCTCGTGCCCTGGTGGTTGCCGGCGTGGCGGTGGTTGCGCTCGGTGGGTGCGGGATGGTGGGCGCGGGCGGTGACGGCAACGGGGCTGCGGCCGCTACGCCGACGGCTACCGGGGCGGCCGGTGGGGCGAAGGAGGAGTCGGCGGTCAGTGGGTTCGGGTCGGTGAAGGAGTCGGGTGACATTCCGGATCCGTGCACGCTGCTGAGCGAGTCCGACGTGGCCCGCCTGACCGGGCGGGACGTCACGCAGGTCGACCGGGACGGCGCCGACGACGGGGAAGCGACCCGGTACTGCCAGTGGCAGCAGGACGGCGGGCAGCTCGCGCTGTTCCTGTCCCGCACCACCAAGGCCGACTTCGACGCCCAGATCGCCGACGCGGAACCGGTGGACGGGGTCGGCGAGGACGCGTTCTTCCAGGCCGGACACCTGTACGTGCTGTTCGGCTCGGTGCAGATCGACGTCTATTCGCGCGGCGGCGCGGACGACGCCGCGAACCTGGCGGACGCCAAGAAGGTGGCCAAGGCCGTCATCGCCAAGATCTGAGTCGCGGGCGGGACGGGCGAGGCCGTGTGGTGGTCATGTCAGGTGCGCGGCGGCGGCGCGGATTTCGGACACGAACAGGTCGGGCTGTTCGAAGGCGGCGAAGTGGCCTCCTCGGGCGGGCTCGTTCCAGTAGCGGATGTTCGGAAAGCGGCGTTCGGCCCAGCGGCGGGACGGGCGGGGGTTTTCACGGGGGAAGATGGAACAAGCCGTAGGGGCCTTGATGACGTCGGTGGTGCCGGTGCGGAAGAGGGCCTGGATCTCGGCGAAGCTTTCCCAGTACAGCCGGGCGGCGGACGCACCGGTCGCGGGCAGCCAATAGAGCATCAGGTTGTCGAGCAGCCGGTCGCGGGTCAGGACGGATTCCAGGGTGCCGTCGTGGTCGGTCCACGCGTGGAACTTCTCGACGATCCAGGTGAGCAGTGCCGCGGGCGAGTCGACCAGGCCGTAGCCGATGGTCTGCGGGCGGGTGGACTGCACGGCCGAATAGCCGTCGCCGGACGCGGCCGCGGTCAGGTCGGCTATGGCGGAACGCTCAGCCTCGGTGAGGTCGTCGAGCGTGGCCGGATCGGCGGCGACCAGCGGGGGCATCAGGTGAATGCCGTGCAGGCGGTCGGGGTGACGAGCGGCCACGGCGGTGCTGACGCTCGTGCCCCAGTCGTGGCCCTGCGCGATGAACCGGGCGTAGCCGAGCCGGGCCATCAGCTCGGCCCAGGCGTCGGCCACCCGGTGCACCGTCCAGCCCTCGCCGACCGGTTTGCCGGAAAAGCCGTATCCGGGCAGCGACGGGCAGACCACGTGGAACGCCGGATCACCCTCGGTCAGCGGCGCGATGACCTCGGCGAACTCGACCACCGAGCCGGGCCAGCCGTGGGTCATCAGCAGCGGGATCGCGCCGGGCCGCCGCGACCGAACATGGACAAAGTGGATCGGCAGACCGTCGATCTCGGTCCGGAACTGGGCATGCCGGTTGAGGCGGGCCTCGGCGGCGGCAAAGTCATACTGCAAAGACCAATAACTGCAAAGATCGATCGCGTACGCCAGAGGCGTGCCCTGCCGCCAGCCGGACACGGTCGCGCCCTCGGGCCATCGAGTGCGGCGCAGCCGATCACGCAGGTCGGCAACCGCCTCGGCGCTGATGGTCACCCGGAACGGGTGGATCGGATCGGCCATGGCTTCTTCTTAACAGCGCCCTCCGACAGTTTTGCGGGTACGCATGGTGGCGAGGCCCGGGCGGCGCGCATCCCGTGATGCGGCAGCTCGCCGGGAACATATCCGACAACTGCTTCTTTAACCGGACGCCGATGGGCCCGCCGGGGCCGGATCTTGGCGATCTGCGGTCATGCGGTCATCGCCGAACAGCAGATCGACAACATCGCGTCGCGGACGCGCCGGCGGGGACGTTTGCCAAAGGGCTGGGCGAGTGCCGTACGCCGGGCGAGACGTGACCGCGCGGACTTCGCCCCGGAAGCTGTCTAGGTGGTGGGGGTCGATGGCTGGGGCGTTGCGGACCAGGCGGGATTGCGGCCCAGCAGCAGGAGTGCCTCGGTTAGGGGGTCGGCGTCCGGTGGGACCGGGAGTGCGGGGGCGAAGGGGGCGTTGGGGGCCTCGCGGTTCGCGTCGGTGGGGATGGCTCTGGCCACGGAGAGGGTGATTGCCATCGCGGCTGGGTCGGGGATGTAGGCGGCGTCCAGGGAGCGGGCCAGGTCCCAGCCGTGGATCACGTAGTCGACCAGGTGGAAGGTGATGGCCTGGCGGGCGGGGAAAGGCTGGGGGCCCAGTTGCGTGAGGGTGAACTCGCGATTTAGTACATCGGGGGCGGCGAAGGCCGTGAGCACCAGGTCGCAGGCGGCGGCGTAGTCGCGTACGGGATCAGGAAAGCGCTCGGGAATCGCCTGGCCGGAAGCCGCCGCAGCAAAGCTGCGATGTTCGGATGTCATGTGCGCCAGCAGGGTGCGCAGGTCCCAGCCGGCGCAAGGGGTGGGGCGGGTCAGATCGGCCGGGGAAATGTCGGTGGTGAGCGGTACGGTGGCCCGAACCGCGGCGGCGTTGGCGGCGATGAGATTAGTAGGCATGCGCTTATCATCCGCGCCAGCTTACTATCTCGTCAACCGCATTCGACGGGTAGGAAGATCCCGTGGCGGAGTACGAGGGAGACGAACGGGCCGACCTGGGCGTTCTGGTGATGCGCCTGGGGCGTCGCCTGCTGGACATGGAGCAGCCGATCCTGGCTCGGCACGGTGTGTCGATGTGGGGATACGCGGTGCTCTGTGGGCTGGCTGGCGGGCCGATGCGCACTCAGGCCGCGCTGGCGGCGAGCATCGGTGCGGACAAGACGCGACTCATCCCGATCCTGGACGGCCTCCAGGAACGCGGGTTGATCGAGCGGGAACCGGATCCGGCGGATCGCAGGGTTCGGCTGCTCGGGCTGACATCCGACGGGCGGCGCCTGCAGCTGGCGGTGCAGGCCGATGTCCGGGCGGGGGAGGAGGAATTATTGGGCGACCTGACAACTGAAGATCGGGCCGCTTTCCTGCGGGCGCTAGACGCGCTGTCCTAGCGCTTCCTGGAGGCCGCGTGCCGCCAACCGGTCGGCGCGCTCGTTCTCCGGGTGGCCGGCGTGGCCCTTCACCCAGTGCCACTGCACGTCGTGGCGGCTCACCGCGGCGTCCAGGCGCTGCCACAGGTCGACGTTCTTGACCGGCTGTTTCGCGGACGTCAGCCAGCCGTTCGCCTTCCAGCGGGGCAGCCACTTCGTGATGCCGTCGCGCACGTAGATGCTGTCGGTGTAGAGCTTGACGACCATCGGCGCCCGGGTAAGTGCCTCAAGAGCGCAGATCGGTGCCATCAGCTCCATACGATTGTTGGTGGTGGCCTCGGCCGTGCCGCCGCACAGGTCCTTCTCCTTGCTGCCGTAACGCAGCACGGCTCCCCAGCCGCCGGGGCCGGGGTTCGGGATGCACGCCCCGTCGGTGTAGATCTCCACCACCGTCATGTGTGCACCCTACCGACCGGTGGAGAGTGAGGGCCGCGCTGAGTGAGGGTCGGCAGAGTGAGGGTCGGCAGAGTGAGGGTCGGCAGAGTGAGGG
>NZ_BOMV01000005.1 GCF_016862375.1 Paractinoplanes rishiriensis | reverse complement strand
CTTGGCGGGAGTGAGGCTTGGCGGGAGTGAGGCCGGCCATGCGGGTGCCGCCCTCGGTGAGGCGGCGCTGGGCGACACGTAAGGTTGCCGGGGCGAAAGGGGCGACGGGTGAGTGACGGCGCGGTCGAGTGTCGGGACGTCGTGGTGCGCTACGGCGACACGACGGCCGTCGGTGGGGTGTCGCTGACGGTGCCCCGCGGTCGCGTGCTGGCTCTGCTCGGCCACAACGGTGCTGGTAAGACCAGTCTGTTGCAGGTGTGCGAAGGGTTTCGCCGGGCCGACGGTGGCTGCTGCCGGGTGCTCGGGCTCGACCCGATCGCCGACCATGACGCGCTGATGCCTCGGATCGGGATCATGCTGCAGTCCGGCGGCGTCTATCCGTGGGCCACGGCCGGTGAGATTTTGCGGCTGTTCGCCTCGTTCTCGGCCAATCCGATCGCGCCGGACATGCTGGTGGAGCGGCTCGGGCTGCACAAAGTGGTCCGCACCCGGTTCCGCCGGCTGTCCGGAGGGGAGCAGCAGCGGCTGTCCCTCGCGATCGCCCTGGTCGGCCGCCCGGAGCTGGTCTTCCTCGACGAACCTACCGCCGGCATGGACACCGAGGCGCGGCACACCACCTGGGAGCTGATCGAGGAACTGCGCGCTGACGGCGTTTCGGTGCTGCTCACCACGCATCTGCTGGACGAGGCCGAGCGCCTCGCCGACGACGTGGTGATCATGCGATCGGGGGTGGTCGCGGCCACCGGCACGCCGGGTGAGCTCACGGCCGCGGCGGGCATAGATCTTTTGGAGGTACGCGCGAACGCCGGTCTCGTGCCGGACGCGAGCCTGGCACACCTCAAGCTCACCGAGACCAGCCCCGGTGAGTACGCGGTGGCCGGCGCGCTGGACACCGCCGCGATCGCCGAGGTGCTGGCCTGGTTCGCCCGGGCCGGCGCGCAGGTCACCGCCGTGAACACGCGGCGGCGGACCCTCGAGGACGTCTACCTGTCCCTCACCGCCGGCGAAAAAGCGGGCGCGAAAGCGGGCGAGAAAGCGAAGGTCACCCGATGAGTTCCGGCACCTTCGCGCCGGCGCCGGCGCGGGCCGGCAAGATGGCCGTGCTGCGCAGCCAGATCCGGATGGAACTGGTGCTGACCGCCCGGCGCGGCGAGGCCGTCGTGCTGGCCATGGGCGTACCCCTGCTGGTTCTGCTCGGTGCCGGGCTGACCGATGTGACCAACGTGCCGGGCGATGATCGGCTGGCGTTCGTGGTGCCCGGTGTCCTGGCGCTCACGGTGATGTCGACGGCGTTCACCGGTCAGGCGATCACCACCGGGTACGAGCGCGGCTACGGCGTCCTCAAGCGACTCGGCGCGTCCCCGCTGACCCGGCCCGGCCTGCTCTTTGCCAAGACCGCGGCGGTGCTCGGCCTGATCGTGGTGCAGCTGCTGGTGCTCGCCGCGGTGGGCGTGGCGGTCGGCTGGCGGCCACACTTCGGACTGGTGCTGCCCGCGCTCGGGGTCACCGTGCTGGCCGCCGCGGCGTACACCGGACTGGCTCTGTTGCTGGCCAGCGTGCTGCGCCCGGAGACGACGACCGGAGCGGCGACGCTGTTCTACGTGCTGATGCTGGCGGCCGGCGGAATCATGTTCGCCGCGCCCGACCTCGGCACCGCCGGCTGGTTCCTGTTGCCGCTGGCCGCGCACGCCGAGGCCCTGCGCGGCACGCTGTCGCACGACACCGCGGTGCCGCTGCCGATCTGGCTCAGTCTGGGGCTGTGGGCCGCGATCTTCCTGACCGCCGCGGCCAGAAAGTTCCGGTGGGAGTAGCGCCGTGCTGTCCATCGATCGGTGGACAGCGGTTGACAGCCGTGTGGTCGATCCGCGCGGTGGCGTTCGGCAAGCAGTATCGATGACATGAACGCCATTGAGGTCAAAGGTCTTCGCAAGACCTATCGGGGGGACGAGGCGGTCCGCGGCATCGACCTGGTCGTCCGGCGCGGTGAGGTGTTCGCGCTGCTGGGGCCGAACGGGGCCGGCAAGACGACGACCGTGGAGATATTGGAGGGACATCGCCGGCGCAGCGGCGGCGAGGTTCGGGTGCTCGACGCCGACCCGGCCACGGCGGGACGGGCCTGGCGGGCCCGGATCGGGGTGGTCCTGCAGGACGCCGACGACGCGGCCGAGCTGACCGTCGCCGAGATGGTGCGGCACGTGGCCGGGTTCTATCCCGACCCGCGACCGGTCGCCGAGGTGATCGACCTGGTCGGGCTCACCGAGAAGCGCGGCAGCCGGATCCGGTCGCTCTCCGGTGGCCAGCGCCGCCGGGTGGACGTCGCGCTCGGCATCGTGGGCCGGCCCGAGCTGCTGTTTCTCGACGAGCCGACGACCGGGTTCGACCCGGCGGCGCGGCGCCAGTTCTGGGAGCTGATCCGGGCGCTGGCCGGCGAGGGCACCACGATCCTGCTCACCACCCACTATCTCGAGGAGGCGGAGGCGCTCGCCGACCGGCTCGCGGTGCTGTCCGGCGGCCTGGTCGTGGCCGAGGGCACGCCCGCGACGCTCGGCGGGCGGGCCACGGCCGGCGCGGTGGTGAGGTGGCGGGCCGACGGGGTCACCCGCACCGAGCACGTGGCCGACCCGACCGAGCTGATCCGCAAGCTGGTCGCCGAGGACGCCGACCTGACCACGCTCACCGTCACCCGGCCCACCCTCGAGGACACCTACCTCGACCTGATCGGAGCGAAGCGATGACCGCCACCGCAGCCGCCGCCCTGCCGTCCACGTTTGTGACCGGCGTGCGCCGGGGCGAGGTGGAACTGCGCATGTTCGTCCGGGACCGCACCGCGGTGATCTTCACGTTCGCGTTCCCGGCCATGCTTCTGCTGCTGTTCGGCACGATCTTCGGCGACTCGTTCAACGACGCGGGGGTGAGTGCCAGCCAGGTCTATGCGGCCAGCATGATCGCGTACGGGATTCTGTCGACCGCGTTCGTGACGATGGGGGCGGGCCTCGCCCTCGACCGTGAGGACGGGACGCTGAAACGGTTGCACGGTACGCCGATCACTGCCTCGGCGTACCTGCTCGGGAAATTGATCTTGGTCTTTGCCCTGAGTGTCGCCGAAACGGGCACCCTGATCCTGGTCGGCGCGCTGGTCTTCGACATGCCGTTGCCGGACGCCGCGCACTGGCTGGCGTTCGCCTGGATGTTCCTGCTCAGCACGATCGCCTGCACGCTGTGCGGCATCGCGGTCAGCGCCATCGTGCGCAACGCCCGCAACGCCGGCGCGATCCTGAACGTGCCGCTGGTCGCGCTCCAGTTCATCTCGGGCGTGTTCATCCACCCGATCACGCTGCTGCCGGCCTGGCTGATCACGGTGGCGTCGTTCTTCCCGGTCAAGTGGATGAGCCAGGGTTTCCGGTACGTCTTCCTGCCCGACTCGATGAAGTCGATGGAGGCGGCCGGCGAGTGGGAGCTGGGCCGCATCGCTCTGGTCCTGGCCGCCTGGTGCGTGGTCGGACTGGTGTTGTGCCTCAAGACGTTCCGCTGGACCGAGCGGGACCAGTGACAATTGACCGCCTGATCTGACATTTGCCGGAAGGCAATTGAAATAGCACGTTTCCGCACCGCTGCCGCCTGGCCAGGTTAGGTTCAGGACCGCGTCGGCGTCGCCGTCTGCGCTGCCCTTGGCAGCTTCTGTCGTTCTGTAGCCGGTCCTCCGGAGGACCCCATGCGCCCTGAAATTGATACTGTCCGGCGTCGACGTCTACCGTGGTTCGCGCGAATCGGCGCCGCGGCATTGGCGATGTTCGCGGGCGCGGTCGGCCAGCCGCTGCCGGTCCACGCCGCTCCGGGCGTGCTCCAGACCGTGCCCGCGCAGGCGGCACCGAACTTCCGCGTGACGGCGACCGGTTCGGGCTGGGCCGACCTGGCCTGGGACGCGCCGGGTGACGCGCTGAACCCGCAGACCTACAGCGTGCTGGTCGGCGGCAGCGTCTTCGGCAGCTGCGCAAACATCACCACTCGGACCTGCCGGGTCACCGGTGCGGTCAAGAGCCGGGTGACGGTCGGCGTCCGGGCGTTCGGCGATGCCGGCGAGCACGTCGACAGCGACCCGATCACGACCACCCTGTTGCCGCCGCCGGACGCACCCGGCACGCCGGTCGCGACCCCGGCCGGCAGCGGTTCGGTGACGGTGACCTGGACTGCTCCCGCCAGTTGGAAGCTGAGCGTCAACCGGACCTACGACGTTCTGGTGGACGGCAGCCTCTACGGCGCGTGCACGAACATCGCCGCGACGACGTGCACCTACAGCGGGACTCCCGGGGTGCACGCGTTCGTGGTCCGCGCGCGCGGTGACGAGGGCCTGTCCACCGATTCCGCCTCGGCCAACGGCACGGTCGTGACCGCTCCGGACGCGCCCACCGACATCCACCTCACCGACAGCGACGCCGGCAGCGGCACCGTCGCGTGGACGGCACCGGACTTCAAGGGCAGCGTCAATCAGAAATACTCGGTCACCGTGACGGTGGGCGGCGTCACGAGCCCGGCATGTACCAACATCTCCGGCACGAGCTGCGCCGTCACCGCCGACGACATCGTGGCGGACATCGTGGTGACGGCCATCGGTGACGCGGGCCTGAGCACGAGCGCGGCGCCGGTCACGCTGACCCTGCTGCCGGCACCGGACACGGCGGCGAACATCCGCGCGACCGGTTGGGGCGTCGGCGAGGCGACCGTGAGCTGGGACCCGGTGGAGTTCAACGGGAGCACCCGCAACGAGTACACGGTCCTCGCCGACGACGAGCCGGTGTGCTCGAACATCACCGCCACGTCGTGCCTGATCGAGGGGGATCCGGACACCTCGGTGAGCGTGAAGGTGCGCGCGGTTGGCGATGTCGGTCTGACCAGCGAGTCGGCCGGGACGCCGATTGCGCTTCCCGACGTGCCCGACCCGGTGACCAACATCCGGGTCACCTCGGAGACCGCTACCGGCGTGCGGGTGGATTGGGACCCGCCGGCCGGCTGGCACCGCAACATCGTGCAGCGGTACACCGTGTCGGCGGCGGGACAGGCCGTCTGTTCCGCGATCACCCTTACCTACTGCGTCATCACCGGCAACAAGGACAGCAACGTCACCGTCCAGGTGTCGGCGATCGGCGACGACGCCACGCTGCGTACCGACGAGGACCTGCTGAACGTCGACATCCCGGACGTGCCGGTCGCGCCGACCGGGCTTACCATCGTCTCGACGGGCAACGGCACGGCGGACCTCTCGTGGACCGCGACCAGCGACTGGAAGCACAACACGAACCGCCAGTACGTCCTGACGGTGAACGACACGCCGTTCAACTGCGGCGACGCGACCCTCACGACGTGCTCCATCAGCGGTGCGGGCACGGTCGCGGTGAAGGTCAGGGCGGTCGGTGACCACGCCACACTGGCGTCGGCGTTCACCGCCCCGCTCAGCGTTCCGCTGATCGCCATCCCGACCGGTGCGGTCGACACGGTCACCGTCACGCCGGACCACGGCCAGGCGACCGTAGACGTCGACTGGACCCTGGACAATAACGCCCTGCCGAACTGGAACGGCGGCGTCGAGGGATACCAGGTCACGGTCGCGGCTCCGGGCGGCGTCCCGGTGACCGGCTGCGACGGGCTCATCGAGGCTCTGACCTGCTCCTTCACCGCTCCCGTCGGCGGCGAATACACGGTCACCGTGCGGCCCGCCAACGAGGCCGGCGTCAGCGCCACCACCCCGGCGACTGACAGCGCGGATCTGGTGCTCGACGAGCCGACCACCGCGGTCGCCAACCTGATCGCGACGGACGACGTTCCGGGCACCGGGGTCGTGACGGTGAATTGGGATGCGCTGACCCTCGGTCAGTGGAACGAAGCCCTGGTGCCCGGTTACCGGGTGACCATCGATCCACCGGCGAACGAGAGCCCCACCATCACCAACGACACCAGCTGCGCCGATCCGGTCGCCGCGACCACGTGCACCTTCACCACCGACACCGCGGGGCTCTACAAGATCCACGTTGTGCCGGTGAACGAGGCCGGCGACGGCCCCGAGGTGACGTACGACGTGTTCGTCGCGATGGACAAGCCCACCGCGACCGTCTCGAACATCGTCATCTCCCGGGGAACGGGTGCCGGCGTCGTGGAGGTGGAGTGGGACGGCCTCCAACCCGCCGACTGGAACGGCGTCGAGCACCACTACGACGTCCAGATCGCCCCGCCGAACGGTGCGGCGATCACCGCCAGTACCTGCGACGACCTGGCCTCCACGGACGCCACCGCGATCGAATCCTGCCAGTTCACCACCGACCTGCCGGGCAGCTATACCGTCACGATCACCGCGGTGAACGAGATCGACGCGAGCGACAACAGCGACGACGCGACCCAGCACATCACGCTGCTGGCGCCCTCCGACCCGGTGGCCGACCTGACACTCGGGATCACCCCGCCCTCCGGTCTGGTGTCGGTGACCTGGAGCAAGCTCACCTCGGCCTGGAACTCGGCGCAGACGACGAACTACGTGCTGACCGTGACCGGACCGAACGGCCAGGCGGTGGGCGACCCCGGGACCTGTACGACGATCGCCGACGCGTCCACCGCGGCGTGTTCGTTCACCGCTCCCGCCGCCGGTAACTACACCGTCGCGGTGGTGGCGCGGAGCGAGGCCGGTGACGGCCCCGCCGCGACGCAGACCGGGCACGTCACTCTCGCGGCGCCGTCCGGCGTCGTCACCGGTCTCGTCGTCGGCACCACGCCGGACTCGCGGGTGGTGAACCTCAGCTGGAACCAGATGACGACCGGCTGGAGCGACGGGCAGACCAAGAGCTACGCCGTCACCGTCACCGGCGGTGGCGCGCTGTCGCCGAACACCTGCACCTCGGTTGCGGACACGGCCAGCCCGGCCTGCTCGTTCACCGTCACCGACCCGGGCCACATCGCGGTCTCCGTCAAGGCGGTCAACGAGGCCGGCACGGCTGCGAACGGCACTCCCGGCGAGGGTGATGTGGTGCTCGTGCCGACGGCCACCGTGACCACCCTGGCCGCCGCACCGGCGTCGTCCGGCTCGTCGACAGTGGACGTGTCGTGGGATCAGCTGGCTACCCCGGGCTGGCTCGGCGGCACCAGCAAGAAATACCGGGTCGTCATCAGCGGGCCGGCCAACACGGTGCTGTCCGACAACACCTGTGCGCCCACCGACGTGACCGACACCGCCAGCCCGGGCTGCCACTTCACCGCGACGCTCAGCGGCGCGTACACCGTGCGGGTCAACCCGGTCAACGAGGCCGGCGTCAGCACCGCCACGGCGGCCAGTGTGGTGGCCAACATCGTCCTGAAGCCGGTGGCGACGGTCCAGAACCTCCAGGTGCAGGCGGTGACCGGCAACGCGACGATCCAGGTGAGCTGGGACCCGGCCACGACGCCCGACTGGAACGGGACGGTGACCACCACTGATTACGTGGTGAGCATCGACAAGCCCGCCGGCGCCACGCTCGGCGGCACCTGCACGGCCGTGGTCGCCCACCCGACCGCGACCTGCTCCTTCACCACCGATCGCGGTGGCGACTACACCGTCCGGGTCGCCCTCAAAAACGACGTCGGTACCAGCGACAACGAGACGACCTCCGAGCCCGCCCACCTCACGCTGACCGCACCGGCCGGGCAGGTCGGCACGGTCACCGTGACGAACACGGCGGGCACCGGGGTGGTCGGGCTGAGCTGGCCCAAGCTCGCCGACGTGGGCTGGAGCGAGGGCGAGACGCTCAGCTACGCGGTCACCATCGGCGGCGGCCTGAACCTGACGGCCAACACCTGCACCTCGGTGCCGGCCACCGACAACCCGTCCTGCTCGTTCACCACGGACCAGTCCGGGGCGTACACGGTGAGCGTGGCGCCGGTCAACGAGGCCGGCACCGGCAGCAACGCGTCGACCGGCGGCGGAACCATCGTGTTCAAGCCCACCGGGACGGTCGCCAACCTGGGTGCCGGCACCGCGCTCAACTCGCCGACCGTGTCCGTGACCTGGGATCAGCTGCTCACCGGCTGGCAGAGCGGCGCGACCAAGGAGTACGTGGTCACCGTGACCCCGCCCGCCGGCGGGGCTCTCGCGAACGACGGCTGCACCACCGGACCGGTGACGGACACGGCCTCGCCCACGTGCAGCTTCGGCGTGACCGCGGGTGGCGACTACGTGATCGGCGTGGCGCCGAAGAACGAGGGCGGAACCGGGACCGCGGTGGCGAACCACACCGCACATGTCGTCCTGCGGCCCACCGCGACGGTCGGCGCCGTGACGCTCACGCCCACCGCGGGCCAGGCGACCGTCGGTGTCAGCTGGCCGCAACTGGCCGCCGGCGACTGGAACGGCGGAGCGACCAAGCAGTACGCGGTCACGATCGAGGGCCCGAACGGTGCCACCATCGGCAGCGGCACGTGCACCAACGCGGTCGCCGACTCCAGCACGCCGGGATGCAGCTTCACCACCGACCGGCCGGGCGCGTACACGGTCAAGGTGGCGACGAAGAACGAAGCCGGCACCGCGATTGCCGACACCACCGGCACCGGCACGCTCGGCTCGGGCACGCCGGCCGTCGCGACCGTCATCGGCGGCACGGGTGGCGTCAACACCATCAACGCGACGTGGACCGCGGCGGTGGCCACCGGCCTGGCCGCCGTCACGTCCTACACCGTGTCGGCGATCGCGGACGACTACCCGACCAAGACGTGTACGGGCACGGTGACCGGGACGTCGTGCTCGATCGCCGACGTGGCCGCGGGCGTGCCGTACACCGTGCGGGTGGTGACGAACGGGCCGGGCGGCAGCTCGGCGGCGGCCGACAGCGACGATCCGGTCGTGCCGACCGGCACGCCGGTGGCCCCGATCGAGGTGCCGGCCGACGCGGTGCCGGCGGGCAGCGGCACCGGCCTGCCGGGGGTCGGCATAGCCATCACCGGTAGCGGCTATGCGCCCTTCTCGACCGTTTATCTCTCGCTGTTCAGCAACCCCGTTTCGTTGGGTACGACCACCGCGGATGCGAACGGGAACATCTCGGTGACCGTCACGGTGCCGCTGGGCACGCCGATCGGTAACCACACGCTGCTGGCCACCGGCCTGGACGCCAACGGCGAGGTGCAGCACCTGGCCAAGTCGGTCGCCGTGCTGTCGCCGCCCGTCGTGATTCCGCCGCCGACCATGGCGCCGCCCACGACGGCGCCACCGACCACGGCGCCGCCGACGACGCCACCCACGACGACGCCGCCGACCACGACGCCGCCCACGACGACGCCACCCACGACGCCGCCGACAGCCCCGCCCACCACCACGGCCCCACCCGCGGCCAAGCTGCCCACCGGCGCGGTCACCTCGCTGGTCGCCCGGCAGGTCGCGGCCGGCACCCGCGGTGCCACCGTGACCTGGACGCCCGGCCGGGTCGCCTGGGGCGACGGCAAGAACCGCTCCTTCGAGGTGACCGTCAGCGGTCCGGACGACGCCGACATCACCGGATCCTGCACGGCAGCCGTCGCCGGTACCGCGCGGTCGTGCAGCTTCAGCACCGACACCAACGGCAGCTATGCGGTACGCGTGGTCGCCGCGACCGAGGCCGGTTCGAGCACCCAGTCGGCCTCGGCGAGCGTGACCGTCAATACCGCGCCGGGCGCACCGACGGCCGTGACCGGCACTCCGGCCGCGAACTCGATCGCGGCCGGCTGGAAACCGCCGGCCTCGATCGGCGCCGGCGTTCACGGGTATACCGTCACGGCGACTGCGCCGTACTACCCGGCCCGCTCGTGCACCACGGTCATGCGCGGCGGATGCACCGTCACCGGACTCGCGGGGGGCGTGCGCTACGTGCTGCGGGTGGTGGCCTTCGGGAGCGGCGGCACCTCGCCGGCCGGTGCCGCAACCGCCACGGTGACGCCGACGGGAAATGTGGAGATTCCCCAGGCGGTGCCGATGACCGCGGAGAACAACGGCAGCCGGACCGCCCGGCCCGGTACGCGGATCACGATCCTCGGTGACGGCTACCGGCCCGGATCCCGGGTGCTGGTGTCGCTGTACCCGGGCGCGTCGCCCGCCGGTTCCACCACGGCCTCCGCGAGGGGCACCGTGTCGGCCACCGTGACCGTGCCGGCGAGTGGTTCGCACACGGTGCTCACCACCGGTCTGGACAATGCCGGCCGGGCCCGCTACCTGGCGCACTCGGTCCGGGTCGGTACGGCGGCCGCCAGCGTGCTGGGCGTGGCCGGCAAGCCGGTGGCGGTCCAAGCGGTCGCGAACACTTCATCCGGGACGGCTTTGGCGGTGACCGGGACGAGGACGGCCCCGATCACGCTGGCCGGCTTGTTCCTCTTCGCGACCGGCCTGCTGCTCGTGGTGGTTACCGGCTGGCGACGGGGTCCGCGTAAGGGCTGACGTCAGTGCGGCATTCGACCGTCTCCGGGCCTCGGCCCGGAGACGGTCTTTGTCATTCCGGCGCCGTTGTGGGCTGCCTGAGAGCGGCTTGGGGCACCGGTGCGGGTGGCGGCCCGCACGCACCTCTACAGACCGTTCTGGTCGGTGGTTTAACGATCGCTCCAGCCCGCGGACGGTCGGGACCCGGGTCTGTACGGCCGACGTTGACACCGGTGAACCCACGTCGGGCGCCCAGGGCGACAGACCAGTATGTCCGGTTCCGTGGCCCCTTCCTGGCTGCCCCGTTCGGAGTCGGCCCGGCGGTCCGCGACTATCCGCGGGGCGTGGATGGGGCGGGGGATACCGGCTCGGGGCCGTTGCTGCTCGGCGTCAGCCTGTCCGCGACGGTGGTGACCTTGGGCGAGGGGTGGTGGCTGGGGCTCGCGGCGCTGCGCCGGCGGCGTTCCTAGGCGATATTTGCATTGGCGATCGGGTTCGTCCTGGATCTAGCCTAATTAACTGAATGTCCGATTCAGAAACGGACATCCAGTCTTTTAGCGCGCGTCGGCGGCCTATTGTGATTTGTATTGCTTGACAGTGCTTTACCAGGCGTTTTGCGCTTGTGACGGGTCGTGTTATGACGATTTCTTCCTAAAAAAGCGATCCGCCGGTAAGGGGGCTATAAGCCGGTTAGATTACGAAAGCGCGAACAGGTCGGATCTCGTTATCCGCCTTGTTCGGCGCAGTCAAACCGGTTCTGCCGGCACACCTCCGAGCCGCCCCGCTGGTGCGGTACCCGAACAGGCAAACCCGTCGTGAGGCGGGGGCGCAAAGCCAGGGGCCTCCCTGCCGGAGGCAGCCCAGCCGCCGAAGGAGTAAGGAAGAGAATGCGTTATCGACCAATCCAAGCGGCCCTGCGGGAGCGGGTGCCGATCGCCCTCTGGGGCCACATGCGGTTCAAGAAAGCGCTGGCGGTTCTCACCGCTTCGGCGGTCGGCCTCGTCCCCGCGGTCATGGTCGCCTCGCCCGCACAGGCCGTCAATGCGTCCAACATCAACAACCTGACCATTGCCGATGCCGGTAACTGGGAGGGTGGCGCGGTCACCTTCAAGGTCACGTATACCGGAACCGCCCCGGGTGACTTCACCTTCACCACTGGGGCATCCAGTCCGCTCTCTGCCGTGGGGAATGCCACGCCGGTCAACGGCACCCACGACTACGACAGCGACTCGATGTCGCCTGCCTCGATCACGTTCCCCGGCACCGCGTCCGGTCAGAACAACACGCTGACCGTCTCGGTCGCCACCGAGGCCGACGCCGAGACGGACGACGAGACGTTCCAGCTCATCGCGGCCGACACGAACGGCTGGACGAAGTCCGCTACCGGCACTATCTGGGCAACCACCACGTACCCCACCTACACGCTGAAGGCGCCGGCCACGGCTGCCGAGACGGCTACCGCGGGTGTGCAGAAGACGGTCCGGGTCACCGCTACGCTGAGCACCACGGTGGGTCATCCGGTGACGATCCCGGTGTCGGCGGTCCCCGGCGGCGTGACTGCGGTCACTCCCGATCTGGTCGCGAACTCCAATAAGGGCGAGTTCCGGGACTTCAACGCCCTGCCGGCCGGTACGGTGATCACCATCCCGGCGTACGCGTACTCCGGCTACGTCGACGTCACGCTCAACGACGATGTCGTCGATGAGCCGGCCACGCAGTATTTCAGCGTGGTGCCGGCCACGAGTGCGTTGTACGGTCCCCAGCCTTTCGACGTCGGAAGCAACGGCGCGGCCATCGCGGATCAGACGCCGGAGATCGGGATCACCGATGACGACGCGGAGCCGACGGTCAGCATCGGGGAGCCGACGGACAAGGCGACGGAAGGCGAATACCTCGCCTTCCCGGTCAAGCTGTCAGCAGCTTCGGAATCGGCGGTGACCGTCACGGCGACCGCCGGCGACGGTGTCAACCGTTCGGACTCCCTCGCGGCCGACACCGACGACTACACCGCGCCCGCCAGCGTGACCATTCCGCAGTACACCCTCACCGGTTACGCGTCCTCCTTGATCAAGTTGGACTCGGACTTCGAGGGCCCGGAGAACATGAAGGTAACCCTCAGTTCTCCTAGCGGTGCCACGCTCGGCACGCCGGTCACGGCCTACGGGATCATCACCGATGACGACAACGGTCCTGGGGCCACCCTGAGCACCACGGGTAAAGAGGGCGACAACCTCGGTGGCGCGCATGCCGGCGTCGGCTTCAACGAGGGCATCAGCGGCGACGTCGCCCGCAAGATCGGCGTGACGCTCGCCGGTGGTGGCGGCGCTCCCTGGCCGGTCCCGGTCAAGCTGGACTATGCGTTCAAGGACGTCACCGCCACGAACGGCGTCGACTACAAGGGCACCGCGGGCAGCATCCTGGTCCCGGCCGGCACCACGCCGGGCACCCTGGAGATCCCGGTGACGATCGTCGGTGACACGACCAAGGAAGGCACCAGCGAGAGCTTCCAGGTCGTGGTCACCAGCTCCACCGGCACGGTCGTCGCGGCTAACACGTCGATCTACATCGTCGAAGGTACTGATGACGCGAAGCCGACCTGGTCGGTGGGCAACGCTTCGGTCGACGAGGGTGCGACTGGGGTCGTCACGGCGAAGGTTCCGGTCACTCTGTCCGCGCCGTCCAGCACGGACACCGTGTTCAACCCGGGCATCACCGACGGCACCGCGACGGACCTCGGCGAGAACAAGGGCGCGACGGCCGGCGCGAACGACTACGACCTGCCCACCGCCACCACGATGACGATCAAAGCCGGCCAGACGACCGGATACATCGAGATTCCGGTCAACTCGGACACGGTGTACGAGGCGGACGAGACCATCATCGTCGAGCCGACGACCGCCAGCACCGACGTCGAGGCCACGGCCGCGGCCGGAACGCTGCACCGGGCCGCGGTGACCATCACGAACGATGACGCCAAGCCGACGGTCAAGTTCAACAACCTGACCGCCAACGAGGGCAGCCTCCTTCGGGTGAACGCCACCATCGAAGGTGTGGCGCAGGCCGCGTACACGCTCGCCTTCACGGTCGAGGGTGCCGCTCCCGACGCCGCCACTGCCGGTAAGGACTTCGACGTGCCGGCCAAGGTGGCTTCCACCACCGTGCCCGTCACCCGGGGCACCACCGGTGACGTCGCGCTGATCGGTAACCCGGCGCTGTTCCCGGTCGACATCTACCTGACGCCGGACACCATCGACGAGGCGACCGAGACGTTCACGATCACGGCCAAGGAGGTCGCTCCGGCGCTCGCTGGGTTCGCCACCTCGGTCGGCACGTACAAGATCACGGACGACCCGTCCGACGTGCCGCCGGCTGCCTCGATCCGCGATGAGACGATCAAGGAGGACGAGGGTTCCGTCGACGTCCACGTCGATCTCACGCACGTGGGTGACACGACCGAGACGCAGCAGAAAATCACGATCCCGTACTACACGGTGAACGGCAGCGCGAAGGCCGGCTCGGACTACGCCGAGACCAAGGGCACGCTGACCATCGAGCCTGGGACGATGAGCACCTTCATCAAGGTGCCGATCATCAACGACAAGCTCGGCGAGAGCAACGAGAACTTCTACGTCAAGCTCGGTACGCCGACGTCGCCCTACGGTGCGACCGTCGCCAAGGGCACCGGCGAGGTTGTCATCCTCGCCAACGACGGCGGCAGCGGCGGCGACCCGGGCCCGGGTGACCCGGGCGACCCCGGTGACCCCGGTGACCCGGGCGACCCCGGCGCTCCGTCGATCAGCGCTCCGGCCAAGGTGAGCGGCGCGGTTGCCGTCCCGATCAGCGGTGAGGTTGCCGCTGGTGCCTCGGTCGAGCTGTGGGGTGCGCCGATCGGTGGTGGTGACCTGAAGTACATCACCATGACCACGGCGGACGACAAGGGCCAGTACTCGTTCTCGCGGTGGATCGGTACCGGTTACCGGTTCGCCACCCAGGCCAACGACCTGAACTCGGAAGAGGTCCGGGTCCTGGTCCAGCAGGTGCCGGTGTTCGTGGCCAGCTCGCCCTCGCGGGGCAAGCTCAGCCTGGCCGTGCAGGGCAACCCGCGCGCGGCCGGCCAGACGGTCATCGTGCAGCGCTGGGTCGGCGGCAAGTGGGTCAACGCGTGGCGCGGTACCACGGGTAGCAACAACCTGTGGAAGGCCACCGTCAACTCGCCCAGCCGCTCGACGCAGTCCCTGCGGGCGTTCGTCGCCGGCCACACGCCGGACGGCCTGCTCCCCGGCTACAGCGCCACCAAGCGCGTAGTCATCAAGTAAGCACCACCTGACCGAACGAAGGCGGGGGCGGCCAATTGGCCGCCCCCGCCGCCTTGCGTACTGCCTCATGCCCTCGGCTGATCCTCCAGCCGCAGTGCGTCGCCTGCGGTGAACAACGCCGACATGCTGCAGCGCACGGCGTCCGCGATCACGCCCGCGCACACCTGCAAGGCAGCACGGGTGCGGCGTGGGTCGGCGATGTCGTCGCCGTCGTAGGCGCCGGCCGCCAGGCGCCAACGGAGGCCCAGCACTGTCGACACCACGGCCCGCGGCTGGAACAACGGCGATGATTCTGGCGGCGGAAGGTGAACCGACAGCCGGGCGAACTCCCGCAGCGTGAAGGTGCGGTTCAAGGCGGCCGGCATCATGCTCAGCACGTCGTCCCGTTCGGTTACCGTCGCGGTCAGGATCACGTCGGCGGCGGTGATGAGAGCGGGGGTCAGCCGCCGGGCGGCTGACTGGTCCGTCGTCGCACCCAGTGCCCTCAGCGCGGCAGCGGTGTGCGGGTGCATCGGCGCGTTGGGCCGGGCCCGAGTGCCCGCACTCGAGACCTGCACGAGGTGGGCCTGCCGGCCGAGCCGCTTCTGAACCTCCAGCCGGGTGAGGCGTTCAGCCAGCACCGAGCGGCAGATGTTGCCGACGCACACGTGCAAAATGGAAAACGGTCGATGGTCGTTCATCCGCTCAGCGGCTCTCCACCGGCTGCGGTGTTCCCGGCCGGACGAGCGTGTCGATGGTCGCTGGATCGCCGTCGTGCTGGACGGTGTACGGATCGTAGTAATACGATTCGCGCCCCCGCCGCGGCGCGCGGTTCAGCACGGTCCCGAGGACATCAATTTCTGCTTTGCGTAGGGCCGCCGCCGTCTGAGCCAGTTGCTCACGCTGGGTCCGGCCGTAGCGCACCACCAGAATCGCGCCGTCGCAGGCGGGAGCGATGGCCAGCGCGTCGGCGACCGGCAGTGTCGGCGGCGCGTCAACGATGATCGCGTCGTACTCGTCTCGCAGGTCTTCCAGCAATTTGTGCATGTGTTGGGAGCCGAGCATCTCGGTCGGGTTCGGTGGAATGGCTCCGCTCGCGAGTACCCAGAATGGGGTCAGTCCCCAGGACTGCACGGCAGCCGAGTAGCTCGACTTGCCCAGCAGGACGCTTGTCAGCCCCGCCCCGCTGGGCAGACCGAGGTATCGGGCGGCGCGCGGACGGCGCAGATCGGCGTCGATCAGCAGCACCCGCCGGCCCGTCTCGGCCAGGCTGAGGGCAAGGTTGCACGCGGTGACCGACTTTCCCTCGGCCGGCACGCTGCTCGTCACGAGCAGTACCTTGTGCGCCCGGTCGACGTCCACGAATTGGAGGCTGGTGCGAATCTTGCGGTACGCCTCCGCACGAGGGCCGTGGGTCTGCTGGCCGCTGATGATCGGGTTCCGGCTCGCGCTCGCGTCATACGGCACGGCGCCCAGGGCGGGTTCGCCGGACGCCTCCGCGATTTCCTCCAGCGACTTGACGGTGCTGTCGAGAGAACGGCGTGCGGTGGCCAGGAGGATTCCCAGAAGGAGCCCGACCGCCAGCGCCAAGGCCGCATTTCGCGTCGGCCGAGGTGACACCGGCGCCGTCGGAACCTTGGCGGCGCTGACACCGGCCAGCCGAACCGGGGACCGCTGGCCGTTCGGCAGACTCTCCAAACTCGGGATCAGGTGCATGAGTTCGGCGGCGGCCGTGTCGGCGATCCGGGCGGCAAGGTCGGGTGAGGGGTCGGATGCGGTCAGTACGATCAGCACCGTGTCCGGTACCGCCTCGGCGGTCACCGCCCCGGCCATCTGTTCCGCGGTCATCGGCAGCTGCAGGCGGTCAACGACGCGTTGCAGCACGCGGTGATCGTGGAGCAGGTGGGTGTACGACTTCACCTTCTGCTGTGACAGCAGGCTGGCCTGGTATGCCTTGGTGGCGTCGCTGGCGTCGGTCCACGTCGACACGAACAACGTGGTCTGAGCGGCGTACTGGGGTGTCTGTCGCCAGGTCAGGAAGCCGCCGCCGGCGACGGCGAGCACGGTGACGACCAGGATCAGAATCCATTCGTCACGTAACAGGCGGACGACGGTGCGCAGTTCCACTGCGGCCTCTCCTTGGCTTCGGTGGCGGTCATGAAGGGCTGGGCTCGCGGATCCGAACCGTCAACAGCAGCGAGACTGCTGTCGCCACGCCGAGCAATCCGAGCCCGAATGCCGGCCACCCGGGGATCACACCGGCGGCCACGAGCATGCCCAGCGCGGTTGAAGCGGTGGTTCCCAAGAACAGGACCACCGCGACTCGTCCGCAGCTGAGACCCAGCCGGCGCAAGCGGTGCGACACGTGATCCGTGCCGCCGATGTGCCACGGCCGGCCACCGCGACGGCGGTCGATCACCACGAGCAGGGTGTCCACGATCGCGACAAACGAGACGAGCAGAAGCACCGCGTAGGAGTCGCCGCGGCCGGAGGGAACGCAGAGCAGCGCGGCGGTGGCGAGCATGAACCCGATGAACAAGGACCCCGCGTCGCCCATGAAGATGCGTGCCGGCGGCCGGTTGTGCGCGAGAAAACCGACGCAGCCGCCGGCGAGACACAGCAGGAGCAGCGCGACCGGACCCTTGCCGGCGACCAGCGCTGCGATGCCCATGACGGCGGCCGTGGCTGCGCCGACCGCGGCCGCGGCCGCATCCATGTTGTCGAGCAGGTTGAACGAGTTGGTCATCACGACGATCCAGGCAACCGTCATCATCGTGTCCAGCCACGGAACTCCGAACACCGTCACTGGCTGCGTGGTGAGCGTGACCGCGGTGGCCGCCAGCGCCTCCGCGGCGAGCCGGGTTCGCTTGGACAGGTTGACGACATCGTCAGTCAGGCCCAGCCCGGCGACGAATAGGCCGGCGACCACGATCGTGACGACCTGAGCGCTCCACGGCCAGGCGAGGAGGGCGACCGGCAGCAGGCATCCCAGAACCAAGGGCACGCCACCGAGATACGGCGTCGGCCGCTGGTGGGCCTTGTGCGGCATCGGCCGGTCGGTAAGATCCAGGCGCAGCGCCACGCGTCGGACCGGTCCGGTAATGACCAGCACGAGGACGGTCGCGAGGCAGGTGCCCGCGGGGAGCACCAACCCGGCCGGCAGGCTCACGGCGCCACCAGTTCACCAGACCTGAGCGCCTCACTCCGGGCTTCCTCGATTGTCTGCCGCAGAACGTCGTGCAGGGTGTATCGCGGAGCCCAGCCAGTCAGTTCGCGGAGTTTCCGGGTATCGGGGACCCGGCGATCCATGTCCTCGAAGCCGGCGCCGTACGCCTGCTCGTACGGAATGAGCCGGATCTCTGCCCGGCTGCCGGACCGCTCGATGATCAACTCGGCCAGTGCGCCGATACTGATCTCCTCGGATGAGCCGATGTTGAAGGTCTCGCCCACGGCGCGGACGTCGTCGAGCAGGGCCAGCAGCGCGTCCACCACATCCAGGACGTGTGCGAAGCACCGCGTCTGCCGGCCGTGGCCGAAGACGGTCAAGGGCTCGTCGGCCACGGCCTGGCGGACGAGCCGGGGGATGACCATGCCGTAGGCCGGGCTTTGCCGCGGGCCGACGGTGTTGAACATGCGGACCACGATTGTCGGAAGGCCGCGCTCCCGGTGGTAGGCGTTCGCCAGGATCTCGTCGACCGCCTTGGCGGTGCTGTATGCCCAGCGCACCACCGCAGGGCTGCCGAGGATCCGATCGGCGCCCTCGTCGAGCGGGCCGCTGGAATTCCGGCCGTAGATCTCCGAGCTGCTGGCCAGCAGGATCTTCCGCCGGTACCGGTGTGCCGCCGCCATGACGATCTCCGAACCCCGGATGTTGGTCGTCAGCGACTTCAGCGGCTGTTCGACGACACGCTTGACCCCGACTGCAGCGGCGAGGTGCACGACGGTGTCGCACTGGTGGACGAGGTCATCGATGACCAGTTCGTCGAGCACCGAGCCCTGCACGAAGCGGAACTCCGGATTTCTGCGTGCTCGGTCCAGATTGGACAGCCGTCCGGTCGACAGGTCATCCAGCGCGACGACGCGGGCGCCGGCCTCCAAGAGGGCGTCGACGAGGTGCGAGCCGATGAATCCGGCTCCGCCCGTGACCAGATATGCACCGCTCGGCATGCCTCTCCCTACGTCATCGATCAGATCGGCACGTTACCGATGAAGCGTGCTTCATGGGCTCATTCCGTTAATCACGCACTAAACGGACGTAGACGGGATATTTTTACCTTCGTGGTAGGCCGGGCGACGAGAAGGCGGTGACGATGGTCCTCGACCACCGCGCGCGCCTCGCCGCGAACCCCATCGGGCGACGGTCGATCCTCCTGGTCGTGCTGGGCGTCGCCGGGGCGCCCGCGCTCCTCTATGTCGCCATCGAGAGCCGGGTCGGCTTCGACGAACTGATGCTGCTGGCGGCCGGTGGGCTCGGACTCCTCGTCCCCCCGCACCGGCTCGTCGCCGCGATGGCACCGGCTTGGCTGCTCGCGCCGTTGGCGGCAGAGGCCTTCGTGATCGCCTGCGGCGCGACGATGGCGCTGGGTATCGGTCTGTTGCTGCGTTTCGTCGGCGGTGCGCTGCAATTGCGTCGTGCCGTTGGCTGGCTTGCCCTGTTCGCCGCCGCGCTGAGCGTCAGCCTGCTCTACCCGGTCACCGCGGGATCGACACCGCTGTCACCCTGGCACGATCTGGCCGGCGTGCTGATCGGGCTGGCGGTGGCCGCGTCGGCCCTGTCGGCGCCGCCGGATCCGGCGGTCATGGCCAAGACGATCGCGGTCGCCGGCGCGGTCGTGGCCGGCATCATCCTGGCCGGTGGGGCGCTCGCCGCGGGCCGTCTGGTCGGTGCCAGCCTGAATGCCAATTACCTCGGGATGCTGCTCGCGCTGCCCTGCATCGCCGCCATCGGGCTCGCCTGGCATGCCCGTCAACCGGCATGGCTCATCGCTGCGGCGCCCGGCGCGGTAGCGCTCGTGCAGACCCAGTCCCGGGGCGCACTGGTTGCCATCGCCGCCGGAGCCGGTTATCTCATGCTCAGCAAGCGCTCCTGGCCCCAGCGGGCGCTCGTGATCGCGGCGGGAGCCCTGCTGGCGGTGCTGTTCGGCGACGTCCTGATGGAGTTGCTGCTCGGCGGCCGGTCCACCACCGAACTGGATGCCAACAGCACGATCCGCGCGGAGGTGCTGCGGCTGGCCCTGCAGGTCGCGGTCGAGCACCCGCTGCGCGGCATCGGGTATGGCATGTTTCCGCCGTACGCCGCCGCCGCGCCGGAGATGGGCATCTTCATCAACACCCACAATGAGTACGCGCGGCTCGTCTGCGAGGCGGGAATGCCGGCCAGTGCGCTCTTCGCGGTGCTCCTGGTACGGGCGATGCGTGGCGGCGGGGACGAGGCGGGGATGGTTCTGCGCGCCATCGTGGTGGTCTATGCGACCGGTCTGCTGTTCGGCAACTTCCTGTCGAACATCTTTGTCAGCGTGCCGTTCTGGCTCGCCCTCGGGTGCCTCCTCGCCGGGTGCCGCAACCGTAAGGCAGAAGGGATGCCGTCATGGTCGACAGTCGTACCGAGATCCGCGCCGGACAACGGTTCGCCTTTGGCGCGAACTGGCAGGACTTCATCGGCACCGTCGACGAGACGAAGATCAAGACAGCGATAGATTCACTCGCCCGTGCGCTGCGCAGCCCGGACCTCACCGGCCGTACGTTTCTCGACGTCGGCTGCGGGAGCGGGCTGTTCTCGCTCGCGGCACATCGCCTCGGCGCCGAGGTGCGGTCCTTCGATTTCGATGCCGAGTCGGTGGCGGCCACCGCCGAGCTGCGCGCCCGATTCGCGCCCGACGCCACTTGGCCGATCGAGCCCGGTTCGATCCTGGACGAGGAGTACGTCGCGCGACTGGGCCAACACGACATCGTCTATTCCTGGGGGGTGCTGCATCACACCGGCGATCTGTGGCGCGCGCTGGCTTTCGTCGCCGGCTTGGTGAAGCCGGGCGGGCTGCTGTTCGTGTCGGTGTACAACGACCAGGGGCTGCAGAGCCGGTTGTGGCGGCGGGTCAAGCGGAGCTACAACCTGACCGGGCGCGTGGGGCGGACAGCCATTGTCCTCCTCAGCGCCGGCTACCTGTGGCGCTGGCAGCCGCTGCTGCGGATGATCCGGTGGTTCCGGGGTGGCCAGCCGCCGCGGGCCCGAGGCATGTCCGTACGGCATGACCTGATCGACTGGGTCGGCGGCTACCCGTTCGAGGTGGCCAAGCCCGAGACCGTGTTCGACTTTCTGCGTGACCGAGGGTTCGAGCTGCAGCACCTGAAGACCTGCGCCGGCGGCCTGGGGTGCAACGAGTACGTGTTCCGGGCACCACCCCAGCTGACGTGAGGCTTCAGCCGCCCGCCGACCGGGATTCCTGGCCGGTCGTGATTCGCCCCGGGTAGACCATCGGCTCGGTGCGGAACAAGAAGTGCGGACACCGCTGCGGATGGATGAAGGTGTCGTCGATCGGCACCGGACCGTGCCCGTCGAGGTGGTAGATGTGGTGATAGCCGAAGCGGAACGTGGTGGCGCGGACCCGCAGCAGCGCCTGCTGGTCCAGGCATTCGGCGATGATGGTCGGCCGGTGCGCGGCCAGCACCTTCTCCAGGCCGGCCAGGATCTGCGACTCGAGACCTTCGACATCGACTTTGATCAGGTCCACCCGCCCGTCACCCAGCAGCTGGTCACCGGTGGTGACCTCGACCTCGATCTCGCGGGTTCCGGCACGGCCGGGGACGCGGCGCAGGGTTGCGCGCGAGGTGTCGGCGGGAATCGTCAACCTCCCCCGGCCACAGGCCCACGACAACGCCTCGGCCACGATGGTGACCCGGTTGTCGAGGCCGTTGAGTCGTACGTTGGAACGCAACTGGGCGAGGTTGGCCGGGTTCGGCTCGCAGGCGATCGCGTGCAGGTCCCGGTTGGCGACGCAGGCCAGAAGCGTGTAGATCCCGGAGTAGGCGCCGACGTCGAGGAAGACCTCGGCGTGCCGGGCCAGCTCGAACAACACCGGCTGGACGCTGGACTCCCAGTGGCGCAGCTCGGTCCACACGATGTGTCGGGCGAGCCGGTCATCGTCGAAGTCGGAGTTATAGAGGAACGGCGCTCCGTCCGGGGCCCGCAGCGTCCAGATCCCGATGGGGTGCAGTCTGAGCCACACGGCCGGCGGCAGATGCCCCCGCCGCGCCAGCTCGCGGATGGTCCGTTGGAGGCGCGGCTTGCGGCGCAGCAGGTGGTCACGGCCGGTCTTGACGAAAGTCCGCCAGTTCACCGCGGCCACGAGCCGGTGCCTTTCTCCACTGGGCGCTGCCCGGCCCGGGCGCCGGGGGCGCAGCGCGCGACCTCGTGATTCTGGCCAGGATTGGCCCACGGACTGAGCGCGGCGACCTCGGACCGCAGTCGCGCCAGGTCGCTCCGGCCGGGCAGGAGGGCGGCGATCGGTGTGCCGGTCGCCTTGGTGAACCAGGACACCTGGCATCCGGCGTACACCAGCCATCCCGCGCTCGACGCGCACGCGCACCCCACGACGCCCCAGGCCGGAATGAGGAGCAGGTTGAGCACCACGTTGATGAGCAAGGCCAGCAGGGCGATGCCGGAAACCCGCCAGGGCCGGTCGAGCCGAAGCAGATAAGGCGAGAGCGAGCGGGTTGCGCCGAGCGCCAGCAGTCCCGGAGCCAGGGCGAAGATCGCCGGGACGCTGCCACCGAAGTCGGCGCCGTAGAGCGCCGGGACAAGCCACGGTGCCGTCAGGCACAGCGCGCCTACCACGCAGGATGCCATGATCACCGAGACGCGCACACTCCGGATGGTCAGTCCGGTGGCCCTGTCCAGGCTCGCCTCCGCCTGGTCCGAGAGCACCGCCTGGGCGAGTGCGGCCGTCGCAATCTGGGTGATCTCCCCGACGCTGACCGCCAAGGTGTACAAACCCACCGGTGCACCGGGTGCGAGCCGGTGGATGATCAGGACGTCGAGCCGGGAAAGAAGGTAAAGCGCGACCACCCCGACGTGGTACCGAAGACCGGCACTGACCATGCGACAGGCCAGCCGGACATCCCCCCGGCCCAGGTGCGGCCGGAGCACCGGTACGAAGAACAGCAAGGGTACGACGCCTGCCACCACCCAGATCCAGACCACCGCTGACGTCGACAGATGACCCGAGGAAGTCCACCCCAGCAGCGCTCCACACTGCACCAGCGCGGCGACCGCGACCGCGCCGTTGACCACGTTGACCCGGTCGAGCAGCAGCACCACGGTGTTCAGATGGATGGCGGCCACCAGGAACGGCACCGTGGCCAGCGCGAGAAACAGCACCGGACGGGTGGACGGTGGTACGACGCCCGGCCACATCACCGCGATCACCAGAGCGGTCACCACCGCCGACGCGACGCCCAGCAGGGGGCCGAGCACCAGGTTGTTCGACGGGATCGCGGCGCGATCGCCCGACCAGAACGAGACGCTCGCCTGACCGATTGACACGTGACCGAGAACCGTCGCGATCGAGACGATCGTCACGATGACGTAGTAGGTTCCGCGCCCCTCCGGATTCAACGCCCGGGAGATGACCACCCCGGTCACTGCGCCAAGGACCAGGCGGATGCCGTACGCGCCGATGGCGTTGCGGACCTTTTCCGCCCGGGTGCCCGCCGGCGGGCGGCGCGGACTCAGATCCACGCGTCCGCGGTGGTCGCCGCCGGGACCTCGACGTGCGAACGGTGCCATTGCTCGAACTGGATCAGTGCCCAGAGCTGCCGGCTCCGGTCGAGGCCGGATTCGTGCTCGCGGAGCAGTCCCGACACGACATCGGGCCGGAAGAGGCCGCGGCTACGCGCGGTGTGGTCGGTGAGCAGGTCGTACGCGTGGTCCCGGAGGGCGCCGCGGAGCCAGGAGGCCATCGGCACGCCGAACCCCATCTTCGGCCGATTCACCACCTCGGCCGGTAGCCAGTCCACGACGGCCTGTTTCAGGATGCGCTTGGTGTCCGCGGACGTCACCTTCATGCGGGTCGGCAGACCGGCCGCCCACTCCAGGAGATGGTGGTCGAGAAATGGCGACCTCGCCTCCAGCGAGTTCGCCATCGTGGTGATGTCCACCTTGGGGAGCAGGTCGCCTGGCAGGTAGGTGTTCACATCGGTGTCGATGGCACGGCCGACGTCGCTGTCCGCGGCCGACGCGGCCCAGGTCTCGTCGAAGAGACGGTAGCTGTCGACGTCCTCCAGCTCGTCCCGCAACGCGTCCGAGTACAGCGCGAGCTTCTGCTCCGCATCGAAATACGACATCAGTCGGCCGTACCGCCGGGCGGCTGGTTGCCCAAGCAAGGCGAAGGCTCGTCCAAGCTTGTGCGGCAGCGACCGGGTGAGTAGCGGACCCAGCCGAGCCGGTACGAGAGGGGCCAGAGCACGCACGGGTAACCCGGAGAGCCGGGCCATCACCGCGTAGCGCTGGTAGCCGCCGAAGCATTCGTCGCCCCCGTCACCGTTCAGCACCACGGTCACGTGCTGCCGGCTCAGCTGGGCCACGTAGAAGCTGGGAATCGCCGAGGAATCCGCGAACGGTTCGTCGAAATGCCACGCCAGGGTCGGAAGCACCGTCAGGGCCGACGGGGTCACCACCATCTCGTGGTGGTCGGTCCGATATCGCGCGGCCACCATGCGGGCGTAGCGCCGTTCGTCGTAGCCGCGTTCCTCGAAGCCGATGCTGAAGGTCCGCACCGGGTCGGTGCTCTGCCTCGCCATCGCCGCCACGACAGCGGACGAGTCGATCCCGCCGGAGAGGAACGCGCCGAGCGGACGCTCGCTCACCATGCGGATCCGGGTCGCCTCCAGCAGCAGCGTCCGGATTCGTTCGCAGGCTTCGCCCGCACTCTGTGCCGGCCGTGGGGTGAAGTCGAGCCGCCAGTAGCGACGCACCGAGGCGATGCCGTTCTGCCAGACGAGCAGGTGCCCCGGCGGCAGCTTCTGCACGCCCGTGTAGATGGACCACGGTGCCGGAACGTATTGATAGGTCAAGTAGTGGTGCAGAGCCTCGTGGTCGACGCGGCGAGGCCAGGCCGGGTCCTGGAGCAGTGCTTTGAGCTCGGAGGCGAACGCCAGTCCGGGCCCGGCCGAGCGCCAGTACAACGGCTTCTTGCCGACCCGGTCGCGGGCGAGCAGCAGACGGGCGCGGCCGGCGTCCCAGATCGCGAACGCGAACATGCCCCGCAACCGGTGTACCAGGTCGTCGCCGTACTCCTCATATAGGTGCACCAGGCATTCGGTGTCACTCCTGGTGGTCAGGCGATGCCCCCGCCGGATCAGGTCCGCTCGCAACTCGGGGTGGTTGTAGAGCTCGCCGTTGAACACAGCGAGCACCGTGCCGTCCTCGTTACGGACCGGCTGTTGTCCGCCGGCGACGTCGATGACGGCCAGCCGGCGCATGCCGAGGGCGACCTGCGGGCCGGTGTGGTAGCCCGCTCCGTCCGGGCCACGATGCTCGATGGCGGCGCACATGCGCCGGACGAGTCCGGGGTCGACCTCGTCGGTCGACACCATCCCGGCTATCCCGCACATCGGGCCTCCAACAGTTCCGAGTAGATGGCCAGATGCCGGTCCACCATGCCGTCAAGGTGGAGGAACTGACGGCTCCAGGCACGGGCGGCGCCGGCCAGGCGGCGCCCGTGGTCCGGGTCCCGCAAGAGGCGTTCCAACCCGGCCGCGAGGGCGGCCGAGTCGGCCGGGGGAACCAGGATCCCGCGACCCTCGAGCAACTCCGCGGTGCCGCCGACATCGGTGGCAACGACCGGCTTTCCGGCGGCCATCGCCTCCATCACGGCGTTGCTCATGCCTTCGGTGAGGGACGGCAGTACGACCACGTCCGCACGAGCAAGGAGCGCGGCGATGTCGGTGCGCGCGCCCAGGAAACGGGCGTCGAGGCGCAACGCCTCGGCCTGGTGTTGCAGGCACTCCTCTTCCGGGCCCGTGCCGATCAGCGCGAGTGTGCACGCCAGGCCGCGTTCGCCCAGGCGGGCCGCCGCTTCGAGCAGGTAGCGATGACCCTTGTAGGCCCGCAGGTTGGCCACACACATGATGACGGGAGCGGAGGTGGTGAGCTGTGCGGGTGTGGCCGGCTCGAACGACGAGCCGGCGAGCCCGTTGTACACCACCCGGATCCGGTCCCGAGCGACGCCTTCGGTGCGCACGACGTCGTCGGCCACGGCGTCCGCATTGGCGATCAGCAGATCGGTCATCCGGGTCGCGAGGCGCTCGAACGCGACGACCGCGGGGTGGAGTCCGGTCCGGAAGGTGCTCAGGCTTCGCCGGCCCGCGACGCAGACCGGGACTCTGGCCAGGCGCGCGGCCGGGACGCTCAACACGTAGCTGTGCAAGAGAAAGGCGTGCACGACGTCGGGGCGCAGCTGAAGCATCGTCCGCCTGAGCCGGTCGATTGCCAGCGGCAGCAGGGCGAGCTGCTGCCACCTGGACGCGGCCGGCCGGAGGCGAAGGTTGATCAGCGGCACGCCGCCATCCCGGAGGATCTCCTCGCGGGGGCCGCCCTCACGCAACACCACCGCCGTCGCCTCGACTCCCCGTTTCCGCAGGCCCGACGCGAGCAGGGCGAGCTGCTTCTCCGCGCCGCCGAGACCGAGCTGCCCGATGACCAGGCAGACCCGCCCGACGCGCGGGTGGGGCGGATGCGGATCAGCGGCGCCGACAGCAACGTCGGGCGACCCCTCGGCGAAGATCACGTCCAGATAATACGGGATTCGCCATATTAGACAGTACATATCCGGTTTACTTGGGATAGAGGGTCGGAGCTTGGAGGATGCGTGCCTGACGACCGGCTGCGCGTGATGCGGGTCATCGCCCGCATGAACATCGGCGGTCCGGCGGTCCAGGTTCTCGGACTCCTCCGCGGGCTCGATCCGGACCGGTACGATCAGCGGCTCTACGCCGGCCACGTGCAGGGCCACGAGGCTGATCATCACCAGTGGTCGGATTCCGGCCTGCCGACTTATCGGATCGCGGCCCTGGGCCGGCGAGTCCGGCCCCTCGACGACCTCCGGGCGCTGGCCGAGCTGGTCACCGCGGTCCGTGAGTTCCGGCCACACATCATGCACACCCACAGCGCGAAGGCCGGCGCGCTCGGCCGGCTGGCCGCAGCGATCACCGGCGTGCCGGCGCGCGTGCACACTTTCCACGGGCACCTGCTGCACGGATACTTCCCGCGGTCGGTGACCCGTCTCGTGACGACAGCCGAGCGGTGCCTGGCCGCGCGCACCGACCGGCTCGTCGCCGTCGGCAGGCAGGTCCGCGACGACCTGATCGAGGCCGGCATAGGGCGTCCGGGTCAGTTCGTCGTCGTACCGCCCGGCACCACACTGCCCGACCTGCCGGACCGGGCCGCTGCACGCGAACGGCTGGGCCTGCCCAGGGACCGGCCGGTGGTCGTGTCCGTCGGCCGAATCACCGGGATCAAACGCCCGGACCGGCTGGCGGCGGTCGCGCGTGAAGTACGCGAGCTGGTACCGGACGTCGTGTTCGCGGTCTTCGGCGAGGGCGATCGCCTGGGCGAGCTCCGGGCGGCCTCCCGCGAGCTGCCGGACACACTGCGGCTAGGGGGGTGGCGCAGTGACGTCGAGACCGTCTACGCGGCAGCCGACCTGGCGCTGCTGACTTCCGACAACGAGGGCATGCCGATGTCGTTGATCGAGGCCGGCCTGGCCGGCGTCGCCGCGGTGGCGACGCGGGTCGGCAGCGTCGCTGAGGTGATCCAGGACGGCCGGACCGGCGTCCTGGCAAGCGTCGACGTCGCTGCTCTGACCCGGTGCACGGCGGCCCTGCTGCGTGACCCCGCGCGCCGCGAGGCCATGGGCCGGGCCGCACGAGCCTATTGCGTTGAGCAGTTCAGTACCGACCGGCTGGTGGCTGACACCGACCGGCTCTACGCCGCGCTCGCTGCGGAAGGCGGTTGGTGGCCGCGACCGGTCCGGCGAGCACCAGAAGCCGAGGAGACAGAACGATGAATGTGGTGGTCACCGGTGGAGCCGGTTTCATCGGAGCGAACCTGTGCCGGGCGCTCGTCGACCAGCCCGGAATCGACCGGGTCGTTGCCTACGACAACCTCAGCACCGGCAATGCGGCCAACCTCGCCGGAGCCGGCGTCGAGCTGGTGGTCGGCGACATCCGCGACCAGGGGCCGCTGCGGGAGGTGCTGGACCGGGCCGACGCCGTGGTCCACCTGGCCGCGCGTCCCTCAGTCCCACGTTCGCTGGCCGATCCGTTCGCGAGCCATGACGCCAACGTCACCGGCACGGTCAACCTTCTGGAGGCATGCCGGCGCTCCGGTGCGCATCTCGTCGCGGCGTCGTCCTCGTCGGTTTATGGCGCCACGCCTGACCTGCCCAAGCACGAAGGTCTGGCGACCCGGCCGCTCAGTCCGTACGCCGCGAGCAAACTCGCGGCCGAGTCCTACGCGCTCGCCTACGCCGCCTCCTTCGGCCTGCCGACGCTGGTCCTGCGATTTTTCAACGTGTACGGGCCGTTCCAGTCGACCGGCCATGCTTACGCCGCGGCGATCCCGGCTTTCGTACATGCCGCGCTGAACGGGGAACCGCTGACGGTGCAGGGCGACGGCCAGCAGACCCGCGACTTCACCTTCGTCGGATCGGTCGTCGACGTGCTGACCCAGGCCGTGCTCTGCCGGGTCACCGCCGACGCGCCGGTGAACCTCGCCTTCGGTGAGAGCGTCAGCATCCGGCAGGTGATCGAGCTCATCGGTGAACTGCTCGACCGGGACCTGAATGTCCGGTACGAGCCCGCTCGACCGGGCGACGTCCGCCACTCCCACGGGGCGAACGACCGGTTGCGCAGCCTCTTTCCCGGGCTGGCGCCGATCGCGTTGGCGGAGGGACTTCGCCAGACCATCGACTGGTTCGCCGGCACCGGGCCGTATCCGGTCAGCATCGGCCGGCCGGTGGGTGCTCGATCCGCCATGGGCTGATCGTCGGGGTCGTCCAAAGCCGGGCTGCCTCTACCGTGCCCGAGTCGGCGAGCAAGGTCACCTCCAGCCGTCGGCTCGTGCCCGGTGCCAGGTCGACCGAGATGATCCCGACGGCGCGACGGCCCTCCGAACCAGCCTTGAACGGTGACCCGACGCCGTCCAGGCGCGCCTCGATCACGGACCCGCCGGTGGGGCTGAAGACGGATACGTGGGTTCGGATGGTGTATGGATCCAGCGCCGCGGCGGAATTGCGCACGTACGGACTCAGGCCCTTTGCCGGAGCCGTGGATGACAGCGTCAGCCGCAGCTTCAGCACCGAACGGCCGGCAAGCTTGCATCCGGTGTCTCCGAGCCGTGCCGCGGGCCGCAGGTAGTAGCTCATTTTTCCGCCACCACCGTCATTGAGGAACACCCCGACGGTCGGGGCCTGCGGACGGTCCTGCGGAAGCACGCCTTCCAGCACGGTGCCGGCCAGCAGGCGCTGCTCGTCGGGGCGGGCGCTCCAGGCGAGGAGACGCCGCTCACCGGCAGCGCGGGCCAGCTGGGCCAGCATGGGGCGCGCCGGGATCGGCCGCCGCGACAACGCCGCGAACGTCGCGTGCGCCACGGTGCGGAAATAGGCATCTTGCTGTGGGCGCGACCGCGAGCCGGCATAGACGTCGGACAGCAGCACGTGTACTGCGTTGTCGGCGCGCAACTCAGGTCCCCCGGGCACAACGACCGGGCCGGTCGCGCCGAGCAGATATGACAGGGCCACCGGATCGGTGGCCAGTACGCCGTCTACGGTTCGCCCGGAATGCCGGCGGTACATCTCGCGGGCCAGCCGGGCGACAGTTGGAAAGTCCGGAGTCTGGTTGATGTTGGCGGGATAGCGCCCGATCGCGGTGCCGTACAAGGCCGTCATCTCGGGGTTCAGCGCGAGGACCGGCACGTTGCTGATCGCCAGGCCGCCGGAGGCCATGCCGTCGTCGACGACGCGGATCACGCCGCGGTCCGCCTCGATCACCAGATATGCACCGGGCATGCCGCCGGTTGCGCGGACCTCGGCCGGATTCTGGAACAGGGCAAGGTAGGTTCGCGGACCGGACGCTCCCAGCATCGGGGCGATCAACTTTGCCGCCCGCAGCGCGGAGCCGATGAGCTCGACTGCTCGGCTGAGCTGCCCGTCCAACTCGGCGATCGGGGCAGCGAGCGGGCCGACCAGGTGACCTGTCGAGATAGCGCTGATCCGGTCGCGAATCCGGCGCAACGTGACTTCGGCCGCGCCCAGCTCGGAAGCCGCATCCGACAGGGCGGCCAAATCAACGACCCCACCACGGGGGGCCAGCGCCTCGATCCTTGCCGCGACGTTGACCAGCGACGGAAGCACTCCGGCGGCAAGATCGTCCAGTGCCGACGTCACGGTACGGACGGCTCGGACGTCATCCCCCACCGCCGGAGCATGGCCGCCCAGCCGCCATGCAAGATCCCCGGTACGTTCCTTGGCGGCAGCTGTCTCGCGGCGCATAGCCGTGACCGTGGTGCTGGCGGCCGCGAAGCTGCCGGCGGCAAGCTGCGATTGCAGGCCGTCGAACAGGGTTGCGGCGTGAAGCAGGTGGCCGCGGGCCTGGGCCGCCTGGCGCGCCTCCCAGCCGGCCACCGCGAACCCGCTGCCGCACAGCAACACCGACAGAATCAGGACCCGTACCACCCGTCGACGGGTCGGCGCCCGGCCGGCTTTCGCGGGGGTTGACTCCATGCTGTGCATCCCAGCCACCTCTCTCTGCTGAACGAGGTGGTTTTACCAGCTTAGGGGGAATTGAGAGTAAAAAACATGATTTACGGCGAGTGGACCCCCGGATGCCTAGATTGGGGAGGAGCAACCCGATCGTCAACAAGGGAGGCAAGGTGCCCGCACGCCGACTTCTGCTCATGCTGGCTGCGGTCGGCGGGATATTGTTCGCCCCGGTCGCGGCCCATGCCGAACCCGGCTATCCCATCGAACCGCCGGCATCGTCGATTTCCAACGGCACGGTTCCCCCGGGTGAGCCTGTGGTCTTCTCCGGACGAGGGTTCTCGCCGGGCGAGCCGATCGCCATCAACATCGCCTTCGGGACGGGCGGCGCGTCGCTGCAGTCCGCCCAGCGGCCGTCCAAGCCGGGATTCGTCAAGGCCGCGTTCAAGACGGTGACCGCGGACTCGTCCGGCGCGTTCAGCACGCCTGTCACGCTCGATCGGAGCGGCAAGGCAACGCTGACGGCCACCGGCACGATCTCCGGGGTTGTCGTCACCCAACAGGTGACTGTCGTCGTCGATCTGCCGGCCGACACGGGCGGATCAGACGAGACGCTCCCCACCACCGGACCGCCGGCCCGGCACCTGCTCACTCCCATCGGCCTGGGCGTCGGCGCGATTCTGTTCGGTGCTCTGCTCGTGTTCATGGCGGTCCGCTCGCGCGGCCGCCCGGCTCGCCGGAGCTGACATCGCGGGGGCGGCCAATTGGCCGCCCCCGCTGCTCTGCGTACCCGTGGAGGGTCCTCGACAAGCCGGCCAAAACGCCTGCCATCATCGACGGGTGCAGATCGAGTCACGTCATGAGCTGGCCTACGGCTTCGCGGAGAGTCGCAGCTCGCGGCTCGCCGTGATGATCATCATCGGGGTGGTGGGTACGCCGGCCAGCTTTGCGGCCGGGCTCATGCTGGGGCTGGTGATTGCCTTCTCGCTTGGTCCGGGCGGGAACATGGGCGCCCTGATCGCGATTCCGGTCGTGCTCGGCCTCGTAGGCGCCGGACTTTTCGGGGCGTGGGCCGTTGTCAACATCATCCGGGTGGCACGGACCGCGGCCTGGCTGGAGGGGTCGCGGCTGACCGTCCGGGCCGCGCGCCAGCGCACCGTCGACCTGGGCCGGGCGCGTTCGGTCGCGGTGCGTCCCACCCAGATGCGATGGCGCGCCGCCGACCGCGCCGACACCATCCCCCAGTTGCTGGTGGTCGGGGAATCGGACGAGGTCCGCCTGCGGCTGGCAACCGGCGAGGGCACGCCGTTACCGCCGCAGGATGTCGCGGCGCTGGTATCCGCTTTGTCCGCGACCAGCGCGCCCGGTGGGGCAGACGCGATCGAATACCTCCGCACCAGCTACTGACCTTCGCCGAAAGTTCGAGGGCACCACCGTTCCTGCCGGTGAGCGGACGGTCACCGCCGACGATTGGCAACGATCGGCGGAGGTCTTCGCGGACCTGGCCGACCCGGCCGTGACGGATGCCGCGTGGCGGTAACAAGCTGGTTGATCGACAAGTCCGCGTATGTGCGGCTGCAACTCGGCCAGACGGCGCAGCGCGACCAGTGGAGCGCACGCATCGGCCGTGGGTTGGTCCGGCTGTCGACGATCACCCGGCTCGAACTCGGATACTCAGCAAGATCCGGAGAAGCGGGCCGCCGGCAGTTCGCTCTCCCGCCGCTGGCCTTGATGCCGATCGAATATCTGACGTCCGCCATCGAGAACAGGGCCTTCGAGGTGCAGTTGCTCCTGGCCGATCGCGGCCAGCATCGTGCACCGTCCATTCCCGACCTGCTGATTGCGGCGACCGCCGAGAAAGCGGGACTGACGGTCCTGACCGTCGACAAGGATTTCGACCTGATAGCCGCGATCACGGGTCAGCCGGCCGAAACCCTCGACGGCTGAGTCACGATCGGCTAAGCCGGGGCACCGAGGACGAAGTGGAAGTCGTCCTTGCCGCCGGTGCGGTTCAGCGTGGCTCTGATGGACGGCGTGTTGTCTCGCGGGTCCTGGACATACAGCGGCTTGCCGTCGTGGCCGAACGTGATCGCGCTCGGTAGCGTCCACTCGCCGAGGTGACCGGCGGCCGGAGCGAAGTCCGGTGAGGTCGCGGAGCACCTGCCAGGCGCCGGGGATGTCGAGGGCGCGAGATCGGTGAGTACGTCGAGCAGCCGGACGCGACGGGGGAACCGATCACCACGATTGATATCGCCTGTCCGTCTCGCGGGAAGGCCGCAAGCTGGCTGCCATCTCGGTTTGGGTGCGCTTTAACGGTTCGCCAGCGCGCTCAAGGGCAGCGAGTGGACCCGTCGTTCGGCGAGGTCGGGCAGGTGTTGCGCGGCGGCTGCGAAGTCGTTGTCGTCATGCAGGATCACCAGCCCGCGGATAGCTGCGCACGCACAGATCAGCAGGTCGACGCAGGACAACGCCCGGTGCACTCCGCCACGCAGCAACCGGTACTGCGCGGATTCGACCCACTGCCATGCCGACTTCGGAAGCGGAACGTCGGGATAAAGGTCGGTGAACATGGCGGTCATCTGCTCGTACTCGTCGAGGTTGCGCGCGGAACGGCGAAACTCGGTACGTTGGGGATGACACGAACCGATGGCGTGATCAGAGATCACGTCGGCCCAGCCGGCCCGCACCTCGGCGTCGCGCAGCAACCGCCACAGAGCCGACGAGTCGGCCAGATAACGCATCATGCAGCGGGTGCCTTGCCGGCGGCGTGCATCTCCTGCCACCCCTCGTAGTCCCACGTCTGCGCGACAGCGGCGTGCTGCTCGAGGGCAGCGATGCGGCGGTGCCGAGCCGCATACTCGCGTAGGGCGAGGTTCACCGTTTCCTTCTTGCTTCGTGCGCCGGACAGCCGCATCGCTTCGGCCAGCGCCTCTTCGTCAAGATCGATCTGGGTGACCGCCATGGTGGCTCCTGTGGGTGATGTACAAACGGAGTGTATGCTTTCACTATAGCTAGTCGACCTCGGCCACCGCCGCGGCGAACTGGGCCGAGTACAACCGTGCATAAGCCCCACCAGCCGCCAGCAGCGACGAGTGCGACCCCTGCTCCACGATCGATCCGTGCTCCATCACCAGGATCACGTCGGCGTCGCGGATGGTCGACAGCCGGTGCGCGATCACGAAGCTGGTCCGGCCGCTGCGCAGCGTGGTCATCGCCCGCTGGATCAGCACCTCGGTCCGGGTGTCGACCGAGCTGGTCGCCTCGTCCAGGATCAGGATGCTCGGCTCGGCCAGGAAGGCCCGCGCAATGGTGATCAGCTGCTTCTGGCCCGCGCTGACGTTGGAGCCCTCCTCGTCGATCACCGTGTCGTAGCCGTCGGGCAGCATCCGGACGAACGCGTCCACGTGCGCGGCCTCGGCCGCCTGGCGGACCGCGTCCAGGGAGAACTCGTCGGCGCCGTAGGCGATGTTCTCCGCGATCGTGCCGCCGAACAGCCAGGTGTCCTGGAGCACCATGCCCATGTGCTCGCGCAACTCCGGGCGCGGCACCGACGCGATGTCCACCCCGTCCAGCGTGATCCGGCCGGAGTCCACCTCGTAGAACCGCATCAGCAGGTTGACCAGCGTGGTCTTGCCGGCCCCGGTCGGGCCGACGATCGCCACCGTCTGCCCGGGCGCCACCTCGAGCGACAGCCCGTCGATGAGCGGCTTGTCCGGCAGGTAGCGGAACGACACGTCCTCGAACGTGATCCGGCCCTGCACCCGGTCGAGGCCGGCGGGCGCCGGCTCCGCGCTCTGCTCCGGCGCGTCCAGCAGCGCGAACACCCGCTCGGCCGAGGCGACGCCGGACTGCACCAGGTTGGCCATGCTCGCCACCTGGGTGAGCGGCTGGCTGAACTGCCTCGAGTACTGGATGAACGCCTGCACCTCGCCCAGCGACAGCGAACCGGACGCCACCCGCAGGCCGCCGACCACCGCCACCAGGACGTAGTTGAGGTTGCTCAGGAACATCATGGCCGGTTGGATCAGGCCCGAGATGAACTGCGCGCGGAAGCTGGAGGCGTACAGCTTCTCGTTGTGTTCGGCGAAGGTCTGCTGGGCCTCGCCCTGCCGGCCGAAGACCTTGACCAGCGAGTGCCCGGTGAACATCTCCTCGATGTGGCCGTTCAGCTTGCCGGTGATGGACCACTGGGCCACGAAGTTGGGCTGCGAGCGCTTGCCGATCACGGTGGTCAGCCAGATCGACACCGGCACGGTGACCAGCGCGATCAGGGCCAGCAACCAGGAGATCCAGAACATCATGCCGAGCACGCCGACGATCATCAGCAGCGACGTCACGATCTGGGCGAACGTCTGCTGCAGGGTCTGCGCGATGTTGTCGGTGTCGTTGGTGGCGCGGCTGAGCACCTCGCCGCGCGGCTGTTTGTCGAAGTAGGACAGCGGTAGCCGGGACAGTTTGACCTCGACGTCCTGGCGGAGCCGGTAGACCGCGACCTGCACCACCCGCGCGGTGATCCGGCCCTGGATCACGCCGAAGATCCAGGCGAACACGTAGACCGCCGCCACCCAGCCGAGCAGGTGCGCCAGCGCGGTGAAGTCGATGCCCTGGCCGGGGGTGAAGTCGACGGCCGAGAGCAGGTCGGCCCGGGTGTTCTCGCCCTGGCTGCGCAGCTGCTCGACGGCCTGTTCCTTGGTGACGCCGGCCGGCACCGACTTGCCGATCACGCCGGCGAAGATGATGTCGGTGGCGTGGCCGAGCAGCCGCGGGCCGTACACCGACAGCGCGACCCCGGCGATGCCGGACAGCAGCACCAGGCCGACCGCGAGGCGTTGCGGGGCGAGCAGGCCGAGCAGTCGCTTGGTGGAGCCCTTGAAGTCCTGGAGTTTCTCGGTCGGCGCGCCGCCGGCCATCATCATCCGGGCGGCCGGCGGCCCGCCCATCGGCGGACCAGGGCGGCGGGTGGGCGCGGTCACGCGGCGGCCTCCTGCTCGGTGAGCTGGGAAAGAACAATTTCGCGGTACGTGTCGTTCGCGTCCATGAGTTCGCGGTGTGTGCCGGTGCCCACGACCCGGCCGTCGTCGAGCACGATGATCCGGTCGGCGTCCCGGATCGTGCTGACGCGCTGCGCCACGACGACCACGGTGGCGTCGGCGATGTACTGGGTCAGGGCCGCGCGCAGCGCCGCGTCGGTGGCGTAGTCGAGGGCCGAGAACGAGTCGTCGAACAGGTAGATCTCGGGCCGGTGCACCAGGACCCGGGCGATCGCGAGCCGCTGCCGCTGGCCGCCGGACACGTTCGTGCCGCCCTGGGCGATCGGGGCGTCGAGCTGCCCGTCCATCCGTTCCACGAAGTCGCGGGCCTGGGCGATGTCCAGCGCCTCCCAGAGTTGTTCGTCGGTGGCGTCCGGGTTGCCGTAGCGCAGGTTGGTCGCGACCGTGCCGCTGAACAGGTACGGCCGCTGCGGCACCAGGCCGACCGTGCGGGACAGCAGCGCCTCGTCCAGGTCGCGGACGTCCACGCCGTCGACCAGCACCCCGCCGTCGGTGGCGTCGAACAGTCGCGGCACCAGGTTGAGCAGCGTCGTCTTGCCGCTGCCCGTACTGCCGATGATGGCGGTGACCTCGCGCGGGCGCGCCTGGAGATCGATGTCGCAGAGCACCGGCGCCTCGGCGCCCGGGTAACGGAAGCCGACGCCCCGCAGTTCCAGGTGACCGTGCCGGCTCAGGGTGGTGACCGGCTCGCGTGGCGGTACGACGCTGGACTCGGTGGTGAGGACCTCCTGGATGCGCTCGGCGCAGACCTCGGCGCGCGGGATCATCACGAACATGAAGGTGGCCATCATGATCGACATGAGGATCTGCATGAGGTAGCTGAGGAACGCGGTGAGCGCGCCGATCTGCATGGCGCCGTCGTCGATCCGGTGGCCGCCGAACCAGAGCACGGCGACGCTGGAGACGTTCACGATGAGCATCACGGTCGGGAACATCACCGCCATCAGCCGGCCGGCCCGCAGCGACACGTCGGTCAGTTCGTCGTTCGCCACCTCGTAGCGGGCCTGCTCGCGCTCGTCGCGGACGAAGGCGCGGATCACCCGGATGCCGGTGATCTGCTCGCGCATCACCTGGTTGACCCGGTCGATGCGCACCTGCATGGTGCGGAACAGCGGCCGCATCCGGACGATGATCAGGGCCACCGTGGTGATCAGCACCGGCACGATGACCAGGAGCAGAGAGGAGAGAGGTACGTCCTGGCGCAGCGCGAGCACGACACCGCCGACGCACATGATCGGGGCCGAGACCATCAGCGTGAACGTGAGCAGCACCAGCATCTGGACCTGCTGCACGTCGTTGGTGGTACGCGTGATCAGCGACGGCGCCCCGAACTGGCCGACCTCGCGGGCCGAGAACATCTGGACGCGCTCGAAGATCGAGGCGCGCACGTCGCGGCCGACGGCCATCGCGGTGCGGGCGCCGTAGTAGACGGCGACGACCTGGGCGGCGATCGACAGCACGGTGACGCCGAGCATGGCGGCGCCGATTTCGAGCACGTAGCCCATGTCGCCCTTGACCACGCCGTTGTCGATGATGTCGGCGTTGAGCGTGGGCAGGTAGAGCGTCGCCAGGGTCTGGATGAACTGGAACGCCACGACCAGCGCGATCGCGGTCCGGTACGGCCGGAGATGGCCGCGGAGCAGTTGGATGAGCACGTCTAGCGATCTCCCCGTGAGTTTCTGATCAGCAGGCCGTCGAGCAGCAACGACACGATTTCGGCACCGCGGAAGCCGTCCGGGTCGCCGAACGGCCCGAAGGTGTTGGCGCCGCAGAACAGCAGCAGCATCCGGGCCACCGTTTCGGGGGAGCGGCGCAGCCGGGCGGCGTCCGGTTCGATCACCGACACCAGCGCGGCGTGCAGCCGTTCCCGGTTCGTCGACATCCGGGCCTGTGCGTCCGGATCGGCGTGCCCCGCGAAGATCAGCCGGCGGGCCGCGTTCATCAGGTGTGCGTTGTCGGCGAACCGGTCGTGGATCAACTCGGCGGCGGCGGTGAGGCGGTCCCGCAGCGGCAGCGACCGGTCGATGGCGGCCACCCCGTCGAGCGTCGACTGCGGGTCGAGCGCCTTGATCACCGAGCACACGACCAGCGAGTGCTTGCTGTCGAAGACGCCGAAGATGGTGCCCTCGGCGACCCCGGCCGCGGCCGCGATCTGCCGGGTGCTCACCTCGACGCCGTGCTCGTGCAGGAGCGGGATGGTGGCCCGGATGATGGCCGCGCGCCGCTCCTCGGGCGCCATGGCGGGCACCCGCTTACGCCTGTTCTCCGCTGGGCTCTCCACCGGGCCCACCCTAACTGAGCGAGTACTCACTCACCACTGACATTTGTCATGGGTGATTGGTCTCAGGTCCTCCGCGGGCCGGCCGATGGGTGCGCCCGTGCGGCGACTGGAGATGGACGATCACACGGCGGACTACTGGGTCCGCCAGATCCGTATCGGCGCCACGGTCGCCGCCGTGGTCACCGCGATCGGCGGGGTCCGGGTCACGATGGCCTGGGCGCAGAACGCGCGATGGTGGCTGCTCCTGGTCGCGCTCGCGGTGGTCGCCCAGCTGGCGCTGGTCCGCGCGCCGTGGGGCCGGTGGATCCGCAGCGAGCGGTTCCGCAGCCGGCTGCTGCTGTGGTGGTACGCCGAGATGCCGATCCTGGTGCTGTTCGGGGTCGCCGACCCCCACGGCGCCATGCTCTATCTGACCGCCGGAGTGCTGCTGCTGATCACCGCGGCCGCGCTCTGGTCGCCCCGCACGGTCGTGACCCTCGGGGTGCTCACCGGCATCGGCTATCTCATTCTGCTCCCGATCAAGGCGAACACCGGTCCCGGCGCCACCCTGGTGCTGGGCGCGATGTTCGCCTGCGTGGTTGCCCTGACCGGGATCAACGCGCAGAGCCGACGCCGGCTCGACGCCCGCCGCCGGGCCGCCGAGCAGCGGGCCGAGACCCTGCTCGCGGCGTCCGCCGACGCGGTGCTGGCGATCGGCCGGGACGGCACTCTCCAGTACGTGAGCCCCTCGGTGCGCCAGCTGCTCGGCTACCGGGTCGCCGAACTGTCCGGCCGCCGGCTCAACGAGATCCTGCCCGGCGACCGGCTGCTGGAGCTCAACGACTTCATGGCCGCGATGCTGGCCCTGCCGGTCGGCGGCAGCCAGCGCACCGAGACCCGGCTGCGGCACGCCGACGGCAGCTGGGTCTACGTCGACGTGATGGGCACCAACTGGATCCACGACCCGGACCTGCGGGCCGTGGTGGTCAGCCTGCGCGACATCAGCGCCCGCCGGGAACTGGAGGAACAGCTCAGCCGGCAGGCGTTCACCGACTCGCTGACCGGCATGCCGAACCGGGCCAGATTCCGGGAACGGCTGGGTGACGCGGTGACGGCCGGGGCCGACGCGGATGCGCCGGTCACCGTGCTGCTTCTCGACCTGGACGACTTCAAGCTGGTCAACGACAACCTGGGGCACAGCGCCGGCGACGAGCTGCTGACCACGATCGCCGAACGGGTGCGCGCCCAGGTGCGGCCGGACGACGTGCTGGCCCGGTTGGGCGGCGACGAGTTCGCGATCCTGCTGCACGACCTCGACCCGGCCGACGCGTCGCCGCTGGCCGAGCGGCTGCTGGCCGCGGTGCGCGAGCCGATCCGGCTGGCCAGCCGGGACATCACCTGCTCGCTGAGCATCGGCATCGCCAGCACCGTCAGCTCCGGCGAGCGGGTCGGCGCCGAGCAACTGCTGGGCAACGCCGACCTGGCCATGTACGCGGCCAAGCGGGCCGGCCGCAACGCGTACGCGATCTTCGACCCCACCATGACCATGTCGGTGCTGGAGGAGGCGCAGCAGCGCGCCGACCTGGAGCACGCGCTCGAGCACGACGAGTTCCGGGTCCTCTACCAGCCGGTGGTGGACATGAACACGCAGCGGGTCACCGCCGTGGAGGCCCTGGTCCGCTGGCAGCACCCCCGGGACGGGCTGCTGGGCCCGTACCACTTCATCGCCCACGCCGAGGCGAACGGCCTGATCGTGCCGCTCGGCCGCTGGGTGCTCCGGCAGGCCTGCAGCCAGCTGGCCCGCTGGCGGGCCGAGTCGCCGGCGGCGGCCGGCCTCAAGGTCAACGTCAACCTCTCGGCCCGGCAGTTCCAGTACGCCGGGCTGGTGGACGACGTCGCGGCGGCGCTCGCCGACGCCGGCCTGGACCCGGCCTCGCTGACCCTGGAGATCACCGAGTCGATGCTGATGGCCGACATCACCACCGCCAAGGAGACGCTGCACGCGCTGCGCCGGCTCGGCGTCCGGCTGGCGATCGACGACTTCGGCACCGGCTACTCGTCGCTGAGCTACCTCAAGCAGCTGCCGGTCGACGTCATCAAGATCGACAAGACCTTCGTCGACGAGGTGCACATCGACGAGGACGACGTGGCGCTGGTGGACGCGGTGGCCGGGCTGGGCCAGGCGCTCAAGATGCAGACCGTGGCCGAGGGCATCGAGTCCAGCGAGCAGTGGGACACGCTGCGCCGGATCGGCATCGACCACGGCCAGGGCTACCTGTTCGGCCGGCCGGTCAGTGCCGGGGACATCGCCGACCTGCTGGAGCAGCCGGAGAGTGTCAAACATCTTTGACACGGGCCCCTATCGTGACGGGCATGAGCAGCGAAGAGAAGCGGGCCTGGGTGCAGGGGCCGGTCAGCCTCACGGCGTACCTGGTCTATCTGCATCTGTTGCTCTTCACCGAGGTCGGATACGTGTCCGCCATGCTGTGGACCATCGGCTGCGGCATCGCGGTCGCGATCGGGCTGCACATCGCGCTCACCGTGCGCGGCCCGCAGGAGCCCAAGGACGACCGGGACCGCGAGATCGCCCGCTTCGGCGACGCCATGGGGCACGGCGCCGTGGTGCTGGGTGCCGTGGTGGCGCTGGTCCTGGCGCTGATGGGCGGCGACCAGTTCTGGATCGCGAACGTCATCTATGCCGGGTTCTCGCTGGCCTCGGTGCTCGGATCGACCGCCCGGGTGGCCGCGTACCGTTGGGGCCTTCCGGGCCGGCACGCCTGGTGACGGCCGCTTGAACCGAAGCCGGACCCCAGTCGTGTACCTGGTGGCAGGCACTTCGTCGGCGGTTAGGAACCCGAGTTGTCCCCACAGAAGCACCACCTGCGCCGAGTCGGCGGCGCGGTGGTCACCACACTCGCGGCGTTGCTGGTGTTCCTGGCGCTGGTGATGCCGGACCAGATCACCCGGCTGCCACCCGGGAACTTCTGGCTCAACGCGCTGGTCCGGATCCCGATCGAGGCCCTGGTCGCGATCGCCGTGCTGCTGGCGCTGCCGGAGCGCGGCCGGCGGATCGTGGCGACCGCCCTCGGCGCGCTGCTCGGCCTGCTCACCCTCGTCAAGATCGTCGACATGGGCTTCTTCGCGGTGCTGGCCCGCGAGTTCGATCCGGTGCTCGACTGGGTGCTGTTCAACGACGGCTACCACTTCCTCGAGGACTCGATCGGCGAGGGCGGCGCGCTCGCGGTCGCGGCCGGCGCGGTGCTGCTGGCCGGGGTGCTGCTGGTCTCGCTCACGCTCGCGGTGCGCCGGCTGACCGGCATCCTGGCCCGGCACGCGCACCCGACCCGGCACACGGTGTTCGCGTTCTCGGCGGCCTGGATCGTGCTGGCGGTGCTGGGCATCCAGATCGTCGGCGGGGTGCCGGTGGCCTCCCAGACGGCCGCCGAACTGGCCCGCAACACCGCGCTCAAGGTGCCGCAGGACCTGGCCGACCGCAAGAAGTTCGAGCAGGAGGTGCTGGTCGACGACTTCCGCGACCTGCCGAACGACCAGTTGCTCACGGCGCTGCGCGGCAAGGACGTGATCTTCGGCTTCGTGGAGAGCTACGGCCGGGACGCGCTGGAAAATCACGAGTTCAACGCCCCGGTGCTGCGCCAGGTCACGGTCGGTGACCGGCAGCTGGAGTCGGCCGGCTTCGCGTCCCGCAGCGGCTACCTCTCCTCGCCCACGCTCGGCGGCGGCAGCTGGCTGGCGCACGCCACCTTCCACTCCGGGCTGTGGATCGACAACCAGCAGCGCTACCGCAGCGTGGTGGCCACCGACCGGCTCACCCTCACCTCCGCGTTCAAGCGGGCCGGGTTCCGTTCGGTCGGCGTCGAGCCGGGCATCACGTTCGCCTGGCCGGAGGGGCAGTTCTACGGCTTCGACCAGGTCTGGGACTCGCACCGGCTGGACTACCGAGGGCCCGCGCTGAGCTGGTCGACCATGCCGGACCAGTACGTGCTGCGGCAGTTCCACCGGTTCGAGTACGGCAAGGCCAAGCGCAAGCCGCTGATGGCCGAGATCACGCTCACCTCCAGCCACACCCCGTGGGCGCCGGTGCCGTCGATGCTCGACTGGGACAAGCTCGGCGACGGCTCGGTCTACGGTCCGATGATCAAATCGGCCGAGCCGGCGAGCAGCGTCTGGAAGGACCAAGAAAAGATCAAGCAGGCGTACGCGCAATCGGTGGCCTATTCGATCGACACGCTGGTCTCGTACGCGGCGCGCTACGGCGACGACAACCTGGTACTGGTCCTGCTCGGCGACCACCAGCCGAACACGATGGTGGTCGGCCAGAACGCCGGCCGGGACGTGCCCATCTCGATCATCGCGAAGGACCCGAAGGTGCTCGACCGGATCAAGGACTGGGGCTGGAACGAGGGGCTCGCCCCCGCGGCTGCCGCGCCGGTGTGGCCGATGAACGAGTTCCGCGACCGGTTCCTGACGGCGTACAGCCCCGAGGGCGAGCCGCACTGAGTTCGGGTCAGTCGACGACCGGCGGCATCGTCTCGGCGGCGCGCTTGAGGGCCGCCGCGGCTGCCGCGTACGGGTTGTGGGTGTAGGTGCGCGACAGCGTGCCCGGGACGGTGAAGTAGGCGGCGGCCAGCTTCGCCGGGTCGGTGGCGATCTCGCCGCGGGCCACGGTGTCGTTGCCGTCGTCCCAGCCCCACGGCGCGTTCGCCGAGTTGACCCCGCACGACCAGGTGCCGGTGCCGCAGCCGCCGGTCTGGTCGCCGGCGAACGTGCCGAGCCCGGCGAACAGGTTCGGGTTGTCGCGCTCGGCCCACAGCCCGCCGGTCGCGAAGATGTCGATCAGTTGGTACCGCACGTCCCGGTCGTCGGCGCTGCCCGGCGCCTCGGACACGGTCAGCGACGGGTAGTAGACGACGCCGTCGCCGTTGATGTCGTACTGCGGCCACGCCTTGAGCCCGTGGCCGCGGGCCTCCTGCGCGGTGACCGGGTGCTGAAACTCGTCGTGCGGCGAGGGCTGGAAGGAAAGCGTCCCGTCGATCATCTCGGCGCCGTTGCGCCAGGTGCTGCCGGCCGGGGCATACGAGAAGAAGTCGCTGTGCGCCACGGTCACCGCGGCGCGCAGCACCCCGTACGGCGAACCGTCTTTTTCGATGATCTGGGTGAGTCCCTCGCCGTCGTTCTCGTGCTCGGTCTCGAAGAACGGGTGGTCGATCCAGTCCCGCGGGTGGAAGAACAGGTAGGTGACGAAGTAGTGACTACTCGTCTCGACGACCGAGTAGTAGGCGGCCGCCGCCGTGCTCCGACCCGCGTTGTCCCAGTTGTCCCGGCCGTTCAGGTTGCCGTCGAAGTCGTACCGCGTAATGAAATCGCTTTTTCCGGACAAAGCATGATTCCCGGTGGCGTCCACGTCCTGGTAGTGAATCGGTGCCCATCGCAGCGCCAGCTCCGCCCGGCCCGGCGCCGCCAGACCTTGCGCCGCCTGTGCCCCGGCCGGTGCCGGTGTGATCAACGTTGCCACCGCGAACACCGCGACTGCCATCGTCCTCCGCATACCCATCCTCGCTCCCACGTGCTCAATGGATAGACCGGAGTTAATTTAATTGGGAAGAAAGTTGTCAATAGGTGGCGCCACGGCGAACCGCACGTGCACGTAGGCTGCACTGGTGTTCGCTGTTGACCTTGGCGAGGGCGCCGAGCTGCGCCCGCTCGAACCCTGGCAGGCCGCCGAGTTCCTGGCCCACATGGACCGCGCCCGCGCCTCCGTCGACCCGTGGATCCGGTGGGCCAGCCGCAGCACCGATCTGGAGTCGGCAACCCAGACCCTGCAGCGGTACGCCGACCTGCAGGCCCGCGACGACGGCCGGATCTACGGCATCTGGCTCGAAAGCACGCTGGTGGGCGGCACCCTGTTCGTCTCGTTCGACGCCGAGGAGGGCGTGGCCGAGGTCGGCTGCTGGCTCGAACCCGCCGCCACCGGCCGAGGCCTGATCACCAAGACCATCCGCCACATGATCGACTGGGCCTTCCACACCCGCGGCCTGCACCGCATCGAATGGCACTGCCGCGCCGACAACATCGCCAGCTCACACGTGGCCCGCCGGCTGGGCCTGCGCCTGGACGGCACGCTGCGCTCCAGCCACCCGTGGCAGGGCACCCGCCACGACATAGAGATCTGGTCGGTACTGGCCCCGGAGTGGCCGCCCCCGCCCACCAGCCCGGTCTGAGCCCCCTCGAGGTGCAGTGTCCCGTCACCGCACTCGACCGCCCTGCGAGAACTGCGATGGAAGGGCCGCATGGTGAGTGTGCTCGGTGAGCCGGAGCTGGGTCGCCGCTGCGAGGGCGGCGTGGACGTGCCGCTGCTGGTGTGGCGACTGCCGGCTCCGGTGCTGGCGATCTCGTCGGCCGTGGTGGGTGGTGGGCTGGGGGAGTGCCGCTGGGTCGTCAACGCCACCGTTCCGATGTCCTACGACCGCGACGATCCGGCCGACCACCTGGGGGAGATCGCCGGCGGCCTGGGTCTGGACGGTCCGGGCGTGGGTCTGCTCACCGGCGTGGACGTGGCCGACGTGGTTCGGACAAATGACGGTGGGGTGCGGCTCTGGGCCACGGTCGGGCTCGGCACGCCGATTCAAGCCGCCGCCCCGCCCGGCGGCGCACCGGAACCGGTCGGGACCGTCAACGTCGTGGCATGGGTGCCGCAGCGGCTCAGCGCGGGCGCTCTGGTCAACGCCGTGGCGACGATTGCCGAGGCCAAGACGCAGGCGATCCGTGACCTCGGGCTGGCGGCTACCGGGACGGCCACCGACGCGGCCTGCCTGGTCTGCCCGCTGGACGGACCGGAGGCGGCGTACGGCGGGCCGCGCTCGGACTGGGGTGCGCGACTGGCCCGCGCCGCCTACGCGGCGGTGCGGCGGGGTGGCTCGGTGCCGTGGCCGGACCGTCAGCGGTAACTGAGCTCGCCGGCCTCGATGGCGGCCGGCACCCGGTTCTCCGGCGGTGCCAACGGGCACAGCCACGCGTCGTCGTACGCGCATGAGGGGTTGTACAGGTAGTTGAAGTCGAGCCGCACCCGGTCGGCACCCCGCCACTCGACGCCACGGCCGTGCGTGCCCTTGACGGTGTCGGTCAGGTAGCGGCCGCCGCCGTATGTGGTGCGGCCCGAGGTGGCGTCGCGGACCGGGAGGAACAGGCCGCCGCCGTAGGCCGCCATCCACCACAGCGACAACTCGCCGAACGGGGTGTCCAGGATGCCGGCCCTGGTGTAGCGCACCACGCCGTCGGGGCCGCCGGTGTCGATCTCGAGGTCGGCGGGCGACGGGCGCAGCGGTACCTCGACGATCGCGTCCGGGTTCGCCGGGTAGTAGAGCAGGCCGGTGAACGACTCCGCCGGCACCGGTGACTGGGGATGGGTGGCGAACAGCCGGTCGCGGCGGGCCCGGAAGTCGGCCAGGTCGGCGGACTCCAGGTAGATGCGGGCCACCGCCGCCCGGTAGTCGGCCAGCTCGAGTGCCGTCATCGCTCCACCATCACGGTGGTCGACTTGATCACGGCGACCGCGGTGGAGCCGACCTCCAGGCCCAGTTCGTCGACGGCTTCGCGGCTCATCAGCGACACCACGCGGAACGGGCCGGCCTGGATGTCGACCTGGGCCATCACCGCGTCCCGGGTGATCGCCGTGACGATGCCGCGCAGGCGGTTGCGGGCCGAGGACCGGCGCACCCCGGGGTCGGGCTGGTCGGCCAGCGAGCGGGCGAACGCGGCCAGGTCGGCGCCGGGGATGGTGCGGTGGCCGTGTTCGTCACGGTCGGCGGCCAGCCGGCCCGCGTCGACCCAGCGGCGTACGGTGTCGACGCTGACGCCGAGCAGTTCGGCCGCCTCGCCCATCCGGTAGGTGGTCACGAGGCCCAACGTTAGGCCACGACCCTCGCGGATGCGGAACCGTTGCACAGGTCACATCCGCGGCGGCATGCTGGGTGCGTGCCGGAACGGATCACCGAGGTCACCGCCTTCCTCGCCGAGGTCCTCGCCCCCCGAGCGCCGCTCACCGTGATCGTCGACGGCGGTGACCACGGTGCCGCCGCCTCCTTCGCGGCACGGCTCGCCGCCGCGTTCCCGCCTTCGGCCCGCGCCTGGACGGTCGACGCCGTGCTGGGGCTCAGCGGGCCGAGCGGGGGACGGTTCGACTCGGCGCTCAACGTGCTGGAGCCGGCCGCCGACCGGGTCATCGTCTACCTGCGCAGCGGGCCGCGCGGGCCGCTGCGCAACGGCGAGGGCGAGCGCCGCGCCCAGGTGGTGATCGACCACCACGATCCGCAGTGGCCGGTGATCCGGCACGTGCACCCGCGGCTCGCCGACCCGGAACGCTGGTATCTCACCGAGAGCAGAGCATTTTTCGAGGTACGCGCGGCCGGCTGGGACGACCGCTTCGGTGACGACCTGCCGGCGTACGCGATGGCCGTGGCCGCCGCCGAGCCGCGAGCCGGTGATGTGGCCCTCGACGTGGGCTGCGGCACCGGCCGGGCGCTGCCGGTGCTGGCCGCCGCGGTCGGTCCGGCCGGCCGGGTGCTGGGGCTCGACCTCACCCCGGCGATGCTGGCCGAGGCCCGGGCCAAGGTGCGCGACGGCAGCGCCGCACTGGTCCTCGGCGACTGCCGCCGGTTGCCGGTGCCGGACGCGGTGGCGGGCCTGGTGTTCGCGGCCGGGCTGGTGTCACACCTGCCCGACCCGGCGGCCGGCCTCACCGAACTGGCCCGGGTCACCCGGGCGGGCGGCAAGCTGGTGCTGTTCCATCCGACCGGCCGGGCCGCGCTGGCCGCCCGGCACGGCCGGACCGTACGCCCCGACGAGCCGCTCAACGAGGACAACCTGCGGCCGCTGCTGGCCGGCGCCGGCTGGCACCTGACCCGCTACGAGGACGCCGACCGGCACTTCCTGGCGATCGGGGTGAAGCCGGGCCGCGCTTCATAGCATGGCGGTCATGGGCCGAGACTGGTTTGCCGACGCCGTCCTGTACGAGATCTACCCGCAGTCGTTCGCCGACTCCGACGGCGACGGCGTGGGGGACCTGCGCGGGGTGATCTCACGCCTCGACCACATCGCCTCGCTGGGCGCGGACGTCATCTGGTTCAACCCGTGCTTCGCGTCGCCGTTCGTGGACGCGGGTTATGACGTCTCGGACTACTTGGCGATCGCTCCCCGCTACGGGACGAACGACGACCTGGTGGAGCTGGTCGCCGAGGCGGGGAAACGCGGCATCCGGGTGATTCTCGACCTGGTCGCGGGGCACACCTCGATCGAGCACGAATGGTTTCAGCGGGAGCTGGCTGCCGACGGGCCGGACCCGGACGGCGATCGGTACATCTGGTGCGAGGAGCTGCCCGGCCGAGCGTGGAGTCGCGATGTTCCGGGCACGCCGGCCTGGGTCCGGTCACCAGGCCGGCGCCCGGGTTACTACCTCAAGAACTTCTACGACGAGCAGCCGGCGCTCAACTTCGGGTGGGTGCGCCGGCCCGGGGACGAGCCCTGGCGGGATCCGGTCGATGCGGCCGGGCCGCGTCGCAACCGGCAGGCGCTGCGGGACATCCTCGCCTTCTGGCTCGACCGGGGCGTCGCCGGTTTTCGGGTGGACATGGCCTTCTCGCTGGTCAAGGACGAGCAGGTGGCCGACGGCCTGGCGGCGACGGTGGAGTTGTGGCGGGAGCTCCGCGAGTGGCTCAACCGGGCGTACCCGGACGCGGTCCTCATTCCCGAGGGCACCGAACCCCGCACCGGCGGACCGACCGCCTTCGACGCCGACTTCTTCCTGGTCATCCACGACGAACACGGCAGCCTGTTCGACAACCACTACGCGGGCCTGCTGCCGTTCCACGAGCCGCGTGAGCCGTTCTTCGACGCCGCCGGCCGGGGCAGCACCCGCGTTTTTCTGGACGCCTGGGATGCCGCCCGCGCCGGGGATCCGGAGCGGCTGGTCGTGATGTCGACCGCCGACCACGACTACGACCGGCTCTGCTGCGGACCGCGGACCGCCGAGCAGCTCGGCGCGGCGCTGACCTTCCTGTTCACCTGGGGCAGCGTGCCCTGCCTGTACTACGGCGACGAAATCGGCATGCGGTACCTGCCGGGCCTGCCGAACGTGGAGGGATCGGTCTGCAACCCGGCGTACAACCGAGCCGGATGCCGCACCCCGATGCAGTGGGACGACGGACCCAACGCGGGCTTCTCCACGGCCGAGGCGTCCCGGCTGTACCTGCCCGTCGACCCCGCGCCGGACCGGCCCACGGTGGCCGCTCAGAACGCCGACCCGGCCTCGACGCTCAACCTGGTCCGCGCGCTGACCGCCCTGCGGCGGGCCACGCCCGCCCTGCGGACCCGGGCGGCGACGCGCGTCATCAACGAGGGCTACCCGTTCGCGTACGTCCGCGGCGAGTCCCACCTGGCCGTCGTCAATCCGCGCCGGGAGCCGGCCACCGTGGCCACCGCCGAGGCGGCCGGCGCCACCGCCCTGCTGGCCTCCGGCGTGACGCCGGCCGCCGGGGGCCTGGAGGTGGCCGGCTTCGGCTACGGCATCTTCGCCCTCACGGCAGATCGGCCAGTTCCTGATTGAGCAGGCCGGTCAGGTAGTCGTGCCGGCCGTCGGCGATCGGGATGCCCCGGCTCGGGCCCTCGGCGATCATCAGCACGTACAGGTGGATCCGGTAGAGCGCCAGCCGGATGCGGGCCGCCGGGTCGAACGCCGCGGGGCGGTAGCCGGCCAGGAACGGGTGGTCGGGCAGATCCTCGATGCGCCGCAGGATGGCCGGCGACACCAGGTCGAGCAGCGGGTCGCCGTAGAGGTAGCGCTCGCCGTCCACCAGCCCGGTCAGCGCCCCGTCCGGGCCGACCAGCACGTTGCCGTCCCACAGGTCGAAGTGCAGCAGCGCCGGGCGGGTCACCGCGGCCAGCACGTCGTGGTAGCGCTGCACCACGCCGTCCAGCGGCGGCAGCGGCACGTCCCAGGCGGCCGCGTCGGCGCGCAGCGAGTCGATGATCGCGGCCAGGGCGGCGGGCCAGTCGTCGCCGGACGGGCGGTCGCCGGTGTAGCCGAACCGGGTGCCGGTGACGGCGTGCACCCGGGCCATGGCGGCGCCCAGTTCGGTGCGGGCCCGCGGCGAGTCGTCACCGGCGGACAGCGGCCGGCCGGGCAGCAGCGAGGTGATCACCCAGTCGTCCGAGACGGCCAGCACGTCCGGCACCGGCACGCCGGGGCACTGCGCGCGGACCAGCGAGTAGTACTCCGCCTCGGCCGGGATCAGCCCTCGCTCGTACCCGAGCATCGGAACCGCGGCCGGCGGCGCGACCTTGACCACCACCTCCCGGCCGTCGGCGAGGGTGGCGCGCCACACCGCGGCGAAGGTGCCGCCGCTCAGCTCGGCGGCCGCGGTGATCTCGGCACCGAGACCGGACCGCACGGCGGCGGCGATGTCCGGTTCGGACAGTACGGGCTGGGTGGGGCTGCGCATCGGCCGAGCTTAGATCGCCGGCGTCAGTCGAAGATGCTGAGATCCACCGCGTCGGCGATCGCCTTCAGCCCGGCCTCGTTCGGGTGCAGATGGTCGCCCGAGTCGTAGGTGCCGGCGAAGCGGCTCGGCGTGGCCTGGTCCTGGGTGATCGCGGCCTGGTCGAGCACGCCGTCGCAGCCGCTGTCCGGGCTCCGGACGAAGTCGTTGTACGCGGTCCGGCCCCGCTCGCCGGACTCGTTCCAGTAGCCGGCGCCCTGGTAGGGCGTGAGCGTCGAGCAGAGGACCGTGATGCCGCTGCCCTGCGCCAGGGCGACCAGCTGCTGGAGCGCGGCGGTCAGTTCGGCGGGCGGCGGCGGGTCCGGGTCGCCGAGGTCGTTGAGCGCGGTGTCCGAGATGATCACCCAGCGCACCCCGGGCTGGTGCAGCACGTCCCGCTGGAACCGGGTCGTCGCGCTCTCGCCGGAGCCCTCCCGGGTGAGCTTGTTGCCGCTGATCCCGGTGTTGAGCACGCCGACCGTGCGCCCCGAGTCGGCGATCCGGCGGGCCAGCAGCTGCGGCCAGCCCCGGTTGGCGCCGAAGGTGGTCCCGTACCCGTCAGTGATCGAGGCGCCGAACGCCACCAGCGAGCCCGCCGCCCGGTCGTTGACCACGTCCAGGCCGGCCAGGAAGTAGTAGCTGCCCGCCTTGCGGGCGCCGGACAGCGAGCCGCCCGCGGCCTGGTCGCCGCCGGCCACGTAGTTGTCCCGGTTGGCCAGGCCGTGGATGGTGGCCGCGCCCGAGGTGCCGGGCAGGTGGAAGCTGATCGCGACGTTGCCGAGCGCCGGGACCTCGAACTCCACCGGATCGCTGACCGCGGCGCCGCCGGCCGGGATGGTGATCTCGCCGGTGCCGCCGAAGGTGACCGCCCGGTCGGTGCGGGTGTCGACGTTGCTGCCGCCGGTGGACCGGGCCACGTGCACGTTGCGTACGGTCAGCGGCTCGGTGCCGAACTGGTTGGCCAGCCGCAACCGGGCGCTGGTGCCGCCGATCGTGGTGCTGACGATCTGCCGCAGCGTCCGGTCCTCGAACGTGGTGCTGGCGCGCTGCACCGCCACCGCCCAGGTGCCCACCCACCACGGCCCGGAAGCCGAGGCCGAGGCGGACGGTGCCGGGGTCGTGGCCGACGGGGCGGCCACGGGCTCCGGGTCGGGGGCCGAGCTGCGGTTGATGACGACGAGGACGACCGAGGCGACCGCCACGGTGACCACGGCCACGAACGTGGTCTTTACCCTGTCCATCTGATCATTTTCCGTTCAGTGCGCGACGGCCACGGCGGTTTCGAAGCCTTCGACCGGCAGATGCCGGGGCCGGACCACCAGCCAGAGGGTCAACGCGGCGGCCACCATGCCGCCGAGCACCACCACGGCCATCGCGACCGCGCCGGTGCCGATCGCGCCGACCAGCGGTGCGGCCAGCGCACCCACGCCGAACTGCACGGCGCCGAGCATGGCGGCCGCGGTGCCGGCCGCCTCGCTGTGCCGGGACAGCGCGATGGCCGGCGCGTTCGGCATGACCAGGCCGACCATCGCCAGCACCAGCCAGAGCGGCACCAGCACGCCGGCCAGGCCGCCGAACCCGGTGAGCGCGAAGACCAGCAGGACCGCGCTGCCGGCCACCCCGGCGAGCAGTGCCCGGCTCAGGATCTGCGGCGGCGACCAGCGGCGCAGCAGCCGCACGTTGACCTGGGTGGCGCCGATCAGGCCGACCGCGCCGAGCGCGAAGACCAGCGCGAACTGCTGTTCGTCCAGGCCGTAGACGTCCTGGAGCACGAAGCTCGACCCGCTCACGTACGCGATCAGCGCGGCCACGGCGAGGCCGGCCACCAGGATCGAGCCCAGGTAGACCCGGTCGCCGAGCAGCCGCCCGTAGTCGCGGATCGGACCGAGCGCCCCGCCGTGCCGGCGCCGGTTCGGCGGCAGCGTCTCGGGCAGCGCGAACGCGGCGGCCGCCAGCAGCGCCAGGCCGACCCCGGTGAGCACCAGGAACACGCCGCGCCAGTCGGACCAGCGCAGCACCAGGCCGCCGACGGTCGGCGCCAGGATCGGCGCCACCCCGACCACCAGCATCAGCCGGGACAGCAGCCGGGCCGCGGGCAGCCCGGTGTAGAGGTCGCGGATCACGGCCATGGCGACCACCGAGGCGGCCGCCGCGCCGGCGCCCTGCAAGACCCGCAGGGTGCCGAGGATCGCCAGGTTGGGCGCGATGGCGCAGAGCAGCGAGGCCAAGATGTGTACGCCGATGCCGGCCAGCAGCGGGAGCCGCCGGCCGACCGCGTCCGAGAGCGGGCCGATCAGCAACTGGCCCGCCGCGAGGCCGGCCAGCGTGCCGGTGAGGGTCAGCTGGACGGCCGCCGCGGTGGCGCCGAGGTCGCCGGTGATGGCGGGCAGCGCCGGCAGGTACATGTCGATGGTGAGCGGCCCGAGCGCGGCGAGGAAGCCCAGCACGAGCACCAGCCGGAAACGGCGGCCCGCCGGCAGCAGGTCACCCGGCGAGAGCCCGGCGGGGGCAGGCGGATGCTTCGAGGTCACAGTCGCGGCCATGATCAGCACAAGACCGCCGGCGCTGCCCTTCTTCCGGCTATCCGTAATTGGTAATTGTGGTCACTGTTTCTTCATCACGTACGTGCGGAACAGTTCGTACAGCTGGCGGTCGTCGACCTCGCTGTAGAGAGCGTCGTCGCCGATCATGAAAACCATCGACGGGCAGCGTTCGTTTTCGCCGGTCACCTTTTTGTCGACCAGCTTTTTGCCGGTCGCGACCTCAAAGAGCCGTACGTGGTAGAAACCCTGCTTCATCGGCACAGTGTCCGGTTCCGGGTCGTCGAACTTGCACGTCTTGAGCTTGCTGCCGGTGCGCTCCAGGTCGACGCAGCCGATCAGCTGGGTCTTGGCCGGGTCGGTCGGCATCCAGGCCCGCCAGGTCGACTCGCGCAGGTCGGGCACGCTCACCGAACTCTTCACGTACCGGTTCTTGGCGACCACGGTGGTGATCTGGCCGACCGAGATCTGGTGCGGCGCCTTGCCGGCGAACTTCGGCGACTGCGGGTAGTACCAGCCCTCGCAGACCCGGCTCAGGTCGTCGTGCTCGCGGACCGGGTAGGTGCTGGCCCGCGGCCCGGCCGGCTCCGGCTCGGCCGACTCCTCGGCCTCGGTGGGCGCGGGCTCGGCCGTCTCGTCGCGGAACAGGGGCGGTACGACCCGGTCCGCCGGCACGGCCCGGGCGCGTTCGGCCTGCATCTGGTCGATCCGCACCAGGCCCCAGGCGCAGAAGGCGCCGGCCAGCACGACCGGCAGCACCACGGCGAGCGCGATGATCCACGGCAGGCGGGAGCGCTTGGGCTGGGCGGCCCAGTCCGGCGGGGGCGGCTGCGGCGGCGGGTAGGCCGAGGGGTAGGGCGGTGGGCCCGGCGGCCCATAGGGCGCCGGCGGGTGCTGGGGCGGCTGCTGGTACTGGGGCGGCTGCTGGTGCTGGTGCGGCTGCTGGTGCTGGTGCGGCTGCTGGTCGGGCGGCTGCGGCACCGGTTCGTTCGTCATCGCTTGGGGTCCCCGTTCGTGAAACTGGCGGTGACTGTATCGAACGGTGGCGATGTGGGCCTCCCCGTAAAGCCGCCCGGGAAAGGTCAGAACGGGGGTCATGATGATGTCGGCCTGGCGCGGCCGAGGTGGGGGCAGGGCGATCCAGGTCGTCGCCGCGGCCGCCACCACGGCGACGACGGTCAGGAAGGCGTTCGTTTGCGGCGCACCGTCGGGCTGCCTCCAGAAGTCGTCGGGACTTCCTTGATCCTTGGAGCAGCCCGGCGATGCGCCGGTGCCCTCACGGGCTGACGGTCAGCGTCAGGCCGTAGACCTCGAGGATCTCGTTGACCGGCTGGAACCACATGATCCCGCCGTCCGTGCAGTTGCCGGTGCCGCCCGAGGTCACGCCCTGGGCCTGGTCGCCGGCGAGCCACGAGCCGCCGGAGTCGCCCGGCTCGGCGCAGGCGTCGCTGCGGGACAGGCCCGAGACGGCGCCGTCCGAGTACACGATCGTCTCGTCGACGCCGAGCAGCGTGCCGCAGTGCCAGCCGGTGGTGCGGCCGGAGCGGCACACCGCGCTGCCGATCGCCGCCTCGGTGGACCCGCGCACCAGCACGTTGCCGCCGGCGTAGTCGTTGACCCAGGGCTGCGACACCCAGCCGGGGTTGGTGCTGACCCAGCCGTAGTCGTCGGCCGGGAACGAGGAGCCCTGGAACGTGCCCTGGCTCAGGTTGTCGGCGCCGACCGTGGTGATGCCCGGGTCGCCGCAGTGCCCGGCCGTGACGAAGCCGCCGGTCACCGCGAAGCCGACCGAGCAGAGCAGGTTGCCGCTGGTGGCGTACTGGTCGCCGCCGCGGATGTCGGCCAGCGGGCGGGGCCGTCCGGCCGACGGCAGCACGGTCACCGGGCCGGCGTCGGCAGCCGCGGCGAAGGCCTCGGCATCCGCCACGGCGCCGGGCTCGGCCAGGACCACCACGCGGTTGCCGGGCACGTCCACATACCAGCCGTGCACGTCGGCACCGGCCGCGCGGGACGCGTTCCGATCGAGTTTGGCGCGCGAGGCGGCCAGGTCGGCACCGCTGCGGGGCACGACGGCCGGGGTGGCGCCCTCGGCGCGTACCGCCTCAGCCGCGGAGTCGGTGGTGACCGCGACCGTGAGTTTCGCAGCACCCGTGGGGATCCAGGCGCCGGCGAAGGCGGAGCCGAGCCGGGCGCGCAGACGCTGCCCGGTGGCGGCGGCAGTGGCCTCGGTCCGCAGCCGGGTGGCGATCTGGTCGTCGTCGAGATTCAGATCGCGCTTCATGGCCGCGATCATGCCGTCCGGAACCTCGGGGACGGGTTCCGCGCCGCTGGGCAGAGCACTCAGCGTGACGACCGTGACGGCCGCGGCGGCGACGGCGGTAATGGCAAGAAGTCGAGTGGTGAACATCGTGGGGCTTCCGTTGGGGGATGGGGATCGGCGCACTGGCGGAAAGCACCTTTTATCGGAGTCTGTCTATGCTTCCCGACCCCGTCAAGAAATATCACGGAAATATAAAGTGCCGGGCCGCCCTGATCGACAGGACGGCCCGGCGTGGGTGCGGAGCGTGACGGTCAGCCGCGGCGCCACTTCTGGTTGGCGGTGCCGGCGCAGTCCCACAGCTGGAGGGCGGCGCCGTCGTTGGTGTTCCAGTCCCGGATGTCGATGCACTTGTTGGCCTGCGGGTTGACCAGATCGCCGGCCGCCGACAGGACGAACTGCTGGGCCGGGTTGCCGCTGCAGTTCACGATCTGGATCACCGCGCCGTTCGCGGTCGAGCCCCAGGCCACGTCCATGCACTTGTTGTTCGAGGTCTGCAGGGTGCCGTTCACGAAGGTCCAGCGCTGCGCCGCGGATCCGTTGCAACCCCACATCTGCAGGGGTACGCCGTCCGCGAAGTTGCCGTTGGGCACGTCGATGCACCGGCCGTTCCAGTTGCTGACCAGCGCGCCGGAACCGCCGCCGCCGCTGGTGGTCAGCGACAGGCCGTAGACGCCGAGGATCTCGTTGACCGGCTGGAACCACATGGTGCCGGGTGCCGAGCAGGTCCCGTTGCCGCCGGAGGTGACGCCCTGCGCCTGGTTGCCCGAGATCCAGGCCCCGCCGGAGTCGCCCGGCTCGGCGCACGCGTTGCTGCGGGACAGCCCGGAGACCGCGCCCTGGCTGTAGACGATGGTCTCGTTGCGGCCCAGCAGGGTGCCGCAGCGCCAGCCGGTGGTGCGCCCGGACCGGCAGATCGAACTGCCGATGGCGGCCTCCGCCGAGCCGGCCACCACGACGTTGCCGCCGCTGTAGTTGTTGACCCACGGTTGCGGGGTCCAGTTGGCGTTGGTGCGGACCCAGGCGTAGTCGTTGCCCGGGAACGAGGAGCCGGCGAACGTGCCCTGGCTGACGTTGTTGTAGCCGAGCGTGGGGCTGCCGGTGCCGCCGCAGTGCCCGGCGCTGACGAAGCCGCCGGCCACCGCGAAGCCGACCGAGCAGAGGGTCCGGCCGTTGATCACGTACTGGTCGCCGCCGCGGATGTCGTAGTAGGGGCGGGGCTGCTCGGCCTCGGCCCGCACGGTGACCGGGCCGGCGCCGCTGGCCTCGGCGAACGCGCGGGCGGCCGGTTCGGCGCCGGGCTCGGCGAGCACCACCACCCGGTTGCCGGGCTCGTCGACGTACCAGCCGCGGACCGAGGCCGCGGCGGCCCGGGTCGCGTTGCGGTCCAATCTGGTGCGCGCGGCCGTCAGGTCGGCGGCGCTGCGCGAGACGAGCACCGGGTTCGCGCCGGCCGCGCGTACGGCAGCCGCTTTTGACTGGTCGGTGACCGCGACTGTCAGTCGTTGCCCGCCCGCCGGGATCCAGGCCCCCGCGAAGGCGGAGCCGAGCCTGGTCCTCAGGTGCCGCTCCACCGCCGGCGCGGCCGCCTCGGTCCGCAGCCGGGCGGCGATCTGCCGGTCGTCGAGCTGGAGGTCGCGGCGCAGCGCGGACAGCATCCCGGGCGACAGGTCGAAGTCGTCGCCCGGCGCCGCGGCGGCCGGATGGGGGTTGAGGGTGACCGCGGTGAGTACCGCGGCCGAGATGGCGAGGAGCCGGGATCGGCGCATCGGGGGAGTCCTTCCGGTCGGTGGGGAAGGAGAGCGCTCTCTTGATCGGAGTTTGTCGATGGCGTGACAACGCTGTCAAGAAACGTTTAACAAACTTGCCCGAATGAACACTGTGTGCCCGGTCGCCCGCCCTCGCCGCCGCCGGGTGCGCCGTGCAAGGCTGAGTCATGGGCATGGTCAAGGTCGTCGGGCTGGTGCTGCACCCCCGGCGCGACTGCGGCGCGGCGATCGAGGCCATCGTGGCCTGGGCGGCCCGCCGCGACGTCACCGTGCTGGGCCTGCACGACGAGATCGACCGGATCGACTGCACGGCCGAGGCGGTCGGCACCGAGGAGATGATCGAGCGCGCCGGACTGCTGGTCAGCCTGGGTGGCGACGGCACCATGCTGCGCACCATGCGGCTGGTCGAGGGCCGCAAGACGCCGGTGCTCGGGGTCAACGTGGGCCGGCTCGGCTTCCTCGCCGAGGTCGACCTGCCCGACCTGGCCGAGGCGCTGTCCGCGATCGACGAGCACCGGTTCACCGTCGAGCCGCGCACCGCGGTCCGCACCACCCTGCCCGGCGGCCAGCCGGTGTCCGCGTTCAACGACGTGGCCCTCGCCCGGGTGCCGGGCGACGGGATGGCCGCGGTCGGCATCACGGTCGAAGGTAAAAACTTCGTGAACTACGCGGCCGACGCCGTCATCGTGGCCACCCCGACCGGCTCCACGGCGTACTCGTTCGCGGCCGGCGGCCCGATCGTCTCGCCGAACGTCGAGGGCCTCATCGTCAGCGCCTCCGCCGCGCACTCCTCGTTCAACCGGTCCCTGGTGCTGGCCCTCGGCGAGCGGCTCGACCTCGACCTGCTGCCCACCAGCGGCCGGCTGGCCATCGAGGTGGACGGCATCATCGAGGGCTACGCCGAGGCCGGCGACCGGCTGGCGATCACGCCGGTGCCGTCCGCGGCCCAGGTGATCCGGCTCGGCCGCACCTCGTTCTACGAGCGGGCCCGGCGCAAACTGCGGGTCGAGGGCAGCGCCCAGGTGGGCGTGGCCGACCCGGCCGGCGCCGTGGTGGTCGACAGCTTCGAGCAGCAGCGCTACGAGATCCTGCTGGGCGGCGAGGTGGCCGGGGTGCTGCACTACCGCCGGCACGGCGACCGGATCGAGTTGATGCACACCGAGGTCGAGCAGTCCTTCTCCGGGCGCGGCCTGGCCGGCCGGCTCGCCGCCGCCGCGCTCGCCGACGCCCGCAACCGGGCCACCCCGGTGACCGCCACCTGCCCCTTCGTCCGCGGCTACCTGGACCGCCACCCCGAATACTCCGATCTGTTGCCAGATGGCCCGTTACCAGATGGGTTGTGACACATGGGCAATCCCGCCATCCTGACCGTCGACGACGACCCCTCGGTTTCCCGGGCGATCGCCCGTGACCTGCGCCGGCGGTACGGCGAGCACTACCGGATCCTGCGGGCGTCCTCGGCCGCCGAGGCGCTCGAGGCGCTGCGCGAGCTCAAGCTGCGCGGCGGCCGGATGGCGGTGATGCTGGCCGACTACCGGATGCCCCAGATGAACGGCATCGAGTTCCTCGAGCAGGCGATGGACCTGTTCCCGAACGCGCGCCGGGCCCTGCTCACCGCGTACGCGGACACCGACGCCGCGATTCAGGCGATCAACCTGGTCGACGTCGACCACTATCTGCTCAAGCCGTGGGACCCGCCGGAGGAGAAGCTCTATCCGGTGCTGGACGCGCTGCTCGACGCCTGGCAGGCCACCGGCGACCGCGAGGTCGAGGACATCCGGGTGGTCGGGCACCGGTGGAGCGAGCCGTCCTACCAGCTCCGCGACTTCCTGGCCCGCAACCTGGTGCCGTACCGCTGGCTGGCCGCCGACGAGCCGGAGGGCCGCCGCCTGCTGGACGCCGCCGGGGTCGGTCCCGAATCGATCCCGCTGGTGGTGACCGCCGACGGCCGGGCCCTGCCGCAGCCCAGCACCACCGAGGTGGCCGAGGCGGCCGGGCTGTCCACCGCGCCGGGCCGCGACTTCTACGACCTGATCATCGTGGGTGGCGGTCCGGCCGGGCTGGGCGCCGCGGTCTACGGCGCGTCGGAAGGGCTCAAAACCCTTTTGGTGGAACGACGAGCAGTGGGCGGACAGGCCGGGCAGAGTTCCCGGATCGAGAACTACCTGGGATTCCCGGACGGGATCTCCGGCGCGCAACTGACCGACCGGGCCCGCCGGCAGGCCGGCAAGTTCTCGGCCGAGGTGCTCACCACCCGCGAGGTCACCGGGCTGCGGTTGGACGGCTCGGCGCGCACGCTCACCTTCGCCGACGGCGGCGCGGTGTCGGCGCACTCGATCGTGCTGGCCACCGGGGTCGCGTACCGGCCGCTGGCCGCCGACGGGGTGGCCGCGCTGACCGGCTCGGGCGTCTACTACGGCTCGGCGGCCACCGAGGGGCCGGCCTGCGCCGGCAGCGACGTCTACATCGTCGGCGGTGCCAACTCGGCCGGCCAGGCGGCGCTGTTCTTCTCCCGGTACGCCCGCCGGGTCAGCCTGCTGGTCCGCGGCGACTCGCTCGAGTCGTCCATGTCGTACTACCTGATCCAGCAGCTCGGCCGGACCCCGAACATCGAGGTCCGCACCGGCTGCGAGGTGATCGGCGCGCACGGCAACGGGCACCTCGAGGCGATCACCATCTGTGAGAACAAGGGCGCCAGCGAGGCCACCGTCGAGTGCGGGGCGCTGTTCATCTTCATCGGCGCCGAGCCGCGCACCGACTGGCTGGGCGAGACCGTGGCCCGCGACGAGCGGGGCTTCGTCTACACCGGACCCGACCTGCTCGCCGGCGGGGCCCGGCCGAAGGGATGGGATCGGGACCGCGATCCGTTCTACCTGGAGTGCAGTGTTCCCGGCATCTTCGCCGCCGGCGACGTCCGGGCCAACTCGGTCAAGCGGGTGGCCTCGGCGGTCGGCGAGGGCGCGATGGCCGTCACGCTGGTCCATCGTTACCTGGAGGCCCAGTAATCATGTCCGACCCCGTAGCCATGTCCGACCTCGACCTGCGGACGTTGTTCCTCTTCGAGAAGCTGACCGACGACCAGCTGGCCTGGATCGCCGCGCACGGCCGCACCGTGCACCTGCCCGCCGGCACCGTGGTGATCCGCGAGGGCGACCCGGCCGAGCAGTTCTTCGTGCTGCTCAGCGGCACCATCTCGCTGACCCGCAAGGTCGGCCAGGACGAGGTGCAGACCGTGCGCACCGAGCAGCGCGGGGTCTACATGGGCGCCACCCAGGCCTACCTGCGCGACGACGGCATCCCGCGCAGGTACGCCGCCACCATGCGGGCGCTCGACGACTCCGACTTCTTCGTGATGTCGTCGGCCGACTTCGGGCACATGATGCGCGAGTGGTTCCCGATGGCGATCCACCTGCTCGAGGGCCTGGCCCTGGGGATGCGCAGCTCGGCGGCCGCGATCAGCGAGCGGCAGCGGCTGGCGGCGCTCGGCGCGCTGTCGGCCGGCCTCATGCACGAGCTGAACAACCCGGCCGCGGCCGCCTCCCGGGCCACCGGCGCGCTCCGCCAGCGGGTCGCCGGCATGCGGCACAAGCTGGCCATGCTGGCCGCCGGCAAGGTGCCGCCGGACCGGCTCACCGCGCTGGTCGAACTGCAGGAGGACGTCATCGAGCGGGCTGCCAAGGCGCCGGTACTGACCGCCATGCAGGCAGCCGACCGCGAGGACGAGCTGGGCGACTGGATGGACGAGCACCGGGTCACCGGCGGCTGGGACATCGCGCCGGTGTTCGCCCAGGCCGGCATCGACGTGGACTGCCTCGACGAGATCGAGCAGCGGGTCGGCTCGCCCGAGCTGCTCGACCAGGCCATCCACTGGATCGGGTACGCGCTGGAGACCGAGCAGCTGATGAGCGACATCGAGGACGCCACCGGCCGGGTGTCGTCGCTGGTGTCGGCGGCCAAGCAGTACTCGCAGATGGACCGGGCCGCGCACCAGTGGATCGACGTGCACGGCGGCCTCGACTCGACGCTGGTGATGCTCAACCACAAGATCGGCAACGGCGTCACGGTTGTCAAGGACTACGACCGGACCCTGCCGCAGATCCCGGCCCACCCGGCCGAGCTCAACCAGGTGTGGACCAACCTGATCGACAACGCGGTGCAGGCCATGAACGGCGCCGGCACGCTGACCGTCCGGACGCACCGGGACGACGAGCACGTGATCGTGTCGATCGGCGACACCGGCCCGGGCGTACCGGATGATCTTAAAAAGCGGGTTTTCGAGCCCTTCTTCACCACCAAGCCGGTCGGCGAGGGCACCGGCCTGGGCCTCGACATCTCCTACCGGATCGTGGTGAACGGGCACGGCGGCGACATCCATCTGGAGTCCCGGCCGGGTGACACGCAGTTCAAGGTGCGGCTGCCGCTGACCGAACCGGCATCGGCCTGAGTCCGATTCTTCCGTTTGTCTGATCCACGACGGACGGACGGTGGTGCGTCATGCCTACCGTTGAACGATGACGGACGGTGCCACGGCAGGCCGGGAGCTCGCCCGGCTGCTGCGCGAATTCCGCCGCGCGGCCGGGCTGACCCAGCAGGACCTGGCCACCCGCGCCGGGCTCAGTGCGGCCGCGATCCGCGACCTGGAGCAGTGCCGCACCCGGCAGCCCCGGCCCGACTCGATTGACGCGCTGGCCGGTGCGCTGCGCCTCGGTCCGGCCGAGGTGGCGCTGCTGCGCGCCGCGGCCCGCCGGGCGTCCGTGCACCGGATCGTGCCGCCCGCGGCCGCCGGCACCCGCGAGATCCGCGCGCTCGGCCCGCTCACCGTCCACCTGAGAACAGGCCATCTCGGAGCCGGCGAACTCGACCTCGGCGGCCCCGGCCCGCGCACCCTGCTCGGCCGGCTCGCGCTCACCCCCGGCACCCCGGTCGCCCGTGCCGAACTGATCGAGCTGCTCTGGCCCGGCGAGGTCCCCGATTCCGCGGTCAACCTCGTGCAGACGTACGTTTCCCGGCTGCGCCGCGTGCTCGAACCGCACCGGCCGCCGCGGGCCGCCGCCGGCGTGGTCAACCTCGCCCCCGGCGGCTACCGGCTGGTGGTGGGGCCCGACCAGCTCGACGTGGTGCGGTTCCGGCAGCTCACCGCCGAGGCCCGCGAGCAGGCCGCCGACCGCCCGGCCGCGGCCGGTGAACTGCTCGACCGGGCGCTGGCCGGCTGGCGCGACGACCCGGTGTCCGACGTGGAGGGCCTGCGCGAGCACCCGGCCGCGGTGGCGCTGATCGAGGAGTGGATCGCGGCGGCCCTGTTGCGGGCCGACCTGGCCCACGCCGATCTGGCCCACCCCGATCTGGCCCACGAGGCGGCGCTGCGGGCCCTGCGCATCCTCGCCGACCGGCACCCGCTGCACGAGGCGGTCGCCGGCAGGCTGATGCTGGCGCTGGCCGCGACCGGGCGGCAGGCCGACGCGCTGGACGCCTACGACGCGGTGCGCCGCCGGTTGGCCGAGCAGCTGGGCATCGACCCTGGCCCGGGTCTGGCCGACGCCCGGTTGCGGGTGCTGCGCGGCGGAACCGCCGCTGTTATCTCGCCGGTGGACAATCGGCCTACCCCGTTTCAGGTGCCGGCCGCGCCGGGCGACTTCACCGGCCGCGAGACCGAACTGCGCGACGTGCTCGCGGCCACGGTCGCCGGCGTGGTGCACGCCATCGCCGGTGTTGCCGGGGTGGGCAAGACCGCACTGGTCCGCACGCTGGCCGACCGGCTGCGTGCCGACTTCCCCGACGGCCAGTTGCACGTCGACCTGCTCGGCGCCGGCAACCGCCCGCTGCGCCCCGCCGAGGCGCTCGGCCGGCTGCTCCGCGCGCTCGGGCTCGACCCCGACCCGCGCGACGACGAGGCCGAGCTGGCCGGGCTCTACCGCAGCGCGCTCGCCGAGCGGCGGGTGCTCATCGTGCTCGACAACGCTCGCGACGCCGGACAGGTGCGGCCGCTGCTGCCCGGCCCCGGCCGCTGCGCCACGTTGGTCACCAGCCGCCGGCGGCTGCCGCACCTCGAGGGCGCCCGGCTGCTCGACCTCGACCTGCTGCCGGCCGCCGACGCGCTCGACCTGCTGGCCGCGGTGGCCGGCCCGGAGCGGGTCGCCGCCGATCCCTTGGCCGCCGAGGCGCTGGTGGCGGCGTGCGGCCGGTTGCCGCTGGCAATCCGGATCGCCGGTGCCCGGCTGGCCGGCCGGCCCGGCTGGGACCTGCGCGCGTTCCTCGACCGCCTCGGCGACCAGCGCCGCCGGCTCGACGAGCTCAGCATCGGCGACCTCGACGTGCGGGCCACCTTCCAGCTCAGCCTCGCCGACCTGGCCGCGCCGCTGGCCCGCGCGTTCCGGCTGCTGGCGCTCGCACCGGGCGCCGACTTCGGGCCGGAGGCGGCGGCCGCGGTCCTGGACACCGACCCGGCCACCGCCGAGCGGCAGGTCGGCGAGTTGCTCGATGCCAACCTGCTGGAACAGGCCGGTCCGGACCGGTTCCGGTTCCACGACCTGATCCGGCTGTTCGCCCACCAGCAGGCGGTCGCCGACGAGCCGGCGACGGTGCGCACCGCGGCCGTCCGGCGGCTGCTGGAGTGGTACCAGGACCGGGCCGCCGCCGGTGTCGAGGCGCTCGGCCCCACGGTGGTGCGGTTGCCGCAGCGCCGTCCGCTGCCGGCCGCGCCGGTCACCGCCGACGACGCGAAACGGTGGCTGGCGCTGGAGATGCCCAACCTGGTCGCGGCGGTCGAACACGCGGCCGAGCACGGTCCCGGCGAGCTGGCCTGGGAACTGGCCGACCTGCTGCGCGGCTACTTCTTCAACCAGCGGACCGCGCCGCCGTGGCTGGCCACCGCCGAGGCCGGGCTGGCCGCGGCGCAGGCGGCCGGCAACGCGATGGCCGAGGCGGCCATGCACCAGACCCTGGCCCAGGCCCTGTGGTCGATCGGCGACCTGCGCGAGGCCCGCACCCACTACCGGTTGGGCCTGCAACGTGCCGAACAGTCCGGCTGGCTGCCCGGCGTCGGCTACCAGCTGCACAACCTCGGCCTGGTCGAGGTCGCGCTGGGCGAGACGGCCGCGGCCCGCGACCACTACCTGCGCTCGCTGGAGGTCTGCGAGCGCCTCGGTCTCGACGCGGTGCGCGCGGTGACGCTCAACGACCTCGGCATGATGTGCTGGGAGCAGGGTGCCCTGGACGAGGCGATCGCCTACCTGGCCGACGCCATGGACCTGAACGGCCGCCGCGGCCACCCCAACGGCGAGGCGGTGAACCGCACCAACATCAGCATCGTGCTGCGTGACCAGGGCCTGTTCGACGCAGCCCGGCAACACCTGGAGGCGGCCGAGGAGCACTGGACGAAGAACGGTTCCAAGTACGGCGAGCTGGCCGCCCTCGACGAGCGCGGCCAGTGGCACGTGTGGACAGGGAACGCCGAGGAGGGCATCCACCTGGCCCGCCGAACCCTGGACCTGGCCGGCACGGTGAAGGACCGCACCTACCAGGCGGGCGCCTCGGCCAGCCTGGGCGAGGCTCTGCTGGCAGCCGGCGACGCGTCGGCGGCCGTCCGCCATCTGCGCTACGCCTACGACACCGCCCGCGACATCGGCGCCGCCCACCTGCACATCCGGGCGCAGGCCGGCCTGGCCGCGGCGGAGGCGGCGGCGGGCTCGGTGGCCGCCGCCCAGCAGAACGCGGCGGCCGCACTGGAGGCGGCCCGCGCGGCCGGCTACCGGGTCCTGGAGATCGACGCCCTGCTGGCACTCGCTGCGGCTCGTCTGACCGCCGGCCAGCCGACCGCGGCGGCCGAGGCGGCCACCGAGGCACTCACCCTGGCCGGCGCCATCGAGGCACCCCCGCGCGCCGACCGGGCGGCCGCACTTGTGGCCGCGGCGCGCCGGATGCGCCCGGGTCCTCGCTCGCTGGCCGCCGCCGAGTCCTGACCACGTTCATGTGGTGCGGGCCTGTGGTGCTGGCCGTGCCACTCGGAACTGTCGTAACTTCAGGCTCGCCACAGCCCCCCGTCGGTGCCGCGCCAGAACACTTCGATACGACCGGCCGAGTGGCCGACCGGCGTTTTTGATTCTGGGCGTGGTCGTTATACATCGACTGGACCCGCAGTTCCCGTAGCCGGCGTGAGCAGCGGCACGTGTGGTCCAGACCGCGAAAGCATTGTCGGAGTCCTGGCCGCGGAGCAGGCTGGATAACGCACGGTAAGGAGCGAGTGGAAGGCGGGACATTGCCCATGCGACCGACCGGTCGGGCCTGGGCGGTGTGGGCCGTCGCCCTGGCCGCGTACATCATGGCCGTGCTGCACCGCACCTCGCTGGGGGTGGCGGGGCTGGACGCGCAGGACCGGTTCCATGTCGGTGCGGGCGCGCTGGCCTCGTTCGCCGTGCTCCAGTTGCTCGTGTACGCGGGCCTCCAGGTGCCGGTCGGGTTGCTGCTGGACCGGTTCGGTTCGCTGCGCCTGATCGTCACCGGTGGCATGGTGATGGCCGCCGGGCAGGCGCTGATGGCGACCACGCACGGGGTGGAGGGCGCGGTGCTGGCCCGTGTCCTGGTGGGCGCCGGCGACGCGATGACCTTCATCAGCGTGCTGCGCCTGGTGCCGCACTGGTTCCCGGCCCGCCGGGTGCCGGTGCTCACCCAGCTCACCGGGCTGATCGGGCAGACCGGGCAGGTGCTCTCGGCGGTGCCGCTGGCGGCCCTGCTAGCCGGGCCGGGATGGACCACGGCGTTCCTCGGCACCGCGGCCACCGGCGTGTTCATCGCGCTGGTGGCGCTGGCCGCGCTGCGGGACACCCCCGATCGCCGGCTGAGCAGCGGCGACGCGGTGACCCTGCGCCGGGTGGGCAGCGACCTGGCCCAGTCCTGGCGGCACCCGGGCACCCGGCTCGGCTTCTGGAGCCACTTCACCACCCAGTTCGCGGGCACGGCGTTCGCGCTGATGTGGGGTTTCCCGTTCCTGATCGCCGGCCAGGGCCTGGACCGCGAGACGGCGAGCACGCTGCTGGCCCTGTTCGTGCTGGTCGGGATGGCGGCCGGACCGCTGATCGGGGTGCTGGTGCAGCGCTACCCGCTGCGCCGGTCCGTGCTGGTGCTCGCGGTGATCGCGGTGAACGCGGGGGCGTGGGGTCTGGTGCTGGCGTGGCCGGGGCACGCGCCGCTGCCCGTACTCGTGCTGCTTGTCATGGCTTTGGGGCTGGGTGGTCCGGGTTCGATGATCGGATTCGACTACGCGCGGACCTTCAACCCGCCGAGCCGTCTCGGCACCGCGACCGGCGTGGTCAACGTGGGCGGCTTCGTGGCCTCGCTGCTGACCATCGAACTGGTCGGGCTCATCCTGGACGCGCGCACCGGCGGTCGCGCCACGTACGAGATCAGCGACTTCAAAATCGCGATGGCTGTGCAATATCTCATCTTTGCCGTCGGACTGGCCGGAATCTTGCGTAATCGCAGGCTGGCCCGGCGCCGGCTGGCCGATGAGGGTGTCGTGGTGCGTCCACTTCGGGTGGCCCTGGGTTTAGGGATGAGCCGTGCGGTAAAGGCGAGAACCTTAATCGTGGGAACTGGAGTGAGGGGGAGAGGAGGACATGACTGAGCACGCACCGGGCCGTTTCTGGTCCGGGATCGACATACCGAAGACCATTGCCGGCGTGCTGGCCGCGGTGTCCGCGGCCGTGATCGGCTCGTTCCTGGGGGTGGCCGGCACACTGATCGGCGCCGCGGTGGCGAGCCTGATCGGTTCGGTGGGCACCGAGGTGTACCACCGGTCGATCGACCGAGGGCGCAAGAAAATCGTGGGTACGTTCCTGACGGCGCCGGCCGCGGTCGGCACTCCGGAGGTGGCTGCGGCCGCCGAGGAGACACCGTCCGAGCAGGCCGTTTCCCGGGGCAAGATCCGCTGGCGCCGGGTGGCCATGGTGGCCGGCGCGGTGTTCGTTCTGGCCATGGGCACGCTGACGGTGGCCGAGATCGTCTCGGGTCGCTCCATAGCGGACGCGACACGTGGCGGGACCGGCGACCGGTCGACGCTGTCCAGACTGTTCACCTCGTCGGATTCGTCGGACTCGGATCGCGAGAACCCGGCACCGGCCACCAGCACCGACCCGTCGGGCGACGACCCGGCGACCACCGGGCCCGGCGGCGCCGCCACGACCGCACCGACCGAGGCGCCGGCGACCGAGCCCGGAGGCGGGGCGACGACCGAGCCGGACACCGATTCGCCCACCGGGTCGCCCACCGGCGGCGCGGCCGACCCGGGAACCGGCTCCGACTCCGGCCCCAACTCGGGGCCCGATCCGGGCGTCGCGGATCCGCTGGGGGCGGATACTCGAAACCCGGATAACGGGACGGAGTAAACCGATCATGGAAGCCAAGGACCTCCTGGCCGACGCCCTCGGGCGCCTCCCCGACCTGGTGCGCAGCGCGGTGCACGACCTGACCCCCGACCAGCTGCGCTGGGCACCGGCGCCCGGTGCCAACCCGATCGGCTGGCTGGTGTGGCACCTGACCCGCGTCCAGGACGACCACATCGCGGACGTCATGGGCGCCGAGCAGATCTACCTCACGGGTGACTGGGCTCCGCGCTTCGGCTTGAAACCGGACCCCGCGGACACCGGCTATGCGCACTCGCCCACCCAGGTGGCCGCGGTGGCTCCGGAGAGCGCCCAGGTGCTCGAGGACTACTACCGGGCGGTGCACGAACGCACGATCGCCTTCGTGTCCGGCCTGAGCCCGGCGGACCTGGACCGTGTGGTGGACACGGCCTGGGACCCGCCGGTGACCTTGGGGGTCCGGTTGGTGAGCGTGATCGACGACGATGCCCAGCACGCGGGGCAGGCGGCGTACGTTCGCGGGTTGCTCTGATCCAGCTGGATCCGAGGTCGATGCGGTCTTGTGCCGTATCGACCTCGTTTGTCACTTCACCTATCGGTTCTCCTCGGCGCGACTGTCAGCCGCTGGACGCATGCCGCACACACGCATTGACCTGGGGGCGAGTGCGGCCTTTAGTTCGCCATGGCCGCCGCCGCGACGATATCCCGCAAGCAGTCAGGAAGGCCCGGTCCTCGGGACTGAGCGGACTGTAGTAGTCCTGCCGGATCACCACGCACCCACGCCGTCGTTGGGCGTCGGGCCCGGACATTGGTGGCCAGGTCCCGAGCCAGTGTCGACGGCATCACGGACTCCACCGGCCCAACGAGATTGGCGCGGACGGCGACGAAGAGGTCGCGGGTCGCGGCCGATGCGAAGATGCCGTCCCCGACGAGAAGTACCAGTCGAGCATGGAGTCGTAGACATCACGGCGTTCCTGTTCGCTCATCGGCGTGGTCCGGTCCGGCGTAGCCGGCGCGGTAAGACTCCACAGTCTTTGGTACGAGTCGACTTGTCGTTCAACGAGTTTCAGTCGGATTTGCCGGCGATAGCTGTTCACCAGCCATAGACCCACCAGTCCCACGAAGACGGTGCCCACTGCCTGAGCCCCATCCTGCATTCGACATGCGCACCTCTCGGCCACGTCAAGCTCGATGGCCTCAGGGTAGGGGCCGGACAAAATGGCGACCGTGACCGTGACGACTGCAGTGGAGCCAGGCGCTGCAGTCGTCGCGATCTGGTCAGCAATCGCCGCTGCGTGGTGGTTGTGGTCGGTGTCAACGGATCAGGTCAGGTGGCGGTAGCGGCGGATGGACAGCGGGACGAAGACGGCCAGGAACAGCAGGGGCCAGACGACGGCCAGCAGGGTGGCGTGTTCGGCGGGCCAGGAGGTGCCGGACCAGCCCGGGTTGCCGAACAGCTCGCGGGTGGCGGCCGCGGTGGCGGAGAGCGGGTTCCAGTCGGCGATGGTGCCCAGCCAGCCGGGCATGGTGTCGGGCGGGACGAAGACGTTGGACAGGAAGCCGAGCGGCCACACCAGAATCTGCAGGGCCATCAGGGTTTCCGGCGAGCGGGACACCAGGGCCAGCCAGATGCCCAGCCACAGCAGGGCGAAGCGCAGCAGCAGAAGCAGGCCGGCGGCGGCCAGCGCGTCGGCCAGGCCGTGGTGCCAGCGCCAGCCGATGGCCAGGCCGCAGGCGACCAGGACCAGCAGGCTCACGGTGGCGTTGAGCATGTCGGCCAGGCTGCGGCCGGTCACCACCGCGGCCGACGAGATGGGCATGGTGCGGAAACGGTCGGTCACGCCGCGGGCGGCGTCGGTGCTCACCGCGGTGTAGGTCGCCTCGAGGCCGAAGGCGACCGTCAGCGTGAAGATGCCGGGGACCAGGAACTCGCGGTAGTCGCCGCCGCCGGGGACGACCATGGCGCCGCCGAAGAGGTATCCGAACATCAGCAACACCATCACCGGGAACAGCAGGCCGACCACGAGCGCGCCGGGCTGGTTGGCCCAGTGCAGCAGGGCGCGACGGGTCAGGGTCCAGCTGTCGGCCGCCAGCCAGTAGATCGCCGTCATGCCGCGCTCCTCTCGGTGGTGCCGGTCAGGTGCAGGAAGACCTCGTCGAGGGTGGGCCGGCGCAGGGCCACGTCGGCCGGGTCGAGGCCGCGTTCCTGAAGGGCGCGGACCGCCTCGCCGAGTGCGGTGACCCGGTCGGTCACCGGGACGCTCACCCGGCGCCGATCGGGGTCGACCGCCGGCTCGCCGGAGCCCAGCCGGGCCAGCACCGTGGCGGCCTCGGCCAGGCGGTCGGGGTCGCGCAGCACGACGTCGAGGTGGTCGGCGCCGATCTGGCCCTTGAGCTGGTCGGGAGTGCCGGAGGCGACGGCCCGGCCGTGGTCGATGACGGTGATGTGGTCGGCCAGTTGGTCGGCCTCCTCCAGGTATTGCGTGGTGAGCAGCACGGTCGTGCCGTCGCTGACCAGGGCCCGGACCGCCCGCCACACCTCGTTGCGCCCGCGCGGATCGAGACCGGTGGTCGGTTCGTCGAGGAACAGCACGGCGGGGCTGGTCAGCAGGCTGGCCGCGAGATCGAGCCGGCGCCGCATGCCGCCGGAGTATTGCTTGGCCGGCTTTTTGCCGGTGCCGGCCAGGTCGAACCGTTCCAGCAACTCGTCGGCGCGACGCCGGGCCGCGGCCGCCCCGAGGTGGTGGAGGCGGCCGAACATCTCCAGGTTTTGCCGGCCGCTGAGCTGCTCGTCGACCGCGGCGTGCTGGCCGGCCAGGCCGATCCGGGCGCGGACCCGGTCGGCCTCCCGGACCACGTCGTGGCCGGCGACGCTGGCGTGGCCCGCGTCGGGACGCAGCAGCGTGGTGAGGATGCGTACCGCGGTGGTCTTGCCGGCGCCGTTGGGCCCCAGCAGGCCGTGCACGGAGCCGGGCGGGACCTCCAGATCGAAGCGGTCGAGGGCGGTCGTGCTGCCGAAGTGGCGGGTGAGCTGGTCGGCCCGTATCATCGTTCTCCTTACGCTGTACGGGGATCGTGCCAAGGAGTATAGTCCAATCCCGTACGGTGTAAAGAGTTAAATCCTCGGTGGCGGCCAGGGAAGCTGGACCATGGAAGATGGGGAGGTGACATCCGACTTCAGCAGTGGCGGTGACCCGCGGCGCAGCATCGACCTGATGTGGCGGGTCCAGAGCGGTCCCCGTCCGGGGCCGAAACCGCGGTTCACGATCGACGAGATCGCCGCCGCGGCGATCGCGATCGCGGACGCCGACGGGGTGGCCGCGTTGTCGATGCGCCGGGTGGCGGAGCGGCTCGGTGTGGCGGCGATGTCGTTGTACACGTACGTGCCCAGCAAGGCCGAACTGATCGACCTGATGCTCGACACCGTGTTCGGCGAGTTGCCGTTCGAGGGTCATGCGTCAAGCTGGCGGGCCCGGCTCGCGGCGGTCGCCAGGGAGAACTGGCGGACATACCTGCGACACCCGTGGCTGCTCCAGGTGGCGACCAGCCGGCCGCCGCTCGGGCCCAACCTCGTGGCGAAGTACGACTACGAGCTGAGCGTGATCGACGGCATCGGGCTGAGCGACGTCGAGATGGACCTGGTCGTGCAGATGGTCGGCGACTACGTGCACGGCGCCGCTCGCACGGCGGTGGCGGCCACCCTGGTGGCGCAGCGCACCGGGCTGACCGACGAGCAGTGGTGGGAGCAGGCCGGCCCGGCGCTGGAGGCGGTCTATCAGCCGGAGCGCTACCCGACCGCGACCCGGGTCGGTGCCGCGGCCGGCGCCGAGTTCAACGCGCCCACCGACCCGAAGCGGGCGTTCGAGTTCGGCCTGGAGCGCCTGCTCGACGGCGTGGAGACGCTGGTGAGCGCGAAGACCGCCCGGGCGTGACCCGGCCCGCCCGTCAGCGTAGGTGGGTGGTCAGCCAGGCGACGGCCTCGCGGAGAAAGTCGGCTCGGGCGTTGCGGTGCAGCAGTTCGTGGCCCTCGCCGGGATAGAGCACGTACTTGTGCGGGATGCCTCGGGCGGCCAGGGCGGCGGCTACCTGGTCGGCCTCGACCACCGGGACGTTGCTGTCGTTCTCGCCGTGGATGATCAGCAGGGGAGCGCGCAGGCGGTCGATTTGTGTCAGCGGGGACAGGTCGGCCAGCAGGTCGGCGTCGGTGGCGGGATCGCCGTACTTGGAGATGGCGGCGGCGGCGATCCAGGGTTCGGTGTTTTCGTAGAACGTGGCGAAGTTGGACATGCCGCAGATGTCGATGCCTACCGCGAACAGGTCGGGAAAGCGGGTCAGGGCGGCCAGCGTCAGGTAGCCGCCGTAGGAGCGGCCCATGCAGCCGACCCGGGCCGGGTCGGCCACGCCGGTGGCGACCAGGTGGGTGACCGCGGAGCGGACGTCCTCGATGGCGGCGTAGCGCAGCGGGCCGTTGTCGGCGCGGACGAAGCTCCGGCCGAAGCCGGCGGAGCCGCGCACGTTGGGGGCGAACACCGCGACACCCCGGTCCACCAGGGACTGGAAGAGCGGGGAGTGCCCGGGGCGCTCCTGGGCCTCGGGGCCGCCGTGCAGCCAGAGCACCGTGGGGTGCGGGCCGGGGGAGGCGGGCCGGAACAGCCAGCCGGTCAGCACCAGGCCGTCGTGGGCTTCGAAGCGGCACAGCATCGGCCGCACCGCCCCGATCGCGGCCGGCACCGCCGAAACCGCCCGGATCTCACCGGCTGCCGGCGCGGCGCCGATCGGGCCGGCTGCCAGAGCGGCGCCGATCGGGCCGGCTGCCGGAGCGGCGCCGGAAGTGAGGGCTGGGGCCGCGCCGGACCAGACCCACACGCCGTGCGGACGGCCGGGACCCTCCGCCGAGAAGGCCAGCGTCGATCCGTCGAAGCTCCACACCAACCCGCTCACCACGCTGCCGGGCAGCGGCGCCAGCACGCCCCGCTCGCCGCCGGTCAGGTCGATCAGCTCCACCTCGGACTCGCCGCCGCGGACGTTCCACAGGACGGCGGCACGGCGGCCGTCGGCGGTCAGGGCGAACGACTCGATCTCGGCGTCGCCGCCGGCCAGGACCTCGGTTGCGCCGTTGGCGACGCGGAACAGGCACGGGAACTCGCCGTTCTCGGAGCGGGCCAGGATCGCGCCGTCGGGCGCGAAAACCGCCTGCTCGCCGGGCGTCACCACGGTGCCGTCGCGCAGCACGATGATCCGGGCACCGCGCGGGCCGATCCTGAGCAGGGCGCTGTCCCGGTGCACGTCCAGCAGGCTGATCAGGTCGCCCGTCGCCACCACGGTGCGCTCGCCGGTCGCCGGGTCGATCAGCAGCGCCGTGGACAGGTTTTCGGTGAGCGCCAGCAGCGACCGGCCGGGCAGCCAGCGCATGTTGTCCGCCGTGTCGGCGCCGAAGCCGGCCACCTGGTGCAGGTCGCTGCCGTCGGGCCGGATCAGCCACACCTCGTGCCGGGGCGCGCCCCCGGGCGCCACCAGGCAGGCCAGCCAGCCGCCGCCCGTCGACCAGTGCACCTCGGCCACCGGCTCCTCGCCGGTGTCCACCAGGAAGGCCAGATCGCTCCCGACCGGCTGCACCCACACCTGGGGACGGCCGCCGCGGTCCGACACGTACGCGCAATGCCGGCCGTCCGGCGACAGGCTCGGCGACCAGCTGCCCACCGCCTCCGCGGGCGGACGGAGATTGGTCCAGCTGAGCGGCAGTACGGTGGCGTCGACCCGGTGGAGCTGACCGGTCATGTGTGCACCCTTCGTCTAGATACCCTTGTCCTGTAACCACATTTCCAGCAGGGCCAGCTGCCACAGCTGGTTGGCGCCCAGCGTGGTGCGCGGCGTGTTCGGGTCGGCCAGCAGGAAGTCCACGTACTCCGGCCGGAAAAGCCCGCGCTCCCGCGCAGCCGGCGCGTGCAGCGCGTCGCGTACCCGATCCAGAATTTGACCCTCCAGATGCCGGATGCCGGGGACCGGAAAGTAACCCTTGGGCCGGTCGATGATCTCGTCGGGCACGACGCCCCGGGCCGCCTCCTTGAGCACCCCCTTGCCGCCGTGCGCCAGCTTGAGCTCGGGCGGGCAGGCCGCGGCCAGCTCGACCAGCTCGTGATCGAGGAACGGTACGCGAGCCTCCAACCCCCACGCCATGGTCATGTTGTCGACCCGCTTGACCGGGTCGTCCACGAGCATCACCTGGGAGTCGAGCCGCAGCGCCGCGTCCACCGCGGTGGTGGCACCGTCCCGGGCGAAGCTCGCCGCCACGAACTCCCGGCTGACGTCAGTGTCGACCAGCCACTCCGGAGCGAGTTGCCGCGCGAGGCGGGCGTGCGGCCGGTCAAAAAATTCTTTCGCGTACGCGTCGACGGCGCGTTCCCGGGGCACGCCGGCGAGCGGTGGATACCAGCTGTAGCCGGCCAGGATCTCGTCCGCTCCCTGCCCCGATTGTACGACCTTCACATGCTTTGACACGTCCTCGCTGAGCAGGTTGAACGCGATGCAGTCGTGGCTCACCATCGGCTCGCTCATCGCCGTCACGGTCCGGTCCACCGCGGGCAGGAACCGGTCGCCGCCGATCCGGATCTGGTGGTGCTCGGTCTCGAACTTGCGGGCCACGATGTCGGAGTAGAAGAACTCGTCGCCGCTCTCGCCGCCGCCCGCCTCGAACCCGATGCTGAACGTGGTGAGCCCGCGCTGCCCCTGCTCGGCCAGCAGCGCCACGATGTAGCTGGAGTCGATCCCGCCGGACAGCAGCACCCCGACCGGCACGTCCGCGACCATCCGCCGCTCGACCGCCAGCTTCAGCTTCTCGTGCAGCGCCTCCGGCCAGTCCGCCTCGGACAGCCCCGCGTGCCGGGTGAACGACGCCTCCCAGTAGACGTGTTCGCGCGACCTGCCGTCCGGTTCGATCGTGCGGACCGTGGCCGGCGGCAGCTTGCGCACCCCGGTCAGGATCGTCCGCGGCGCCGGCACCACCGAGTGGAACGTCATGTAGTGCTGCAACGCCACCTTGTCGATCGACGTGTCCACCTCGCCGGCCGCCAGCAGAGCCGGCAGTGTCGACGCGAACCGCAGCCGCCCCGGGGCCTCGGCCAGGTACATCGGCTTGATTCCGAGCCGGTCCCGGGCCAGCACCACCCGGCCGCTCTCGTGCTCGACCAGCGCGAACGCGAACATCCCGAGGAAGTGCGACACGCAGTCGGCACCCCAGCGGTGGTACGCCTTGATGATCACCTCGGTGTCCGAGGTGGAGAAGAACCGGTAGCCGTCCGCACTTAACGAAGAACGCAGCTCCTGGTAGTTGTAGATGCAGCCGTTGAAGACCAGGGTGATCCCGAGCTCCTCGTCGGTCATCGGCTGCCCGCCCGCCTCGGACAGGTCGATGATCTTCAAACGGCGGTGCCCGAACGCGACCGGGCCGCGCGCGGCGAAACCGGAGCCGTCCGGTCCGCGCGCCTGGAGGCAGGGCAGCATCCGGCGGACGGCGTCCCCGTCCGCGGTACGCCCGTCGAAGCGCAGCTCACCGGCGATTCCACACATCTGATTCCAGCCTCCTACTCAGCCGTTACGAGAGCAGCCAGGTGTCCTTGGACCCGCCGCCGCGCGAGGAGTTGACGATCATGCTGCCGGCCGGCGCCACCCGGGTGAGCGCGGCCGGTGCCACCACCGACTCGGTGCCGGTGAAGACGAAGGCGCGCAGGTCGACGTGCCGGGCGGCCAGCTGGTGACCGTCGAAGACCGGGTGGGTGGAGAGGTCGACCACCTCCTGCGCCACCCAGCGGTGCGGGGCCGTCATGATCTGCCGGCGCACCGCCGCGAGGTCGGCCTCGCTCGCGTGCGGCCCGATCACGATCCGGTCGCCGCCGTAGCCGTCCACCGGCTTGCAGACCAGCTCGTCCAGCCGGCCGAGCACCTCGGCCCGCTGCTCCGGGATGCCGCACAGGTAGGTGGGCACGTCCTCCAGCAGGGGTTTCTCGCCCAGGTAATACTCGATCAGCCGAGGCACGTACGCGTACACCGACTTGTCGTCGCCGATCCCGTTGCCCAGCGCGTTCGCCAGCACCACGGTGTCCGCGTGCAGCGCGGCGACGAAGCTGGGCCCGAGCGGCATCCCGTCGGCGCCCGGCGCGTGCATCAGGCTGTCCTCGTCCATCCGCAGGTAGACGACGTCGACCGGGTAGCGCTTGCCGTCCCGCATCCGGTGCACCCGGCCCTCGTGCACGAAGAGTTCGGTGCTGCGGACCACCGGCACGTCCATCTCCTCGGCCAGCATCCGGTGCTCGAACCAGGCCGAGTCGTCCGGCCCGTGGCTGAGCACGACCAGCCGCGGGTTGTCGCCGGCCGCCGGGCGGGCCGCGTCCAGCAGGGCCCGCTTGAGCAGCTGCGCGGTCGGCTCCACGGAGAGCAGCCCGGACGGCACCGGCAGCTCGGGCAGCACGCTCGCGGTGAGCCGGCGGTTCTGCACCGCGTACCCGATCCCGGACGGCACCCGCAGGTTGTCCTCGAGCACGCGCCAGTTGCCGTCCTTGTCGCGCACCAGGTCGACGCCGGCGACCTGGGCCCGGATCCCGTCGTGGGCCACCAGCGCGCCGCTCGGGCGCAGCTCGGGCGAGCCGTTGATCACCCACTCCGGAATGATGCCGTCGCGCACCACCTGGCGGCCGTTGTAGACGTCCTGCACGAACCGGTCGAGCGCGCGCACCCGCTGGGTCAGCCCGGTGGTCAGCCGGTTCCAGTCGTGCGCCTCGACGATCCGGGGCACCAGGTCGAAGGGGAACAGCCGGGTCGCTGCCTCGCCGGCCACGCTGAAGGTGATGCCCCGGGAGCGCTGCTCGTCGTCCCGGGCATCCTCGCGCCGGCGCAGTCCGGCCGGGCCAAGAGCGGTCAGGACATTCAAAATTCCGGCGTACGCGGTGACGACGTCACCGCCGGGGAACGCCTCGTCGCCCTGTCCCGCGTACGGGAAAAGGCCCGCCGGAACGGTGTCGCCCGCGCCCGCGGGTCCGATGCCGGTGGCGCCGCCCCGGGTGTCCGCCAGCACCAGGTCGACCACGTCGGAGATCCGGCCGCGCCGGGCCATCGCGCGCCGCTGCCGGGCGGCCGAACTGCCCCGGCTGAGCGCCCGCACCGACAGGTCGAACACCTGCTCCCAGTCGCCCAGCTCCTCGAGCTGCGGGCGCAGGTCGCCGACCAGCCGCTCGACCGCCACGGCGGCCGGCACCGGACGTGGCGAGTGCGGCAGGTCGAGCAGGTCGCCCTCCAGGCCGGAGCGGGCGGCCCGCCACATCGCGGCCCGGTGCAGTGGCGGCCGGGTGGCGGTGAGCGGCAGCCCGGCGCGGTATTCCTGACGGGCCCGCAACACGAGGCCGCGGAACAGGCCGGCCAGCAGCACCACGGTGTCGGCGTCCGGCGACGAGTCGGTGACCCGCAGCTCGACGGTCGGCACGTGAGCCGAGGGCCGGACGTCGAAGTAGACCATCTTGCGGTCGGTGATGGTGCCGGACGCGATCAGGTCGTCGACCAGTTCGTCGAACTCGGGGGCCGAGTCCAGCGGGCCCGGGTCGCCGGCCGTGGGCCAGCGAAGCCAGACCAGTGAGCGCACGCTCGCGTACCCGGAATCCTCGCCCATCCAGTACGGCGAGCTGGTGGAGAGCGCCAGCAGCACCGGCAGCGCGGAGGTGACCCGCTGGGCGACCGCCACCGCCTCGTCCCGGTCGGGGACGCCCACGTGCACCTGCGCACCGCAGATCAACTGTTCCCGGGCGAGCAGCTGGTAGTCGTCCAGCATCCGGCGGTAGCGCGAGGTGGGCGTCACGGGGAGTGACTCCAGGTCGACCAGCGGCACCGTGCCGGACGCCACCAGGCCGAGCCCGAGCGACTCGGCCACCCCGATCGCCTCCCGGCGCCGGGCCACGATGCCGGCCCGCAGGTCGTCGAGCGTGGCGCTGACCGGGGTGTTCGTCTCCACCACGGAACGGTGCAGCTCGGCCGAGAACTCCGCCGGGTCGAGCCGGGCCAGCACCTCCGGGGCGCGCGGCACGAGTTCCCGGGTGACCAGGTCGACGACGTGCAGTTCCTCCTCGACGCCGAGCGTGAGTTCCCGGTCCGCGACCGTTTCGCCCGCGGTGGCCGGTAGAGACTCCGTCATGCAGACCGCCTATGTCCTCGCAGTGATGGCCCTGCCCTGTCCCGGAGCCTCGCCATCAGATGTATCCAACCTGTGACGTGCCCATTTCGTGGCCGGACCAAGCATGAGGTTCCCGACACGGCGGGCCAGGCGGCGGGCCATATGCATACACCGGGTAACCTCGGGCCCGTTCCGACCCCGCTTTCCCGGAGGACTTGATGAGCAGTGTGGTCGTGGTGACCGGTTCGGCCGGCCTGATCGGCTCCGAGTCGGTCCGGCACTTCGCCGGCCTCGGCATGGACGTGGTGGGTGTCGACAACGACATGCGCGGCTACTTCTTCGGCGCCGACGGGTCGACGAAGTGGAACCTGGACCGCCTGATCACCGAGGTCGGCGACCGCTACACCCACCATGACGTCGACATCCGCGACCGGGACGGCCTCCGCAAGCTGTTCGCCGGGCTGGGCCGCAACGTGGGCCTGGTGATCCACTGCGCCGCGCAGCCGTCGCACGACTGGGCGGCCCGCGAGCCGTTCACCGACTTCGACGTGAACGCGGTGGGTACCCTCAACATGCTCGAGGCGGTCCGCCAGCACTGTCCCGAGGCGCCGTTCATCTTCACCTCGACCAACAAGGTCTACGGCGACCTGCCCAACTCGCTGCCACTGGTCGAGCAGGAGACCCGCTGGGAACTGCCCGAGGACCATCAGTGGTACGACGGCATCGACGAGACCATGTCGATCGACCAGTGCCTGCACTCGGTGTTCGGGGCCAGCAAGGTGGCCGCCGACGTGATGGTGCAGGAGTACGGGCGGTACTTCGACATGCCGACCGGGGTCTTCCGCGGCGGCACGCTGACCGGGCCGGGTCACTCGGCTGCCGAGTTGCACGGCTATCTCGCGTACGTGATGCGCTGTGTGATGGAGCAGCGGGTTTACCGGATCTTCGGCTACAAGGGCAAGATGGTCCGCGACGCCATCCACTCGCACGACCTGGTGTCGGCCTTCGAGGCGTTCTACCGCGCGCCCCGGATCGCCGAGGTCTACAACATGGGCGGCGGCCGCTACTCGAACGCCAGCCACATCGAGGCGTTCCAGATCGCCGCCGAGATCACCGGCCTCGAGGCGCGCACCGAGTATGTCGAGGAGAACCGGGTCGGCGACCACCAGTGGTGGATCAGCAGCACGGCCCGTTTCGAGCAGCACTACCCGGACTGGAAGCTCACCTACGACGTCCCGGCCATCCTGCGGGAGATGTACGAGGCGAACCGCGACGTCTGGAAAGCCTGAGCCCACGGCCGCCTGGAAATTCCGGGGCGTAACGATCGCTTAACCGCCTATCGGTAGTTTTCCGGGTATGTCCGTTTTAAGGCATCTACGGCGTGACCTTCCGGCGTCGATCGTGGTGTTCCTCGTCGCGATCCCGCTCTCCCTCGGCATCGCGGCGGCGTCCGGCGCGCCGCTGCTGTCCGGCCTGATAGCCGCGGTCGTCGGCGGCATCGTGGCCGGCGCGCTCAGCGGGGCTCCGCTCCAGGTCAGCGGCCCGGCCGCCGGCCTCACCGTGATCGTGGCGGGCACCATCGCCGAGTTCGGCCTGGCCGGCACCGCGGCCGTCGTGGCGGTGGCCGGCCTGATACAGATCCTGCTCGGCGTGTCCCGGCTGGGCCGGGCAGCGCTGGCCCTCTCGCCCGCCGTGGTGCACGGCATGCTGGCCGGCATCGGCCTGGTCATCGCGCTCAGCCAGGTGCACGTGCTGCTCGGCGGCGCGCCGCAGAGCGAGGCCTGGCACAACCTGCGCGACCTGCCCGGCCAGCTGGCCGGCCCGCACAGCATGTCGCTGCTGCTGGGCATGATCGCCATCACCGTGCTGCTGGTCTGGCCGCGTTACCCGAAGGTCGCCAAGGTGCCGGCCGCGCTCGTCGCCGTACTGGCCGCCACCCTGGTGGCCGTGGTCACCGACGCCGACGTGGACCGGGTCGGGCTGCCCGGCGCGCCGCTCGACGAGCTGATCCGGCCGGCCTGGCCGGACGCGCCGCTCGACCAGATCGCGCTGGCGGTCGTCACCATCGCGCTGGTGGCCAGCGTCGAGTCGCTGCTGTCCGCGGTCGCGGTGGACCGGATGCACGACGGCCCGCGGGCCCGGCTCAACCGGGAACTGATCGCCCAGGGCACCGGCAACACGGTCTCCGGCCTGCTCGGCGGCCTGCCGATCACCGGCGTCATCGTGCGCAGCTCGGCCAACGTCGCGGCCGGTGCCCGCACCCGCGCCTCGGCCATCCTGCACGGCGTCTGGATCGCGGTGTTCGTGCTGCTCTGCGCCGGCCTGCTGGAGGCCATCCCGCTGTCCGCGCTGGCCGCCGTGCTGGTGGTGGTCGGCCTCCGGCTGATCAGCCTGGCCCAGATCCGCACCTACATCCGGCACCGGGAACTGCCCACCTACCTGGTCACGGCCGGCGGCGTGGTGGCGGTCGACCTGCTCACCGGGGTGGCGCTGGGGCTGGCCGCGGCGGTGCTGCTGATGCTGAGCCGGCTGGTGCGCTGCGAAGTCCGTACCGCCCGGAACGCCGACGGCGAGCACGAGGTGACGATCAGCGGAACCCTGGCGTTCCTCTGCTCCGGCCGGGTGTCCCGGCGGCTGAACGCGCTGCCGCCGGGCGAGCGGGTGACGGTGGAGCTGCACCTGGACTACCTCGACCACGGCGCCTTCCAGGTGATCGAAGACTGGCGCGAGGCGTACACCAAGGCCGGCGGCGAGGTGACCGTCCGCGAGACGCACGACGGCTGGTTCTCCCGGGCCACCCAGGGCCGCCTGGGTGCCGGCAAGAGCCTCGTGCGCCGGCTCGGCTCCTGGACCCAGTGGCAGGACCTGGACCGTCAGCGGCGCAACGCGATGGAGGCCGGCATCCGCGAGTTCGAGCGGCACGTGGCCCCGCTGGTGCAGCCGCACCTGGCCGGCCTGGCCCGCGACGGCCAGCGCCCCGAGCAGCTGTTCATCACCTGCGCCGACTCCCGGCTGGTGCCCAACCTGATCACCGCAAGCGGCCCCGGCGACCTGTTCTGCGTCCGCAACGTCGGCAACATCGTCCCACCGGCCGGCGGCCCCGACTCCTCGGTGGGCGCCGCCGTCGAGTTCGCGGTCGACGTCCTGGCGGTGCGCACGATCACGGTGTGCGGCCACTCCGGCTGCGGCGCCGTCCGGGCCCTGATGTCCGGCGGCGCCGTCGGCGACCTGGGCCGCTGGCTGAGCCGCTCCGGCGTCCACTTCCCCGATTCCGCGGACGAGCAGGGTTGCTGCACCGCCAACGTGGCCCAGCAGCTGCGCAACCTGATGACGTACCCCGCCGTGCGCAAGGCGGTGGAGGACGGCCGCCTGACCCTGGCCGGCTTCTATTTCGACCTGGCCAGCGCCCGGATGTACGAGGTGGACGAGACCGCCGGCGTCCCCCGCCCGGTGTCAGCCGATCCGGCCGACCAGGTCTCGTAGCGTGTCGTGTCCGCGCCCAGCACCCGCGTCCGCGCTCGCCCTCCCGTGCCCGCCCCGGCAGCCGATCTTGTGGATGGCTGGTCAGGTGCGTGGGCGGACTGTCTTGTCCAGGACTCGGGCGGTGGCCAAGGTGTCGGCGAAGCGGGTGGGGTCGAGGTCCAGGCCGCCGGGGATCCACGTTATGTCGTCGCCGGTCATTGCCTGGAGGATGTCGTTGGGGGTCAGGCCGGCCGACTGCAGGGCCCGGATCTCGCGGGGGTTTACTCCTGCTGTCAGGGGGCCGTTGCCCAGGTCGGTGCCGTAGCGGACTGCGCCGCCGTATTCCAGGAAGCGGCGCAGGTTTCCCACCGCGGTGTGCAGGTCGGTGGTGGGCACGCCCCAGCCGTGGATGTCCAGGGTGCTGATCCAGCGCATCCGTTCGGCGCAGGCGCGGATCAGGCCGCGGTCCAGGGGTTCCGTCCAGGGGGTGTGGGCCAGCAGGTCGGCGCCGGCCTCGTAGGCGGTTGCCACGGTGCCGGCGCCCTCGGCGTGCACCACCACCGGCAGGCCCAGGTCGTGGGCGGCGTCCGCGATCGCGGTCATGGTGAACAGCCGCAGCTGCGGGCCGGCGGCGTGGGCGGTCACCTTGATCAGGGTGGCGCCGGCGGCGTGGGCGGCGTTCACGGCCTCGGTGGCCTCGTCGGCGGTGGTGATCTCGCGCCAGCTGCCGGGCGCGGCCCACGCGCGGTCGCTGGGATAACCGCCGGGCGCGATCAGAAACGGGCCGGCATATCGAATGCGCGGCAGGGGCGCGCCGCCACCGGGCCGCAGTGGTGGCGCTGCGGCTGATGCTGCCAGGGCGGCTACCCGTTCGGGGACGCTGCCCAGGTCCCACACGGCGGCTATGCCGCCGGCCCGGACGGTGGCGAGGTCAACCAGTCCGGAGTGGACGTGGGCGTCGACCAGGCCGGGCAGCAGGGTGCCGGGCAGGACGCGGCGGCCGGCATCGGGGGGCACGTCGGTCAGCGCCACCGGGGTGGCCAGGCCGTCCGAGGTCAGGCGCAGCGCCTCGCCGGTGCGCAGGGTGCCGTCCCACCACAGGGTGGCGGCCTGGACGTACTCGGTCACTGTTGTTTCTCTAGCAGCTCTCGCAGGACCGCCACGCCGCGGTAGACCTCGCCGAAGCTGGTGCTCAAGGGGGCCGGGCCCAGGCGCAAGCCGTCGGGGCGGCGGTAGTCGGGCAGCACGCCGCCCTCCCACAGCGGCGCCAGCAGCGCCTCGAAGCCGGGGCGGGTCAGGGTCACGTGACCGCCGCGGCGGTCGGGATCGCGCGGGCTGGCCACCGACACACCGTACGGGGCCAGCAACTCGTCCGCGAGATCCAGAAGGTAACCGGTGAGCAACACCGACTTGGAGCGCACCGCCTCCACCCCGGCCGCGGCCAGCATGTCCAGGTTGGCGTGCAGCGGCACCATGGCGAGGATCGCAGGAGTGCCGCTGAGCAGGGCCCGGATGCCGGGCGCCGGTTGATGGCGGGGGCCCATCTCGAACGCGTTGGCGGTGCCCATCCAGCCCCAGATCGGCTGACGCAACTCGTCCTGCAGGTCGCTGCGCAGGTAGGCGAACGCGGGAGCGCCGGGGCCGCCGTTCAGGTACTTGTACGTGCAACCCACCGCCAGGTCCACATTCCACCGGTCCAGTTGGACGGCTACCGAGCCGGCCGAGTGGCAGAGGTCCCACAGGGCCAGCGCGCCGGCCTGGTGTGCGATCCGGGTGATCTCGGGTACGTCGGCGATCCAGCCCGACCGGTAGGCGACGTGGCTGAACAGGACCAGGGCGGTGCGCTCGTCGACCACCTCGGCGACCTGGGCGGCGTGGATGCCGGTCCGCGGGTCGGTTTCGATCCACACCAGCTCGAGGCCGCGTTCGGCCGCTATGCCCTCCAGCACGTAGCGGTCGGTGGGGAAGTTGTCGGTTTCCAGCACCACCCGGGTGCGGCCGGGACGGGCGTCCACGGCGGCGCGGGCCAGCTTGTAGATCAGCACGGTGGTGGCGTCGCCGATCACCACCTGGCCGGCCGCGGCGCCCAGGGCCACCGCGCCGAGCCGGTCGCCCAGGGTGAGCGGCCACTCCATCCAGCCCTCGTCCCAGCCGCGGATCAGGCGGCCGGCCCAGCGCCGGCGGACGAAGTCGTCGAGGAGTGCCGCGGTGGCCACCAGCGGGCGGCCCAGCGAGTTGCCGTCCAGGTAGGACACCAGGTCGTGCTCGTCGGGGGTGAGGAACTGGTCGCGGTATCCGGCGAGCGGGTCGGCCGAGTCCAGCGCGACGGCGCGGCCGAGCAGGTCGTCGGTCACTGCGGGATGCCGATCTCGGTGCGGACGGCGTACAGCTCGGGGAAGAACGTCAGGTCGAGGACGCCCTTGAGGAAGCCGACGCCGCTGGAGCCGGCGGTGCCGCGCTTGTATCCGATGGTGCGTTCGACCGTCTTGAGGTGCCGGAACCGCCAGAGCTGGAAATTCTCCTCAAGATCAACAAGTTCTTCACAGGCCTCGTACGCCTCCCAGTGCTTCTCCGGGTCGGCATAGATCCGCACGAACGCCGGCACCAGATCCTCGTTGAACTGGTATGCCAGGGTCACGTCGCGCTGGAGCAGCTCGGCCGGTACGCGGTGGCCGTGCCGGGCCAGGTACCGCAGGAACTCGTCGTACACGCTCGGGGTTTCCAACGCCTCGGTCAGCAGTTCGCGGGCCGCCGGGTCGTCGTCGAAGATCGAGAGCATCCGGCGGTCCTTGTTGCCGAGCAGAAACTCGACCGCGCGGTACTGGTACGACTGGAAGCCCGACGAGGTGCCGAGGAGGCTGCGAAACTCGGCGTACTCGCTGGGTGTCAGGGTGGCCAGCACCGACCACTGCTCGGTCAGCGTGCGCTGGATGTGTTTGACCCGGGCCAGACCCTTGAGCGCCGGCCGCAGCTCGTCCGCGGCCAGCCGCCGCCGCACCGCGTGCAGTTCGTGCAGCACCAGCTTGAGCCACAGCTCGGAGGTCTGGTGCTGCAGGATGAACAGCAGCTCGTCGTGGTGCTCGGGCGTGCTGACCGGGTGCTGGGCGTTGAGGATCTCAGCCAGGTGCAGGTACGCCCCGTAGGTGAGGTTGACCTTGAAGTCGCTAGCCACCCTCCCAGCGAATCACACCTGGTCAGATGTTGGCGAGCGAGCCGTCGGTAAGGATCGGACCCCAGTACACCCACTGACCGTCGTGGCGCACGAACCGGCTGCGCTCGACCATGTCGCCGGACTTGCCGTGGTCGCGGTAGTGGGCCCGGAACTCGACCACGCCCTCGGTGTCGAACATCCCGCCGCCGGTCGACTCGATGATGTCGAGGCCCACCCAGCGCATCCTGGAGTCCGGCTCGACCGTCTCCGGCCGGGTGCTGGGGTGCCAGGACGACATCACGTACGCGTCGTTGTCCATCGCGAACGCGGTGTACCGGGACCGCATCAGGGCCTCCGCGGTCGTCGGCGGGGTGCCCTCGTGGGCCGGGCCGCAGCATTCCCCGTACGGCAGCCCGCGCCCGCACGGACACGCGGTGGTGGTCTTCGTTCGCGCCATGACTGAATTCTGGCAGCCGCCAGCGGAATGCGGACGCGACTGCAAGACTTACGTCCGCCTCGGCGCACAGCGGTTCGGTTCTTGCATACTTCTGACGTAAGATTCCGACGTGACGAAGCGACTTGCCGAGGTGGCTAAGAAGGCGGGCGTCAGCGAGGCCACGGTGAGCCGGGTGCTCAACGGGCGCAGTGGCGTGTCGGAGGCCACCCGGGCGTCGGTGTTGACGGCGCTCGATGTGCTCGGCTACGAGCGGCCCACCAAGCTGCGCGGCGAGCGTGGCCGGCTGGTCGGCCTGGTGCTGCCCGAACTGCAGAACCCGATCTTTCCGGCGCTGGCCGAGGTGGTGACCGCGTCGCTGGCGCAGCGCGGGTTCACCCCGGCGCTGTGCGCCCGCACCATCGGCGGCGTGCCCGAGCGCGACTACATCGAGATGCTGCTCGACCACCAGGTGTCCGGCGTGGTCTTCGCCGGTGGGTCCTATGCGCTGGCCGACGCCGACCACGGTCACTACCAGGCGCTGACCGACCGCCGGATGCCGGTCGTGATGGTCAACGCGGGCGTCGGCAACCTGGGTTTCCCGCACATCTCCACCGACGACGCGGTGGCCGTCGAGCAGGCCTACGGGCACCTGAAATCGCTGGGCCACCGGCAGGTCGGCATGGTGATGGGGCCCGAGGACCACGTGCCCTCGCGGCGCAAGCTGGCCGGCCTGGAACGGATCGCGGGGGAGGCCGGCGGGGCCTGGCACGTCGAGCGCACCACGTTCTCGATGGAGAGTGCCCGGCTGGCCGCGGCCCGGCTGATCGAGCGCGGCGTGACCGGCATGATCTGCGCCAGCGACGTGCTGGCGCTCGGCTCGATCCGGGCCGCGCGCCGGCTCGGCCTGGACGTGCCGGCCGACATCTCGGTGGTGGGTTTCGACGACTCGGCGCTGATGACCTGCACCGACCCGCCGCTGACCACGGTGCGCCAGCCGATCGAGATGATGGGCCAGGCCGCCGTCGACCTGCTGGTGACGCAGATCGACGGCAGCGGCGTGGGGCCGGACGAGTTGCTGTTCGAGCCGGAGTTGGTGGTGCGCGGGTCGACCGCGCCGGCGCCGCAGCGGGGCTGACCAGGTAATTCTCTTAACAGAAGGGCGGGCCGACGGCCCGCCCTTCGCCGTTGCTGTCGTTCTCGCGTCACGTCGCAATTTTTCTCAATGTAGTCGGGTTCTTGCGGGCGCTCGTTCGTCTTTGTATCGTCATCGCCACGAAACATGTACGCGAGAGCCACGTCACATTCCCGTCCAGGAAGGGCGCCATCCTTATGTCCAAATCCAGGCTGCGCAGCGCGATCGGCCTCCTGCTGGTGGCCGGCGTCGGCCTCTCGGCGACCGCCTGCGGCAACGACGACTCCGGCGACGCGAAGGCCGCCGGCGGCCCGGTGACCCTGGTCATCAACGGCCTGCCGCCGGCCACCGAAAAGGTCAACCACGACCGGTTCCGGGCCAACGTGGCCGAGTTCGAGAAGGCCAACCCGACCATCAAGATCGATGCCCGCGAGGGCAAAATGGACCCGCAGACCTTCCAGGCCAAGCTCGCCGGCGGCCAGCTGGAGGACGTCTTCTACGTCTACTTCACCGACCCGGCCAGCCTGATCGCCAAGCGCCAGGTCAGCGACATCAGCAAGCACCTCAAAGACTTCCCGGTTACCGCCGAGATCAAGCCCGAGGTGCTCCGGGTCTTCCAGGACGACAAAGGCGGCACCTACGGCCTGCCGTACAAGAACTACTCGCTGGGCCTGCTCTACAACCGCGACCTCTTCAGCAAGGCCGGCCTCGACCCGAACACCCCGCCGGCCACCTGGGCCGAGGTGCGCGCGGCGGCCAAGAAGATCGCCGGCCTCGGCACGAACGTCGTCGGCTACGGCGACTACAGCAAGAGCAACACCGGCGGCTGGCACTTCACCGCCGAGATGTACTCGATCGGCGGCGACATCGCGGTCAACGACGGTGGCACCTGGAAGGCGGCGTTCAACAACGCCCAGGGCAGGCAGGTCCTCCAGCAGCTCAAGGACATGCGCTGGACCGACAACTCGATGGGCCAGAAGCAGCTGCTCGAGTGGGCCGACCTGCTCAACCTGATGGGCTCCGGCAAGCTCGGGATGTATGTGGCGACGGCCGACAACATCCCGACGATCGTCAATCAGTTCAAAGGCAACTATCAGTCGTACGGGCTCGGCCCGATCCCGGACGGCAAGGGCACCCTGGGCGGCGGCGAGGGCTACATGTTCAAGGCCGGCCTGAGCCCCGAAAAGATCAACGCCGGGCTCAAGTGGCTGACCTTCTGGTTCACCTCGGCCGACCGGTACGAGGCCGAGAACAAGTGGGCCAGCGAGACCAAGCAACCGGTCGGCCTGCCCGAGCCGGCCATCTACACCGGTGCGTCCGCCGAGAAGCAGGCCGCGGCCGACAAGAGGTACGCGAACGTCCCGCAGGCCAACTACGCGCCGTTCACCGCCAAACTGGGCGCCATCCCGGTCAAGTTCGAGCCGCCGAACGCGCAGCAGATCTACGCGGTGCTCGACGTGCCGATGCAGAAGGTGCTCACCGACAGGAACGCCAACGTCGACGAGCTGCTGGCGACGGCCGAGACCCAGGTCAACCAGATCCTCGCGAGCGTCAAGTAGCCCACGATCCGGCCGCCGGCGGGCCGTGTTGCTCGCCGGCGGCTACTCCCGAGATTGCGAGAACGCGATGACGGTGCTGACCGCCGGCCGGGTCCGGCGCAGGATCGCGGACAACGTGCTGGCCTACGTGTTCCTGGCGGCGGGCATCCTCTGCTTCGCCGTCTTCTCCTGGTACCCGCTGGTCCGCGGCATCATCCTGAGCTTCCAGCAGGTCAACTTCGTGACCGACCCGTGGTGGGTGGGCCTGGAGAACTACCGGGCGGTGTTCGACGACCCGCTGTTCTGGACGGCCTGGAAGAACACCCTCTTCTTCACCGGCCTGGCGCTGGTCTTCGGCTTCGTCCTGCCGTTCTTCATCGCGGTGCTGCTCAACGAGTTCCGGCACTTTGCCGGCTTCTTCCGGGTGCTGGTGTACCTGCCGGTGATGCTGCCGCCGATCGTCAGCGTGCTGCTCTGGCGGTACTTCTACGACCCGGGCAACGGCCTGTTCAACACGGTGCTGCGCGGAGTGGGACTGCCGGAGTCGCAGTGGACCCAGTCGTCCGGGACCGCGATGCTCTCGCTGGTGCTCGTCTCGACCTGGGCCAATCTCGGCGGGGCCACCCTGATGTATCTCGCGGCACTGCAGGGCATTCCGGGGGAGCTGTACGAGGCGGCCGAGCTGGACGGCGCGAGCATCTGGCAGCGGCTGCGGCACGTGACCTTCCCGCAGATGCGCTTCATCATGCTGGTCCTGCTGCTGCTCCAGATCATCGCCACCATGCAGGTGTTCATCGAGCCGTTCATGCTCACCGGCACCTCCAACCCGGACACCATCACGGTGCTGGTGCTGGTCTACCGGTATGCGTTCTCGGTCAACCAGGACTTCGGCATGGCCGCCGCGATGAGCGTGCTCCTCTTCGTGGTGCTGGCCGCCTTCTCGGCGGTCTACCTGCGACTCACCCGGTCCGCGGACTGAGAGGGCGAACGATGACACTCACCGCACCCCGGCCGCCCGCGGTCGTGACACCCCCGCCGGCCCGCGCGCGCAAACTTTCCAAGATCCGCGCGACGGCGACGACCCGGACCCTGATCTCCGCAGTGGACCTCCAGCGGCACCGTTACGCGTACTTCTGCATCTTGGGTTTGACCTTGGTGGTTTTTGCCCTGGTCTTTCTCTTTCCGGTGTATTGGATGGTCACCGGGGCGGTCAAGTCGCCGGCCGAATTCGCCGAGGCGGTGCCGACCTGGTTCCCGCAGTCGTGGCATCCGGAGACCTATGCGACCGCGTGGACCAACATGCGGATCGCGAAATACTTCACCAACACCGTGCTGTACGCCCTCGGCGGCTGGCTGTTCTGCCTGGTGGTGGACGTGCTGGCGGCCTACACGCTGTCGAAGCTCAAGCCGGTGTTCGGCCGGATGATCCTCGGACTGATGCTGGCCAGCCTGCTGCTGCCGGCCGCCGCGCTGCTGGTGCCGGCCTACCTCACCGTGGTCGACGTGCCGCTGGTCGGCTGGAATCTGCTCAACACCCCGTGGGCGCTCTGGCTGCCGGCCGCGGCCAACGCGTTCAACGTGTACGTGCTCAAGCGCTTCTTCGACCAGATTCCGGACGACCTGCTGGACGCCGCGTCGATCGACGGCGCGGGCCGGCTGCGGCTGCTCCGGTCGATCGTGCTGCCGCTGTCCCGCCCGGTCCTCGGCGTGGTCTCCATCTTCATCATCATCGGCATCTGGAAGGACTTCCTCTGGCCGCTGGTGGTGCTGCAGAACCCGGAGTCGCAGACGCTCAGCGTGGCGCTGGCCCGGCTCGCCAACACCAGTCAGGTGCCGCCCACCGAGTTCATCGCGGGCCTCACCATCGCCAGCATTCCCATGATCGTCATCTTCCTGATCTTCCAGCGCAGCATCATCGGCGGGCTCTCGGCGGGCTCGGTCAAGGGCTGATCTCCCTTCCTCGTTGATCGGTGGGGATCCTTGCGCCCTTTTCTCATCTAGAAAGCAGGTAAACGTGCCTATTTCGGACCCTTCCCCGTGGTGGCGGGACGCGGTGATCTACCAGGTCTATCCGCGCAGCTACGCCGACGCGGACGGCGACGGCGTCGGCGACATCGCCGGCATCCGGGCCCGGCTGCCGCACCTCGCCGACCTCGGCGTGGACGCGATCTGGATGAGCCCCTGGTATCCGTCGCCGATGGCGGACGCGGGTTACGACGTGGCCGATTTCCGCGACATCGACCCGGTGTTCGGGACGCTGGCCGAGGCCGAGGCGCTCATCGCGGAATCACACGCGCTGGGCATCCGGATGATCGTCGACATCGTCCCCAACCACATCTCCAGCGCTCATCCGTGGTTTCAGGCGGCACTCGCCTCGCCCGCCGCGCCGGAGCGGGACTACTTCTGGTTCCGGCCGGGGCGCGGACCGGACGGCGCCGGGATGCCGACGGACTGGCGAGGGGAGTTCGGCGGCACGGCCTGGACCCGGGTCGACGACGGGGCCTGGTACCTGCATCTGTTCACGCCGGAGCAGCCCGACCTCAACTGGGACCACCCCGGCGTGCGGGCCGAGTTCGAGAGCATCCTGCGGTTCTGGTTCGACCGCGGGGTGGACGGGATCCGGATCGACTCGGCGGCGCTCCTGTTCAAGGATCCGGCGTTGCCCGAGGTCGTGGACGGCCGGCCGCATCCCTTCCACGACCTCGACGAGGTGCATTCGGTGTACCGGGCCTGGCGCCGGATCGCCGACTCCTACGGCGGTGACCGGGCGCTGATCGGCGAGGTGTGGATGCCGTCGGTCGAGCGGTTCGCGGCCTACCTGCGGCCGGACGAGTTGCACGCGGCGTTCAACTTCGACTTCCTCGGCTGCGCCTGGGATCCGGCGCTGATGCGGGCCTGCGTGGACCGGACCCTGGACGCGCACGCGGCGGTCGGCGCGCCGCCGACCTGGGTGCTGTCCAATCACGACGTGACCCGGCACGTCACCCGGTACGGCCGGACCGACACCACGTTCAGCTTCGACAACAACCTCGACGGCACCCCGGTCGACCTGGAACTCGGCACCAGGCGGGCCCGGGCGGCGGCTCTGCTGTCCCTGTCGCTGCCCGGCGCTACCTACATCTACCAGGGCGAGGAACTCGGGCTCTGGGAGAACGAGAACATCCCGCCGGCCGAATTCCAGGACCCGATGTGGGGGCGGCGCGGGCACAGCCGGGACGGGTGCCGGGTGCCGCTGCCGTGGAGCGGGAGCGAGCCGCCGTTCGGCTTCAGCAGTGCCACGCCCTGGCTCCCGCAGCCGCCGGAGTGGAAGGACCGGACGGTGCAGGCGCAGACCGGCGATCCGGCCTCGATGCTCGAGCTCTACCGGGAGGCGATCGCGCTGCGCCGCGCCGAACCCGCGCTGCACCACACCGCGATGACCTGGCTCGACGTCCAGCCCGCGGTGCTCGCCTACACCCGCGGCGCGGACTTCGCCTGCGTGGTCAACATGTCCGGCGCCGCGGTGGCGCTGCCGGGCCACGAGTCTCTCCTGCTCTCCAGTGGGCCGCTCGACGGCGACCTGCTCCCGCCGGACACCGCCGTCTGGCTGCGCCGTCAAACCTGACCGAAGGGACGCTCCCGCCATGTCCAGATTGTTCAGACGCCTGCTCGCCGTCACGGCAGCCGTCGCCGTCGTCCTCACCCCGTCCATCCCCGCGTCGGCCGCCGGTCCCAACCTGGCGGCCGGCAAGACCTTCAGCGCCAGCAGCAGCAACGACGTCTATGCGGCGGGAAACGCCGGGGACGGGAATGCCAGCACGTACTGGGAGAGCCAGAACAACGCGTTTCCGCAATGGCTCCAGGTCGATCTCGGGGTGGTTTCCCAGGTCAACCAGGTCGTGCTCAAGGTGCCGCCGGCGTGGGGTTCGCGGACTCAGACGCTTTCCGTTTCGGGCAGTAATGACGGGTCGTCGTTCTCCGTGTTGAAATCGAGCGGCGGCTATGTCTTCAATCCGTCCGGCGGGAATGTCGTGACCATCGATTTCCCCGCGGCCGGCGCCCGATTCGTCCGGGTGGTGGTCACCGGCAACACCGGGTGGCCGGCCGGGCAGATTTCCGAGCTTGAGGTGTACGGGCCGGCCAGTGGCGACACGCAGGCTCCCGGCGCGCCGGGGAATCTGGTCCTCACCCAGCCTGCTGCCGGGCAGATCCGGCTGACCTGGTCGGCATCGACCGACAACGTGGGCGTCACGGGATACGACGTGTACGCCAACGGCGGGCTGCGGACCAGCCTGGGCGCGGGGGTGCTCTCCTTTACCGACAGCCAGCCGGACTCTCTGACTGTCGCCTATTACGTGCGGGCTCGCGATGCGGCGGGAAACGTGTCGGCGCCGAGCAACACGGCTACCCGGAACGGGACCGGCGGAGGCTCGAACCTGGCACTCAACAAGCCGATTGAGGCGTCGTCGACCGTGCACACGTTTGCGGCCACCAACGCGAACGACGGCAATACTGCTTCTTACTGGGAGGGTGGTGGTTATCCGGCTACCTTGACGGTTCGTCTCGGTGCCAATGCCGCCCTGCAGCAGGTGGTGGTCAGGCTGAACCCGGACACGGCGTGGGGCGCTCGGCAGCAGACGTTTTCGATTCTGGGGCGGGAGCAGAGCGGGTCGGCCTTCACGACACTGGTCGGTCCGGCCACCTACAGCTTCAATCCGGCGTCGGGGAACACCGTGACCGTGCCGGTCAGTGGGGCCGTGGCGGATGTCCGGCTGTCTTTCACGGCCAATACCGGGGCGCCCAGTGGGCAGGTGGCGGAGTTCCAGGTTTTCGGGACCGCGGCGCCCAATCCGGACCTGACGGTTTCGGGAGTGTCGTTCTCGCCGACGGCGCCGGTGGAGACCGATGCGGTCACGGCGTCGGCAACTGTGCGCAACAGCGGCACCGGCGCGTCGGCGGCTTCGTCGGTTTCCTTCTATCTCGGGGACACCCGGGTGGGCACGGCGCCGGTGGGTGCGCTTGCCGTGGGTGCCTCGACTGCTGTTTCGGCGTCGATCGGGGCGCGGGATGCCGGCACCTATGCGCTGCGGGCCGTGGTCGACGAGGCCGGCCTGATCATCGAGACGAATGAGTCGAACAATTCCTCGTCGACCTCCCTCGTCGTCACGCCGGTCAGCAGCTCGGATCTGGTCGCGTCGGCGGTGACCTGGTCGCCGGGGAATCCGGCGGCAGGCAACACCGTGACCTTCTCGGTGACCCTGCGCAATCAGGGGTCAGCGGCGTCCGGATCGGGGTCACACGGCGTTACCGTGACTCTGCTCTCGGGGTCCACCGTGGTGCGCACGCTGACCGGTTCTTTCTCCGGCACCCTCGCCGCCGGCGCCTCCTCGCCGGTGATCAACATGGGGACGTGGACCGCGGTCAACGGCCGTTACACCGTGCGCACGGTGGTCGCGCCGGACAGTTCCGAACTGCCGGTCAAGCAGGGAAACAACACGACGGAGAAGCCGTTCTTCGTGGGCCGCGGCGCCAACATGCCGTACGACATGTACGAGGCCGAGGACGGCACGACCGGCGGTGGCGCCTCCGTGGTCGGGCCCAACCGCGCGGTCGGTGACCTGGCCGGCGAGGCCTCCGGGCGGCGGGCCGTCACGCTCAACCAGACCGGCGCGTACGTGCAGTGGACCAGCCGGGCCGCCACCAACACGATCGTCGCCCGGTTCTCCATTCCGGACGGCACCACCAGTTCCATCAATGTGTACGTGAACAATTCGCTCAACCGGACGCTGCCGCTCACCGCGAAATACGCGTGGCTGTACGGCAACGAGGCGGCGCCGCAGAACTCCGGAACCGGGCCGCGGCACATCTACGACGAGGCGAACATCATGCTGACCGGTTCGTTCCCGGCCGGCAGCACGATCAAGCTCCAGAAGGACGCGGCCAACTCGGGGAGCATCGCGATCGACTTCATCAACCTCGAGCAGGTCGCGCCGATCGCCAATCCCGATGCGGCGCGCTATGTGGTGCCGGCCGGTTTCGACCAGCAGTCGGTGCAGAACGCGCTGGACGCCGCCCGGCAGGACACCAGCAAGGCCGGCGTCTATCTCCCGGCGGGCGACTACCAGACCTCGAGCAAATTCCAGGTGTACGGCCGGTCCGTGCGCGTGGTCGGCGCGGGCCCCTGGTACACCCGGTTCCACACACCGTCCACCCAGACCGAGACGGACGCCGGTTTCCGCGCCGACGCGGGCGCCAACGGTTCGACGTTCGCCAATTTCGCGTTCTTCGGCAACTACACGATCCGGATCGACGGGCCGGGCAAGGTGTTCGACTTCCAGAACGTCAGCGGCATCACCATCGACAACATCTGGACCGAGCACGTGGTGTGCCTCTACTGGGGCGCCAACACCGACCGGATGACCATCAAGAACGCCCGGATCCGGAACACCTTCGCCGACGGCGTCAACATGACCAACGGCAGCACCGACAACCTGGTCGACAACAACGAGGCCCGGGCCACCGGTGACGACAGCTTCGCGCTGTTCTCCGCGATCGACGCGGGCGGCGCGGACGAAATCAACAACACGTACCAGAATCTGACCTCGATTTTGACCTGGCGGGCGGCCGGTATCGCGGTCTACGGCGGATATGCCAACACCTTCAAGAACATCTACATCGCCGACACCCTGGTCTACTCCGGAATCACGATCAGCTCGCTGGACTTCGGCTACCCGATGAACGGCTTCGGCGCCAACCCGCCCACGGTGTTCGACAACATCTCGATCGTCCGGGCCGGCGGCCATTTCTGGGGCGCGCAGACCTTCCCGGCGATCTGGCTGTTCAGCGCGTCGAAGGTCTTCCAGGGCATCCGGGTGAGCAACGTCGACATCGTCGACCCGACCTACTCCGGAATCATGTTCCAGACCCAGTACATCGGCGGCCAGCCGGTGAATCCGATCCGCGACACCACCTTCACGAACGTCACGATCAGCGGCGCCCGCAAGAGCGGTGACGCATACGACGCCAAATCCGGATTCGGCATCTGGGCCAACCCGATGCCGGAAGCGGGCCAGGGGCCGGCGGTGGGCTCGGCGACCTTCACCAACCTGCAGTTCGCCAACAACTACCGGGACATCGAGAACCCCACCAGCACATTCACCATCGTCCGTAACTAAGGCAGGTCAGGTGGCGTGATACCCGGCGGTCAGGCGGCCGCCGACCCGGGCGAGCACCTCGTCGGCGGCGGCCGTCAGATCGCCGGGGTCACCCTCGGCGACGGCCCGGCGGTGGGCGGCCAGGAGGCGGTCGGCCACCGCCGGGTCGTGGTCGCGCAGCCGGCGGACCAGCCACTTGCCGCGGCCCAGCCACCGGCGGTCGGCCAGCAGCGCCAACTCGGCGGCGGCGACCAGGACGATCCCGGCGATCGCGTCGCGCTCGCCGGGATCGGTGGCGTCGGCCAGGTCGTCCAGGCCGTCGGTCAGGGCGTAGCGGCGCCGGGCCAGTTCGGCCGGGGTCAGCGCGGGCGCGCCGGCGGCCAGGAAGGCGGTGGCCTCGTCGCGGAGGGCGGCGGCGGCCTCGGCGCCGGTCAGGGTGATGCCGTACGCGCACATGTCGGCCAGCGTGTTGCGCCGCTCGGCGGCCTCCCGCACCCAGCACAACCGGGTCGACTCGGGGGTCTGCACGAACAACTCGACCAGCCGGCCGTCCAGTCGGAGCGTCTCGCGGTAGGGCGCCGGCGGCCCGTCCAGGATCACCACGATGTCCAGGTCGGACGTTGCGGTGGCGGTGCCGCGGGCGGTGCTGCCGGCCAGCAGCGTCAGGCGTGCGTCGGGGAACCGGGCGCGGACCAGGTCGCGGGCGGCGGCTGCGGCATCCACGCGTTACAGGCGGACGGCCTCGCCGGTGCGGGCGCTCTGGCGGGCCGCGTCCAGGACGGCCATGGCGCGCAGCGTGTCGGCGGGGTCGACCGGAACCAGAGCGTCGCCCCGGACCGCATGGGCGAAGGTGGGGTAGTACGTGTCCCACCGGCCGCGTTCGGTGCGGATGGGTGCGCTGGTCTCGCCGCGGTAGAGGCGGCCGCAGAGGTGCTCCTGCTCGATGCCCCAGCGCTCGCCGAGATCGGCGGGGGACTTGCCGGCCTTGAGCACCGCCTCCTGGCCGTCGATGCCGTCGATGATGTACGTGCCGGTCGTGCCGGTGACCCGGAAACGCGGGCCCGGGGCGGCCTGGCGCCAACTGCCCCACAGGTGCGACTCGACGCCGCCGACGTGGTGCAGGGCCACGAAGAAGTCGTCGTCCAGGTCACCGCTGCCGCGCATCTCGGCGTACACCCGCTGCGCCGGGCCGTGCAGCAGCAGAGCCTGATCGACCAGGTGTGATCCGAAGTCGAGCAGGGTGCCGCCGCCGGCGGCGGGTGGCTTGCGGTCCGGTGCCCAGCGCTCGAAGCGGGACTCGAAGCGGCGGACCGCGCCCAGGGTGCCGTCCTTGATGAGCTTGCGGACGGTCAGCAGGTCGGAGTCGAGGCGGCGGTTCTGATAGACGCTGAGCAGGACGTCGGCCTCGCGCGCGGCCTGGACCACCGAGCGGGCCGAGGCGCAGTCCATCGCGAACGGCTTGTCGACCACCACGTGCAGGCCGAGTGCGATCGCCTCCTTGGCCAGCGGAGCGTGGGTGGCCGCGGGCGTGGAGATCGCGACCGCCTCGGCGCCGGCCTCGGCCAGCGCGGCGATCGAGTCGAAGGCGCTCAGCTTGGGCCGCTCGTCGGCCAGTTCCTTGCGGCGCTCGGGCGATTTCGTGACGACGCCGAGGAATTCGACGTTTTCCGCGGACGCCAGCAGGGGTGCGTGAAAGATCCGCCCGCCCGCGCCATAACCGACTAGCCCGAACCGTACCGCGTTGCTCATCCCGAAAGCGTCCCACACAACGCCCACCGACGCCGATGAAGCCCGGCGGGGTGTGCGCGCTTTACTCCAGCGGCTGCTTACTCCAGCGGCTGCCTTCCTCGGCCGGCTGCCCGTCGGCTCTACTCCGCCGGCTGCCCGCCGGTCGCGCCGGTGCCGGTGCTTGCCGGCCGCACCCGGATGCCGGCCGCGCGCAGCGCAGACCGGGTGGCTGCGGCGGTGGGTCGCCAGACCTCGTCCCGCACCCAGAGCCTCGACCGCCGCGCCGCGCTGCCCAACGCGCGGACGGCAGCGACGGCCGGTCGCAGCGCCCATCGGTGGATCAGCCGGCCGGCGCCGCGCACCGCCACCCCGATCGGGTGAAGCAGCCAGCGGTATCCGGCCCGCGCCACCCACCCGACGCCGGTGACGAGCGGCCGGATCACCCACCGGACGCAGGCCTGGCCCGCCCAGAGCACGGCGTCGGCGATAGGCCGGAGCACCCATCTGACCGACATCTCGCCGATCCACCGGAGGCCGGCCCCGACCGGCCGGAGCAGCCACCGCACTCCGCCGGCGATGCCCCGGACGGCGGCCGCCGCCAGTCGCCAGGCCCAGCCCGCCGGAATGACGATGAGGTAGCGGGCGATCCAGCCGACCGGAATGACGATGAGGTAGCGCCAGGCCCAGACCGCCGGGTTGGCGATCAGGTAGCGCCCGATCCAGGCGGCCGGAGTGACGATCACGTGGCGCCAGGTCCAGGTGATCGGGGTGACGATCACGTTGCGCCAGGTCCAGGCGATCGGGGCGACCAGGACATATCGCCAGAACCAGGCGCCCGCGGTGGCGAGGTGACCGCCCAGCCAGGTGAGCCGGCGCCAGATCCAGGTGGCCGGCGCTACCACGAGGTGGTGGGCCAGCCAGGCCAGCGGGATCACCACCAGGTGCTGCCACAGCCAGGCCAGGGGGACGACCACGCCGCGGTGCAGCAGCGTCGGCAGCAGGCGGAGGGCCTCCCAGGCCAGGCGTAGCGGCAGCACCACGACCACCGCCACCGCTCGCAGGGGCCAGCGCAACCAGGTGGGTACCTGCGGATCGGTCGTCATCAGCCGGAAACGGTAACCGACCCGGACAACGCCGGTTTGTGCGACCAGTGATCCTTCCTGTCGGATGAGTGACCGCGGCCAGCGGGAGGACGGTTCGGCGGGTAAATATTTGGCCCATGAAGCCCGCGCAGATCGAACGCACCCCCTGGGCCGACCTCGACAGCCAGCCGAGCGAGATGACCGCCATGCTGGTGGCGGCGCTCGAGTCGATGGGCCGTCATCCGGAGATCCGCCGGGTGCGGGAGACCGCGATGGCCGCGATGCGTCCGCAACCGGGTGAGCGGCTGCTGGACGCCGGCGCGGGTGCGGGTGACGTGGCCCGGCGGCTGGCCGCCGCGGTGGGGCCGACCGGCGAGGTGCTCGCGCTGGACCATTCCGCCGCCACGACCGCGGCCGCTCTCCGGCGGCACGACGGCAGCAACGTGCGCTACCTGACCGGCGACGTCTCGGCGATCGACCTGCCGGACGACACCGTCGACGGGGTCTGGTGCGAGCGGGTGCTCCAGCACGTCGACGACGCCGACGCGGCGATCACCGAGCTGATCCGGGTGACCCGGCCCGGCGGGCGGCTCTGCCTGGTCGACACCGACTGGACGTCGCTCGCGTTCGACGGCGTGCCCGGCCGGCTCGCCCGGACGATCGTGGCGGACATGCACGGGCGGCTCACCCCGCGGCAGCGCGACATGGGCCGGTCGCTGCGCCGCCGGCTCGTCTCGCAGCGGCTCGCCCAGGTCACCGCGACGCCGGTGACCTGCCTGTTCGGCGACCCGGCCTCGGCCGCCGTGGTGCTGCCGATGGTCAACCCGAACGTGCCGGCCGACGCGTGGACGACGGCTCCGGGCGTACGGGATGCTTGGTTTTCCGATGTTGAATCTGCCGGTGCCCGGGGTGACTTCCTCGCGGTGCTGACGATCTGGGTGGTGACCGGCACGCTCGATTAACCGTCGGCGTGCCGCCAGTACTGCCGCTTGCCCTCGTCGCGCACCACGAAGCCCAGCCTCGCCAGTTCCGAGCGCAACTCCCGCTTGTCGGTGTCGTCGCCGGACTCCAGCGCCTTCTGCCGGGCGGCCAGCAGCGCGTGTGCGGTGGCCGGCAGGTCGGGCAGGTCGGGCACCCAGCGCTGGTAGGCGTCGCGGTACGGGTCGTGGTCGGCCCACTCGATGCCGTTCGCGGTGAAGGCCGCCCGCAACCGGTGCCTGGACAGGTGGGACGGCTCGCGGGCCAGCTCGCGCCCGGTGCGGCCGAGCAGCACCAGCTGGTCGCGGTCCGGGAAGGCGACGGCGACCTCGCGCCGGGCGACGGTGCTCGTGGTGCCGGGGCGGGTCAGCACCACCTCGGCCGGATCGATCCGCACGGTGAGCGACTCGCGGTCGCCCAGGCCGGCCAGCACCAGGCCGATCACGGCGCCGACGCCGACCGCGAGGACGGTGCCGAGCGGCTCGGGCAGCTCCCGGATGAACCGGAACGGTCCCGGCAGCGGCAGCCAGGCGATCACCCGGATGGCCAGGTAGAGCAGCCCCGCGCCGGCCAGCGGCAGGCCGAGCCACACCAGCACCCGGGCCCACCAGGGGGTCGGCACCGTCGTCGTCTGTTCGAACACGCTGCCGATCCTTCGCCGGGGTCGCACCGGCGCGATACCTACCGAAGGCGATGACCCGTAGACCAAAGTCGAATACCCGCCGCGACCGCCCGCCGGTAGCGTCGAGACATGGCACGCCAACGGCCGGCCCGGTCCTGGCTGCTGGAGATCTCTCTGGCGGCCTGCGCCACCCTGCTCGGGCTCTTCTTCGTGCACGAGACGGTCTCGCAGGACGCCGAGGGCGCTCCGATCGTGGTCGAGGCGGTGGCCGGCGCCCTCTCGTTCGCCGGCCTCGTTCTGTTCCGGCGCAGCCACCCGGTCGCGCTGACGCTGGCGCTGATCCCGTTCGGCATCCTGCTCGGCATGCCGATGGGTGCCACGCCGTTCGCCCTGTTCGCGGTCGGCCTGCACCGGGCGGCCCGGGTGACGATCGCGCTGGCCACCCTGCACGCCACGGCCACCGCGGTGATCTACTACCTGGCGCTCGGCGCCGGCCGGGTATACTACGAGTCCGTCGCCTTCCTGGTGCTGCTGCACGTCAGCGCGATCGCGGTCGCCATGCTCATCCGGTCCCAGCGCCAGCTGGTCGCGTCCTGGGCCGAGCGGGCCCGGCAGGCCGAGGAGGGCCAGCGGCTGCGCATCGAGCAGGCCCGGCTCGCCGAGCGCGAGCGCATCGCCGGCGAGATGCACGATGTGCTCGCGCATCGCGTTTCGCTCCTGGCGGTGCATGCGGGGGCATTGGAGGTACGCCGGGACGCCTCGCCCGCCGAGCGCGAGGTGGCCGGGGTGATCCGCCAGTGTGCCCACGACGCGCTGGAAGACCTGCGCATGCTGATCGGCATGGTCCGGGCGCCGGCCGACGACCATCCGCAGCCCACCCTCGACGACGTGCCCGCGCTGGTCGAGCAGTCCCGGTCCACCGGCACCGAGATCGGCCTCTCCCTGGGCGGCGGCGAGCCTCTGGGCGGCGGCGAGCCGGCCGTGCCGGCGCCGCTGGGCCGGCACGCCTACCGGATCGTGCAGGAGGCGCTGACGAACGCGCGCAAGCATGCGCCCGGCGCCCCGGTTCTGGTCGACATCGACGTGCAGGCCGGCAAGGGCCTGACCGTGCGGATCGACAACGCCCTCGCGACGGACGGCGCCCGGGTCCGGCCGGCCGGCGGTGTGTTGCCCGGGGCCGGTGCGGGGCTGGCCGGGCTGCGGGAGCGGATTCAGCTGTTGGGCGGGCAGCTCGAGCACGGGCCGACCGCGGCCGGCAACTTCCACCTGCGCGCGTGGCTGCCGTGGCCGACAGCGACCTGAGTGAGCGGCGCCCGGTCCGGGTCCTGCTCGTCGACGACGATCCGCTGGTGCGGATGGGGCTGTCGATGATGCTGGGGGAGTTCGACGAGATCGAGGTGGTCGGCTCGGTCGAGGACGGGCGCGAGGTGGTGGGCGCCGTCAACAGTCACCGGCCGGATGTGGTGCTGATGGACATCCGGATGCCGGGGACGGACGGGCTGACCGCGACCGAGGTGGTGCGGGCGCGCCGGGATCCGCCGGCGGTCATCGTGCTCACCACCTTCGACACCGACGAGCACGTCCGGCGGGCCATCCGGGTCGGGGCCAGCGGCTTCCTGCTCAAGCACACCAAGCCGGACGAGATCGCGCGTGCCGTGTGCCGGGCCGCCGCGGGCGAGCCGGCCTTCACGCCGTCGGTGCTGCGGCAGGTGATGGGCTTCGTGGCGGCCGTCGACGACGACCCGGGCCGGGAGCGGGCGCGGGCCGCGCTCGACCGGCTCAGTCCCAGCGAGCGCGACGTGGCCCGGCTGATCGCGGACGGCCGCACCAACCAGGAGATCGGGGCCGAGCTGCTGATGAGCACGGCGACGGTCAAGGCGTACGTGACCCGGATCTTCACCAAGCTCGAGATGACCAACCGGGTGCAGGTGGCGGTCCTGGTCCACGAGTCCCGTTGACCAGCGGTGCCCGCCGCGGCCGACCGCAGCGGGCACCGAGCGCGACTCAGTAGCCGGTCGGGACCATCCGGCTCAGCAGCGTGTCCAGCGCGATGCTGGCGAAGCCCACCCGCACGTCGCTGGCGCCGTACGGGAGCCAGAACCGGCCGTCGTGCACCAGGCCGCCGCAGGAGTAGAGCACGTTCGGGACGTAGCCCTCCCGCTCGATGTCATCCGGGTCGAGCAGACCCTCGGGCAGGTCGGCGATCACGCGTTCCGGGTTTTCCAGGTCGAGCAGCATGGCGCCGATCGCGTAGCGGCGCATCGGGCCGACGCCGTGGGTCAGGACCAGCCAGCCGGCCTCGGTCTCCACCGGGGAGCCGCAGTTGCCCACCTGGATCAGGTCCCAGCCGCGGTGCGGGACCAGCAGCGGCACCGCCTGCTGCCAGCGGTGCTGTTCGTCGCGGACGCTCAGGCCCAGGGTCTCGCCGTCCGAGCGGCACAGGGCCAGCTTGCGGCCGCCCACATACCTCGGGAACAGCGCCATGCCCTTGTTCCGGGCGGCCGGTCCGTGCAGCTGGGTCACCTCGAAGTGCCGCATGTCGCGGCTGAAGATGACCCGGCCGGAGATGTGCCGGCCGTCGTAGGCGGTGTAGGTGGCCTGGTAGGCGAGGCGGCCGTCCGGGTCGAGCACCTGCACGAAGCGGGCGTCCTCCATGCCGTTGGTCTCGGCCCGGGTGGCCGGCCACATCACCCGCTGGTGCAGCGGCACCGTGCACGGGAACGTCACCGCGTAGTCCTCGCCCACGATGTGCCGGATCCGGTCCAGCGTCTCCTGGGTGGTCGGCCGGGCCAGCAGCTCGGCCGGCACGTGCCCGATGACGTCCTCGAACTCCTCGTCGGTGAAGCGTTCCGGCAGGGCCGAGATCACGTACGCCGACGCCTCGTTGTCGATCTCCTCGTCGATCATGGCGGCGGACAGCTGGAACCGCATGTGCACGGCGCCGACGCGCTGGCCGATCATCAGCGGACCGGTGCGGTCCTCCATCCGGATCCGGTCACCGGGGCCGAGGATCGCCGAGCAGAAGCCGATCGACGAGATGTGCCCCTCGCCGATCTGCCGCAGGCTGATCCCCACCCGCAGCTCGCCGTCCTCGAGGCCGGCCTGGTCGGGGTGCGGCACCATCGACGGGTTGCAGAGTGCCGCGGCCTCGACCGAGTACTCGTGGCTGAAGTAGGCGCCGATCAGCGTGCGCGCCGTCGGCGACAGCTCGATCTCCGGCGGGACCCGGTGCTGCACCAGTTCGTAGTGGTGCTGGAAGACCGACAGCAGGTCGTGGTGCCGCCCGGCGAACCGGGTCAGCACCTCGTCGAGCAGCCGTGCGGTTTCCGCCTCGTCGAGTTGTAGGATGCGCTCGATCAGGCTGGATGCCCGGTTCTGCACCATCTGGGCGTCTTCGCCGGGCACGAACAGCTTGATCACCACGCGCCGGTCGTCCGGCTCCATGACGATGTCGTGCCGTGTGATGAAGGTTTGTGAATTCATGGTTGCGGTCACGCTAGGCCGCCTGACGGTCGGGTCGCGCTCCGGGTCGCCAACGTGCGGGCGTGCTGCATGGTGGAGACCAGCGCGAGGGTGGATTCGGCTCCTTGGTTCAGATTAGGACCATTAGTCGTCAATCCGTCATAACATCCGCCGGTTAGGGGGTCGTACATCACCGTCTGGCCGTCGTTGTCACCCAGGAACCAGGCGATCGCCCGGAAGAGCGGCTGCTCCCAGCGCTCGTCGCCGGTGATCGCCGCCGCGGTGGCGCACGCATCGGCGGTGGCGGCCGCCTCGATCGGCTGCTGGTCGAACCGGTGCTTCTCCACCCCGGGCCGCCAGCCGCCCACCGGCACCGTCGACAGGTGCCCGTCCCGGTCCTGCTCCCGGCACAGCCAGGCGAGCATCCGCAGGCCGGCCCGCAGCCGCGGCTCGTCGCCGAGCAGGTCGCCGGCCGCGATCACCACCTCGGCCAGGGTCGGGTTCGCGTAGGTCAGCTCCGGCCCCGGCCACACCCAGCCCGGGTCGTCGCCGGGCACGCCGACCGAGGCGGCCGCGGCACCGAGCAACTCGGCGGCGTCCGCGGCGCGCGGGTCCGAGCGGAGCACCTCGGCCGCGCCGAGTCCGGCGTACGCCATCGCCCTCGGCCACGGTGAGCGTTGCCGCGCACCCTGCCGGAACGCACCGAGCGCCTCGCGCCGGATCCAGGGCACCGTCGAGCGCGCGGCGGCCGTGCCCAGTCCCCACATGGCGCGTCCCCACCAGTCGCCGAGACCGGGCTCGTCCTGCCAGTGCCGGTCGTAGCTCATCCGGTTGCGGAACGCGCCGTCCGGGCCCTGCGCGTGGGTGAGGAACGCCAGGTAGCGCTCGGCCAGCTCGACCACCTGCGCGGTCGGCCGCGGTTCCCGGCTGGCCACCAACAGGCCGCGCGCCACGTCGTCGACGCAGTAGCCGTGCTCGCGCCGGACGATCGCGTTGCGGGCGTGCTCGAGCAGCCCGGTGTCGTCGGAGAGCCGCGCGATGTGGCTCCAGCTGGGTGCCGGCGCGTCGGCGAGCTGAATGGGCGGCGGTACGAGCCGCAGGCCGGCGGTCACGCGGCCCCCTTCCTCTCGCACGGAGCTCATGCGGGAACCGACGCCGCGACCGGCGCGCGCTCGGTGATCAGCTTGCCGGCCAGAGCCTGGTAGCGCGCGGCCACCGCGGGCCAGCGCAGCGTCGGCCCGCCGGCCAGGCCGGTGAGGCGCCCGGCGATCCCGGGCTCGGCGAGCAGGTGCCGGATCGCGGCGGCCATGCCTTCCGGATCCTGATGGGGTACGAGCAGCCCCGGCCCGTCGGCGAGCAGCTCGACCGCGTGCGGGAACTCGGTCGCCACCACCGGGACGCCGGCGCCGACCGCCTCGATCAGCACGCCCGAGGTGACCTGCTCGGTGGAGTCGTAGGGCAGCACCACCACGTCGGCCGAGCAGATCAGCCGGGACAGCTCCGCCTGGTCGAGGTAGACGTCGAGCCAGCGGACGTCGTCGGTCACCCCGAGTTCGCCGGCGAGAGCTTTCAACGAGTCCCGGTACGCGTCCCCGAACTGCTCCAGCACCTTGGGGTGGGTGCGGCCGGCCACCGTATAGACCGGTGCCGGGTGCCGGTCGCCGAGCAGGGCGAGCGCGCGCAGCGCCCACTCGATGCCCTTGCCCGGCCCGAGCAGCCCCCAGGTGAGCAGGTGCGGCCGGTCGTGGTCCTCGCGCGGCGCGCCGTCGTGGCTGCCGGCGCCGTGCGGGATCACCGAGATCTTGCGCGGGTCCACCGCGTAGCCGGCCGCCAGGCGCTGCCGGGCGGTGTCGGTCATGGTCACCACGGCCTCGGCGGTGGCTGCGATCCGCTCCAACACCTGCCGCTGCAGCGGGTCGGGGTGGCTGAGCACGGTGTGCAGCACCACGATGGCCGGCACCTTGAGGGCGCGCAGCAGCGGCAGCACCTCGGCGCCGGCGTCGCCCGGGTAGATGCCGTACTCGTGCTGAATGATCGCGGCGTCGAACCGGTTGAGCGCGTTGGCGGCGGCGGCCCACCCGCCGGGCGTGTCGGTGTGCCACGTGTGCACGACGCGCGGTGCGGCCCGGTCGAGTTCGATCCCGCCGCTGACGTTGTCGCCGGCGAGCAGCCGGACCACACCGGCGCCGCCGGTGGCATTCAGTTGGGTGGCCAGTGCCGCATTGAATGTCGCCAAACCGCATTGAGTGGGCGGGTATGTGCTCAGAAAGCCGTAGGTGGCGGGCATGACAGGGCCTTTCTTTCTCCGCGGCTGCCTCCCCGCAGCACGACTCACCGCGCGCGGAGGAAGAGTTTCGGCCCGCGCGCAAACGCCATTGCGACGCCCCGGGAAATTGCCCGGTTTAACGTGCAATTCACATTGCGACGTTAACAAGACCCGCCTATTCAGCTGATGATTTTTCGGTAAATCGTCATGTAGTCGTCAACCATGCGTCCGGCCGAGAACCGCTCCCGGGCGCGGCGGGCGCAGGCGGCCCGGTCGAGCGTCGCGATCGACGCCACGGCGCCGACCGCTTCGTCCACGTCCGCGACCAGGCGTCCGGTCACGCCCTCGTCGACCACTTCCGGCATGGATCCTTTCCGGTACGCGATCACCGGCGTCCCGCAGGCCATCGACTCGACCACCGACAACCCGAACGGCTCGGCGAACCGGATCGGGTGCAGCAGAGCCGCGCCGGAACCGAGGATGCGGCCCCGGTCGGCGGGCCCCACCGAGCCCAGGTAGACCACCCGGTCGCCGTCGATCCGCGGCTCGATCAGTTCGGTGAAGAAGGACCGGTCCTGCACGATCCCGCAGATGATCAGCCGCCGGCCGGCCCGCCGCGCGATCTCGATGGCCAGGTCGGTGCCCTTGTCCGGGTGGATCCGGCCGAACAGGATCAGGTCGTCCCCGCCGTCCGGATCGACCGGCAGGCCGTCCAGGTCGATGCCGTGGTGCACGGTGGCCAGGTAGTCGAGGTCCGGCGAGCGGTCGGCGTCCGAGATCGAGACGAAGTGCGACCGGCTGCGGCGGTACGCGGGCAGGATGTTCGGCCCGGAGAAGCCGTGGATCGTGGTGAGCATCGGCGCCGCGCAGTGCCGGTCGAACGCCAGCGGCAGCCAGTCCAGGTGGTTGTGCACCAGGTCGAACTCGGCGGACCGGGAGAGCGCGTGGCTCACGTGCAGTGCCTCGTAGACCCGGCCGTCGATCTCCGGTGTCTCCTCGTAGCCGCTCGGGCTGACCCCGTCCAGGGTGGCCTTGGTGATCGAGTCCAGGGTGGCGAACAGCGTGACCTCGACGCCGCGCTCGGCCAGCCCTTCGGCGAGCAGGCTGGTGATCAGTTCCCAGGGTCCGTAGTGCACCGGCGGCGTTCGCCAGGCGACCGGTCCCAACAACGCCACCTTCATGACAAATACCGCGAATCGGTGATTAGCACGTGATCAGTATGCCCGCGGGTTTAGCCCGGCGTTCTCGTGTTAGCTAAGACGCATGACCGACCTGTGGTGGAAAAGTGCCGTGGTTTACCAGATCTACCCCCGCAGCTTCGCCGACTCCGACGGCGACGGCATGGGCGATCTGCGCGGTGTCATCAACCACCTCGATCACTTGGCCGAGCTGGGCGTCGATGTGATCTGGTTGTCGCCGATCTACCAGTCGCCGCAGGACGACAACGGCTACGACATCAGCGACTACCAGCAGATCGATCCGCTCTTCGGCGACCTGGAAGCCTTCGACGAGTTGCTGGCCGGCGTCCACCACCGGGGCATGAAGCTGATCATGGACCTGGTGGTGAACCACAGTTCCGACGAGCACCAGTGGTTCGCGGAGAGCCGGTCCAGCCGGGACAATCCGAAGCGGGACTGGTACTGGTGGCGGCCCGCCCGTCCCGGTATGGAACCCGGCACGCCCGGCGCCGAGCCGACCAACTGGGGCTCGGTCTTCGGCGGTTCGGCCTGGCAGTTCGACGAGAAGACCGGCGAGTACTACCTGCACCTGTTCTCGGTGAAGCAGCCCGACCTCAACTGGGAGAACCCCGAGGTCCGGGAGGCCGTGTACGCCATGATGCGCTGGTGGCTCGACCGGGGCGTGGACGGCTTCCGGATGGACGTCATCAACATGATCTCCAAGGACGTGACCCTCCCGGACGGCCCGGTCCAGGCCGGCGCCTCGTACGGCGACGGCTCGGCGGGCTTCCTGAACGGCCCTCGCAACCACGAGTTCCTGCACGAGATGTACGAGCAGGTCTTCGCCGGCCGCAAGGAGTCGCTGCTCACCGTCGGCGAGATGCCCGGCGTCACGGTCGACGAGGCGATCAAGTTCACCGACCAGAGCCGCGCCGAGGTCGACATGGTCTTCCAGTTCGACCACGTCTGGGCCGACCGGGGCCCCGACCCGTGGCAGCTCGTACCGCTGAAACTGACCACGCTCAAGGGCATCTTCGGCCGCTGGCAGGCCGGCCTCGCGCAGGTGGGCTGGAACAGCCTTTACTGGAACAACCACGACCAGCCCCGCGTGGTGTCCCGCTACGGTGACGACGGCCCCGACTTCCGCGCGGCGTCGGCCAAGATGCTCGGCACGGTGCTGCACCTGCACCGCGGCACGCCGTACATCTACCAGGGCGAGGAACTGGGGATGACGAACTACCCGTTCCGCTCGATCGACGAGTTCCGCGACATCGAGGCGCTGGGCCAGTTCAGCCAGGCCACCGAACGCGAGGGCCGCACCCCCGACGAGGTCCTGACGGTCCTGCGGGCCCGCGGCCGCGACAACGCGCGAACCCCGATGCAGTGGGACGACTCCCCGCACGCCGGATTCACCACCGGCACCCCATGGCTGGCGGCCAACCCGAACTACTCCGTCATCAACGCCGCCGCCGACCGGGCAGACCCCGACTCGGTCTTCCACTACTACCGCAAGCTGATCGACCTGCGACACACCGAGCCGGCCGTGGTCAACGGCGACTTCACGATGCTGCTGCCCAACGACGAGCGCTTGTACGCCTACACCCGCCGCCTGGCCGACACGGAACTCCTGGTGATAGGCAACTTCTCCGCCGAGACCGTACGAGCCGGCATCCCCGGCGCCGCATCCTGGTCGTCAGCCGAGGTGCTCCTCTCGAACGCCTCGACCCCACCCGCCGACCTCACCATGGGCCCGTGGCAGGCAGTCGTCTACCGCCGCCGGCACGGCTGACGCTCAGGGAGCGTCCGGCAGCAGCATCCGCGCATAGATCGCGTCTTCCTGGTGCTCGCCGCGTTGTCGATGTCTGTTGCACTGCGCTTCCTGCGGCGTGCACTGGCGCCGGTCGTCGCCATGGTGCGTGCGATTACCGCGGTGGCCGTGGTCGCCTTCGCGATCGGCCCGAACAGCGCGAGGACCTCGCTCGCGTGGTGGCCGCCTGCGACAGTTCCCGCCGGCTGCGGGTCTGCCCGGCGCTGCGGCTGGCGGCCGCAGCGCCGGGCAGGGGGTTGGTAACGGTCCCTGAAAGGGGGTGCCGCTCGCGGTTCGGGGCCGGCCCGACCGCGAGCGGCACGCGCCGGTCAGCCTGCGGTGATGCTGTCCCATGAGTAGGCGAGCAGGGCGAACGCCGCGCCCAGCAGCGCCAGGCTGAAACCGCGGGCCGGAATTGGCAGGGCAGCCAGGACCAGCAAGATGACCGCGATGAGATAGAAGACGCCCTGAATGGACATTGTCGCTCCTCGATCCGTGGGGATGGCGGCGATCGAGTACCCCGCGGGTGTGGAGCGCTAAACACCGAGCGTGGTTGACCGCTCGATCCAGTGGGTGAGGTTGGCGGGGCGGTCGGCCTTGCCGTAGAACCAGCCCTGCACCAGGTCGCAGCCCTGATCGCGGAGCCAGTCGCGCTGGCGCTGGGTTTCCACCCCCTCGGCCACCACCTTGAGGCCCATGGCGTGGGTCATGGCCAGCACGGCGCGGACGATCGGCTCGTTGCTGCCGTTCTCGCCGACGTGCGAGATGAAGGAGCGGTCGATCTTCACGATGCCTACCGGGAGGCGGTGCAGGTAGCTGAGCGAGGAGTAACCGGTGCCGAAGTCGTCGATGCAGAGCGTGACGCCCAGCGCGTGCAGCGCGTTCAGGGTGAACAGGGCGGCGTCGATGTCCTCCATGACGCTGGACTCGGTGATCTCCAGCCAGAGCGACTCGGGCGGCAGGCCGGTGTCCTGCAGCACCTCGTCGACCAGGGTGACCAGGGAGCCGTCGCGCAGCTGGCGGACCGCCACGTTGACCGAGACGTGCAGCTGGCGGGCGCCGGGTCCGCGCTGCCGGGTCCATTCGACCAGCTGGTACGCGGACTCGCGGAGCAGCCAGGCGCCCATCTCCACGATCATGCCGGTCTCCTCGGCGATCGGGATGAACTCCATCGGCGCGACGTTGCCCAGCTCGGGCGAGTGCCAGCGCATCAGGGCCTCGAAACCGTCCAGCTCGTCGGACTCGATGTCGACGATCGGCTGGAAGTGCACGGCCAGTTCGTCGCGCTCCAGGGCGCCGCGCAGGGCCTGCTCCAGCTTGACCCGGTCGCGTACCTGATCCCGCAGGGACGTGTCGAACAGCGCGTACGCGTTGCGGCCCGAACCCTTCGCCTTGTACATCGCCGTGTCCGCGTCCCGGATCAGCTCCAGCGCGTGCGCGCCGCCGATCGACCGGGCCACCCCGATCGAGGCGGAGATGACCACGTCGCCGACCGAGAGCCGGAACGGGCGGGCCAACTCGACCAGCAGCCGGTCGGCCAGCGACTCGGCCAGGCGCAGGTGCGACGGGCTGGCCAGGGCGATCACGAACTCGTCGCCGCCGATCCGGCAGACCAGGTCCTCGGCCCGGACCTGCTCGCTGAGCCGGGCCGCGACCGCGCACAGCAACTCGTCGCCGACCTGGTGGCCCCAGTGGTCGTTGACCATCTTGAACCGGTCCAGGTCGAGGAACAGCAGGCTGATCTCGAGGTTGTCAGCGGTGGCCCGGTCGCCCCAGGCGCTGACCGTCTCGGCCAGCAGTTCCCGGTTGGGCAGGTCGGTGAGCGCGTCGTGGGTGGCCCGCCGGCGGGTGACCCGCTCGGCGCGTACCCGGGAATTGTTGGAACGCACCACCCGGGTCAGGACGCCCAGCACGAGCAGCACGCACAGGCCCGCCCGGATCAGGTCGGTGGCCAGGGTGCCCAGCGGCAGCAGCGAGGTCACCGCAGTCGGCACCGTCACGACCAGGCCGATCACGACGAGGCGCAGCCGGCTCAGGTCCCGGATCACGACCTCCTGCGGCTCCACCAGCGTGCGGCAGGACGGGTGCACCGCCGACGCCGGCAGCAGCACGAACATCGCCATGAACAGGCCGTTGATCAGCGATTCGGGCACCTGCACGAGGCCGATGTCGCGCAGCGCGAACAGCAGGTCGGCCGCGAACATCATGACCGCCGCCGAGATCAGCATCCACATCGCCGGCTGCCGGGCGCCACCGGCCAGCATGAGCTGCGACACGAACACCAGCAGCACCACGTCGATCACCGGGTAGCACGCGTTGACGACCTGCAGCCACGTCACGGTGGCCGCGTCCATGGTCGGCACGATCAAGAAGGACCAGGTGAGGAACGCGAATGCGAGGCCGACCAGCAGCGCGTCGATCCGGGCCGGGTCGTCGTCGGAGGCGCGGCGGCGGCGCAGCAGCACGGCGTAGGCGACACCGAGGAGGAGGTAGGCGGGGATGACCACGCTGTTCGGGATCATCGTGAACACGTTCGGCGGCGACGCCATCGTCTCCGGGAAGACCGCCCTGATCAGGAGCGCCAGGATGAAGATGTAGCCCGCCGCCCGCATCAGCCGCCACGGACCGCGGTCGTCCGGTCCGAGATTGCGGCGCGGCGCGACGTGCAGTGCCGTCATCCCGGCGGCAACCACCAGAGCCATGGCGGGCGTACGCATCCACGCCGGCCCCACGGCGTACAGCGTCACCAGGGCCAGCCCCACACCGACCAGCACCCAGGCGAACCGGGGAGCCAGCGGCGCCGGCGTCCCCGTGGTGCTCTCCGCGCTGCTGGTCATGACCTTCCATCGGCAACTCAGCCGCAATCTTTACCGCCGCATGACCTCGGCCGTTCGGGCATTTTGCCGGATTCATCCGTACAGTTCCCGAGTTGAGTTCGCCATTTCCCGGACGGAAGCCACTTCAGGCGGCAACCTGGCACATGGCCGATCAACCAGTACCACGGGGGTTCACGTGCACCGGAATCGGACGAAGGGCACCCTGCTGGCCGCGCTCCTGGCGACCGTCGCAGCCCTTCCCGCCGACCTGCCCGCCGCAGCCGCCGAGCCGCAGCCCCCGGCCGCGGTGCCGGCCCTGGAGACCATCCCGCTCCCGGCGTCGCTGCCGGCCCGCCCGACGCGCCCGTTCCGCCTGGTGGGCCTGACCTGGGCCGACCCGCGGGCAGCCCTGGACGCCGCGGTGTGGTTGCAGGTCCGCGAGGCGGCGACCGGCCGGTGGGGCGAGTGGCGCCGCCTGGAAACCGACGGCGCCAAGGCGGGCGACCAGCGCGGCGCCTCCGACCCGCTGTGGGTCGGCCGGGCCGACGCGGTGGCGGCCCGCATCGACAACGCCCGCGGCCCGCTCCCCACCGACCTGCGCCTGGACCTGATCAACCCCGACGCGCCGGCCCCCGCACGGCGCGAGGAGTCGGCCACCCAGCAGGCCGAACCTCGGCTCGAGCGGCGTGCCGCGGTGCCGATGCCGGCGCGGCCGGTGCCTCGGATGGTCACCCGGGCCGGGTGGGGGGCCAACGAGGCCATCGTGCGGGCCAAGCCCACGCTGACCGGGCCCATTCAGGTCTTCTTCGTGCACCACACCGCCAGCGGGAACGGATACAGCTGCGGCGACTCGGCCAGCATCGTGCGGGGGATTCAGGCCTTCCACGTGCGCAGCCGCGGCTGGGACGACATCGGGTACAACTTCCTGGTCGACCGGTGCGGGACGATCTTCGAGGGGCGGGCCGGCGGCGTCGGGCGGTCGGTGCTCGGGGCGCATACGCAAGGGTTCAACCAGAACGCGGCGGCCATCGCGGCGATCGGGACCTATGACTCGGCGGGGGTCTCGCCCACCGTGCGCACGGCGATCGCGACCGTCGCCGCGTACAAGCTCGGCGCCTTCGGCAATGCTCCCAACGGGCGTGTGGTCTATCCGTCGGCGGGCAGCAACAAGTATCCGGCCGGGGCCAAGGCGGTGCTCTACCGGATCTCGGGGCATCGGGACGCGGGGCGCACCGAGTGTCCGGGTAACGGGCTGTACGCCCAACTGCCGGCCATCCGGGCGATTGCCGGCGCCGGGCCGTCCGGCTTGCGCCTGCTGCGCATGACCGGGGCGACCAGGTACGGGTCACTGATGTTCACCCGGGGGCTGATCCGGCCGCTCTGGAACGTCACGACGCCGAGCGCGCTGATCAACCGGTTCGAGGTCTACGTCGACGGCCGGCTGGCGCTGGCGGCACCGGGGCACCATCGGACGGCGTCGCTCAGCCTCACGCCGGGCGGGCACACGGTAACGGTGCGGGCGATGCACCTGTCCGGGCGGACCGCGCAGTTCACCAGCGAAGTCGTGGCCGACCCGAACGCGCCGATCTTTGCGAGCGGCCCGGACGTGGTGCTGCGGGCCGGTTCGCTGGACGGGTCGGTGCCGATCCGGCTCAACTGGCACGCCACCGACGTGAACGGCCTGTCCTCGGTCAGCCTGGTCCGGCCCAGCACGGTCGACCTGGGCGCGACCAACCGCTACCGCAACGGCACGATCAAACCCGCAGTGCCGACAACCTTCACCGTACGGGCGACCGACCGCGCCGGAAACGCGGTGAGCGCGTCGGTTACCCGTACCCCCATGGTTTTGTCGGAAGCCGCCGCCCGACGGAGCGGAAACTGGCGCGCCCTGAGCAACCCGGCATATCTCGGCGGTGTGGCGCTCGGCGCCACCTCGGCCGGAGCGTCCGCGAGCTGGACCTTCACCGGACGCTCGGCCGCCCTCGCGGTGGGCCGGGGCGCGCTCTCCGGCCGGGTGCGGATCTGGGTGGACGGCGCCGACCAGGGCGTCGTCGACCTGGGGTCGCCGAAGACGATCTACCGCCAGGCGATCTGGTCACGGTGGTGGAGCCAGAGCGGAGAGCACACGGTACGGGTGGAGGTCGAGGGCACCCCGGGCCGGCCGGGCGTGGTGCTGGACGGTCTGGTGTACCTCAAATAGGAGATGCTGACAGTACGTGTCAGTCTTTGGCGCGAGGATCACGTCCATGACAGGTTTCGCCACCATGGCAATGATCAACTTAGACGCGTCCGAGCCGGCCGCGCTCGCCACCTTCTACTCGCGGGTGCTGGGCTGGGAGGTTCTGCACAGCGACGCCGAGTACGCGATGATCGGCGACGGCAAGTCCAGCATCGGCTGGGGCCGGGTGCCCGGTTACTCCGGCCCCGGCTGGCCCGCCGAGGAGGCGCCGAAGCGCTACCACCTGGACCTGTACGTCGACGATCTGGACAAGGCCGAGGAGCAGGCGCTCGCGCTCGGCGCCACCAAGCCGGACGAGCAGCCGCAGCCGGACCGGTGGCGGGTGCTGGTCGACCCGGGCGGCCACCCGTTCGACATCTGCCTACGCAGCTGACATCGCGCAGTCGCGCGGCGTGCTGGCGCCGGCCTTGCTGAACTGGTTCGCCAGCATGCCGACTCCGCCGGCGTCCTGTGCAACGCCGCCACCGGCGCCTTACGCCTCGCCGGCGGCACCGGCATCGCCGCCGCCAATCGGCACCACGTCCGCGCCAGCACCCGCCCGCTCACATTGGCCGGCATCACCTGATGCCGTGAAGTGTGGGCGCAGGCGGTCAGCCAACTCGGCGAGTTCGGCAGCGTCGCCGTGCGGGGCGTCGGTCCACTCGTTGCTCGCCATCCAGTTGAGCTCCCGCGGCGTGCCGGGGTGGCGGGCGAACACGTGCTGATGGAAGTGGGGCACCCCGCGGCCGACGATGGCGGAGAAGACGGCCTCCGGGCCGAGGACCAGGGTGAGCGCCCGGGCGGCCCGTGCGGCCGCCCAGCCGACCGTGGTCGCCTCCGCGTCGGTGAGCTGGTCCAGATGGGGGGCGTGCCGCCTGGTCTCGACGAACAGGTGACCGAGGAAGACGCGGCCGGTCGGACCGGGCGGCTTGTGATAGACGACCACGTTGTCGTCCTGCCAGATCAGCGGGCCACCGATCAGGGAGCCCTCGCCCCGATGTTTGGCACAGATCGGGCAATCTCCGGTGGTCGATGTCATGGGAGAAATCTAGGCCGGGTCCGGCCGCATTTCATGCTTTCCGGGCTCTACGGTCAGGACTTTCCGGGCTCTACGGTCAGGACTTTCCGGGCTCGACGATCAGCACGACCTTGCCGCGGCCGTGCCTCGACTCGACAGCGGCGTGCGCGGCGACCACGTCGGAGAGCGGGTAGGCGCGGACCGGCATGGTGACCGCGCCCTTCGCGGCGAGCGCGATCACCTCGGCGAGGCGCTGCGGGTTGCGGCCGGCGCGCACCACCAGGGTTCCGTGCTCGGCGGCCGCCTTGTCGTCGACGATCGTGCCGATCCGCTGCCGCGGGATGCCGAGCGCGACCGATTGGGCTATCGCCGCGCCGCCGGCCGCATCGAGGGCCACGGTGGGCTGGTGCGGCCGCACCGCGTCGATCAGACTTTCGCCGTACGCGACCGGCACGGCACCCAATTGACGCAGGTAGGCGTGGTTGGCCGGGCTCGCGGTGCCGATCACGGTCGCCCCCGCGAGCCGCGCCAGCTGGACGGCGACGGTGCCGACACTGCCGGCGGCGGCGTGCACCAGCAGCACGTCGCCCTCGGTGACACCCAGTTCGAGCAGCGCGCCGGACGCCGTCTGCGACGCCGCCACCAGCGCGGCGGCGGTGGGGAAGTCCAGGCGGTCCGGCTTGCGCACGACATTCTTGGCGGGTACGCATACCAGCTCCGCGTATCCGTTGAGCATGGTCGAGCCGAGCACCGGATCACCGACCGCGAGCCCTTCGGTGTCCGGCCCGAGACGATCGACCACCCCCGAGTACTCCTGGCCGATCGTCTGCGGGAAGGACAGGTCGAGCCAGGTCATGTCGCCCCGGCGGACCCCGACGTCGAACGGCTGCACGCCGGCCGCGCGGACCCGGACGCGGACCTCGCCCGCTTGCGGTTCCGGATCGGGCACCTCGGCGATGCGCAGGACGTCGGGCGGACCGAAGTGGTCGAAGAGGGCGGCTCTCATGCCGTACAACCTGCAACCTCAAGCCCCCTTCAAGTCAAGGGCGAGTTGTGTCACGCGTTCTGCACTCGGGCTGCACTCGCGGGGGTGCACGGTGTGCGGTATGAGTGCACAAGAGTTGAGCGAACGCCTGTTGGGCGCCCTGATCGGCGCCGCCGAACTGTTCACCGTGGAGCTGGGCCGGGAGTTGGGCCTGTACGCGGCGCTGCGAGATCACCCGCTGGACGCCGCCGCGCTGGCGAAGACCGCCGGCATCGACGAACGCTACGCCCGGGAATGGCTGGAACAGCAGGCCGCGGCCGGCTTCCTGGTGGTCACCGGCGACGGTTTCGCGCTGGCCGACGGCGTGACCGAGGTGCTGCTGGACGAGGGCGGCCCGGACTTCCTGGGCACGGCCGGCGAGTTCGCGGTGGGCCTGGGCCTGCTGACCCCGCGCGTGATCGAGGCGTTCCGAACCGGCGAGGGCGTCGGCTACGCGGACTACGGCCGCCACATCCGGCACGGGATCGCCAGCTTCAACCGCCCGATGTTCGCGAACATGCTGGCAACGGAGTGGCTGCCGGCCCTGCCCGAAGTGGACGCCCGGCTCCGTTCCTCGGCGCAGGTGCTGGACCTGGGCTGCGGCGTGGGCCACTCTTCGGTGGCGATAGCGCTGGCCTACCCCACGGCGACGGTCCGCGGCGTGGACCTCGACGAGGCGTCGATCGAGGAGGCCCGCCGCACCGCGGCCGCCGCCGGAGTGGCCGACCGCGTGACGTTCACCCTGGGCGACGCCGCCGAGGTGGAGGGCCGGTACGACCTGGTGACCATCTTCGAGGCCCTGCACGACATGGGCGACCCGGTAGGTGTGCTGGCGGCGGCCCGAGCGGCGTTGGCCCCCGGCGGCAGCGTCTTCATCGCCGACGAACGGGTGGCGGACGAGTTCACCGCCCCCGCCGGCGAAATCGAACGCCTCCAGTACGCCTTCAGCGTCCTGCACTGCCTGCCAGCAACCAGAGCCGAAAACCCGGTGATAGCCAACGGCACCATCCTGCGAGCCCCAACCTTGCTCGAGTGGTCAAGAGCAGCCGGCTTCAACACCCCCGAGGTCCTACCCCTACCAAACGACTTCTGGCGCTTCTACCACCTTCACTGATCCCCGAACGGATGCCGCGCGGCGGAGCCACCCTCCCCGCGCGGCACCGACCTCCCAGCGCATCAGCACCCGCACCGGATGTTGGGCCTTGCCGCCTTGGGGGAGATCCGGACGTCTGCGCCTCCCGCGGCGACTGTCGCGCTGAGGCATCCGGCGGAGCCCGTCCCTCTGCGCGGTGTCCGCGTGGCGCCGCCGGCATGCCATCCACGCGGGCGCGTGTGGTGCCGGTCCGGAGTTCGGGCTTCGGGGCGAGGGCGGCCGGTGCGGGCGGCGGCATGCTGCTGAGGCACTGACGGCCGGGGCCTCGGGGCGTCGGACGCGGATGGCGGCCGGGGCGATGTCGGCGCTGTGTGGGATCGCGTCGTCGGGAACCGGGGCTGCTCCGGCGGGCAGGGGGATGCCGGCGGGTGACGGCAGTGAGCGGCGTCCAGGGATGGCGACGGCGCTGCCGGGCGATCGGGGGTTGCGGCTGCGGGGGCGGGGTGGGGACGGTCTGGTTTTTGACATTCTCGGGGTGGGGGTGGAAAAGGGCTGGCCGGCGGCGGTGGGGGGCGTCGTAAGGTCGGGCCGTGTTGGTTCGGGTGTTGGGGGCGTTTGAGGTTTGGGGGGCCGGCGGGGCGGTTCGGGTTGCCGGTGGGAGTCAGCGGGCTGTGCTTGCGCTTCTTGCTCTGCACGCGGGGCGGGCGGTAGGGGTTTCGGCCCTTGTCGATGCGCTCTGGCCGGACGGGGCCCCGCGGTCGGCTCGGAACAGTCTGCAGTCGCATGTGGCTCGGCTTCGCGGAACTCTGGGGGCCGGGGGCGGGGCGGGGGCCGACATCGTGCTGGAGCCCGCGGGTTACCGGCTGGTGGTGCCCCGGGATGACGTGGACGCATTGCTGTTTGAGGACCTGGTGGGGCGGCCGGAGGGATTAGCCGACGCGCTCGCGCTCTGGCGTGGGGAACCGCTGGGGGAATTTCCGGGGGAGCCGTTCCAGGGGATTGCCGTCCGGCTCAGGTCGCTCTATCGGGACGGGCTGGTCAGGCACGGGGATGTCGGCCGGCTGGCGGAAGTGGTGGCGGGCGATCCCTGCTGGGAAAGCGGAGTTGTCGCGCTGGCCACCGCATTCGCGCGGAATGGGCAGCGTGGTGAAGCGCTGGAGTTGCTCCGGCGGCACTCCGAGGCGCTGGTCGGCGAACAGGGACTGGATCCGTCGCAGGCAGTCCGCGAATTGCAGGCTGCCGTCGCCCGGGGTGAGCTCGCCCCGCGCCTCAGCCCGCAGCGGGCGCAACGGCCGGGACCGGACGCCGAGGCCGCCGGTGTGCCCCGGGGCCGGCCTTTGCCCGTACCTCTGCGATTTTCGTCTTTTGTGGGTCGGGAGCGGGAGTTGTCGCAGCTGGCCGGCATGATCGCGGAGCCCGGGACGGTGACCGTGACCGGGCCCGGCGGGGTGGGGAAGACGCGGCTGGTGTCGGAGGCGGTCCGGCAGGCGGAGCGGGCGGCGTGGGTGGACGGTGCGGATGTGCTGGAGGCCGATTTTGTGCCGGCGGTCGCGGTGGCACTGGGGGTACGAATCGGCCCGCTGGACGACGCTTTCGCTGCCATCGGACGGGCCGCAAAAGGTTACGACGTCGTGGTTCTCGACAATTGCGAGCATTTGCTGACAGCCGCTTTGAATGTCGTCGAGGCCATGCGCGGGGCGCGCGTTGTGGTCACCAGTCAGGAACGGCTCCGGGCGGACGGGGAACGGCTTCTGGCATTGGCGCCTCTCGATGAGAAAACGGCGGCGCGGCTGTTTCTGGAGAGGGCCGGCGTGCACGGCGAGGAGGATGACGTCGGTGACATTGTCCGGCGGCTCGACCTGTTGCCGCTGGCGATCGAGTTGGCGGCCACCCAGGCTGCCGCGCTCGGGGTCGGTGAGCTGCGGGAACGGCTGGACGACCGGCTTGACCTGCTGGTTCGCGGGCGGCGGGACGGCGACGCCCGGCACCGGACGCTGCGGGCCGTGGTGGACTGGTCGTTCGGGCTGCTGGACGACGCGGCGCAGACCGTTTTGCGGCGGCTTGCGGTGTTCGCCGGTGGGTTCACGATCGCGCAGGCCGAGGCGGTGGTGGCCGATCCGTCGGTGCCGCGGCAGCGGGTGGCCGCGGTGCTCGCCGTGCTGGTGGAGCGCTCGCTGGTGGTGCGGCACGGCGCCGGGCGGTTCCGGCTGCTGGAAACCGTGCGGGCGTACGCCGCGGAGCACGGTGACCTGGCGGAGACCGAGGCGCGGCACGCGGCGGCGATGGTCGCGGCCGCCGAGGAACTGGACGCGGCCGTGCACGGGCCGGAACAGGCGGTGGCGGTACGGGAGATCGACGCGTTGCTGCCCGACCTGCGGCTGGCGTTCGCGCGCGGCGACACCGACGCGCGAATCCGGCTGGCCGCGGCGATGTACCGGTACGGGTATCACTGCCAGCACTACGAGGTGCTGTTCTGGGGGCGGGCCGCGATCGGGGCCGAGGGCCATCCGCGGGCGTCGCAGGCGCTCGCGGCGGCGGCCACCCACGCGTGGGGGCGGGGCGATCTGGCCGAGGCCCGGGCGCTTGCCGAGTCCGTCGTGCCCAGCGCGGCGGTGCATGAGGTGCTGGGTGATGTGGCCCTGGTGACCTGCGACGGCGCGGGGGCCGCGGAGCATTACCGGGCGATGGACGGCAGCCCGGTGGCCAAGGTGTCGGCGCTGGTCGGGGAGGCGCTGGTGCTGGCCTGGTCGGGGCGCACGGCGGAGGCGATCGCGCGCGGCCGGCACGCATGCGACATTTCTGATTTGACCGGCAATCCGAGCGCCCGGGCGGAGGCGCGATACGGGCTGGGTGAGGCGCTCGGCGACAGCGATCCGCACCGAGCGCTGGACCTGCTGGCCGAAGCGGTGGAGATCGCCAAAGAGGCCGACGACCGGCTCTTCGGGGCCGCCGCGGGCACCGCCGCCGTCGCGATCCGCAGCCGCCACGGCGACCCGGCCACCGCCCTGGCCAGCTTCCGCGAGGTGCTCGCCCTCTGGCGCCGGGCCGGCAACGACACCCTGCAGACCGCGGCCCTGCGCAACCTGGTCGTCCTGCTGGTGCGCGTCGGCGCCGACGAGACCGCCGTGCTGGTCGACGCCGCCCTGCCCACGGCCTGCGTCTATCCCGCCGAGGCCGCCCGCCTGGACCGGGCCCGCCAGGCCGCCGCCGAGCGCCTCGGGCCGGACCGGGTGGCCGCGCTGCGCGAGGCCGGCGCCGCCCTGTCACCGGCACGGGTGACCGACGAAGCGTCACGGGCCATCGACGCTGCGCTAGCCCGCCTATCGGGTTAACCACGTGCCCGGGCGTGCCGCGCGCCACGTCGCTACGGTTATCCGCGTGTCCCAGATCCCGTGGTGGGGGCTGCCCCTCCTCGCCGCCGTGTTCGCCCTGGCCGGTGCCGTCGCGGCCCGGCTGCTGACCGTCCGCCGCAGTCGCTGGTACGACGAGCGCAAGACCGCGTACGTGGAACTGCTCGCGATCTTCGAACGGGTGACCTACCGCCTGCGCTCCGCCTTCGACGCCGAGGAGGAACCGGGCCCGGCGCAGAGCTACATCGAGGAGGTCGGTCCGGCCCTCATGCAGGTGCGCCTGCTCGCGTCGGGCCCGGTGCGCAGCGAGGCCCTGGCGGTCCACGTGCTGCTGCACAAGTTGCACGGCGAGATGAACCCGACCGCGGTGCGCGGCGTGCAGCCGCAGATCCACTTCCGCGAGCTGCTGGCCCAGGTGCCGCTGGTGATGCAGCAACTGGAGGCGTCGATCCGCGAGGAGTTGTCCATCGACGTCCTGCCGCCGCCGCGGGGTGCCCTGCTCAACGGGCACCTGCGCGACCGGGCCCGGACGCTGCTGCGCCGTCCAGGTCGTGGATCGGCAGTGGATGATCTTGGCGATATCGGGCAGGATCGAAATCGTGACCGTTAAGAAGCTCGATGATGTGTCCGCGGCCGTCGTGCGCAGCGGGATCATCGCGATCCTGCGCGCACCCACGGCCGACAGTTTCGCCTCGGTGGCCGAGGTCCTGGTCGAATCCGGGGTCACCGCGCTCGAGGTCACGCTGACCTCGCGCGGCGCGGTCGACGCCATCGCCGGCCTGCGCCGCCAGCTGCCCGCGTCGGTGGCGGTCGGCGCCGGCACCGTGCTGACCGCCGACGACGTGAAGGCCGCGGTGGACGCCGGTGCCGAGTTCCTGATCTCGCCGGTGATCGACACCGAGCTGGTGGCCTCGTCGCCGGTCCCGTTCTATCCGGGCACCGCGACCCCCACCGAGATGTACGCGGCCCACCAGGCCGGCGCCCCGCTGGTCAAGCTGTTCCCGGCGGCCAGCCTCGGCACCGGCTTCCTGCGCAGCGTGCGCGGCCCGCTTCCGCAGGTCAACGTCATGCCGACCGGCGGCATCGCGCTCGACGACATCTCCGACTGGCTGGCGGCCGGCGCCAAGGCGGTCGGTCTCGGCGCCCCGCTGATCGGCGACGCGGCCAGCGGCGGCAGCCTGGCCGCCCTGGGCGCCCGGGCCCGCCACGCGGTAGCCGCGGTGCAGTTCGCCCGCTCATGACCTACCTGTTCACCTTCGGCGAGACGATGGGCCTGGTCGCCGCGGACAGCATCGGCCCACTCGGGTACGCCCGCAGCTTCTCGTACGGCATCTGCGGCGCCGAGAGCAACGTGGCCATCGGCGCGGCCCGCCTCGGCGCTCCGGCCACCTGGCTGGGCCGGGTCGGCCGGGACGCGACCGGCAGCCTGATCACCGGCCGGATCGAGGCCGCCGGGGTGCGCGCCCTGGCCATCTCCGACGACGCGTTCACCGGCCTCATGGTCCGGCACCGGCGCTCCGCCGAGTTCACCCATGTGGACTATCACCGCCAGGGCAGCGCCGGCTCCCGGCTGATGCCCGCCGACCTGCCGGTGGCCGAGTTGCGCGGCGCCGGCGTCCTGCACGTCACCGGCGTCACCCCGGCGCTGAGCGAGTCCTGCCGGGCCACGGTCTTCCAGGCAGTAGAGACGGCGCGCGCGGCCGGCGTCCCGGTCTCGGTCGACGTCAACTACCGCGGCAAGCTGTGGTCCCGCTTCGAGGCCGCCCCGGTGCTGCGCGACCTGGTCACCCGCGCCGACATCGTGTTCGCCAGCCCCGACGAGGCGGCCCTGTTCATCGACGACGACGATCCGCTGGACGGCCTGGCCAAGCTGGGCCCGGCCGAGGTGATCGTCAAGGACGGCGGCCGGGGCTGTGTCGCCCGGATCGCGGGTCGGCGGCACGCGGTGGCGGCGCTGCCGGTGACCGTGGTCGACCCGGTCGGTGCGGGTGACGCGTTCGTCGCCGGATATCTGGCCGACCGGCTGGCGGGGGAGCCGCCGGAGCAGCGCCTGGCCACGGCGATCGCGGTGGGGGCGTTCGCGGTGACCGTTCCCGGCGACTGCGAGGGCCTGCCCGACCGGACCGAACTGGCGGCGCTGACCGGCGGCGACGTGCGGCGCTAGCAGGTCGTTCCGCGCGCCGGCACGGTGCGCGACACCAGATAATCGTCGACGGTCCGCTTGATGCAATCGCTGAGGGTGTACGCGCCGTGCCCCGCACCCTCGTACGTCACCAGCACCCCGTGCCGGCCCAGCTGGCGCTCCACATTGCGGGCACCCTCCCACCCCGTCGCCGGGTCGTGCCGGGAGTTGACCAGCAACAGCGGGATCTCGGTGCGCACCCGTACCGGACGCTGCGGGTTGGCCACCTTGCCCCACCCGAGACACATGGTCAGCGCGAAGACCTGCGCCGGATAGCCGGTGTCCGGTGCGACTCGCGCAGCTTGGCGCAGCTGCCGCTGGTAATCGGCGAAGTCAGCGACCGGCAGCGACCAATCAGCACAGAACGCCGGGGTCACCACGCCGAGGCTCGGCACCCGGATCGGCGGCGCCCCACCCGCCACGTCGCGCAGATACCCGGCGAGCGGGCCGTACGCGGCGTCCCGCAGGAACTTGAGGGTGACCGCCACCAGGTCGAAGTCGCGCAGGCCACGCCACACCTGCCGGACGTCCCGGCCATGCAGCGCGCACGACGTGTCGGCCGCGCACCAGTCGGCGAAGTGGTCGAAGGCGTCCTCATACGCCGCCGCCTGCGTGGGGAGGAACGGCGCGGGGCTGTGGTCGACGACGCTTTCCAGGACCATGGCCCGCACCCGCCCGGGATAGCGCTCGGCGTACTGCTGACCCAGCAGCGTGCCGTACGAGCTGCCGTGGAAACTGAGCTGCCGTTCGCCGAGCGCGATCCGCAGCGCCTCCAGGTCGCGGACGTTGCTGAGCATGTCGGCGTGCCGCCACACCCCGCCAGCGCAGGTCTGCCACAGCGCGCGGTTGTGGGCCAGCGCGGCGTCGAAGTCGGCCTGGCTGGTCAGCAGCGGCGGCGGGCCGGGTTCGCAGCGCGAGCCGCGCGGGTCGAGGCTGACGATGTCGAACCGGTCCAGCAGGGTGTCGCTGAACCGCCGGTAGCCGTCCCGCACCCGCTGCACGCCCGAGTCCCACGGCCCGCCCGGCAGGAACACCAGCGTTCCTATTCGTTTGGCGGGATCGGGAGCGGCGCGCCGGGCGACCGGGATTCCCACCGTCTCGCCGTTCGGCCGGGACCAGTCCACCGGCACGGTGAGCGTGGTGCATTCCGCGGTCCCGCAGGTCACCCAGTCGGGCGCGGTCACCGGCGGCGGCATGATCAGCAGCAACGCGAGAAGTGCCTTCATGCCGTTGATCCTGGTGTGCGGGCAGCCCGGGATTAATCCGGTAAGTCCCGGACTCGACCCTGATCTACGGGCCGGCATCTGGCCTGACGTCGAGGTCGGCGTCGTCGGCCACGTCGCCCACCGGCACCACGCGCACCTGGGCGGCGTGTGCGCGCAGGTAGTCGCGGGCGCCCCGGTCACCGGTCGCGGTAGCCATCACGCCGGGCCAGTGGTTGCGGCCGAGCAGCACCGGATGACCGCGCCGGTCGCCGTACCCGCCCATCGCGAGCGCGTCCGGGGCGCCGAGCGCGGCCACCCGGCGTACCGCCTCGGAAGTGACCGCGGGCATGTCGACCAGAAGGACCACCACGGCGATGGCCGGCGTGCCGGTCAGCGCCTCCAGCCCGGCGCGCAGCGAGGACGCCATGCCGGTCGCCCAGTCCGGGTTGAGCACCGTGTCCGGCAGGTCGGGCGCGGCCTCGCGCACCCGCTCGGCCTGCGCGCCGAGCACCACCAGGCGGCGGGTCACACCGGCTTCCCGCAACGTTTCGGCCGCGTGCTGCACCAAGAGCTTTTTGCCGTACGCGACCAGCGCCTTCGGCATCCCGTAGCGCCGGCCGGCTCCCGCCGCGAGCACGAGGCCGGCGATCTCCATCGACCGAGCGTAACCGCGGTCCTAGGGGGAACATCTCCACCCTGGGTAGGAGACCGGCTCGGACCGGAGGCCGCGAGTGCGGCCCGCGGACCGAAGATTCGACCTTTCCGCGGCGGCAGGCTGCGGATATGACAACCATCGATGCACGCGCGGTCATCCGCTGGCACAAGCCGCTCCTCGTGCTCACCGGGGCGATGGTCGTGCTGGCCCTCGTCACCACGGTCGGCGTGTTCGCCGACGCCCGCATCCTCACCGGGGCCCCGATCTGGCTCAAGCCCTGGAAGTTCGCCGTCTCGTTCGTGCTGTACGCGTTCACCCTGGCCTGGATGCTGTCGGTGCTGCCGCGCCGCAGCCGGCTCGCCGAGATCGCCGCCGTGATCATCGTGGCCGTCTCCTTCGTCGAGATGGCGATCATCGTGGTCCAGGCCGCCCGCGGCACCACCAGCCACTACAACGCCAGCACCCCGCTGAACGCCGTCCTCTTCTCGGTGATGGGCACCTCCATCCTGGTGCTGTTCCTGGCCCACCTGCTGATCGGGGTGATCGCGCTGATCCAGCGGATACCGGACCGGCCGGCCCGGTATGCGATCCTGCTCGGTCTGGGCGTCTCGCTGCTCGGCATGCTGGCCGCCGTCCCGATGGTGACGCCGACGGAGGCGCAGATGATGCAGGGTGTGACCGGCGCGCACAGCGTCGGGGTGCCGGACGGCGGCCCCGGCCTGCCGATCACCGGCTGGAGCACGACCGGCGGTGACCTGCGGATCGGGCACTTCGTCGGGCTGCACGCGCTGCAGGCGCTGCCGCTGCTGGCGTTCCTGCTGGCCCGGTACGGCGGCCGGCGCCTGGACGCGGTCCACCGGGCACGTCTGATCCTGGTGGCCGGCGGCGCGTACGCCGTACTCGTGATGCTGTTGACCTGGCAGGCCCTGCGCGCGCAGCCGCTGCTGGAACCGGACGCCCTGACCCTCGGCGCCTTCGGTGCGCTGGCGCTGGCCTCGGCGGGTGGATTTGTACTGGTGCTGCGCCGGAAGGCAGCGGTGGCGGCGTGACCGCCTGCACCGAGCGGCACCCAGCCGCACCTGCGGACGGCGCTGGAGGCGAGGGCCAGAAGGGCATGCCTAAGGAGGACACAGCGTGACCGGCTTCCTGTTCGAGCTCACCTTCCTGCTGGCCGCGCCGTTCTGGGCGCTGATGATCCTGCTGCCGCGCTGGTCGTGGACCCGGCGGATCATCGCGTCGCCGCTGATCGTGGTGCCGGTGGTCGCGGTCCACGGCGTGCTGGTGCTGGGCAGCCTCGACACCGTGCTCCCGGCCGTGCTGTCGCCCACCCTGAGTGGCGTACGGGATCTGCTCGGCACGGCCGAGGGCGCGGCAGCGGGCTGGGCGCACATGATCGCGTTCGACCTGTTCGTGGGCCGCTGGTCCTGGCTGGACAGCCGGGACCGCGGCGTGCCGGCTCTGGTGATGGCCCCGATCCTGCTGCTCACCATCCTGCTCGGGCCGCTCGGGTTGCTCGCCTATCTGGCGATTCGCCCGAGGTGGCAGCCGGTGGCCGGGGCCTAGGCTGATCGTCATGGGGTGGTCGGGACGCCTTTTCGACCGGCGGGACGCCTGGATCCGGATGGTGCTGCTCGACCTGAGCGGCCTGTGCTACCTGCTGTTCGGCGGCGACCAGGGCCGGCACCCGACCGGCACGCAGTGGGTGCTGGCGGTCCTCGCGTTCGCCAGCGCGCTGGCCCTGTGCCGCTGGCCGGTGATCGGCCTGCTGTCCCAGGTCGGCCTGCTGTCGGTTGCGTTCGCGGTCATCGACGACCAGACCATCAACCAGGTGGGCGCGAGTTGGGCGCTGGCCGAGGTGGCCATGTGGGCGCTGCGGACCCGCACCATCTGGCTGTGCGTCGGCCTGCTGTTCGGCGTCTACCTGGTGCAGGACATCCGGGTGTCGGAGCATTCGCTGCCGGCCGCGCTGTTCGGCGTGCTGCTGCTGCCGATCGGCGTGCCGCTGCTGTTCGGCCTGATGGTGCGCACCAGCCGGGAACTCACCCGGCAGGCCGAGCAGCGGATGCTCGCCGAGCAGCAGCGCACCGAGTCGGAGAGCCGCGCGGCCCGGGCCGACGAGCGCAGCGCCATCGCGCGCGAACTGCACGACGTGGTGGCGCACCACGTGGCCTCGATGGTGCTGCGGGTCGGGGTGGCCCGGCACGTGCTGCCCGGCATCGACCCGCGGGTGGCCGAGGTGCTCGACGACGTGCACGGCACCGGGACGGCGGCGCTGGCCGACCTGCGCCGGCTGGTCGCTGTGCTGCGCGACCCGGCCGGGGTGCGCGGCGACGCGGCGCTCACCGCGATCGAGCCGGGCGCGCTGCCGGCCGCCCTGGGTGCGGCGGTCGACACGGCCCGGCGCACCGGCCTTACCGTGGAGGCCGACATCGACGAGGCGGTCGGCTCGCTCGACGCGGTCCGCGGCCTCGCCGTGCTCCGCCTGACTCAGGAGGCGCTCACCAACGTGGCGAAACACGCCGGCACCACGGCCCGGGCCAAGCTCCGGGTCGCGGTCGACGACGGCACCGTGAGCTGGGAGGTCTCCGACGACGGCGGCTCGGCGCCCCGGACCGCCGCACCGCCGCCCGGCGGCGGGCACGGACTGACCGGCATGCGCGAGCGGGTCGAGGTGCTCGGCGGCCGGCTGACCGCGGGCCCGGCCGGCACCGGCTGGCGGGTCCGCACCGTGCTGCCCCAGGCGGTCTCGTGATCCGGGTCCTGCTCGTCGACGACCAGCAGCTGATCCGGGCCGGTCTGCGGATGCTCTGCGACGCCGAGCCCGACCTCGAGGTGGTGGGCGAGGCCGGCGACGGCCGGGACGCGGTCACCCTGGCCGAGCGGCTCAGCCCGGACGTGGTGGTGATGGACCTGCGGATGCCGGGCGTCGACGGGATCAGCGCGACCAGCCGCATCCTGGCCGCCCGGCCGGCCACCCGGGTGCTGGTGCTCACCACGTTCGGCGACGACGAGCACCTCTACCCGGCGCTCACCGCCGGTGCCTGCGGCTTCCTGCTCAAGGACGCGCCGCCGGCCGAACTGCTGGACGGCATCCGGCGGGCCGCCGCCGGCGACAGCCCGTTCAGCCAGGAGGTGCTGCGGCGGCTGGTGCGGCGGGCGGTGACCAGCGCGACCGGGCAGCCACAGGCCGTCGACGGCCTGACCGCGCGCGAGCAGGACGTGCTCGATCTGGTCGGCGCGGGGCTGTCGAACACCGAGATCGCGGACCGGCTGCACATCGGCGTGACCACGGTGAAAACACACATCACGGCACTGATGACCAAGACCAACAGCCCCAACCGGGTACGCCTGGCACTGCTGGCCCACCGGCGGGCCGCGCCCTGAGCGGGGCGCTTGTTTTCGGGCGAGGAAAAGGCCGGAGATCCGTGGCGGCGGTTCTCCGGCCTTTCGCTACCGACCAGTTTAACTTGCCATCCGGGTTTCGCTCGGTGATCTCGGGGCGTGGCGTCTCAACTTGCTCCCATGCCGTCCGATCGACCAGGCCATGCGCATGCGAGTCTTCGGCACACTGGTCACCGCCACGGCAATCGCCGTGGCCGGCGCGGCGGTTCCCGCGCACGCGGCGGAGGGCCGGGTCTTCGGCACCGCCGAGCCCGGCGCGATCCCCGGCCGGTACCTGGTGACCACCGCCGACGGCGTGCACACCGAGCAGTTGACCGCCCCGCAGGCCCGGCGCCGGGCCGCGCACACCGGCGTGCTGATGGTCGAGCAGGACCGGACCGTGCGCCTTTCGGCCTACCGGCAGACCAACCCCACCTGGGGGCTGGACCGCATCGACCAGCGGGCGGTGACCCGGTCCAAGACGTACGCCCCGATGGACGACGGTTCCTCGGTGCACGCGTACGTGATCGACAGCGGTGTCCGGATCACCCACGCGCAGTTCGGCGGCCGGGCGTCGTACGGCTACGACTTCGCCGACGGCGACCGGACGGCGAGCGACTGCAACGGGCACGGCACGCACGTGGCCGGCACCATCGGCGGTTCCACCTACGGCGTGGCCAAGAAGGTCAAGCTGGTGGCGGTCCGGGTGCTGGACTGCGAGGGCTCCGGCTCGCTCTCCGACGTGATCGCCGGGATCAACTGGGTCACCAAGAACGCGGTCAAGCCCGCGGTGGCCAACATGAGCCTGGGCGGTTCGCGCAGCAAGACCCTCGAGGCGGCGGTGGCCAAGTCGATCAAGTCGGGCATCACCTACGTGCTGGCGGCCGGCAACGAGAACGTCAACGCCGGCAACGTCAGCCCGGCGGCGCTGCCCGCGGCCATCACGGTGGGCGCCACCGACAGCAAGGACCGGCGCGCTTCGTTCTCCAACTACGGCAGCGTGCTCGACCTGTTCGCGCCGGGCGTGGACATCCTGTCCAGCGTGGCGACCAGCAACACGGCGGCCGCCTACTACAGCGGCACCTCGATGGCGTCGCCGCACGTGGCCGGGGCGGCCGCGATGGTCCTCGACGCGTTCCCGGCCTACACCCCGCTGCAGGTGCGCAACGTGCTGGTCGGCAAGGCCACCACCGGCAAGGTGACCGGCCTCAAGGGCTCGCCGAACCGGCTGCTGTTCACCCCGGCACCGGCCGCGGCGCCGGTCATCGCCACCAAGGGCATCGCGGTCACGGCCGGCAAGGCGTACTCGGGCAAGCTGGCCCTCACCGCGGCCCGTCGCGGCTCGTGGAGCCTGGCCGGCGGCAGCCTGCCGAAGGGCCTGGTGCTGTCCGCGGCCGGCGCGATCACCGGCACCCCGACCGCGCCGGGCACCGCCACCGTGCAGGTCCGGTTCGTCGACTACGTGCCCAACACGGTCACCAGGACGCTGACCGTCACGGTGCAGTCGACCACCCCGGTGATCAGCACGACGGCACTGGCCGAGGCCTACGCGGAGGTGTACTACGAACACCAGCTGACGGTTGCCGACCACCGCGCGGGCAGCTGGGCGGTGACCGCCGGCGAGCTGCCCGCCGGGCTGGCGCTGGAGCCGGACGGCGTGCTCTGGGGCTACCCGGAGGCCGGCGAGGCCACCTTCACGGTCACCTTCACCGACACCTGGGGCAGGACCGCGAGTGAGGTCTACACGCTGATCGTGGGCTAGAAGGTCTCGGCGTACCGGTCGGCGACGGCTTTGGTCTCGGGCAGGTCGGCCTCCACCACCGGGAGGCCGGCCTGCACGTCCGCGCCCAGTTCGGTCAGCAACTGGCGCAGCAGGGCCTCGGCGGCCGCGGCCTGCGGGGCGATCCCGGCGGTGACCACCGGCACCGCCCGCTTGCCGGCCAGCGCCTGGGCCGGGAGCTGGTCGAGCAGCACCTTCAGCACACCGGTGTAGCTGCCCTTGTACGTCGGGGTGGCGATCACCAGCACGTCGGCCTCGCGCAGCGCGGCCACCGCGGCGGCGGTCGGCTCGTCGCCCGGGGTCAGCAGACCGGTGCCGAGCTCGCCCACCTCGATCACGGTGGGCGCCGGCGCACCGGCGCGCCCGGCCAGTGCCTCGCCGACCGCGACGGCCAGCACCGAGGTGCGCGAACCCGGACGCGGGTTGCCGGACACCACAACGATCTTGCTCATTGCTCTCCCTACGCTGCTTGGCTTCTTATGCGGCTTGGTTCAGCTGCGCGTACCGGCCGTCGTGGTAGACGAGCGGCGTCGCGCTGCGGTTCTCGTGGTGGCTGCCGGTCAGCGGGGTGGCCAGCACGATGCTGTGGTCGCCGGCCTCGACCCGGCGCACCACCCGGCAGACGATCCGGGCCAGCACGCCGTCCAGCAGCGGCACCCCGCCGAAGCCTGCCCGCCAGGCGCCGTGGGCGGCGAACCGGTCGATGCCGTGGGTGGCGAAGGTGCGGGCGACGTGTTCCTGCTCCTCGGTCAGCACGTGGACGGCGACCACGTCGGCGGCGGACACGGCCGGCCAGGCCGAGGCGGTGTGCGCCAGGCAGAAGGAGACCAGGGGCGGGTCGAGCGAGACGGACGTGAACGAGGTGGCGGTGAATCCGGCCGGCGGCTCGCCGGGTGCCGTGATGACCACGACGGCAGCGGCGTGGCGGCGCAGCAGCGCCCGGAACAGATCGGCGTCCACGAGGGAGCTGACAGTCACGTGGTCCTCCTGACGAGCGGCGCCCACAGAGTGGGAAGGTTGGTCCCGCTGATCCCACCCTCCGTCGCGAATGTGGCCGCTGTCAATGCCGTTCCCATATCCTAGTAAATCTAGGGGATATGGCTAAGATGACGGAGATCAAACCCCCGATTGGGGGAAAGAACCGGCTAGACTGCGCGCTACAACCTATCTAACCGATAGGAAATGTATTGTGAGGCGCCGCATCGCTCGCTTCGCATCGCATCGCATTGGAGGACCTCCCATGTCAGCGCTCGCCGTCGCGCATCCGCACGCCGTACGCCCGCGCCGCCTGCGACCCGTACCCGACCTGCCGCCGGAGCCCCCGGTGACCGTGACCATCAGCATCGCCGGCGGCGCCGCCGGCCGGGACCGCGTGCTGGCCGCGCTGCGCGACCTCGTCGACCTGGCCGGTGCCGCGGTCGAGGTGGCCGTCGACACCGCCGAGCCGCGGACGACCGGCGCCATCCAGCTGGACCCGCGCGCCCGCACGGCGCTGCGCAACGGCGACCAGCTTGACCTGAGCCGCCTCGAGTACGACCTGCTGCTGTTCCTGGCCCGGCACCCGCGCCAGGTGTTCAGCCGCAGCCAGCTGCTGTCCCAGGTCTGGGGCCACACGCACACCACGAACCGCACCGTGGACGTGCACGTGAGCCGGTTGCGCACCAAGCTCGACGACCCCGAGGTGGTCACCACCGTCTACGGCCTCGGTTACCGGCTGGCCGACGACGCCGCCGTCGCGGTGCGCGAGGCCTGAGCAATCGTGGGCAAGACGGTGGCGGTGGTCGGCGGCGGCTGTGCGGGCGTGCTGGCCACCAGCGAGATGCTGCGATGTACCGGCGACCGGGTCGTCCTGATCGAGCCGGATGAGCCGGGTGGCGGGCTGGCCTACGGGTCGGCCCGCCCCTGGCACCTGCTCAACTCGCGGGCCGGCGCGATGAGCGCCCACCCGGACGACCCCGGCCACTTCACCCGCTGGGCGAGTTGCGCGCCGGACGACTTCCGCCCCCGCACCGAATACGGCCGCTACCTGCGTTCGGTCTTCGACACCGCGGCCCGCGAGCACGGCGACCGGCTCGACGTGGTGCGGCACCGGGCCACCGGCCTGACCGGAAATGGTGTCCGCACCGAGGCCGGCCTGGTGCGCGCCGACCACGTGGTGGTGGCGACCGGCAACCCGGCACCCGCCCAGCCGGCGGCCCGCCCCGACCACCCCGACTACGTCCCCGACCCGTGGCGGCAGGGTGTGCTGGAGGCGATCCCGTCGGACGTGCCGGTGCTGCTGGTCGGCGCCGGCCTGACGGCGGTCGACGTGGCCCTGACGCTGACCGCCGACGGCCACCGGGACGCCCCGATCACCGCGGTGAGCCGCCGCGGCCAGTTGCCGCTCACCCACACCGCGGTGGCGGCGCCCCCGGCGAGCCCTCCACTGGACGAATGCCACACGCTGCGCGACGTGGTGCGGCGGGTGCGCTCCGAGGCGGCCCGGGCGGGCGACTGGCGCGCCGTGGTCGACGGCATGCGACCGCTGCTCGACCGCCTGTGGGTGGCGTTCACCCCCGACGAGCAGGAGGCGTTCCTGCGCCACCTGGCCCGTCCCTGGGAATGTCACCGCCACCGGATGGCCCCCGCGGTCGGCGCCCGGCTGGCCGCCCTGCGCGAGGAGGGCCGCTTCGAGGTACGCGCCGGCGGCATCCGCTCGATGACCGCACCCCCGGCCGGCGGCCTGCTGGTAGAGCTGGAGGCCGGCGTGCAGTGGTTCGGCGCCGTGGTCAACTGCGCCGGCCCCGGCCGCCTGCCCGCCGCGGCCGGCAGCTTCGTGGCCGGCCTGATCGAAGCCGGCGACGCCCGCGTCGGCCCACACGGCCTGGGCCTGGACATGGACGCGGCCGGCCGCCTGCTGGCCGCCGACGGCCGGCCCCGCGGCAACCGCTGGCTGATCGGCCCCCTGCGCCGCGGCGCCCGCTGGGAGACCACCGCCGTCCCGGAGATCCGCAGCCAGGCCCGCCAGCTGGCCCAGTCCATCGCGACCGCGCAGCCGGCGCAATTTGCCTCTCTGCCCTCGGATCTGCCCTCCGAGGCCGCGATTAGTTCATCCCGATTCGGTCATAAGTTAACGGTATGAACAGGTGTTTTCCCAGTTCAGGGCCGGTTTCCTGGGTGTTGTCGGCGCGTTCGCCCGACCTTGTGGCTATATCGAGCTCACTCAATACTGCATGAGCACGGTACGTCCGGAACCAACCGGCGTACCCCCCACCCCCTGGGAGGAACAAGTGCTCAACCGGAAGCTGCGCCGACCGATCGTCGGCCTGGCCGCCACCATGCTCGTCGGCTCGGCGCTCGCCGCGTCACCCGCTTCGGCCGCCCCCCTTGCCGGCATCGACCCCTCGTTCGCACCCTCCGCCCTCGCCTCGAAGATCGACGCGCAGCTCGGCGCCAGCACCGCCGGCTCGTTCATCGACGACTCGGGCAAGGTTGTCGTCAACGTCACCGACGCCGCCACCGCGGCCTCGGTCAAGGCCTCCGGCGCCACGCCGCGCTTCGTCGCCCGCAGCGGCGCCGAGCTCGCGGCCGCGGACAACGCCCTCAAGGCCGAGCTCACGGTCCCCGGCACCGCGTTCGCGGTCGAGCCGATCACCAACCAGGTCGTGGTGACCGTGGACGACACGATCACCGGCGACAAGCTGGCCAAGGTCGAGGCCATCGTGGCCAAGCTGGGCGACAAGGCCCGCATCGAGCGCGCCCCCGGCACGCTGTCCACCACCATCTCCGGTGGCGACGCCATCTACTCCGGTGGTGGCCGCTGCTCGCTCGGCTTCAACGTGCGCAACAGCGCGGGCGCCGACTACTTCCTGACCGCCGGCCACTGCACCAACGGCTCGACGACCTGGAATAACGGCTCGCAGACCCTCGGCACCCGGTCCGGCTCCAGCTTCCCGGGCAACGACTACGGCATCGTCCGGTACACCAACACGTCGGTCACCAAGACCGGCGGCGTCGGCTCCCAGGACATCGCCTCCTCCGGCACCCCCGCGGTCGGCGCCACGGTCTACCGTCGCGGCTCCACCACCGGCACCCGCTCCGGCCGGGTCACCGCGCTCAACAGCACGGTGAACTACGCCCAGGGCTCGGTCTCCGGCTTGATCCGCACCACGGTCTGCGCGCAGCCCGGTGACAGCGGCGGCCCGCTCTACTCCGGTTCGACGGCCCTCGGCCTGACCTCCGGCGGTAGCGGCAACTGCACCTCCGGTGGCACGACCTATTTCCAGCCGGTCGTCGAGGCGCTCAACGCCTACGGCATGCGGGTCTGGTAACTCACCTCGCTTTCTCCTGGAACGGCCCCGTCCTCGCGGCGGGGCCGTTTCTTTTTTGCGCTGAGCCCGGACCCGCTGAGCCCGGACCCGCTGAGCCCGGACCCGCTGAGCCCGGACCCGCTGAGCCCGGACCCGCTGGGCCCGGACCATCAGCAGTGCCGCCAGCACACCCGGTCCGCAGTGGACCAGCAGGACGCCGGCCAGCGTGGGGCCGCCCCAGTCGTGGCGGTAGGTGGCCGGGTCGGTCATGTCGATGACGAACGGCTCGGCGACGGCCCGCACGATCAGATAGGCCCCGAGCACGACGCCCAGGACGGTCAGGACTCGCTTCATGCACGGCACGCTACGGGTGGCGGCACGGCGGGCGCATCGGACCGTGGTCAGAACTTCGGAGTCATACCTGGGTCCGAGAAGCGTCGAAACTCTCGGCAACGCAGGACCGGACCCGAAGGCAAAGCCCGCGGCTAACGCCCCATTCATCCGGGTAAGGAAGGCGACAACTCCCGGAACATTTCCGGGAGTTGTTGACATCACGACGCCCGCGGGCAAATACTGGCCTCCATCGATCAAAGGTGGCGGCCACCACTCCAGATCTCCAGGCGGCCGGCGGCGTTTAACGGGGCGGCGCCGGTCGCCTGGCTCCACGGGTAGGGCAGACTCGGTCGTGGCGAAAGGACACCATGACCGACACCTGGACCACGCGCGCCGAGACCGGCGACGACATCCTGTCCATCCGCGAGATCAACCTCGAGGCGTTCCCGTCCGCGGTGGAGGCTGACCTGGTCGACGCTCTCCGGGCCGACCCGCAGGCGTGGATCGACGGGTTGTCCATCGTGGCGGTGGGCTCGGACGGCCTGGTCGTGGGCTACGCGCTGCTGACCCGCTGCCACATCGGCGACGCGCCGGCGCTCGCCCTCGCGCCCTGCTCGGTCCGGCCGGCCCGGCAGCGTACCGGGGCCGGATCCGCCGCCATCCGCGCCGCCCTCGAGGCCGCCACCGGCCTGGGGGAGCGCTCCGTCGTCGTGCTCGGCCACCCCACCTACTACCCGCGGTTCGGCTTCTCCCGGGCGTCCGGGCACGGCATCCGGGTCAGCTTCGAGGTGCCGGACGAGGCGCTGATGGTCCTCGCTCTGGACCCCGGCCACCCGCTGCCGGCCGGCACGGTCCGCTACCCGGCGCCGTTCGGGATCGAGTGACCGTTGCGCATCCCGTACCCGGTGAGCCGCGACGAAGCCGTCGAACTCTGCCTGGCCGCACTGGCCACCGGCACGGCGTACGGCTTCTCCCCCAACCACGACCCGGACCTGATGGTCTGTGACTCCTCCTTCGCCCAGAACGCGAACGGCGACCTGCACATGTGGCGCGACTGGGGCCTGGTCGAGGCGCATTTCTCGCGGTGGCGGGCCGGCGACCCGTGGTCCTGCGACTTCTTCATGGTGCAGGCCCACCGGATGAGGAAACCGCCGAAGTGGAAGGCCCTGCGCCGCGAACTGGAACGCGCCGGCCACGAGGTGGCCACCGACGACCTCCGCACCGCCGACCAGGAGAATTTCCGGGTGCTCGCGGCGAACACCGGTGTGGTCGTCGCGACCGAGCGAGCCATGAAAATCCACCTACCGGCGGCGCCCTTCCCGCACCGGCCGACATCGAGGTCGGGGGCCGGCGACCCGCCGATCCGGGAGGTCGCCACGTCGGGTCCGGGGGAGTGGCCGGCGTGGCTCGACCGGCTCAACCCGGCCACTGGCGACTGGGCCTGGCTGTTCGGGCACCTGCACGCCCTGCACCGCGACGTGCCGGACCAGCGGCCGGCCTGGACCGAGTTCGGGTTGTGGCTGTTCGAGCAGGCCCGGGAGCGCGCCGTCTGGCCGGCCGAGGAGTGGGCCTGGCACTGGTCCCGGTTCGTGCTGGAGCGGCCCGGTGCGGTCCCGGTCGGCGTGGTGGCCCGGGAGTGCCTCCCGCTGCTGCCGATGAATCCGGCCGAACTGGCCGGCCTGCCGTCCGGCTGGCGTGCCATCACCCCCGACCAGGTACGCCGCTCCCGGGTGACCGCGGCCCTGCTGCGCTGCGCGTTCGAGGACGTGCCGCCGCCACCGCAGCCGGTGGCCGCCCTCGCCGAGTTGTTGACCTTCGCGGACCGCATGGGTGTGATACCGGGATGGCGAATGCGGACCTGACCAGGCTGGATCTGGTGGCGGCGGCCACGGCGGTGCGGAGCCGGGAGGTGTCTCCGGTCGACCTGACGGAGGCGTACCTGGACCGGATTTTGGATGTTGAGCCGGGGCTGAACGCATACGTCACCGTCACCGCGGAACGGGCACGCGAGGATGCCCGGCGCGCCGAGCGGGAGATCGCCGGCGGTCACTACCGAGGCCCGCTGCACGGCCTGCCGATCGGGCTCAAGGACCTTTTCGACACGGCGGGCATCCGGACGACCGCGGGCTCGGCACTGCGCCGTGAGCACGTGCCAGCCGCCGACTGCGTGGTGGCCTCCCGTCTGCACGCGGCCGGTGCGGTGTTGCTCGGCAAGCATGCCACGCACGAGTTCGCGTGGGGCGGCACCACGAACAACCCACATTTCGGACCAACCCGCAATCCACACGATCCGGACCGGATCCCGGGCGGCTCGTCCGGCGGTTCGGCGGCCGCGGTGGTCGCCCGCACCGCGCTGGCCGGCGTCGGCACCGACACCTGCGGCAGCGTGCGGATCCCGGCGGCGCTCTGCGGTTGCGTCGGCCTCAAGCCCACCTTCGGCCGCATCGACCTGACCGGCGTGGTGCCGCTGGCGCCGTCCCTCGATCACGCCGGCCCGATCGCCCGTACGGTGCCGGACGCCGCGCTATTGCTGGGCGCGCTGGCGGCGGAGCCGGTCGAGCCGGTGGATCGTGATCCGGCGGGGCTCCGGGTGGGGGTCCTGCGCGGCTGGTTCGACGCCATTCTCGATGGAGCCGTACGCGCGGCGCTCGCCGGGCGGGTGAGCGCGCTGACCGGCCTCGGCGTGCTGGTCGACGAGGTCCCGTTCCCGGACGAGGGCTCGCTGGCCGACGGCTCGCTGGTCGACGACGTGTTCGACATCGTGCTGGCCGAGGCGGGCGCCTATCACCGGGCCGACTTCGCGCGCGCTCCCGACGCGTACGGCCAAGATCTTCGCACGAACCTGAGCCTGCCCGCCCCGAGTGCCGACCGCCTGGCCGCGGGCGCAAAGCGCCTGTCCGCGCGGGTGGCCCGGCTGACCGCCGCCCTGCGCGACTTCGATGTGCTGCTGTGCGCCACCGTGCCCGCCCCGGCGCCGCCGATCGGTGCGGAGGTCGTCGAGGTGGACGGCCGTCAGCTGCCGATCGAGTGGATGCTGACCCGGCTCACCTCGATCTTCGACGTGGCCGGCCTGCCCGCGCTCTCGGTGCCGGCGGCCCTCGATCCGCTGCCGATCGGTGTCCAGGTGGTGGGCCGGCACGGGGACGAAAGCACGGTTTTGCGGGTCGGGCACTTGCTAGAGCTGAAAGTCAAAGCGTGATGCTGCACCCACTGCGCACCATGCGGGACCTAGTACTTCAGATACTGCCGTGTCAGTTTCGTAGCCTTTTCCACCACCGCGATGCCGCCGGACATCGAGGCGTGCCCGTGCGACAGGACGGCGATCGAGACGTCCGCGTCGTCACCGGTGATGCGGCCCACCGAGTTGATGATCCAGCGGTTGTTCTCGGTCGAGCGGGGCAGCCAGCCGTCCTTGACCGTGTACGCCTCGCCGGTCTTGGCCGCGGCCGGCACGCCCCAGTCCTGGGTCTCCTCCACGGTGTTCATCAGCGTGTAGGCGAGCTTGCGCGAGTCGGCGTCCAGCGGCCCGTTCTTGTCGACCAGCTTGGCCAGCAGCTTGACCTGGTCGTCGACGGTGGTGCGGGTCAGGCCCCAGGCGCTGTTGACGGTGGTCTGGGTGAGTCCGAGTCGTTTGTTGCACTTGCTGATCCCGGACTGCCGGCCCAGTTGCCGGAACAGCGCCGTGGTGGCGTCGTTGTCGCTCAGCCGGATCATCCGCTTGGCCAGCGCCAACTCGTTCGCGGTGACCTCGCGGTCGTTGTCCTGCGCGGTGAGCAGCAGGCAGGCCAGTACCTGAACCTTGACGACGCTGGCGGTCTCGTATTTCTCGGTGCCGCGGAACGAATACCTCGCGCCGGTCTTCTTGTCGAGCACAGCCACCGAGAACTCAGGGACGGACGTCGCATACTTTTTCAGCGCCGAGTCGAGCGCCTTGGTCCGCTTGGCGCGCTCCTGAGCGGCCAACTCCTCGGGGGTGGGGCCGGTTGGTGTCGGCGATGCCTTGCTCGGGTCGGGTTCCCCGAAGGTGCCGGCCAGTGGCAGACCGCTGCCACCGGAGTCGCCGCGCAACATGCCCACGCCGACCAACCCCGCACCTCCCAGGATCCCCACAGCCGCCACAGCCAAGATCCAGCTTCGCGTACGTCGCACCGAGCCATAGTGCCGCGTCCGGCGCACGGATGGGGAACCCAAAGGCCCCTGAGAGAGAAGTTGACAGAGACTTTCGACGGAAAGCTCGGTTCCGATCACCTCGTGTGACTGCGGGCCAGACGTGCGGGACGGGCGCAAAATAAGAACATGCGCTTCCCGTTGGTGTCACCCGCCGCGCTCGCCGACCTCACCCGCTCCGCGATCGGCCAGGTCATCGAGACCGTGGCGGCCGCGGCCACCATCCCGGTCCGGGCGGCATCGGTGCTCGGCCAGACCGAACTGCTGGTCAGCCGGATAACGGTGCTGGCCGACCAGGCCGAAACCCTGATCCAGCGGGTCACCACGATAACCGAGGCGGCCGAGCTCACGGTGGCCCAGGCCCGGGCCATCACGGTGAGCGCGGCCGGCACGGTCGAGCGGGCCGATGTCCTCACCACCAGTGCCGCCGGGACGATCGAGCAGGCGCAGGTGCTCACCGTGGCGGCGGCCGGGACGATCGAGCAGGCTCAGGCGCTCACGGTGGCGGCGGCCGGAACCGTCGGCGAGGCCGGCACCATCGCGGCCGCCGCCGGCACGCTGGTGCGGCACGCCACCGCGACGGCCGACGCGGCCAGCGCGGTGATCGCCGACGCCGGCGAGATCAGCGAGTCCGCCGCGGCCGTGGTGGGCCGGGCCGCCCGGATCAGCGACGCGGCCGGGATGGTGGTGGGCCGCGCCGCGAGCCTCACCGACACGGCCGAGGGCGTGATCACCCAGGCGTCGGACATCAGCGCGAACGCCTCCGCGGTCGTGGGCCAGGCCGAGTCGGCGGCGGCCGACGCGGCCGAGTTGCTGCACGCGTATTCGGAGACGTTGCGGAAGGGTGCGCCGCTGGCGGCCCGGTTCGTGGACGAGTTGTCGCCCGAGGAGGTCACCGCCGCGATCCGGATGATCGACCAACTGCCGCGCCTGCGCGACCACCTGGTCGAGGACGTGATGCCGCTGCTCGGCAAGCTCGACCAGGTCGGCCCGGACCTGCACAAACTGCTCGAGGTCACCGAGGACCTGCGGCTGGCCATCGCCGGCATCCCGGGTCTGCGGATGCTGCGCCGCCGTGGCGAGGAAGCCGAAAACCCCGGCTGATCCCCCCAACCAAATCCGGCCCGCCAAACGTTTACAGCAGGTCGACGAGCTTTGAAGAATGACCACTGTGGAGTCGGGTTTCGGCATCGAGGGGGTGAAGCGTTTCGCGAAAGGGATGCGGCTCGCGGTGTTGTATCGGGACGGCCCCGAGCATCTCCTTAGGAGGTACGGGCGACGACCGGCCCCGGGGCACACCGGCGGCCGCCTGCAACACCGGCCCTCCGGTCCGCCGCCGGGCTGTCCCGGCCGGCTGGCCAGGCGCCCGCTGGCCGGGTTTGTGGGCGCTGGGCCGGCGTTTCAATCGGCGCGCATCCAGCGCAGTTCTTGCCCGCCGAGTTCGGCGTCCGGCCGTTTCTGCCCGCTCTGCCGATCTTGTGGAAATGCTGCCGCTGGGAGGCGCTAATTCGTCTCGATCCAATTTCGTGCCGCAGATCTTGTCGAGCTCCTTCTTCTGCGGCGCACAAAGTCCACAAGACCGCGCGCCGGGGTATCGATGCTGCGAAGGGGCGCCTTGGGTGACTTGTCGCGCATTTCCGATATCGGTTAGGGTATGGGGATCAGGACTCGGTGGCGGGGGTTCGGGACTCGCGGCGTTTGGTCCACCAGGAAATTGACTGGTTCACTATCAGGATTAAAAGTACCGCGGCTACCACGCCTTCCCATGGTTCGGGGAAGATTGAGCCGCCGGCCACGCCTATTGCCGCATACACCGAGGCCCATAAAGCGCACGCCGGCACATTTGCCACTACGAAAGTTCGCCACGCCAAGCCTACGAAAGCGGCGGCCAGCAACACCGGCACCCGGCCGCCGGGTATCAGGCGGGACACCAGCAGGACCGGGACCTGGCTTCGCTGCAGGCGCTCCTTCACCGACGCCAGGTGTTCCTCGTCGCGGAGCCAACGCACCCGCCTCGCCAGCTGTTCGCCGCCCAGGCGGCACGCCGCGTACATCACCAGGTCGCCGGCGTAGGCACCGGCGGCACCGGCGGCGATCACGAAGACGATGGTGGCGGGATGGTTTTCGTGGAAGGCCAGGGCGGCGGCGCCGCTGACCGCGGCACCGGTCGGCACAATGGGGACAATAGCCCCGAAAGCCACCACACCGAACAGCCAAGCCAGGGCGCCCAAAGTGGCTATCACGCGGAGCGTCCGATGGTCAGCGTCTCGCCGTGGTCCAGGACCCGGACCTGGGTGTCGGGGGCGGCCCGCTCGGCGCGGCGGGCGAACTCGCGGCCGGGCTCGTGGAACATGTGGGACCTGATGCGGGTCATGCCGATCGGCCACAGGGTGCCGTAGTGCACGGGGACCGCCCAGCCCGCCTTGACGCGGCGCAGGGCCTCGGCGGCGTCCGCGGCGTCCAGGTGGCCGTGCGAACCCAGGGTGGGGCCCCAGCCGCCCACCGGTATGAGGGCCAGGTCGAGTGGTGCCAGGTCGGTCATCTCGTCGAACAGGCCCGTGTCGCCGGCGAACCAGGTGCGGGCGGCGCCCTCGATCACGTAGCCGACCGCCATGGCGCGGTCGCGGGACCACGGGCCGCGGCCGCCGTCGTGGGCGGCCGGCACGGCCCGGACGCGGAGGTCGCCGAAGGACGTCTCCTCGCCGGGGGCCAGCTCCACGCAACGGCGGGCCACGCCGGGGCCCAGGCACTTCGCCACGAACGGGGCCGCCCCGCGGGGGACGACCAGGGCCGGCGCGCCGGTCAGCAGGCGCAGCGACGCCACGTGGAAGTGGTCGGCGTGCAGGTGGGACAGGAGCACCACGTCGGGCGGGCACGGCAGGGCCGGCGACAGGCCGACCATCCGGCGCAGGTGGGCCACCCGGTTGGTCAGCACCGGGTCGGTGAGCACGTGGACGCCGGAGTCGGTCAGCCACACGGTGCTGTGGCCCCACCAGGTGACTTCCGTTGTGCTCACGAGTTCACGGTACAGAGCCGCTTCAGCACCTGGCCGCACCGCCGGGCGTACACATGCTGAAGGATGACCGCGGCGGGGCCACCGAGACGCATGAGCACACCGGCGGGGCGGCTGTACGCCGTCACCGTGAACCAGACCCGGTCCCGGCTGTCCAGCTCGACCAGGAAAGACTCCTCGCCCGATGCCGGGTGACCGGCTCTGGTCCCGTACCCGAACCCGGTTTTGCGCTCTTCCGACACCGCCCAGACCACGGCACACGGCGCCCGCAGCGGTCCCATCCGCACGGTCACCCGGGTGCCCGGCGACGCCGCGGGGGCGCTGGCCTCCACCCGCGCGCCCGTTGCCCGGTGCATCGCGAAGGACACCACCGCCTCGCCGGCCCGCCGGTAGATCTCGGCTCCGTGCCCGAGCGGCGTGCGATAGAACAGGTGCCGGTAGCCCTTCGGAAGGTCACCGCTTCGGGTCGCGCCCACGGGGGCGTAGGTGAAGTCACTCACCCCTGCATGATTCCCGAGTTTCCGAGGGGCCACTCGTTGGGCACACTGACCGCGTGACAGGTCCCCGCAGTGCGGTCGTGTTCAACCCCGTCAAGGTGCCCGACCAGGAATTCCTGCGTCGCACCATCGAGACCGGGTTGTCCGGTGCGGGCTGGCCCGAACCTGCCTGGTACGAGACCACCCCGGAGGATCCGGGCAGCGGTCAGGCCAAGGCGGCGGTCGAGGGCGGCGCCGAACTGATCTTCGTGTGTGGTGGTGACGGCACCGTGATGGCCGTGGTCACCGCGCTGGCCGGCACCGACGTGGCGCTGGCCGTGCTGCCCGCCGGCACCGGCAACCTGCTCGCCGCCAACCTGGGGCTGGCCAACGATCCGGCGACCGGCGTGCAGGTGGCGCTGGACGGCGGGCGCCGGCGGATCGACGTGGGCGTGGTCGGCGACCAGTGCTTCGCGGTGATGGCCGGGATGGGCTTCGACGCGCACATGCTGGCCGGCACCTCCGAGACGGCCAAGAAGCGGATCGGCTGGATCGCGTACGTCGGCGGCGCCGTGAAGCATCTGCGGGACCGGCCGATGCGGGCCCGGGTGGTGCTGGACGGCGGCCCGCCGATGGCCCGGCACCCGCGCACCGTGATCGTCGGCAACGTGGGCCGGCTGCAGGGCGGGGTGCGGCTGCTCAGCCAGGCCGACCCGGCCGACGGGCGGCTCGACGTGGCCATCCTCAGCCCCAACAACCTCGGGCACTGGGCGCGGCTGGCCTGGGCGGTGGTGCGCCGGCGCGACCGGATCCCGCTGATGGAGACCTACACCGCCGAGCGGATCGAGATCCACACCCGTCGGTTGCAGCCCCGGCAGCTCGACGGCGACCTCATCGAGCCGGGCCGCAGCCTCAAGATCCACGTCAAGCCCGCGGCGCTTCTGCTCTGCGTGCCGGTTCCGGAGAGCGATCCCGATTTGGCGTACGACGCCGGCACCGCGAAACGGGAGGCGAAGGAGATCCGCGAGGCCGCCTCGTGAGCTCGACCGAGCCGGTGCCCGAGACCAGGGACATGCGCGGCGACGAACTGTCCGCCGACGACGCCCTGCACGCGCTGCGCCGGTACGGCCGCTGGCCGCTGATCCGCGACGCCTTCGTCCGGTTCCGCTACGGTGACGGGTTCAGCCACTCCCGCGCGTTCGCCTTCCAGCTCTGTCTCGCCATCGTCCCGTTCATGATCGCGGTGGCCGGCCTGGCGGCCGAGCTGGGCGCGGAAACCCCGGGCCTGGTGGTTGCCGACACGGTCGCGGCGGTCACTCCGGGTGCCAGCGAGGAGCTGGTACGCGACCTGCTCGTCGACACCGAGCGGGACGAGGACGCCGGCGAGGTCGCGCTGACCCTCGGCCTGCTCACCGGCCTGATGGCACTGGCCGCCGCGATGGCCCAGATCGAACGCGGCGCCAACCGGATCTACGGCGTGGAGCGGGACCGCCCAGCTCTGTTCAAGTACCTGCGGGCGGTGATCCTCTCGGTGGTGGCCGGCCTGCCCGCGCTGTTCGGCTTCCTGTTGCTGGTGGCCGGTCGCCCGTTCGGCGAGTCGGCCGAGAAGCACTGGGAGTGGGCCGGTCACCTGCGGGTGGCCTGGGACCTGGTGCGCTGGCCGGTCAGCCTGGCGCTGATCGTGGTGGCGGTGGGCCTGCTGTTCCGCTGGGCCCCGCGCCGCCATCAGCCGGCCCTGTCCTGGCTGCTGTTCGGCGCCGTGGTGGCCACCGTGCTGTGGTGGATCGCCAGCCTGCTGCTGGCCGGCTATGTGCGGTTCAGCGGCGGTTTCGGCGCCACCTACGGGCCGCTCACCGCGATGATGGCGCTGCTGCTCTGGGCCAACCTCACCGGCATCGCGATCTTCCTGGGCCTGGCGTTCGCGGCCCAGTTGGAGGCGCGCCGGGTGGGTGTGCCGAAGCCGGCGTACGAGGACCGCTGGGAGCCGGGCACCAAGGTCCCCCGCCAACGCGGTGTACGTGCCGACTCGTCCGGGTAATCCGGGGGTCCCCCGACCTCTTTGGAGCGCCGAAGTGAGCGACGACAACCGCGTGGTGGAGCGGACCGGCTGGCGACCCGTACGGCATTTCGCCGAGCGCAGCGTGCTGGGCCTGGTCGCCGTGGTGGCGGCCGGCCTCGCGTTCGGGACCCTGCTGTTGCTGGTCCGTTCGAACTGGACCCCGCTGCTGCGCCTCGACCAGTCCCTCGCCGACCGGTTCAACGACCTGGTCGCCCCGAACCCGGGCGTGGTGCACCTGCTGACCGGCATCACCTCGGCCGGCGGGCGCGGCTGGCTGCTGCCGCTGACCGTCATCGCGATGGTGCTGCTGCTGATCCGGCGGCTGCCCCGGCTGGCGATCTATCTGGGCGTCACCGGCCTCGGCGCGCTGATCCTCGACCCGTCGCTCAAGACGCTGGTGGGCCGGATCCGCCCGGTGGTGGCCGACCCGGTCGCGGTGGGCGGCGGCAACAGCTTTCCGAGCGGGCACACGCTCGGCGCCACGGTCGTCTACGGCGCTCTCACCCTGGTCTTCCTCGCGGTGGTCAGCGGCCGGGCGCGGCGCTGGTTCATCGGTGCCATGGCGCTGCTGATCTTCGCGGTCGGTCTCACCCGGATCGCGCTCGGCGTGCATTTCCTCTCCGACGTCATCGGCGGCTGGCTGCTCGGCCTCGCCTGGATCAGCGTCACCGCGTACGCCTTCCGGGTGTGGCGCCGCGAAGCGGGCCATTCCACCCCGCCGCTGACCGACGGTCTCGAGCCCGAGGCCGAGGTGGACCTGCGCCCGGCACCCGCCGAGGGCAAGCTGCTGCCGCACCCGTGGGCCAAGGGTGCCGAGATCCTGGTCGGCTGGGTGCTGGTGTTCGGCCTGCTCTACGTGCTGGGGTACGGCGTGAGCCGGCTGACCCCGGACAACTGGCTGGGCCGCTTCGACGACGCGGTGCCGCGCTGGCTGCAGAGCTTCCGCACGCCCGACCTCGACCACCTGAGCTGGCTGTTGAGCAAGGCCGGCGACACGCACGCCATCCTGGCCATCGCGCTGATCTTCTGCCCGCTGGCCCTGGGCCTGTGGCGGCAGTGGCGGCCGGTCCTGTTCGTGGTGCTCACCATGCTCGGCGAGATCACGCTGTTCCTGCTGGTCGCGGCCGCCACCGGCCGGCCCCGCCCGCCGGTGGAGCAGCTGGACGGTCCGATGCCGACCTCGTCGTTCCCGTCCGGGCACATCGCCGCGACCATGTGCATCTGGCTGGCCATCACGATCGTCGCGATGCCGCGGATCCGGCAGTGGTACCGCTGGGTGTTCCCGGTGCTCGCGGTGCTGATGCCGGCCGGCGTCGCGCTGTCCCGGATGTACCGCGGCATGCACCACCCGACCGACCTGCTCGGCGCCATGCTGCTCACCGCCGGCTGGATCGCGGTCCTCTACTGGGTGCTCAAGCCCAACGAGCATCCGGGTACCGTCTCGGAGGCCGCCGAGGAGGCCCGTACGGTGCAGCAACAGCAGCAGCAACCGCTGGCGGCGTGATGCTGAAGTTCGTCACCTGGAACATCCGGACCGGCGGCGGCAGCCGGCTGGACGCGATCCGCAGCGTGCTCCGGCAGGAACGGCCGGACCTGCTGACCCTGCAGGAGCTGCGCGGCTTCGACCGGCGGATGACCGGCCTGGCCGACGAACTCGGCATGGTGCCGCACCTGGCCCGCTCGGGTCTGGGACAGCCGGTCGCGGTGCTGGTCCGGCCGCCGCTGCGGATCATCGCGCGGTGGTCGGCGACCTGGCGGCTGCACCACGCGGCGGCCGCGGTCACGGTCGGTACCCCGGCCGGGCCGCTGACCGTGGTGACCGCGCACCTGAACCCGTTCTCGCCGTACCGCCGGATGCGCGAGGCGATCTGGCTGGCCGCCCGGCACGCCCGGCGTACGCCCATGGTCCTGCTCGCCGGTGATCTCAACGGGCTGGACCCGCACAGCGACCACACCGCGGCGATCGACGGCCTGGCCCGGCTGTACCACCGCCGGCACGTGGCCGAGGACGGCACAGTGGACACCCGGGCGCTGGCCGCGTTCGAGCGGGCCGGGCTGCGCGACCTGTGGCCGACGGCCGGCGGCGGGAACGGGCTGACCGTGCCGACCACCGGCTGCGGCGGCGCGGAGTTCGGCCCGATGCGGATCGACTACCTGCTGGGCACCGACGCGGTGGCCGGCCGGGTGCGCAACCTGCGGGTCCGGCGCGGCGGCGAGGCCGAGTACGCCTCCGACCACTACCCGCTGGTCGCCGAGATCAGGTCGGAGTAGAGCGGCTCCTTGGGCCGCCCGGCCGCGTCCACCAGGCCGTAGTGGCACTCCGGGTCGCGCGGCGTGGTGCACGAGTCGCGGAACTCGTACCGGATCAGCGGGCCGAGGTAGTACGTGGTGCGCCACAGGTTCACCGACTCGATCGAGAAGTCCCGCACCAGCCGCAGCGGCGCGTGCCGGGCGCCCAGGAAGGACCGGGTCGGGTAGCCCCACTCGGTGCCCCAGATCAGCTTGTGCCCGTCGCCGTGGTCGGCCAGCACGGCCCGCAGCGCGGCCAGTTGCCCGCACTGTTCCCGGTACGGCCGGCCCGGCCGGTACGCCGGCCCGAACTGCGACAGGTCGGGCCGGCCGCAGAACGACGCGGACGGACCGTGGCTGTGCGTCCAGCGCGGGTACGGGTGGTGCGCCACGGCGTCGAAGGTGTCGCCGTAGCCGTGCCGGTAGGCCCAGTCCAGCCAGGCCGCGGGGGAGTTGGGGTTGGGGCGCGAGGACGGTGCCCGGGGCTGCCCGGCGGGCCGGGAGCCGGCCGCCGATCCGCCGGCCAGCACCAGGCAGGCCGGGCAGACGGTCCGGATCCGTTCGCTGGTGATCCGGACCAGGTTCCAGTAGCGGCGCAGCCGGGTCTCGTCGTGGCCGTCGCCGTAGTTGCCGAACTTCGCGTGGTTGGGCTCGTTCCACACCTCGTAGGCGCGCACCCGGTCGCCGTAGCGGCGCACCGCGGCTCCGACGAACCTGGTCCAGCCGGCGTCGTACTCGGGGCGCGGGAACCACTTGTCCGAGTGCCGGCCGGTGGCCCACGGCGGCGCGTACGTGATCAGCATCAGGATCTTCATGCCGGCGGCCGCGGCCCGGGCCACCGCGGCGTCGTAGGGACGCCAGTCGTAGGCGGCGCCCTCGTGCGGCTCCACGGTCCACCAGTGGATCTCGATGCGGACCGGTCTGCCGGCCGGCTCCGGCACGTCGGTGGGACCGCCCAGGCCCACGTCGGCGTTGCTGAAGGTGACGTCCGGCGGCACCACGATCGAGGGCGGGGTGGGGGCCGGCGCGGCGTCCTGGGACGGCGTGCCCTGATCGCAGGACGCCATCAGCAGCAGGATCGCCGCCGCGGCCAGGAGCCGTCGCACGGCGACCAAGGTATCAGGACAGGTCGGTGACCACCCGGTCGCGGCCGCCGCGCTTGGCCGCGTACAGGTTGCGGTCGGCCTGCGAGAGCAGCGCCGACACGGTGGCCCGGCCGTCCTCGACGGTGGTGACCCCGATGCTGGTGGTGACCGGGTGGGCACCGGTGACCGGCTGCCACGGGTGCGCCCGGATCCGCAGCCGCAGCCGCTCGCAGCGTTCCGCCGCCTCCGTGGCGTCGATGCCCGGGAAGATCAGCAGGAACTCCTCGCCGCCCATCCGGGCCGCGAGGGCCGGTCCGGTGGCCGCCTCCTGGAGCAGCTTGCCGATGTGCTGGAGCACGGTGTCGCCGGTGGCGTGCGAGAGCGTGTCGTTGATCCGCTTGAAGTGGTCGAGGTCGACGATCGCCGCCGAGATCGGGGTACGCCGGGTGGCCGCCTCGCCGAGCAGGGCGGGCAGCCGCTCGTTGACGTACCGGCGGTTGTAGAGGCCGGTGAGCGCGTCCCGGTGGGCCATCTCCCGGAAGTGCTCGCTGGCCCGGCGCGCCTCGTTGGCCTCGAACACGGCCTGCAGGGCACGGGCCCGGGCCTCCCGCTGGGTGGAGTGCAGCGCGGTCGAGTCGGCGTGGAAAAGACGATGTTCCTCGTACGCGTCCTCGAAGCGTCCCGCCGCGGCGTACAGGGCGGCCTGCTCCTGCCGGCACATGGCGCGCAACCGGCCCAGGCCGTTCTTCTCGCACTCCAGCACGGCGCGGTCCAGGGCCTCCTGGGCCTGCGGGTAGTCACCGGCCAGCCGGCGGCACTCGGCCAGGGTGATCAGGCACTCGGCGGCGGCATCGCCCTCGTTTACCTTGAGCCGGCCGTCCAGTACGCCGGCCAGCGCGGCCTCCACCGCGTCGTAGCGGCCGCCCATCATGTCGACCCGGGCCGCGGTGTCCAGCTCGTTGGCGCCCAGCGGGCGGCCCGAGCGGGCGGACACCTCGCGCATCCGGTCGGCGAACTGCCGCGCGGCGGGCTCGTCGCCGCACTCGTACGCCGAATAGGTCATGTTGTTGAGCACCAGCAGCGCCAGCTCCTGGTCGCCGATCCGCACCGCGGTGTCCAGCGCCTCCCGGTAGCGGCGGTCGGCCTCCTCCGGCGAGCCGCCGTCGCCCAGGCTGACCGCCAGCGTCATCAGGTGCCGCGCGCGGATCGCCGGCAGGGTGTCCTCGGCCAGGTGCGCCACGCACTGCACGGCGTGGTTCAGCGCGTCCGAGGTGTCGCCGACCAGCCGATAGAAGATCGACAGGTACCGGTGCGCCCGGGCCAGCACGTACGAGCTGCCGTTCTGCTCGGCCCAGGCGCGGGCCTGGTGGGCCATCCGGCCGCCCTCGCCGATCCGGCCCTCGCGCAGCAGCACGTCGGCCTCGAGCAGCGCGGCCCGCTGGGCGGCCTCCAGATCACCGATGGCCTCGGCCAGCGCCCGTGCCTCCGCGGCCGGTTCCCGAATGGCGCGGAACTCGGCGACCGGCTGGATCTCGAGTTCGTCCAGGGTCGCGGCGATAGCCGCGCGAGCGTCGTGGACCAGCTCCTGGTCGCGCTCCGCCGCCTTAGCCGTCACTCTGCCTGCTTCCTGCCGGGAGGGAACCGTGACGACTCATCCTCCGGGCCTGCGGGTGCAATGGCGGTCCAACACGGTTGCCGAAAGGTTGCGATCATCTCCGGGTGCATATCGGGGCAGAAGCGGCAATCCGGTCGGCCGAGTACGCGACGGCGACCGTGAAGCAGTAGTTCTGGCTCTCGTTCAGCCCGTACACCACGTAGTCGCTGCTGCCCGCGGGCAACTGCTGGAACACCCGTACGTCCTGACCCTGGCGTCCACCGGAGATCAGCACCGGCCCCTCGGCGCCGGCCGGGTATTTCCAGCTCAGGGCCACGCTGTCGCGGTTGTCGCGGAGCTGCACGCTGGTCGGCGCGCCCGGTTCGGGCGTGCCGCTGGCCGCCACGCTGCCGGCCGGGGTGGACGGCACCACGGTCGCGGCCGGCGGCGCCGGGACGCCGGTGGGGGACGGGAGGGTCGTGCTGTTCGCGTCCGGCAGGGTGAGCGCCACCACCACGGCGGCCACCGCGATCCCGGCGACCAGCACGGCCATCACCAGGAACGGCTGTCGCCGGTGCGGCTCGCGGGGCACCCGGACGGGCAGCAGGCGTTCCGAGTTGGGCGGGGTCTCCAGGGTGCTGGCCGGCGCCGAGCCGATCAGCTGGCGGCGCCCGTCCGGCCCGTAGTCGGGGGCCCGGTGCCCGGGCAGCGGCGGCGGGGTGTCGGCGCGGGCGTGCCGGCCGGTGAGGTCGCCCGGCGTCTGGTGCACGTCGGCCAGATAGAGCGGCTGCTGATAGACGGTGCCGTTGGGGTCGGTGGGTCGGTTGTCCGGCGGCGGCTGGATCGGCATCACATCGGGCGGGAAGCCGCCGTCGCCGGGGTCCGGCACGGTGGGCCGGCGCGGGAACGGAATGGCCGGCGGAGCCGGGCCGCCGCCGTTGCCGGCTGACCCGCCGTTGCCCGGTCCGCCGGCGCCCGGCTCGGGGACGGCCGGTCCCGCGGACTGGGCCACCCGGCCGCAGGTGTGCCGGCCGGTGGCCGGAGCGGTGGCCAGGTGGGCCACCTGGCGGACCAGCGGGTGGTCGGCCGGCAGGTAGCGCGCGCACAACTCCTGGGCCAGCGCCAGGTGCTCGTGCGATTCGGTGTCGCGGGCGCACTCGCGTTCCATGGCGCCGAGCCGGGCCAGCATCTTGATGCCGGCCGGGTTGGCGTCGCCGAACTGGTGCCGGTGCTGCACCCAGGCGTCGGTCAGGCGGTGCCGGGCCGAGGTGCAGTGGCCGGCCGCGTGCTCGGCGGTGGCCAGGTCGGCCTCGGCGGCCAGCACCCGCGGCGAGCGGCCGCCGTCCAGCTCGGTGAGGGCGCGCACCAGCGTCTGGTAGACCTGGGCGGCCCGGCCGTGGTGACCGACCCGCTGGAGGACGGCGGCGTGGGTGGCGGCCGCGGCCATCGTGCGTTCGTGGCGGGAGCCGTGCAGGCGTTCCTCGGCGGCGTGCGCGAAGCCCGCCCACAGCCGGGCGCCGTGCGGGTCGCCGAGAGCGATCAGGATGCGGGCGTGCAGGGCGGCGGCCAGGGCGAGGTCGGGATCGGCGTGACTGGGGTCGGCGTCCGCGGGGTCGAGCACCTTGGCCAGCACCCGGCGGGCACCCACGAGATCGCCCGCGGACGTGAGAGTCTGCGCGCGAGCGGTGAGTTCGGCGAGCGGGGGAGGGGCCATGTATCTCATAGTGCTCGTATGAACACCGTAGGTACAACCCTTCTCCGCGCGAGCCGGACACTGTAGAACTCGGAATATGTCCCAGGCGGAGATCAAACGCGAACTATTGGTGCGGCACCTCGAGGCGTGGGTGCCGGCTGCGCTGCACCGCGGGCGCCGGGTGGTCTATGCGCACGGCTACGCCGATGCGGACGGCGGGGCGTCGGCCGAGGCGGCGGTCCGGGTCCTGGTCGAGCAAACCGATTTCGTACGCGGGCGCGAGCTGGCGATGGTGGCGGTGGGCGCCGACCTGTCCGCGGTCGGCGAGCGGCTCGCGGCCGAGGCGGGGGACAGCGGGCTGATCGTGCACGCGGTGTCCGGCGGTACGGGCCAGCGCTTCGGGGTGGCGCTCAAGGCGGCCGGTGCCGTGCGCGTACCCCTGCTCGGTTTTGTGGATGCAGCGAGCGCGAGCGAGACGCCGGACCCGGACCTGATCGGTGCCCTGGCCGGCGGTAAGCCGGCCGAGATGCTGCTGACCCTGCCGCCCGGCGTGGCGCCGGAGCCGTATCGGGCCGGCTGGCCGCTGGCGACCGCGGTGGAGCTGGCCACCGACGAGCAGCCGGGCGAGATGATCGTGTTCGGCACCACCTCGGGCAAGAGCCTCGAGGGGTTCAAGGAGGCACTGTGGGCGGTCGACGAGTTCGCCGGCGTGCGCTACCGCGACCCCGGTGACCCCGACCGCCACCTCATCGACATCTCGTTGCGACCGCATCCCGGTCCGCTGCGCCGGGAGATGCTCGCCCACCTCGAACGGGTGGGCGAGGCCACCGTGACGGAGCTGCGCACCTTTGCGCTGACCGGGACGATCTACCGGGCGGAGGACGCCACCCGGGTCGTGCACACCCTGATCGAGTCGGGTGCGGTCGCCCGCCGGCCGCTGGGCGGCCGGCTGGGCGGCGACGTGGTGATAGCGCTTGCCTAGCGGCTCTTGTCCTGCTTCCAGGCCCACGGGCCGGGCAGGTCCACGCGGTGCGCGCGGGCCCGCGAGTTCCACGACCAGCGACCGATCTTGATGCTCCAGGAGGAGTAACCGTTCTCCGTGAAGTTCAGGATGATCGGCCCGATCTTCTTGCGCTTACGGAAAATGACGCCCATCGCTACGTCCCTCCCAGGGGTTCGTCTGATGGGCGTTCGGTTCCCAATCTCGGAAATTTACAAACTTGATCAGCGTGCCTTGATCAGCGCGGCTGCCATGCGTCGGGACGGGTGGTCAGCTTGCGGACGTGGGCCGGCATCCGGCCGCTGATCAGCTCGGCCAGGCTCACCTCGTCGACCACTTCGCGGACCGCGGCACGCACCGCAACCCAGAGGTTCGGCAGGTTTTCCGCGGCCCCCTCGTAGCGTGTCTCCTCCGGACGGAGACCACGCACGCCGGCCAGCGGCCCGTCGACCGCCCGGAGGATCTGGCCGATCGTCACGTCCCTAGGGGACTGTGACAGCGTGTAGCCGCCCTCGGCACCGCGCTGGGCCCGGACCACGCCGGCGCGGCGCAGGTCGGCCAAGACGGCTTCGAGAAACTTGCGGGGCATGTCCTGGTCTTGGGCGATGGCCTGGGCGGACATCAGGGCGGGGTAGGCCTGCGCCAAGCTGAGGGCCGCCCGGACCGCGTAGTCGCCACGCGCGGAGATCTGCACCCACCCATAATGCCCCCTCGCCGCCGCAACGCCGCACATACCCCACGGATTTGTGGGAATTACGCTCAGTCAGCGGGTCGTCGCTGCGCCGGGATGTGTGCCCGGCCGTTCGAGGCCATCTCCAGCCGGAACTGGCCGGGGCTCATCCCGACCTCGCGATGAAAGAAGCGGCCGAAGTTGGTCGGCTCGGGAAAGCCGAGGTGGCGGCCGACCTCGGCGACCGACAACGTGCTGCAGGCGAGCAGCCGGCGGGCCTCCAGGGCGACCCGGTCGTCGACCACCTGCTTGGCGGTCCGGCCGGTGACGGCGAGGCTGGCCCGGGTGAGGGTGCGCACCGAGCAGCCCATTTCCTCGGCGTAGTCCTCGACCCGGCGGCTGCGCGGGTGGCCGGACTCGAGCCGGCGCCGGAACCGGGCGAACGTGCGGCCCTCGGCCCCGGCCAGGCCGGGCCGGGTGAGCAGGGCGATCCGGAGCAGGAGTACGGCGAGTTGGTGGCGCAGCAGATCGGCCGCGATCGGGCCGGACCGGTGGCGTTCGCAGTCCACCGCGAGCTGGGCGAACTCGCTGATCACGGCGTCCTCGTCCTCGCCCTCGAGCTGCCAGTGCGACGGCATCTCGGGTTGCTCGGGCCAGTGCTGGCCGGCCAGCCTGGTCTCGAACGTGACGATCGCGGCGGCCAGCCCGTTGGGCACGATGCGCAGCGCCTGACCCGGACGGATCCAGAGCAGGGTGCCCGGCCGGCAGGACCGGGTCTCGAAGTCGACCTCGACCGTGCCGTGTCCCGCCGTGGTGAGCATCAGCGCGTGGAAGGCCGGGCGCCACGGCCCGACCGGTTGGACCTCGCCCAGCGTGCAGGTGCCTACGCCGGCCCACCCGGGGGGCGTGAGTGAGGGGGTCGTCACTGCGGTCATCGCGCCTGACGGTAACCGCCGATGACCACTCTTGCACCTGGGAAAGTATCGGTTGGCGGGATTGCGTGGGAAAACCTGCCTCAATGTCCGATTCTTGCCCGGCTAGCGGCTATTTGTCCGAATACCTGATTTCCGTACGAAAAAGGGCGACCCGCGCGGACCGGCAGTGTCCGCGCGGGTCGCCCCGTTGAATTCGCTATCCGCTATCGCCCGGCCAGCAACCGGTTGACCGCCGCGTCCACGTCCAGATGCTCGGATTCCCGGCCGCGCGGCACCACCACATAGGTGCGCCGGAGGAATCGGACAAGGACACTGCGGGGCACTTCAAACAACGCGTTGCCGTCCGGTGACGACAGCGCCAAGGCGACGAAATCGCCCCGCGGTGTGGCCCACGGCCACACCCGGACATCGCCGATACCAGCCGGCTCATCGAGCCCGGTCACGAGCAGTTCCCGCGCGAAGGACCAGCTCACGGCTTCCCCACCGGCTGATTCTGCGTGGAACAACACATGGACCGCATACGGGTCCGCCGGGTCGTAGCGGAGACTGGCGCGCACGGGCAGAGCCGTGGCGTCAGGCGCTACGAGCCGCAGCGAGGTCTCGACCTCGACGGTCGTTGGACGAATGGTACTCATGGACGAACTCCCCCCGGCACCGCTGCGAGGCTGGTGAACCCCGCGTTTCCCATACTCAGGTGATCCCTGTCGTTACGCTCCGCCATACGCTGATCTCACCCAGTAGTGGGAAGACGGTTCCGAAAAGCTCTTCGCACAAGACGTAAAGCGATATCTTGTCCTGTTCTGCCCATGTACTCGGTTCCGCCCGGCGTCGGGTGGTCCAGCAGTTGACTTACTCCGGTAACGTCCATTCCTCCCGGGTAGTGACGGGGCTCCGGAACACTGGGGGATGAAATGAGCACGAAAGCTGACGAAGATCGGGCGCGCATGGGGGTACTGGACAAGATCCGGGCCAACCCCACGGGCCGCTATGCACTCAAGATCGGAATTGGGGTCTTGGGTGGCCTAGTGGTGGCCCTGGGCATAGTCCTCATCCCGTTCCCGGGTCCGGGCTGGGCCATCGTGATCCTCGGCCTGGCCATCTGGGCCCTGGAGTTCGCGTGGGCCAAAAACCTTCTCGACTTCACCAAGCGCCACGTACAAAGCTGGACCCACTGGATAGCCCGCCAGAGCCTGGGCGTCCGGGCCATCGTGGGCGTGGTCGGCATGGTGTTCGTGAGCGCCGTGGTCTGGATCTCAGTAAAGCTGAGCCTGGGCATCGACCTGGTCCAGGTGGTCCTGGGTTGGCTGGACTGACCCCTGGCTCGCGACGCGGGGCTGGGGTCTAGTACAGTTCCTACTGCGTCGAGGGCGATTAGCTCAGCGGGAGAGCGCTCCGTTCACACCGGAGAGGTCACTGGTTCGATCCCAGTATCGCCCACGAGTCCCTGAGGCCCCTGTGTCCGCTGAGTAGCGCGGACCCGGGGGCCTCGTCATGTCTGCTCAGGGGCCGAGCCCCCTGAAACCCCACGAAAACCGTTCGCTGCCGACTGGTCGGGACGGGTTGCGGGTTCGATCCCCGTAGCGCCGTTACCCCAACGGTGGTAATGAGCTCTACTCTTTTAGCTCCTTACGATGGGAGCAAGTTCGGAGCACAAGATCGCTATCTCCGAGCTGCCTGCCGCACTGGTCGAAGGGGCGGTGCGTGGGTGGCTTGCCAGCGAGCTTCAAGGCTGTTGGTGATGCGGGCGATCATTGCGGGAGTGGCGTGGCTGGAGATGCCGCGTACTCCGGGCAGGTGATGTCCGAGGCGGCGGGCTTGGGCGATCTCGGGGATGGGTCCTGCTCGCCCCAGCGCATGCCCGTGTAGGCGGCGGTGATGACGAGGATCTGGTCGCTGCGTCGGGTGATGCGTTCGGCGATGCGGTTGATCTGTTGTGCGGTTGCCGGAGTTCGTTCGAGGCGGTGGCCGGTGGTGACCCGGATGCCTTGGCAGGGGTTGTTCTACCAGCACCGCGTCAACCCAGACGTTCCGATCGAAACGTCGCCGGCGCCGTCAAGGAGCTGATCCAGGCGGGGAAGGTCAAGCACTTCGGGCATGTCGGAAGCCGCTGCGACCACGGTACGCCGCGCGCACGCCGTGCAGCCGGTCACCGCGCTGCAGAACGAGTACTCGCTTTGGTGGAACCGTCCGGAGGACGAGATCCTGCCGTCGTGCGAGGAACTCGGCATCGGTCTCGTGCCGTACAGCCCACTCGGCAAGGGCTTCCTGACCGGCACGCCCGCCGGGCCAACCAGGCCCTGATCGACCTGATCGGCACCGTCGCGGCCCGCAAGAACATCACGGTCGCGCAGGTCGCGCTGGCCTGGCTGCTCGCGCAGAAGCCATGGATCGTGCCGATCCCCGGCACCCGCAAGCTGGAACGCCTGGAAGAGAACATCGGCGCCGCCGACGTCGCTTTCACTCCCGCCGACCTGACGAACTCGACACCGCCGCCGCGGAGATCGAGGTCCAGGGCGCCCGCTACTCCGAGCAGATGGAACGCATGACCAACCGCTGTCCATCAAGAAGTCGCTGCCGGCGATGAACCCGCCGTCCGAGCCGATCAGCAGCGCGCCGGGTTGCCGCGCTTGGCGAGCTGGTAGGCGTGCAGCGAATCGGCAACCTGGTCGGGTTGCAGGAAGTCGAGGCCGAGCAGATCCTCGACCAGCGTGGTGGCCAGCGCCTTGTTCTGCTCGACCGTCAGCGGCGGCAGCCGGTGCCCGGACTGCGACGCGGTCGTGGCCTCGACGATGTCGTGGTCCGGGGCGGGTTCCTCGAGTTGTAGCCGGTCCGGGTGGGGTGGCGTGCCCGGCGACGAGAAGTCCGGCAGGAAGCGGTGGCGTAGTTGCCGTTGCGCGACAGCGCCCGGTCTGGGTGCCGGTCCGGCGGGAACGGTACGTCGCGGTGATCGTCGTGCGGGGCGCCCCCTGTACGCCGCGCTGGCCGAAGGGCTACGAGCGCGGTCAGCATCCTCAGCGGCGGGCCGGCCCGAGCGTCGTCGATCCGTAGGTCTACTGGCGACTGGCGGCGGACTTACGCATGTTCCAGTTGGGCTGTTCAGCGCCAGTCCGGGCTGTGGCTGGCGCGCACGGCGTGGTCCGTGAGGTGGTGGTGGCACCCGGCGATGGCGGCGCCGAGCTGGTCGTGTTGGGCGAGGAGGGCGGTGGCGACCCGGTCGGCGACGGCGCCGAGGACGCGGAGTTGCTGGAGGAGTTCCCCTTGGCTGCTCAGCAGGTCGTAGAGGGCATCGATGACGGAATCCAGGTCGCTGCGGGGCGTGTCAGCCGTGGGTGGTAGCCGTAGTGGTGGTTCGTTGTCTGGCACTGTGCTCCCGGCTAGCCCCGCCAACGGCTTCGAGGCTGGTTCTGCTCGTTTGGTTAGTAGGTGAAGCGGGAGAGGCTGCTCTGCAGGGCGCTGGCGACGCGGGCGAGGTCGTTGGAGGTTTGTGCGGTGTTGGCGGCGGCGCTGGTGGTTTCCGCCGCCGCGGCGGCAACGGCGGCGACGCTGTCACTGATCTGCGACGAGCCGGCCGAGACCTCGTTGACGTTGCGGCTCATCTCGGTGGTGGTGGCGGACTGTTGCTCGACGGCGGCGGCGATCGCCGTCTGGGTGGCGTTGATCTGCTCGATGATCTGGCTGATGTCCTCGATCGCGGCGACGGCGGCTTCGGAGTCGCCCTGGATGGTCGTGACCCGGGTGGAGATGTCCTCGGTGGCACGGGCTGTCTGCTGAGCCAGTTCTTTGACCTCGCCGGCGACGACGGCGAAGCCTTTGCCGAGCTCGCCGGCCCGGGCGGCTTCGATGGTGGCGTTGAGCGCGAGCAGGTTGGTTTGCTCCGCGATGGAGGTAATCAGTTTGACGACGTCGCCGATCTCGGTGGAGGAAACCCCGAGCTTGTTGAGGATTTTTCCGGCGTGGGCGGACGCGGTGACCGCGCCGGCGGCGACCTCGGCGGCGCTGGAGGTGGACCGGGCGATTTCGCTGATCGACGCTCCGATCTCGTCGGAGCCGGCGGCGATCGTGGTGATGTTCGCGCTGATCTGTTCGGTGGCCGAGGACGCCGCCTTGGCCTGCGCCGATGACCGGTCTGCTGACTGGTTCACCAGAGCCGCGACGCTCGCGAGTTCCTCCGACGACGAGGCGAGGGTGTCCACGTTGCCGCCGATGTCGCGCATCGTGTCACTGATCCGCTCCAACGCGGTGTTCAACGCCCCACCCATCCGGCCGACCTCGTCGGTGGTGTCCACCGGTAGCCGGCCGACGAGTTCACCCTCGGCGACGCGTTCCAGCACGGTCACCGCGCGGCCGAGTGGCTGGGCCACCGCCCGGCTGATCAGTAGCACGATGATCGCAGACAGGAATACCGCGGCGACCACGATGGCGATGATGGTCGCGGTGGCGCGGGACGCCGCCGTGTGCGACTCCTGTTGTGTCGCGATCGCGGAGGTGTCCTCGATGTAGGTCAGGTCGGCCAGTGCCTTGTCGGTGGCGTCGATGAACGGTTGCGCCTGCTCGGCGCGTACCGCGATGAACTTGGCGACGTTGTTGGCGCGGGCGAGTGGGACCAACTGCTCGTCGCGTACTTTCCGGTAGTCGGCCAGCGCCTGTTCGAACGCCGCGATCTGAGATTCCCGGCCGGCGACACCGGTCGCCTTGTAGCCGGCGAACTCCGCGTCAATCTGGTCATCCACCGAGTCCATCTTCTTCTGGACCGCGTCCCTGCCGGCTTCGTCGGCAGCGAGCAGCAAATTCGCCAACTGGAAGCGAACCTGGACGACCGCGGTACCGGTCTGTCCGAGGTATTCGATGGCCTTGAGGTTGGAGGCGTACATGTCCTTCATCCGGTCGTTGCCGGCCCGCACCTGCAACACACCGACCACACCGATCACCACCGCCAACGCGCAGACCGCCGCGAAGCTGAACAGCAGTTTGCTGGCCACCCGCAGGTTCTTCAAAGGACCCAGTAGGCCCTTGGCCCGCGACGCTACGGGAACATCGACCGTCATCATCCGCCCCCGGCGCTATTGACAATTGCCTCGTACTCCTCAAAAAGGTACAACAGCAAGTGGGTGTGAGGGCGGGAATGTGAATCGTCGATGAAAGGTCTGCGGATAATCAATGTCTGCCGAGTTCAAATCCACGGAAAGGATTCCGCGGCCGGCGCCGATGGGCAGGGTCCCACTGCAGCGCCTACGTCACGTAGATGCGGGTCCGGTGAGCGGGCCGAGAGGAGTAGGCCAGGACCCGGCGGTAGAGCGGGGCCCTTTCTGCTATCTGCGTTTCAGCGGAGGGTCAGACGCGCGGCAACGAATACGGCAGTCAGTTCTCCGGGCGCGCCGCTGACGGAACTCATTTCCCCTCAGGTGTCCGAAATCGCGGGAACCTCAGGTCGTCTTCACCGCGCCGGAGCTTCAGGGTTTGTCTTGGTTTGTGATCTGGTTTCGGGCTTGGTCTGTTGGCTGTCCGTCGCTGTGTTGGTCGAGCAGTTGGTCAAGAGCGTGGAGTAGGTCTCGCACGGTGATGGGTTTGGTCAGGTAGGCGGCGACTCCGGCGGCGTGGAGTTGGTCGATGTGGTGCTGAGTGGCGTCGGCGGACAGCACCACGACCGGCAGGTTGCAGGTTCCGGCTTCGGCGCGCAGGAGGGTGAGTAGTTGGTCGCCGGGCATGTCGGGTAGATGAAGGTCGAGCAGGACCAGGTCTGGGTGGTGTTCTCGGGCGAGTTCCAGAGCGACGCCGGCGAGCATCGCCGGGATGAGGGTGACCGACGGCCGGTGGGTGAGGATCTGTTCGACCAGCCGGACGTTTTCCACCATGTCTTCGACGTAGAGCACGAGCTTGGGGCTCGGATAGCTGCGTAGGGCAAGCAAGTCGGCGTCCTCGGCCGTGGTGTGACTGCTGGTTGCCGGATCGGCGGCGGGCAGGTCGAGCCAGAAGGTGCTGCCATTGCCGGGCAGGCTGGATACGTCCAGGGTGCCACCCATGCTGGCCATGAGGTGGCGGGACAGCGCCAGGCCCAGGCCGGTGCCTTCGAAGCCGGCCTGGGCGGCGTCGAGGCGCTCGAACGGGGTGAACAGCTTGCTCAGATACTGCGGGGCGATGCCGCGGCCGGTGTCGATCACCCGGACGCGTAGCCAGCCGTTCGGTCGGTGCTCGACGATGACCGACGCGGTACCGGTGGGGTGGTTGTACTTGATCGCGTTCGACAGCAGGTTGATCAACACTTGGCGCAGGCGTTGCCGGTCGGCCGCGACACACAGGTCGTCGGGTAGCTGCGGAGCGGGTGTCAACTGCACCCCGGCGGTGGCGGCCAGCGGGCGTACCAGGTCGAGTACGTCGGCAATGAGCGCACCGAGCGGGATCGGCTCCACCGACACGGCCAGGTTCCCGCTCTCGATGCGGGCGATGTCGAGCACGTCGTTGAGCAGGGCGAGCAGATGCCGCCCAGCTTTGAGGATCATGGCGGCCCAATCGCGCTGATCGCCCTCGAGCTCGCTGAGGGTGAGCAGTTCGCTGAAGCCGAGGATCGCGTTCAGCGGGGTGCGTAGCTCGTGGCTGACCCGTGACAGAAACTCGTTCTTTGCCTCGTTCGCCTGGCGCAGGGCTTGGTTGGTCTCGTGCAACTCCTGCGAGCGGCGCAGAATCTCGGCCTGCATTTGCTCGGTGCGCCGGCGCAGCTCAGCGGTCTGATGCTGGGCTTGGGTGTCCTGCTGTTGCAGCTGGACGTACGCCGTGACGTCCTCGACCTGGTGGATGATGTAGGCCACGTGTCCGTCCGGGCCGAGCACCGCGGTGTTGCAGGGGCTCCAGTACCGCTCCTCGAAGCCGCCACCAGCAGCGGCCGGAAGCTCGACGTCGTACTTCTGCACCGCCATCGTGTCGGATTTGCGCCCCTGCAGCACCCGCTGCAGCGAGGCGCGCAGGTTCGTCACCCCGGTCGCGGCCGGGTCGTCGGGGTTGTCAGGGAAAACCTCGAAGATGTCCCGACCGAGGATCTGTTCGCGCGCCGTCATGGTCGCTCGCAGGTAGGCGTCGCTGGCCGCCACGATCTGCAATCTCGGATCCAGCACCAGGTATAGCCCAGGCGCCGACTCGAACAACGCCCGGAAGTCGATCGCAGGCCCCGCTGTGTGGGCGTCAGTCGACCCGACAGACTCCGGCAAACCGGACACCTGCAGATAGTACCAACGCCGGGACCGGCGGACGGTGCAAACCAAAGCTCAACGACCCGAACGGCTCGCCGCGCCGGTTGCGGTACGCCCGGATGAGATCGGCTCTTCCGCCGTGAGCTCGCCGATCTAGGCTCGGCGGTTGGCGGCGGCGCGCGGGGCGAACGGGATGACGGTCGCGTTGGCGGTGCGCACCCGCGGTGCCTCCAATGTGGGCGGTGCGGGGCTGGCTCCACGGTTCTTGCGTCGTGGTGCCACAGAGTGTGTCAGTGGCGGAAGCTGCCCACGATGGTGGTGAGGTCGCTGGCCAGGCGGGTCAGTTCGGTGGCGGCCTGCTGGGTGGCTTTGGCGCCCTCCGCGGTCGCGGCGGCGCCGTTGGCCACGCCGGACACGGTCTGTGCCACTTCACCGCTGTTGGTGGCGGCGTCGGCCACTGAGCGGCTCATCTCCTGCGTGGTGGCGGTCTGTTCCTCGACTGCGGACGCGATCGTGGTGGTGTAATCGCCGATCTGCCGGATCACTTCGGTGATCTCCCCGATCGCGACGGCCGCGGAGCTACTGGACCCCTGGATCGCGCCGATCCGGGCGGTGATCTCCTCGGTCGCCTTCGCGGTCTGCTGAGACAGCTCCTTGACCTCCCCGGCGACGACGGCGAAGCCCTTACCGAGTTCTCCCGCGCGGGCGGCTTCGATGGTGGCGTTGAGAGCGAGGAGGTTCGTCTGCTCCGCGATGCTGGTGATCAGCTTGACCACGTCACCGACCTCCGCGCTGGCCGCACCGAGTTCGGCGACCTGAGCGGTGGTGCGCTCCGCGACGGCCATGCCCGTCTGGGCGACCTGCGCCGCCTGCCCCGCGTTCGAGGCGATCTCACTGATCGACGCGCTCATCTGCTCGGCGCCGGCGGCGATGGTCTGCACCCCGACGTTGACCTCCTCCGAGGCATGTGATGCCGAGCCGGCCTGTGACGACGCGTCGGCCGCACCGGCCTGCAGCTGCGCGGCGACCGCCGACAGTTCCTCCGCCGCGGCGGACAGACCGACCGCGGTTTGCGACATCCGCCCGCCGATGACCTCCCGCAGCCGGGTGGTGGTGCTGTTCAGCGCGGTACCGAGCTGGCCTACCTCGTCACGGCTGTGCACGTTGGCCACCGCGGTCAGGTCTCCTTGTTCGACTCGGCGCAGCACCGCCACGACCCGCCCGAGCGGCCTACTGATCGACCGTCCCACGTAGGCCCCGGCGGCGATGGCCAGCGTCAAACCGATGACCAGGACCAAGATGAGCAGGGTGCGGGCGTTCTGGAACGTCTTCTGCGCCAGATCGGCGGCTGCGGTGGCCTGCGCCGTCTCTATCCCGTTCAGAGCGTCCAACGTCTCACTTACCCTGTCGAACGCGGGATCGAAGCGCTCGTTTTCGGCCGTGGCGGCCTGCGCGACCTTCTGAGCCCGGCTCAGCGGCAGGAGGTCTTCATCCGCAACCGTGTACATGCCGGCCAGCGCCGCCTCGAACTGCTCCCGCGCGGCTTGCTCCTCGGCGCTGCCGTGCTCCGCCGTGTACTGATCCCACAACCCGTCGAGGTGGCTGCGGAACTCGGTGATCTCCTCCTCGCGTTCCTGCATTTCGGCCGGGTTGGTGCTGATCACGTGCCGCAGGACGGTCGCTCGGACCTCGTTCGAGTTGCCGTCGACCTGTGCCAGCAGGCTCACCGGCAACAGGTTGCGTTCGTAAATCCCACCCCCGACCTCGTCGACCGCGGCGAGTTTGACGATCCCGACCCCACCGGCGACCGCGGCCGCGAGGGCGGCGACGAACACCGCACACAAGATCTTCGTGAGCACCGGCAGGTCATCCCACCAACGGCTCCGCTCACGCCCGCCCGCCGCGTCGCCGCCGACTGTCACCATCCGAACCACCCTCACCGCTGTTGGCAGACACCAAACCCTGGCCAGGGCTCACTACCTAGATCGGCAGAAATCCGACACCACTGAGCACGAACCCGACACCGGAGACGGTGGCCCGTCAACCTTGCGGCCCGGCGATCACGGCCAGACTGGAGTCCTGGGCGTGGAGCCGTCCGACCGGGTGCTCGCGCTCGTGCGCCCGTCGCGCACCGCGTGCTCCCGTTTGGATCAGAACTTCACCATCTCAACCTGCTGCGGACATTCGCCGAACTGCCCGGCCTCTCGGTCTTTGCGGCCCATCGACGGACCCGGCGGCAAGCCGAACTGAGCCGAATCGGCTTCCCTCCGGGAAGCCATGCGAGAACAGCCGTTGAGACTGGACCGAAACTTTTCGGCCGTGGTCGACGTATCTCAAGTGCCCGAGTACCTGATCAGACGCATTGACATTCATAAGTATCGATATTAGCCTCCGAAAAGGTTTTCGATATTTCGCCTTGACGGCTTGATCGATCAAGGGCAGTGGTGGCGGCGCCCGAAAGCTGAACAGCGCGAATCCCCCTCCTGAGGAAGGCGGACCCCCATGCCGTTCACTCCACGCCGGATCGCCTCGAAACTGATTGCCGTCTCGGCGGGCCTGGCGATCATCGCGGGCACCAATCTCGCCCTCGCCGGTGCTGCCGCCGCCGCGGTCGCCGGTCCGGGCACCCTGCCGAAGCCTGCGGTAGCCGGCCCCGGTGACGCTCCCCTCGGTGGCGTCGTCCCGGGCCGCACCGGAACCGCCATCACCGCGTCGGCCGAGGTGCAGTCTCTCCACCGCGACCGCACGCTCGCGCGGGTGCGGTCCGGGGGTGACAGCATCGCGGCGGTCGAGCATCCGGCCGCGGGCGTCTACTTCAGCGGTCTGACGACGTCTGCCGGTATCCGCGCCACGCACAGCGTGTTCTACGGCACCGGCGACCGGACCGTATCGACCGACGTGCTCTACGCCCCGACGGTTCAGCCGCCGAGCAGCGCCTGCATCGAGATCACCACCGCGTACACCCCGCGCTATCCCGTGGTCTGGGCCTGGGACTGGTGCGCTCAGGGCAACTCGGGCGTGGCCAAGGAGATCCGGATCGACGCCAATTTCGTCGCCACCTACACCACTGCGGTGAACGGCCTGCCGGCGTACAGCGTCGACATCTCCAAGACGAACGCGAGCAACAACACCTGGACGGCGTACCTCTACAACTTCGCGAGCGGCACCTGGGACACCTTCTGGACGCGTTCCGGGACCAGCCAGATCGGCAACAACGGCTGGGACGTGTTCGAACCGTACGTCACCCGCAACCCGAGCACCGGCGTCGGCTACTACTGCGAGTCGATGACGGGCCGCAAGTTCGAGGCCACCGCCATCCAGGTCAAAATCAACAACGCCTGGACGAATGCCGCGCCGGAGAACCGCGCGTCCCGCTACAGCCTGGATCTGACCTGCGGCTCCCGGCTGACGTGGTCGCAGCCCGCCCTGCACGCCTGGAGCGCCACGATCAACTGACCCGCGTCGCCAAGTTGGGGCTAGCGCAAATAGGTTTGCTATGGAAACCTATTGCCATGACCACTGACTCGGTATCGACCGGCGATGACCCCCGCCGGCTCCTCTCCGACGTGCGCAGCCTCGCCGGCCGCGTGCGCCGTGACCAGCGCCTGACCTGGGTCGCGCTGCTGGTGCTGGCCGCGGCGACCTTCCTGGCCATTCCGTTCGACTGGCTCTTCATGAAGCTGCAGTGCGACGACAGCGGCTGCATGTTCGCGCGTCGCGGCATGCTCTACTACTGGCCGCCAGCGCTGCTTCTCGCTTACGCGGCGATCGCGGTCAGCTACGTGCGGGCCGCCCGGGCGCGGGGGCTGGGCGCCCGCGTTCTGCCGTACGCGATCACCGGTGCCGTGACGGCAGTCCTGTTCACGGCCGCGTATACGACGGCGGCCGCCTATTTCCCGAGCAACCCGCCGTTCGAGGGCGGCCCGTTGCCGTTCTGGTGGATCCTGCTGGACCGGCTGATCGCACCGTGGGGCCTGATCGGGCTGGCGCTGTTGGTGCTGGCCGCGCTGGAACGCAACGTCGCGCTGCTGCTGTTCACCGCGGGCTACCTGGTGCTGGTGCTGTTCGTGCTGCGGACGACCGACGGCATGGACCTGCCGTTTGACCTCCTCCCGTCGTTCCTGTCGGGCACGAACACCCACATCCGGCTGTCGATGGCGGTGCCCCAGCTCATCATCGGTGCCGTACTGCTGGCCGGCGGGATCGGCTTCGCGAAGGCCCACCGGAGGAAGCGGTGACCGCCGAGACCGACGCCCCGGACCCGTCCGACCACCCGGTCATCGGCCTCGACGAGGTCGTGCACCAGCGGGTGCGACTGGGCATCCTCACCATCGCGCACGAGGCGCGGCGCGTCGAGTTCGGCTACCTACGGGTCCAGCTCGACCTGACCGCCGGCAACCTCTCCAAGCACCTGACCGTGCTGGAGACGGCCGGCCTGATCGACATCGAGAAGGGTTACGAGGGCAAGCGCGGCCGCACCTGGATCACCCTCACCCCGGCCGGCAACACCGCGCTTGCCGAGGAGATCGGCCGCCTGAAGGTGCTGATCGCCCGCGTCGAAACCACCGCCGACGGCAAATAGCCTGGTTCACCGGCTCCTGACCTTCACCAGGAGCGTCGTGATCCCGTTGACGAGGTTCGAGCGGACCCGGGTCACCTCACTCGCCAGTTCGACGGAGTCGAGGCGGGGCAGCAGCTCTTCGTACATCAGCCGGATCTCGAGCCGTGCCAGCGCTTTGCCGAGGCACACCTGCGGGCTGCCCCGGCCGAAGGCCAAGTGGTCAACCTTCGGCCGGGTGACGTCGATCCGGTACGGGTCGGTGAATACGTCAGCGTCCCGGTTGCCGGAGGCGAACCACATGACGACCTCGTCGCCCGCCCTGATCAGCCTGCCCGCGACCTGCACGTCGCGGGGCGCGGTGCGCCGGACGTGATACACCGGCGACGCCCAGCGCAGCAGTTCCTCAACCCCGGTCCTGAGCAGATCCGGATTGTCCCGCAGCAGCCGCAGCTGGCCGGGCTGCTCGATGAGGCCGAGCATGGAGTTGCTGAGCGCGTGCTGGGTCGTTTCGTTGCCCGCCTTCAGCAGCCGCAGGAAATAGCTGTCGAACTCCCGCTCGGTCAGCGGGACACCGTCGGCGGGCACCCTGTTGACGAGAATGCTGACGAGGTCCTTGCCGTCGCCGCGCCGGCGCGCGTTGCGCAGTGCCCGGCCGTAGGCGATCACGTCCTGGGTGGTCGGCGAGCGGCACGGCAGATGTTCGGTGATGCCGACCGCGGCGTTGCTCCATGCGACCAGTTGCCTGGTGACCTCCTTGGGGACGTCCAGCAATCGGGAGAGCACCTGGATCGGGAAGTCGGCGCTGATCCGCTGCACGAAGTCGAATTCCGGTTCGGTCAACGCGGCGCAGACGACGTTCTTCGTCAGCTCACGCAGGAAGGCCCCGTAGTTCTGCCGCAGCCGGTGCGGACGGAACTCGCGGGCGATCAGCGCACGCACGGCCGTCTGCCGAGGATCGTCGGTCGGCAGCGAGCGGTGGGCGTCGGCGTCGCGGCTGGCCGCCCGGATGTCCGCGTGCCGGGTCAGGGCCCAGAATCCGCCGTTCGGCGCCGGCTCCGGGTGCCAGTGGACCGGATCTTCCCGGCGCAAGGTGTCGAACTGTCCCCACCCGAGGTTGTCCCGGAAGCGGTCGAGGTCGGTGAGGTCGACCTCGTCGAGCGCAACGGGCGTGGGTTGCGCACCTCGCTTCAACCGGTCAACCCGCCATCTCGTCGAGGCGGCGGACCACGTCGGCGCAGAACCGCGGCAGGTCCGCCGGATCGTCGATGAACTGGGACGGCTTGACGCAGAACGTGCTGAAGCCGGCGGCGATCTGTTCGCGGATCGGGTCCATCGCCGCGCCGAGGTCGGCGACCGAATGGTCGTCCGGAAACACGGCACGCGTGCCACCGACGAGTTCCAGCTCACCGGCGTCCCGACCGGCCTCGGCCATCGCCGTGGTCAGCGCGGCGAGCTCGGCGGGCGCCGGCTGGCCGAGCGGATGGAAGCCGTGGCCGTAGCGCACCAGCCGGCGCAACAGAGCGCTGTGCAACCGCTGCCCGCCGAACCACAGCCGCGGCCCGGTGGCGCGGTGCGCTCGAGGGGCCAGGCTGACCGAGTCAAAAGAGAAAAACTTGCCGTGGTACGAGAACGGGCCCGGCTGCCAGGCGCGCTGGAGAATGTCGAGCTGCTCGTCCAGGATCTGCCCGCGATCGGCGAACGGGACGCCGAGCGCGTCGTATTCGTCCCGGCTCCAGCTCACCGTCGGCTGCACCACCAGCCGCCCCTGGCTGACCAGGTCGAGGGTGCCCAGCTCGCGGGCGAGCAGCAGCGGGTGCCGCAGCGGCGCGATGATCGCCCCGGCCACCAGCCGCAACCGGGTCGTCGCCGCTGCCATCGCGGACAGCAGCACGATCGAGCTCGGCCACGGCATCTCCGGATCCTGGTTGCCGGGCATCGCGTAGTCGCGCGGGTTGCCCATCACCCCGTGCGCACTGGCGTCCGGGCCGAGCACGACGTGTTCGCTGAGCATCACGCCGTCCACGCCGGCGTCCTCGACGATCCGCGCCCACCGCACGAGTTCCGGCAGGTCCCGGCCGGTGACCAGGGTCCAGTTCTCGCTGAGAAGGAACAGCAGGCGCGGCTTCACGCGACCATCAGCCGACCAGATCGGCGACTGCGGCGGAGTCCTCGCTGCGGCGCCGTACGATCCCGACCACCGTGCCCACGGCGAACACGACGAACGGCAGCAGTATCAAGGTGTAGCCCAGGGCGTTGAGCCCCCAGGCCTGGGCCGACGGATCGACGCCCTCGGCGACTGTGCCGGCGAGCAGTCCGAACCGGGACATCAGCAGGTACTCACCGAGCGCCAGCCCCACTGCGGCCAGCACCGGAGCGATGATCGTGACGAACGGGTTGGTGATCTCGCGGTCGCCGCGGAAGTGCTTGATCACGGCGGCGCAGACCAGAATCTCCACCAGCACGATCGCCACCACGGCCAGCCCGCTGAACCAGAAGAACATGTTGAGCACCGGATCCCTGCCGGTGACCCAGAAGATCAGGATCACGATCGCCGTCACGGCCGAGGTGACGATGCTGCCGAGCAGCGGCGCGCCGGCGGCGTTGACCCGGCCCAGCGGCCGGGGCAGCACGCCGGCGCGGCCCATCGAGAAGAAGTAGCGGGCGATCGAGTTCTGGAACGCGAGCAGCCCGGCGAACAGGCTGCTGATCACCAGCCAGGCCATCGTCTCGGCGAGCCAGGCGCCGACATATTCCTCGGCGACGGAGAAGATCACGGCCGCCGAGTCGGCGAGCGGCACGCCGTCGACAGTCGAGCGGGCGGCAGCCTCGTCGACCGCGGTGCTCGCGCCGAGCGCGGAGACGACGCCGAAGGTGGTGATCGCGAAGATCACGGTGATCGCGACGACCGCGAGATAGGTGGCCTTCGGCACCGCCCGTTTGGGATCTCGGGCCTCCTCGCCGTAGATCGCGGTGGCCTCGAACCCGATGAACGAGGCGAACGCGAACGCCAGCGCGATCCCGGCGGAGCCGGCGAGGCCGCCGACGAAGATGTTGCCCGGTGCGAACGACGCGCCGAGGTCCAGCCCGGCCGGCCCGCCGCCGGACAGGATCACGGCGAGCCCGGTGAGCAGCAGCGCCGCCAGCTCGAGCGCGAGCAGGACGCCCAGCACCTTGGCGCCGACCTCGACGCTGAACGCGGACAACGCGAAAACGACCGCCCAGGCGATCAGACTCCAGACGTACCAGGGCAGGTCGAGGCCGATCAGTGCGGCCATCTGGCCGCTGAGCACGGCGCCGAAGAACCCGTAGATGGCCAGCTGGATGGCCAGGTAGGCGAGCAGGGACGCGTACGCGCTGCCGACTCCGGGGCCGATGCCGAGCCCGCGCCCGACGTAGGCGAAGAACGCGCCGGTGTTGGTGACCCGGCGGCTCATCGCCGCGTACCCGACGCTGAACAGCAGCAGGACGATCCCCACCGCCAGGTACGCACCCGGCACCGCGGCACCGTTGCCCACCACGATCGCCACCGGCAACGCGCCGGTCATGCCGACCAGCGGACTGGCCGCGGCAATCACATAGAAGACGATCCCCAACACACTGAGCTTGCCTCTGCGCAGTTCAGCGCTCTCGGCAACGGCCGACTTCGAACCGATGGTCACCGCGGACCTCCCACCAGAGATCATGTGGACCCGAACGAGTTGGAGAACGTTCGCACCCGAACGGTATGCGTGTCAATGCTGGCGAGCGCAACATGCAGCCCGGCGTTCAGCCGACCTGGACGTCGCAGGTCTGGCCCTCGGTCTCACAACCTGTCGGGCGGACCGGGCCGCTCACCCCTTTGGTGGCGTCGAAGCCGAAGATCTCGGTTTGTCCCGGCCGAGCGTTGAACCCGCTGAACACAAACGTGGTGCCCGAGGTGCGTTTGAACGCCCCGAGGGTGCGCCCGACGCTCACCTGGTCCGACGCCGCGAAGGTGATCCGCACCGACCAGTTCTGCGTCGTCGGGCCCCGGTTGGTGACGAACACCCGCGCGTGGAACGTCCGGGATCCGCTCTCTGTAACGGTGTACTGAGACGTGAACTGCCCGGCGGAGGGCGACGGGAACGGTGGCCCGGCAGACGCTGGTGGTGGTCGCCGGCCCTGCTCGTCCCGGTCTCCGCCCTCGTTACCACCGGTCTGGTCCGGCCCGGCGTTCCCGCCGGGCTTCCCGCCCGGCTCGCCGGCGGACGGTGCCGATGAGGGCCGGCCGCTCTCCCCGGCGCCGCCGGCTGAAGGAAGGACCGGCACCGGTGGGACGAACGCGTCCGGATCGTCCGGGAACATCGGGGCGGCCGGGGCAATTGACACCGCATCGGGTTGCCGGCCGAGGATCGCCCAAACTCCGACGACGACGTAAAGCAGGACGACCGCACCAACAGCCGCGCCGAGGCGCTGCCGGCGGGTGAGCGCCACGGGCGCCGCCCTTCGCTGTCCCGGCATGACACCCCCTTGCCCGGAACCAGAGCCCAACATAGCTCCGCCGAGCGGCCGCCCACCCTCGTCCTAACGCGTGAATAAATCCAGCTCACCGGCCTTGTCCGGGACCCGATGGGCGATGCGTCACGGTGGCCGGATCCGGCGCAGGGGAGTAGCGATGTCCGACCCCAGGTCTGGCCTCGGGATGTGATCGCCGGGGCCCGGCGAGTGATCGTGAGCTGCCTCGTCGGCGTGATGAGTGCGGCGCTGGCGGTGGCACCGCCGCAGCGGCAGCCCCGGCCGGCTTCCGTGCCGACCTCCAGTGGGCGCTTGACGGCATCGTGGCGGCCGGCGCGCCGGGCGCGATCGTCGTGGTTCGGTCGCCGAGCGGCGGCTCGCCCTCGATGACACGGCGAGCAGCGGCTGCCCGGCGCCCTTCCGAACGGCGCGGCGATCAGCATCCGCAACTGCTCAACCACACCAGCGGCGTCTACGACTACGCCCACGAAGCTCCGTGAACCAGGCCGTTCGCGGGCTGCTGGTCACGGCGTACTGCGGCGGTTGAGGCAACTCGAGGCGAGGGTCAGGCCGCACGGCCCGCGCGTGCCGATCGCGGTCGCGCGACGCCCTCGAGGTCAAACAGGTGAACTGGCTCTCCCGCGTCAGACCCGCGCGATGGTGCTGGATGCGGCGCTGGAGCACAGCCAGGCGGAAAATGTGCAGGTTGCCGACGAGATGGCTTCCGAAGAGGACGCGTTCAACGGGTTCGCCCGGTTGGTGGCCGCACGTCTGCAACGAATAACGCGCTCCGGTCTACATCACGATCCGGACGGTGCGGGAGGCGGGCGTTTTGCGGCTTCCTTGACTGCGGCTACGGTGGCCGCGTCCATGGTGCCGGTGGGCTTTACGCCGAGGGCGGTCTGGAAGGACTTCAGGGCTTCGGTCAGGTCTGGGGTCCACACACCGTCCACCGGGTGGGGCCAGAAGCCAGCCAGCTTCAAGGTTTGTTGTACGGCGGCGGTGGTGGCGATGGCCTCGTCGGCGGCCTGGCTGCCCTGCGCCTGCAACTCGGCCTGCAGCGCCGCGTTGGTGGCCATGTCCACCGTACCGGTCTCGGGTAGGTTGTTGGCCTTTTGCATGGCCTGGACGGCGGCGACTGTGGTCGGACCGTAAACGCCGTCGACCTCGGCCTGGTAGTAGCCGGCCTCGGCCAGTGACTTCTGCACGGCCAACGTGTAGTCGCGGGCCTGGCGTAGCTGGTCCTCGCTCAGGCAACCCGCCTCGGCCAGCAGCGCCAGCCAGGACATCTCCAGGGCTACGGCGGCGGCGTTGAACTGCTCCGACGCCTGGCGCAGCGGGGTCTGGTCGGTGATGCCCTGCTGGGCCGCGGTGAAGTCCGCGTCGGCCTGCTTCAGCCGGGCGACCGTGGTCTCGGCGATCGGGGGTTCGGCCGGGACCGACACCGAGACCGGTGGCGACGGGGCCGCCTCGCCGCGGGCGGAGGCCAGGGCGGCGGTCGCCTCGGCCACCTCCTGCTCGGCGGTGGTCACGTCCGCACGGGCGGTCGCGACCTGGTCGGCGGCGGTGAGCACGTCGGACCGCGGCTCGGTCAGGTCGGCGCCGGCCTCCTTGACGTCGCCGACGGTGGGCGCGGTCCCGGTGATGAGGTTGCCGTAGCGGTCCAGCGCCAGCACGTACGAGGCGCTGGTCCGGCAGAAGGCATCGGCGCGGGCGGCGAGTTCCGTCCGCGCCTCGGCGAGGGCTTCCTGCTTTTCGGCAAGCTGCCGCTCGGCCAGCCGGACCCGGGCGCCGCCGTCCGTGTTGCCGCAGCCGGTCGGCGCCAGGGTCACCGCGATCAGGGTCACCGCGATCAGCGGGACGCGTACGCGACATGGCATTTTCAACGGCGGCTGTTCCGCTTGCGCAGCAGAACGACGACGCCCGCGACCACCAGCAGCAGGGGAAGAACGAGTCCCCACATCACCAATCCGTTCATGCGAGCCTCTTCCCAGCGGCGAATTCGGCCCGGCCAGAGTCCCAGCCCGGGGATTACCGCGGGTCATCCCGGCCGGGTGAACCGGAGCGATGTGGCAGCAACCCGCGAACCGGCAGATGCGGGACCGGCGGCCGGCCGGGGTCGGCGACGGTCGCCGCGTACCGGTCGGCGAGCGGCTTCGCGCTCAGGCCGTGCGCCAGGACGCTGAGCAGGACGGTCATCCCGATGATCGCGACCGCGCGGCCGGCCTCGCCGGACAACTCCTCCAGCGCGATCACCGCGAAGATGACCGAGGCCAGGCCGCGCGGGCCGAACCAGCCGACGAAGGCCACGGTCGGCGCGGGTAGCCGGGTGCCGAGCAGGGCGAGTGTGACGGGGAGCATCCGGACCACGGTGAGGCTCAGCACGGCGTAGAGGAGGGTTCGCCAGTCGGCGCGGTCGAGGACGATCGGGACGGCGACCGCACCGAAGATCAGCCAGGTCAGCAGCGACATGAGCCCGGCGGTCTGCTCGACGTAGTAGATCTCCCTGGCCTCGGTGCGGCGGGCGACGTGGCCGAACGCCAGACCGGCGACGAACGCGGCGACGAAGCCGTTGCCGTCCAGCCAGAGCGCGCCGGCGTAGGCGACCAGGGTCAGGGCGAGAACGGCCGGTCCGGCGAAATCCTCCGAGGCCCAGACCCGGCGGCGGGCGATCCGCATGGCGTACCCACCTACCGCGCCGGCCACGATGCCCGCCGCCAAGCCGATCGCCAGGTCGGCGAGCGCGGCGCTCACGCCGTGCCCCGGAACGCCCTCGGCGGCGAGCGCGCCGGCAATCGCGACCATCACCACCGGGGTGGCGATACCGTCGTTGAGCCCGCTCTCCACGTTCAGCACCCGCCGGATCCGTTCCGGCACCGCGGGGTTGGTCATCACCGAGGCGCCCAGCGCCGCGTCGGTCGGCGCCAGCGCGGCGCCGACCAGCAAGGCCAGCCAGAATCCGGTGCCGTCGACCAGCCACAGCGCGAGGACCGCCCCGGCGGCGATGGTGAGCGGGAGCCCCACCCCGAGCAGGCGCGCGTACAGGCCGGCGTCGGCCCGCAGTTCCCGCAGACCCACCCGGGACGCGTCGGCGAACAGCACCCACACGAGGGTCAGCTCGGCGAGGGGCTTGATGGCCTCCGGTGTGATGCCGAACGCGATGAGGTGGAGCCCCTCGCCGAGCACCAGCCCGGCGGCGACGAAGACGATCGGCGCGCTCAGGTCGGCGCGACCGAGGCGGGCCGAGAACAACCCCCAGCCGAATACGGTCAACGCGACCAGAGCGACCGCCTCGGCGCCCATCTACCTCAGCTTTCCGGCCCGGAGGCGAACAGGGTCAACCCCAGCCGGCGGGCGAGGTACCGGGCTGCCAACTGCCCCTTGACGCTGTTGCCGTACCCGTCGAGTGGCGGCGCGAAGGTGGCCAGCGCACCCTTGCCGGGCGCGACCACGATGATGCCGCCGCCGATGCCGCTCTTGCCGGGTGCGCCGACGTCGTACAGCCAGTCGCCGGAGGTCTCGTACAGGCCGGCGGTGGCCATGACCGCCAGGGCGAAATGGCAGACCTCGCTGTCCACCACGCGTTCCCGGGTGCACGGGTTGACGCCGCCGTTGGCCAGGGTGGCTCCCATCACGGCGAGATCGGTCGCGGTGACCCGCAGGCAGCTCTGCCGGGTGTAGAGGTCGACCGCCTCGACCGGATCACAACCGAGGAGGCGGTACGTCTGCAGCAGGTCGGCGAGGGCCCGGTTGCGGTGGTTGGTGGCCGACGCGGAGGCGTACACCTCGTCGTCGAGCGGCAATCCCCGTCCGGCGAACCGGGACAGCCCGTCGCCGAGGAACTGCCACTTGCCCGCGGCCGTGTCGCCCGGGGCGAGGCTGGCGGTGACGATCGCGCCCGGGTTCACCATCGGGTTGGTCCGGCCGTCCGGGCCGCGCTCGACCGCCGCGAGCGAGTTGAACGGCAGGCCGGTGGCGTTGACGCCCATCCGCCGGCGCATCGTTTCGGCGCCGAGCACCTGGCAGACCAGGGCGAACACGAACGGCTTCGCGACGCTCATGACGGTGAACCCGTGGTCGGCGTCACCGACCGCGTACCGGCCGCCGCGGGTGCCCACCGTGCAGATGCCGAACAGGTCGGCCGGGACCCGGGCCAGCGCGGGATAGACCCGGGAGCACTCGCCGCCGGTATCGGTGCGGTAGCGCTGGTACGCCTCGTCTATCGAGCGCCGGACCTGCTCCGGCGAGGGCAGGTGCCCGGTCGAGACGTACGGCGTGACGTCGGTGTCGAGAGGTCCCATCGATGACTCCCAGGCGCGCGGCGGCAGCAGCCAGGCTATGTCGTGCGGAACGGGCCGCCCTCATCCTCGAAGGGTGGGACAGCGGCGGGTTCCGCGACCCGGGCCGGTGCCACCGGAGGACAGGGTGCACCATCCATCGATCGGTTGATGGGGGCGGAGGGGCGGTGGAACCGCCGTGCCGGTGGATCGGTCGATCCGGCGGGTGGGTGTGCGGCGGCAGGCTCTGAGCATGGCAGTCAGGGAAGCAACAGTGGTGGCAGGGCCGGTCGGGGTGCGCGAGCGGGTGCTGGCGCCGGATCTGGCCCGGGGGCTCATGTTGGCGCTCATCGCGGTGGCCAACTCGGTGGTCTATCTCTACGGGCGGCCGTACGGGGTGCGGCAGCACATCGTCGAGGCCGGGCTGCTCGACCGGATGGTCGGCGTGGTCACGGTGACGCTGGTGGACGGGCGGGCGTATCCGATGTTCGCCGCCCTGTTCGCATACGGGACGGTGCAGATCTTCCAGCGGCACGGGGCCGGCGCGGCGGCCAAGCGGCTGCTCCGGCGGCGGAGTCGATGGCTCATCGCGTTCGGGCTGGTGCACGCCGTGCTGCTCTTCCCGGGAGACATTCTGGGGCTATACGGGGTGGCCGGGCTCATCCTGGTCGGGCTCACCGGGGTCTCCGACCGGAAACTGCTCGTCGCCGCGGCACTGTGGCTGGCCGTGGTGGCGGCCGTCCAGGGTGCGGCGTACATGATGCCGTCGACCGGGGAGCGGTCGTTCTTCTGGTCGTTCGAGACCGCCGATCCGCTCGCGGCGATGATGCTGCGGCCGTCCGAGTGGCTGATGACGCCGGCCGGGGTGCTCGGCGTGGGCAGTGCGGTCCTGGTCGGCACGTGGGCGGCCCGGCGCGGCATCCTCACCGACCCGGCCGCGCACCGGCCGCTGCTGGTCCGCACGGCGATCGGCGGGCTGGGGCTGGCGGCGGCCGGCGGGTTGCCGGTGGCGCTCGCGGCCGGGCACTTCTGGGCGCCGTCGTCGACACTGGTGCTCTGGAGCATCTCGGCGCTGCACGCGGTCACCGGGGTCGCGGGCGGTCTGGGGTACGCGGCGCTGATCGGGCTGCTCGCCGTCCGGGTGGGTGAACGGCGAGGGCCGGTGGTCCGGGCGCTCGTCGCCTGCGGGCAGCGGTCGCTCAGCTCGTACCTCTTCCAGTCGGTGGTTTTCGTGGTGTTGTTCCTGCCCTTCACGCTGGGACTGGGGGCGCGGCTCGGCACCGCCGGGATCACCGCGATCGCGCTGGCCACCTGGCTGGCCTCGGTGCTGCTGTGCGACCTGCTGCGGCGATCCGGGCGGCGCGGGCCCGCCGAGGTCGTGCTGCGCCGGCTGACCTACCGAACGGGGAGAATGTCGGCGTGACGTCGGTGGAGGAACGGCTGGGCCGGCAGCGGGAACACCGGTGGAACCTGGCGTGGGCGCTGTCGCCGTACGGCCTCCTGGTGGTTGCCTTTGGTCTGGCCCTGGCCACCGGGGAGGGTGACGGGCGGCAGCACCTCGTCACCCTCGCGATCGCCGGCGGGCTCGCGGTGTGGCACTGGTGGTTCGTGCTCAACCACCCGGACTGGTGGGAGCGCCGGACCTGGACGATGCTCCTGTACTACGTGGGCGTGCTCGGCTTCTTCTCCCTGCTGTTGCTGCGCAGCGAGGCGTTCCAGCTGTTCGTGCCGGCCTGCTACGTGCTCGCCTTCGTGGCGCTGCCGGGATGGCTCGCCTACCTCGGGGTGGCGGCCGCGAACGTGCCGGGGCTGCTGCTGATCGACGGGGATCGCGACTCGGTGCTGATCGCCTTCGGGCTGGCCACGCCGCTGGCCTGCCTGATCGGCGGGATGATCCGCTCGATGGAGAAGGAAGCGATCCGGCGGCGCGAGCTCAACAGCGAGGTCGCCCGGCTGCAGGCGGAACTGGTGCTGCGGGCCCGGGAGACGGGCGTCGCCGAGGAGCGGGCCCGCCTGGCGCGCGAGATCCACGACACCGTGGCGCAGGGGCTGACCGGCATCGTCACCCAGTTGGAGGCGGTCGGCGAGTTGCCGCCGCCGCAGGCTCGCCGGCTCGACACGGCCCGCGACCTGGCCCGCACCAGCCTCGCCGAGGTGCGCCGGTCGATCGACGCGCTGCGGCCCGGACCGCTGGAGGGTGCCCGGCTCGGCGACGCGATCCGGCAGGCCGTCGCCGGCTGGAGCAGGCAGCACGAGGTGCCCGCCCATTTCACGGTGACCGGTACGCCGCTGCCGGTGCACGCCGAGGTCGAGGTGACCCTGCTGCGGGCGGCCCAGGAGGCGCTGGCGAACGTCGGCCGGCACGCGCGGGCCGGGCGGGTGGATGTCACGCTGTCCTACATGGCCGACGTGGTGGCACTGGACGTCCGGGACGACGGCGCCGGCTTCGACGACGCGGCGGCCGGCGGGTTCGGCCTGATCGCGCTGCGGCAGCGGGTCGGCTCGCTGTCCGGGTCGGTCGAGATCGAGTCCCAGCCGGGCGCCGGCACCGCGGTCAACGTCACTGTCCCGGTGATCGGGGTGGCCCGATGACGCTGCGGCTGGTGCTGGTGGACGACCACCCGGTGGTGCGCGACGGCCTGCGCGGGATGCTCGGCACCCAGCCCGACTTCGCCATCGTCGGTGAGGCCGGCGGCGGCCTGGAGGCGCTCGCCGTGGTCGAGGCGGTACGCCCGGACGTCGTGCTCACCGATCTGCGGATGCCCGAGCCGAGCGGCGGCACGCTGATCCGGTTGCTGCTGGAACGGGTGCCGACGGTCCGCGTGCTGGTGCTCACCACCCACGACACCGACTCGGACGTGCTGCCGGCGGTGGAGGCGGGCGCGATCGGCTACCTGCTCAAGGACGCGCCGCGCGACGAGCTCTGCCGGGCGGTCCGGGCTGCCGCGCGCGGCGAGAGCGTGCTGTCGCCGTCGGTGGCCGCGGTGCTGCTGGCCCGGGTCCGTCCGCAGGCGCCGGCCGACACCCGGCTGAGCGCGCGGGAACGCGAGGTCCTGGCCCTGGTCGCGCAGGGCCGCACCAACCGGGAGGCGGCGGCCGCGCTCTATATCAGCGAGGCCACGGTCAAGACCCACCTGCTGCACATCTACGCCAAGCTGGAGGTGCCCGACCGCGCGTCTGCGGTCTCGGCCGCACACCGGCGGGGCCTGCTCTAGCCCCTTCTCCAGCCCGGCGTGCCGTCAGCCGGGCCGGGTGCCGACCGCGGCGTACAGCTGAAGCATCTGGACATGCTCGGGTCCGGCGAGCCAGACCTGGAACGCGGCGCCGGCGGCCGCCCGCCGGGCCTCGGTGATCACGCCGTCGGCGACCATCTGATGCCCGCGGGTCTCGATCACGTCGCCCCACAGATGGATCCGGGGCGGTGCCGTCGCGGTCTCCGGCTCGGCCGTCACGACGACGTCGACCAGGCCCGCCGCGTCGAAGAGTTCGCCGAGCCGGCGGCCGATCGCGTTGTCCATGCCGGCCTCGGCCCGCCAGGCCAGGAACGCGTCATACCAGCGGAGCATCGCGGGCGGCGGCGTCGGCTCCCAGGTCAGCGCGGTGTGGTCGTAGTCGAGCACCACCACCCGGCCGCCGGGCCGGACCGCGCCGACCATCGCGGCCATCGCGGCCGCCGGATCGGCCAGCCATTGCAGCAGCCGCGCGGCGTTCGCCACGTCGAAGCGTCCCGGCCACGGGTGGTCGTGGATGTCGGCCCGCGCGTAGCTGAGGTTCGCCGCGACGCCGGCCGCCATGGCCCGGGCGACCAGGTCGGCCGAGATGTCGATGCCCAGCACCGAGCCGTCCGGCCCGACCCGTTCGGCCATGCCGCGGGTGATGGCGCCGGTGCCGCAGCCCACGTCGAGCACGGCGTCGCCCGGCCGCAGCAGGGCCGCCAGCCGGGGGTGGTCGGTGGCCAGCGAACGGCGGTCCAGGAACCGTTCCGCACCCCGGGGCATGGCGCCGCGCCGCGCCGCGACCGGATCGACAGTCATGACATACCACCCTATGCCGTGTGCCCCGGCCCCGCTGCGCGGCGGCCGTCAAAGCTGCGCCTGGCGGCGCACCTGGTCTTTCAGCAGCGCCCGATAGGTTTCGGCGAGGCCGCTCAGCGCGTCGATCTCATCCAGTACCGCGGTGTGCCGGTCGCGCAACTCGGATGCCGCGCGGCTGTTGCGTTGCTGCGAGTCGGTCTCGATGCCGTGGGCTGCCGTCCACGCGTCCTCGGCAATCCGCTCGGACCGCGACCGCGCGTCAGCGAGCAGTTGACCGGATTCCTGGTGGGCACGCTGCAGATAGTCGTCTGCGGCGCGGTGCGCCATGGTCAGGACGCCGTCGGGGTGGTCGCTCCGGTCGCCGGCCGCCTCGACGGTGGCGGCCCGACGGGCGTCGGCGAGGCGGCTCTGCAGGATGCGGGCGTTCTGCTCGGCCAGGTCGCGGGCGCGCCGGGCGCGTTCCAGCTCGCCGGTGACGGCGGTGAGCTCGGCCCGGTCGGGACGGCCGGGAGCTGCCCCGACGCCGGCGGCCTGGGCGAGATCGGCGCGGCGGCGCAGATCGTCATTTTCCTCCAGCAGCTGGATCATCTCCTGGGTGACGTCGTCCAGGAGGGCGTCGACCTGCTCCGTGTCGTAACCGCGCCTGGTCAGGGCCGATTTGCCGAAGGTCGTGTTGTGGATGTCGGCCGGCGTCAGCGGCATGGGGCGCTCCTCACGTGTCGGTCGCTCGGGATGCCGCTGGAAAGTTGAATCCCGCTACTGTACGCCGGTCCCTTGCGCGCGCGGACGTCCGGGGCGAAGCCGTCGCGGGTGATTCCCACTCGGAGCCGACATCGCCGGACGGCCCGGACCCAAGACCGCGTAACCGCTCCGCCCGCAACCCAATCGGCAACGCGGGATGTCGGGGCGCCACTCAACTCGGTCGTGGGCGGGCCGAATGGTCGGCGGCGAAGTCCGTTGACCGGTGGCTGAGGGGTGGTTGTGATGGTGGTGACGTTGCTTGCTGTTGCCTATGGGGTGGCGGCTGCTGGTACCGCAGTCATGGCTGCCGTGGACTGGCGGCGGCGGCAGCGGTCGGCGGCGTTCCGGGTCATCGCGTTTGTCGGCGGTGCCATCGCGGTCAGCAATCTGCTGAGCCTGTGCCAGTTGTTGACCGGAGCGCCTGGTGCGTTCGCCGGGCTGGTCGTCGCGCAGACGGTGATCCTGCCGGTGATCTCGGCCGGCGTGGTGTGCATGTCGCTGGTGCACTCCGATCGGGGGTGGCGGCTGTCGCACCGGGCCGCGGCCCTGCTCGGGGTCACGCCCGTGGTCATGGCCGTGGCCGCGTGCCTGCCGGCCGGGCGCGAGTTGATCGTGAGCGCGGTCCGTTCCGTACCGGAAATGGGGATTTTGATCGCGACACCCGGGCCGTTGTCGTGGGCCTGTGTCGGGATCATCCAGGTGCTGCTGGTCGGAAGCGCGATCCGGGTCTTCGTGCTGCGGCGGCGGGCCACGTCGGCCGAGCAGCGCCGGCTCTGCAACCGGGTGCTCATCACGTACCTGATCCCGATGGTTGTTGCTTTTATCGGCTCCGCGCTGCCGCTGCACGGGCTCGACGTCATCCCGATCGGGCAGGCGCTGTCGATGGTCTACGTGCATGTGGCGTGGATCGGGCGGATGTCGCGGCAGATGCCGGTGGCGCACCGGACGATCTTCAGCACGATCAGCGACGCGGTGCTGGTGGCCGACCCGGACGGGCACATCATCGAGGCGAATCCGGCCGCGCTCGTCCTGCTGGGCCGGACGGCGGACGACGTCACCGGGCTGGGCGTCACCGAACTGGGCGAGCTCGACCTGGACCGCCGGCACGCCACCGAGCAGACGCTGGTCGACCTGCACCTCCAGATCAACCCGGTGCACGACGGCCGCGGCATCTTCCTGGGCTGGGTGCTGGTCGGCCGCGACCTGACCGAGTCGAACCAGCGGCGCCGCAAGGCCGAGGAGGACGCCGGGCAGCTGCGGGAGCAGCTCGAGACGATCAAGCTGCTCCAGGCCAACCTCGCCGAGCAGGCCCGCCGGGACGCGCTGACCGGGCTGCCCAACCGGCGGCACCTGATGGAGCGGCTGACGACCCTGGCCGCCGAGCGCGCCGTGATCAGTCTCGCGGTCATCGACCTCGATCACTTCAAGAGCATCAATGACGCGTACGGGCATGCCGGCGGCGACGCGGCGCTGGTGCACACGGCCCAGATGCTGGCGGCGGCGGTGCGCGACGACGACCTGGTGGCGCGGTACGGCGGCGAGGAGTTCGTGGTGGTGTTCCGCGGGGTGACCCCGGAAACGGCCTGGTCCCGGATCGATGCGCTGCGCGAGCAACTGGCTGCCAGCACGATCGAACTGGGCGGCGAGGCGGTCACCGTGACGATGAGCGCCGGGGTTTCCGGCACGAGCGCGGCTGACGACGTGGACGGGCTGCTGCGCCAGGCCGATGAAGCCATGTACGAGGCGAAGCACCGCGGCCGCAACCGCACCCAGCTGCACGGCCTGACCGTGGTGGGATAAGCCGTGGAGTTCGCGTACGAGTCGAGACGCCCGCCCGCGCTGGCGCGGTACGTGGAGTCGATCTGGTACGCCCGGGGCCGCATCGACTACCAGCGCGAACGCATAGCTCCCACGGGTTCCACGGTCGCCGTGCTGGTGCTGGGCGACCCGATCCGGGTGACCGCCGGCGACGGCCCTCCGCTGGTGGCCCGCAACGGTTTCCTGCTGGGCCCGCACGACCGCCCGATCGTCAACGAGCCGCTGGGCGAAACGCACTGCTTCGGCGTGGTGACAACCCCGGTCGGCTGCCGGGCCGTCTTTGGCTTCCGGCCTTTTCCCGTACGCGGAAAGGCAGTTGACCTTGATGCGGTCTGGCCGGCCGCGGCAGCGCTCCGACGGGACCTGCTGGTGGCCGGCAAACTGGACGCCCTCGAGCGGGCGCTGTCGTCGGACGTGGCCGGCGACCAGGTGGCGCGCTGCTTGGCGGTCACGCGCTGCGAAACTGCGGTGGCCGCCCTCGAAAACGATCCGCTGCGCCCGATCGCCGAACTGGCGGCCGAACTGGGTGTGTCGCACGGCCACCTGGACCGCGAGTTCACCGAGGTGGTCGGCCTGAGCCCGCGCACGCTGTCCCGGATCCTGCGGGTGCGCGCCGTGCTGGCCGCGATCGACGTGTTCGCGCCGGTCCCGTGGACCAGCCTCGCGTCCGCCTACGGCTGGTTCGACCAGAGCCACTTCATCCGCGACTTCCGGCGGCACACCGGCGTGACCCCGTCGCAGTACGTGGCGGCCCAGCGCGCCGCGTTCACCCGCGAGCAGGCATCCCCCGGTTTCGTGCCGGAGATGTGAAATCCGTCCAAGACCGGGTGCGGCCCGCTGGGCAGGCTTGACCGCCGTGACCACTGCTTTCACCGCTACCGAAACTGTCGACCGCCCGGCCGCCGAGGTGTGGGCGCACCTGAACACGTGGACCTGGATGCCCGGCGTGGAGGACGTCCGGGTGCGCGGCTCGGAGTTGGGCTTCCGGGCCCGGGGCCGCGAGAGGACCGCCCGCCTGGAGGTCCCCGATGACGGCCGTACCGTGATCGTGCACTCGAGGCAGGGCGGGGTTACGGCCGCTTATACGTATCACTGCGTCCCGGACGGCGACCGCACGCGGCTGACCCTGATCGCGGACGTCGCGGTCGCGGGTGGGTTCAGGCCGTTCGCGGGTTTGCTGCGCTATGCGATCCGCCGAGCCGATGGTGGGCAGTTGGCGGCTTTGAAGCGCTCGCTGGCAGCCGTGTGAGCCACCCAGAGATCTTGACGCCAATGCCACTGGGAAGAGACTTCTGCGCGGATCGAGGGCTTGCTGATGTCAAGCCACCGAGCCTGACGGTCTCTCGCTGTCGTCGATGGAGCAAATTTCGGCGCGGCGCGGAGGACCCTGACGGGTGGCTCGGTGGCGAAGTTGGGACAAGCACCCGGTCGGCGACGTGGGCCGGCGCGGGTATTGCCAGGCCGGTTGAGGTGGGCTATGCGGCGGTGGGCTGCGGCGCCGGGGTTTGGAGCAGGCGCCAGCCGTAGGCCACCAGCCACGCCACCCACAGGAGCCAGCCGACCAGGCCCAGCATGGCAACTCCGTCGCCCGCGAGCGGGGTGATCGTGGCGGAGGTGAACAGGAGAGCTGCGGCCGTCAAACCCAGGGTGCATTGCCAGCGGGGCACGAAGCTCACCAACGACAAGCCCAGCAGGGCCACGGCCAGAAACGTGCCGTTCAAGGTGAACAGCGCGTCGTGCGCGGCCTGCAGTGCCGGCGTTGTGGACTCGGTCAGGGCCAGGCGCAGGGCGATCACGCCGGCGAAGGTGGCGTTCTGGAGCAGCAGGCCGGCGAAACCCACCAACGGCCAGAGGGACGGGCCCAGCACGGCCACCGCGGCGGCGCCGAAGACGGTCGCGCACAGCCAGGCCAACGGGGTCAGGGCGGCGGACGCGCCGGGGAACGCGGGGGCGGCGGGGATGGCGATCAGGTTGGCCACGACGATGGTGGTGGCGAAACCCAGTGCGGCCAGGCCGCCCAGTTTGGCTTGCGGCAACATATATTCAATATAGTACGCGAAAAGCGACGGGAGTCCATGTGGGTTCGGAGCAGGGGCGGCGCCGGTACGAGTCGGCGCGCCGGGCTTCGCAGGCCGAGGAGACGCGCCGGAATATCGCGGCGGCGGTTCGGCGGGTGTTCGTGGCGCAGGGGTGGGCGGCGCTGACGATTCGGGATGTGGCGCGGGCGGGCGGGGTTTCGGTGCCCACGGTTTATGCCACCTACGGAAACAAGGCTGGGCTGGTGCGGGCGCTGGCCGACGCCGCCGAGCTGCTGGCCGATCCGGAGCGGCAGAGCGCCGAGCTGGCCGAGGGGTCGCCGCGGCAGCAACTGGCGGCGATGGCGGGATACGACCGGCGGTTGTTCGAGCGCGCGGGGGACGTCATCGCCATGGTCCGGGAGGCGGGGCGGGCCGAGCCGGAGCTGGCCGCCCTCTATGCCGACGGGCGGCGCCGGGCCGACTCGACCCGGGTTCGGGTGTTCGAGGCCTGGCCGGACGGGAGCTTCCGACCAGGCCTCGACGTGCCCACGGCGATCGACGTCTATGCCGCCCTGTGCAACATCGACGTCTACACCGTGCTCACCGCGGAACGGGGATGGACCCCGGACCGCGTCGAACAGTGGTGGACCGAGGCCCTCGCCCGGGAACTGCTCAGGCTGCCCGATCCGAGTTAGCGACCACGGAGTTAGCGACCACGGGGACCGACCGGTCGGCGGACCGGCGGTTGTGCTGCGGGGGAGCGGCCGGCGGGACCGCGAGGACCCGGAACGGACCGCCCACGTCGGCGTGGTGCTGGCCGGTCGCGGTCGCCGCCGCGCCCCGGTACAGGACGTCCTGCCAGGCCGGCTCGGCGATCTCGCGGACCACCTTGCGGCGGCGCACCGACGTGACCGCCTCGCGCGGCCGGTCGTCCTTGTACAGGTATTCCACGAAACCCAGCCACAGGTCGACCAGCACGTTGCGTACGCCCATGAAAGCCACCACAGCGTAAGTCGCGGCAGCGGCATTGACCGCCGCGAAGGCCACGTTGCCCCAGTTGCCGGTCTGCCAGTCGCGCCAGACCGTGAACACCGAGAAGCCGATGATCAGCAGTGGGGACACCGCGAACAGCAGGGACGTGGCGGTCCGGTGACCCACCTTCGGCGTACGGGCAAACGGGATCTTCTTGCCGGTGACCGCCTGCTGCAGGCTCTTGACCACGCCGGCCAGGTTGACCGGCAGCAGGATCAGGTTGAAGCCGTAGATCCGCAGGATGTCGGTGCGCTTGTAGCCGCAGCGCTTCAGGTCGCTCGCCATGGCCAGGAAGTACGGCATCGCGGCCAGCACGATCAGCGGGCTGAGCAGCTTGCTGTCGAACGGGTACGCGAGCAGCAGGATCAGGCCGATGCTGCTCCAGCAGGTCGAGGCCATGTAGTTGATCCGCAGCCAGGTCTGCGCCGCGCTGCCGTGCTCGCCGCGCTGGCTGCGTTCCCGGCCGTTGCGCCACAGCTTGGGCAGGATCAGCAGGCCGCCGTTGGCCCAGCGGCGGCGCTGGATGGCCAGCGAGCCGAAGTCCGGCGGGGTGGCGCTGTAGCTGAGCCGCTCGGGGTAGTTGATCAGGCGCCAGCCGTGGATCGCGAGGTCCAGGCTCGACTCGGTGTCCTCGATGACCGTACGGTCCTGGACGTAGCGCCGGATCTCGTGCCCGCCCTGGTGTTCCACCTCGACGATGTCGTCCAGCGCGCGTTTGCGGATGACCGCGTTGGCGCCCACCCAGAACGTCGCGTCGTGGTAGCTCATGCCCTGGTGCACGATGTGCTGGAGGTCGGTGGTGGCACCGGCCAGCCGCTCCATCCGGGTGGCCGAGCCGGGGAACGCCGAGTACGGGGTCTGCGCGACCGCGAGCCGGTGGTTGTCCGGCTGGCCGAACAGGAACACCAGGCGCAGGCAGTATTCGGGCAGCAGGATCGAGTCGGCGTCCAGGGTGAGCACGAACTCCGAGTCCGGGAACTCCATCCTGCCGGCCGGCGACGGCACCAGCACCAGACCCTCGGGCGTCTCGCGCGGCTCGAACCGGCGACCCATCAGGCCGATGTAGCTGTTCAGGTTCATCGCCTTGTTGGCCTCGTGCGACAGCGACGCGTACCGCTTGCGCTCGAAGCTGGTGATCTCGCAGCGGAACGTCCAGGCCAGCCGCTGGTACAGCTGCCGCAGGCGGCTGTGCGGCAGCACGGCATCCTCGGCGTCGGCCTTCTCGACCGCGTCGGCCACGCTCGCGAACTCCTCGGCCAGCGCGCCGAGCACCTGGTTGGCGAAGAACCGGTCGACGTGGTCGGTCACGATCTCCTGGTCGGCCCGGTCGTTGAGCCAGTTGGCGGCCCAGCGGTACTCGTCGATCACGTAGATCTGGTCGGTCTCGCCGTCCTCGAAGCGCTCCAGGGCCGCCTCGAACCGGTCCCGCGGCTCGCTCAGCCACGCCGTCAGCTGGTCCGGCAGCGAACGCGCGGCCTCCAGCGAGTCGGTGCGGGTGTTGGGCGGGTCGTCCAGCAGCAGCACGACCCGCAGGTCCGGGTACTCCTGGAGGGCGGCGGACAGCAGCGTCATCCGGATCGTCGGAATTTCTTCGCGGTACGAGGGAACCAGCACCGTCATCGACGACTGCCGGTCGTCGAACGCCTCGTCGAGGACCGCCCGCGGCACCCGCCGGTGCGCCCGGGTGCGATAGAGCGCACCCTGCCGGGCCACCAGGTACAGCAGCGACGACATGGTCAGCAGCGACATGATCGCCACGTAGACCAGGGTCTCCGAGGTGAACCGCATGCCGCCGAAGCCGCGGTTCACGAACTGGGAGATGACGGTCACCACGAGATAGCCGGCCCAGGCCAGCACGGTGAGCACGATGCCGAGACGGCCGAGCGTGATCAGCGTGTCGCTGGCGGGGGCGGCCACCGGTGGCAACGGGTCGGTGCGCCGGTCGGCGCCCCACTGGCGCCTGCGCATCGCGGCCATGACAGCTCCCGGGGGATGGAGTGCGGAGGGGTCGAGAAGCCTGTTCGACGACAGCCCGGCCGACTTGAGCGTTCCCGGGGCCTCACGTCGCGGCCGCGGCGGCCGATAGAACCGACATGTCTGAGCCCCGTCGCCGGCTGTCGCTCGTACGGATCATGGTTTTGGTCCTGGTGGTCACCGGTGCAGCCGGGACGCCGTTCGTCTTCCGCACGGTCACCGAGAAGCTGGAGACCGTGGCGGTGAAGTCGGCCTCCTCCTTCGCGCCATACGTGGACGTGACCGCGACCCCGCAGTACGCGTTCGAGGACCCCACCGAGTCGGCGGCCGGCAACGTGGTGCTCGGCTTCGTGGTGAGCAGCACCGCGGTGACCTGCCAGCCGAGCTGGGGCACCGCGTACTCGCTCACGACCGCGGCCACCGGCATCGACCTGGACCGGCGGATCGCCCGGCTGAGGCAGCGCGGCGGCGAGGTGACCGTGTCGTTCGGCGGCGCGCGCAACAACGAACTGGCCAAGACCTGCACCGACGAGACCAAGCTGGCGGCGGCCTACCAGTCGGTGGTCGACCGCTACCGGCTCACGTCGGTCGACTTCGACATCGAGGACGCCACGGCCGACCCGGTCGTCATCGGCCGTCGCGCCGCCGCCGTGCGTACCGTGCAAAATGCCGAGGAGGCCGCCGGCCGCAAGCTGGCGGTGTGGCTCACCCTGCCGGTCAGCCCGAACGGGTTGACGCCGATGGGCACCGCGGTCCTGAACGCCATGCTGGCCGCGAAGGTCGAGCTGGCCGGCGTGAACGCGCTAGTGATGAACTACGGCGGCTCCGGCGAGGGCCGCAGCATGTCGAGCCTGAACGCGTCGGCACTCACCGCGCTGGCCGGGCAGGTAGCGTCGGCGTACGCGAAAATCGGTGTGACGCTGAGCGAGGACGCGCGCTGGCAGCACGTGGCCGCGACCCCGATGATCGGGCAGAACGACACGCCCGACGACCGCTTCGAGCTGGTCGATGCGCGGGAACTGCTCGCCTTCGCCCGGGCTAGGCACATGCGCCAGCTGTCCATGTGGTCGGCGAACCGGGACAAAAGCTGCGGCGTCAACTACGCCGACCCGTTGGTGGTCTCGGACAGCTGCAGTGGCGTCGAGCAGAAGACGTCGGAGTTCACCACAATCTTTCAAAGCTTCGTGGGTACGACGACAGCGGTCGCCCCGTCCGCGGCGGTGACGGTGAAGCCCTCCGACGACCCGTCCACCTCGCCCTACCCGATCTGGAACTCGCTGACGTCGTACGCGAAAAACGCGAAGGTGGTCCGGCGGCACAACGTCTACCTGGCCAAGTGGTGGACCCAGGGCGACGTCCCGGACGCCCCGGTGGCCAACGACGCGGACACCCCGTGGACCCTGGTCGGCCCGGTGCTGGCCGGCGAGAAGCCGGCGGCGACGCCGACGGTCTCGGCCGGCACGTATCCGGCGTGGCTGCCCAACCACACATACGTGGCGGGCGACCGGGTGCAGTACCGCGGCGTTGCCTACCAGGCCAAGTGGTGGACGATCGGCGATCAGCCGGGCGCCGAGGTGAACGACCCGTCGGACACGCCGTGGCAGGCGATCTCCTGATCGGAGCGCACTTTGTGGGTGCGCTCGGGGCGGGCGGCCGGCAGGACGGCGCTCGCTGGGGCGTTTTGCCGCAAACGTCCGCCGTGGCCTTGCCGGGCGGATGGGGCCGGGCGGAGGGCAATCAGCTGCAACAATGGCGCAAATCGAGTAAGCAGAAGATTAGAATAGACGGGTATAAATCGCCCGGAGTACCACTAGCGTAACTTCCGGGCAAGCGCTTGCCGCTGCGTTCGGTGGAGCCGTCGCCATGGCGGTCCCCGCCGCCGTCGTCGGCGTCATGTCGCTCGGGGCCGAGGCCGCCACCTGACCGAGCGCCAAGAGCACCACCACGCTGACCGGCACCAAAGGCGGTCGGCGGCACCGTCGACGCCGGACTGGTCCGCTTCAAGGCCGGCGGCGCGATGGGTGACGGCGGCCAGAGCGAGAGCCGGAAGCCGCTGCTCGAGCTGGCCGACGGCGCCACGGCAGCTCGGCCGAGTACACGGTGGACGGCGGTGCCGCCAAGTCGGCCTCCGACAGGTCTTCCAGCACAATGGCGGCGGCACGCTGACCGTGAAGAACTTCGAGGTCAGCAACGTCGGCAAGCTGTACCGGTCGTGCGGCAACTGCAGCACCCGCACAAGCGGACGGTCGTGTTCCAGAACGTCACCGTGATCGCGTCGGGCAGTGAGCTGGCCGGCGTCAACGCGAACTACGGCTACACCGCGACCTTCTCGAAGATCACGGTCGGACATCACCTTCAAGTAGGGAAATGACCGCCCGGCGCGACGCGAGTTGCGCCGGGCGGAACTGCAACAAATAAATAGATTTGCATCAATCTTGTGAACTGGAAAGCGCTTACCTTATGGTGATGGCGCGGGGCCTCCAGAGCCCGCAGCCGCCATCCCGCCGGTGCGGCGAGCGTTCGGGCCCGGTCTTACGGCCGTAACCGGAACCCTGCGACGTGACTGTGCCGCCGGCTCGATGGATGTCCGAGGCGCGCACTCAATAAATGACTGTGGAAACGCGGCAGCCACCTCCCGCGTACCCTGCTCACCGAGGGGACAAAATGTCCAAATCGAGTTTCTGGCGCCGTTCGTCCGCGGCCCGCGCCACGGCCCTGGTCGCGGTGTCGACCCTGGCCGTCGGCGGCACCCTGCTCGCGGCCTCAGCCCAGGCCGCCACCGAAACGAACGCCGCCGCACCGAACGCCCAGCTCTACGCCGCTCCGATCGGTTTCGCGAGCGTGAGCGGCTACGGCCGGAACGGCACCACCGGCGGCGCGGGCGGCCCGACCGTCAACGTCTCCAACTACTCCCAGCTCGCGGCCGCCGTGGCCGACGACGCGCCGCGCATCGTCCGGGTCTCCGGCACGATCACCAACGGCGGCGGCGACATGCTCGACGTCGGCTCCAACAAGACCATCATCGGGGTCGGTTCCAGCGCCACGATCAGCGGCTTCGGCCTCGACATCAACGGCTGGGGCCCGGACGAGGTGGCCGTCGGCGGCGACACCTGCGACCCGGCCGAGAAGGACACCTTCACCCACGTGTCCAACGTGATCGTGCAGAACCTGTCGTTCCGGAACGCGGCGGACGACTCGATCAACGTGCAGTGCTACTCGGACCACGTGTGGATCAACTTCAACACCTTCTACCCGGCCAACGACGGCTCGGTGGACATCAAGCGGGGCTCGGACCTCGCCACCGTGTCCCGCAACCGGTTCGTCGGCACCGACAAGTCGATGCTGCTCGGCCACAGTGACAACAACGGTGCCCAGGACCGCGGCTACCTGCGCGTCACGTACCACCACAACTGGTTCGACGGCTCGAACACCCGGCACCCGCGGGTCCGGTTCGGTTACGCCCACCTGTTCGGCAACCACGTGGCGGTCAGCGACTACTTCATCGGCCTGGGCGTGGAGGGCAAGATCTACGCCGACGCCAACTACGTGGTCCGCGCCAAGACCATCACCCAGGACTTCGGCAACGCCAGCCTGACCTGGACCAGCAACAACTACTACAACACCGCGACCATCACCCGCGCCAACGACAGCGGCAAGACGATGGCCGACTGGCTGCGCATCGACAACAGAGTCGCGGCCCCGCCGTACAGCTACTCCGCCGGCTCCGCGCCCTCCAGCCCGCCGGCCGCGGGCGCCGGAGCGCCCGGGTCGGAGACTCTGTAGCGAGGTAACTGAGTAACTAACGCAACGCGGGCAGGACCTTGTCGCCGAACGTGGAAACGAACGGCATGAGGTCCTGCCCGACGTGGTGCAGGTAGATCCGGTCGAAGCCGAGCGACGCGTACTCCCGCAGCCACTCGATGTGCCGCTCCAGGTCGGCCGAGATGTTCACGACCTGGCGCACCTGGTCGACCGTCACGTTCTCGCTCACCACGTCGAAGTGCTCGACCGTTTCGAGGTCCCAGCAGACCGGCGGCTGGAAGATGTTGCTCCGCCACTGGTCGTGCGCCAGTGTCTCGGCCTCCTCCTCGGTCGGCGCCCAGCTCAGGTGCACCTGAAGGCAGACCGGTCCGCGGCCGCCGGCACCCCGGTACGCGTCGATCATCTGGCGCAGGCGGGCAACTGGCGCGTTGACCGTCACCAGCCCGTCGGCCCAACCGGCGCACCAGGCCGCGGTCTTGGTGCTGACCGCGGCGCCGATCAGCGGCGGCGGCTCGGCCGGACGGGTCCACAGCCGGGCCCGGTCGACCTTGACCAGGCCGTCCCGGGTGACCTCCTGACCGGCCATCAGCTCGCGGATCACGTCCACGCACTCGAGCAGCCGGGCCTCCCGTACCTCCTTGCGCGGCCACGGCTCGCCGGTGATGTGCTCGTTGCTGTACTCGCCGCTGCCCAGCGCGGTCCAGAACCGGCCCGGGAACATCGCCCCGAGCGTGCCGATGGCCTGCGCGATGATCGCCGGGTGGTAGCGCTGGCCGGGCGCGTTCACCACGCCGAACGACAGGTTGGTGGCCTGCAGCGCGGCCCCCAGCCAGGACCAGGCGAACGCGGACTGCCCCTGCCGGCTGCTCCACGGCGAGAAATGGTCGGAGCACATCGCCGCGTCGAAGCCGTGCCGTTCCGCCGCGACCACGGCGGCGAGCAGGTCGGTGGGCGGGATCTGCTCATGCGAGGCGTGAATGCCGTACTCCGTCATGTGCGTAGTGGTTACCCAGAGCAGTTGGTTAGGAATCGCCCAGGAGCCGAACCAGTTCGCCGGAACCGTCGTGTTGTCTTCACGCACGGCCGATGCGGCGGAGGTGGAGATGCGTGAGGTTTCGGCGCGACGCCCGGGTGGGGACTTCCCGGTGGCGGTCGATGCCGGCCTGGCGGCCGACCGGGCGCTCCGGGAGGCCGGCGGGGGCCGGCTTGCGGGCGTTCGGGTCGTCCGTGAGTCCGGCCGCGCCGTCTACCTGGTGCAGTTCGCCCGGGGCAGTTGGCTGTGCACCGCGACGGTGGACGCGGGCACCGGCGAGGTGACCGCGATCGCCGACGACGGCGTGAAAGTGCCGATCTCCGCGGTTCCCCCGCTGGGTGCGCTGGTGACGGCGCCGTCGGGGTTCGGCACGATCTGGGAGGTACGCGCGGCGGCCGGCGACCCGGCCGTCGCGTACGTCGCCACCGGGGCCGGGGTCGGCGTGGTTCGCCTGCGCCGGGGCCTGGCCTGGACGCTCGTCGTCGAGGACCACCACCGCACCGGCTGCGGCGCCACCCGCCAGGTGGTGCCGCTGCCCGGCGGGGTCGCGGGGATCACGGCCGGCGGCTGGCTGTTCCGGCTGGACGAGGCCGGCCGGATGCGGTGGCAGACCCGCCTGCCGGCCGCCGCGTCCGGGCTGGCCGCCGATCCGGTCGGCGAGCGGCTGGTGATCGCCACGAACGCGGGCGCGGTCGAGATCGACGCGGCGACCGGCGCGGCGGTCGGGGTGGTGCCCGGTTCGGTGCGCGCCGCGGCCTACCTGCCGGACGGCGACCTGGTGCTGGCCGGCCACTGCGGCCTGCTGACCGTGCCCGGCCGGTGGAGCTGCCCGACCGGCGAGTACCCCGAGCGGATGTGGGTACAGGACGGGCGGATCTACGTGGCCGGCGTCGGCGGCCTCAAGGAGATCCTGGCCGGCGAGGGCGTGGTCGGCCGCTGGTCGGTGCCCGGCGCCGAGGTGGTGGTCGAGTCCGCGGTGGTGACCGGCGACCGGGTCTTCACCTGCGCCAGTGGCTCCCGGGTCGACGAGCACACCTACGCCACCGCCGGGTACACCGGCCCGGTCGACGGCATGCCCGACGGGCCCGAGTCGATCACCCTGATCGGCGGCTCCTGGCTCCTGGCCGCACATCGTTGCGGCCTGCTCTCAGCGCACCAGCTGCCTACTCCGGCACGGTGAGCCGGAAGCCGACGCCGCGCCGGTTCTCGATCCAGCGCGGGTCGCCCAGCTTGCGGCGCAGCGTGGCGACGTGGAAGTCCAGCGTCTTGGTGTGCCCGAAGAAGTTCGGCTCCCACACCGTCTCCAGGATCCGGCGCCGGTCCACCACCGCGCCGGGGTCGGCTGCCAGAACGCAGAGCAGCTGGTATTCCTTCGGCGTGAGCGCCAGCGGCACGCCGTCCAGGCTCGCCTGCCGGGTGCGCTCGTCGATCTCCAGCGGGCCGAGGCGTACCGCGGGGGAGCGGCCGCCGACACCGGTGCGCCGGCTGATCGCCCGCATCCGGGCCACCAGTTCCCGGGTGCTGAACGGCTTCGCCACGTAGTCGTCGGCGCCGATCTCCAGGCCGAGAACCCGGTCGGCCTCGTCGCCGCGCGCGGTCAGCATGATGATGGGCACGTCGCCGGCCGCGCGCAGCCGGCGGCACACGTCGATGCCGTCGATGTCCGGCAGGCCCAGGTCGAGCAGCACGAAGTCGCCCGGCGGGGCGACCAGCGCGGCGGCGCCGGTGGCCACGTGGTGCGCCGCGATGCCGTACCGGCGCAGGCCGTCGACCAGCGGCTCGGCGATCGAATCGTCGTCCTCGACCAGGAGAATCTGCACGCCGGGTGGTACGGGCCACGGACGCCCGCGGTTGAACCGGTACGCCCCGGCCGGCCGTATTTCGAGCCGCCATGACTCGACGCCTGCTGTTCACCTACCTTTCGCTGGCCCTGGTGGTGCTCGCCGGGCTGGCGCTGCCGCTCGGCTACGTCTATCAGCGCAGCGAGCAGCAGCGCGCGTTCGCCCAGTTGGAGCACGACGCGGAGGTCCTGGCCGCGTTCATGGACACCGCGCTGAGCCGCGGCAACCCCGGCCAGGTGGTGCTGCTCGCGCACGAGTCGGCGCACCGCTGGGGCGGCGAGGTCGACGTGGTGGACGCCGCCGGCCGCCCGATGGCCGCCACCCGGCCGGAGGGCGCCACCCCGCTGCCGGCCGGCGACCTGCACGCGGTGCTGGCCGGTCAGGTGCAGATCAGCAGCGGGATGACCGAGGTGGCCGGGGTGCCGATGATGTCGGTGGCGGTGCCGCTCCACCCCGGCAACCGGGCCCAGGGCGCGCTGCGGGTCAGCGTGCCGACCGCCGCCATGAACGCGCGCATCCATCAGTTCTGGTACGTGCTGGCGATCGTCGCGGTGTCCGTGCTGGCCTGCGGCGCCCTGGTCGCGGTCGGCCTGGCCCGGTGGATCGGCCGACCCGTACGGCTGCTGGAAAGAGCGACCCGGAACCTGGCCGACGGTGCCGCGGCACCGGCCGCGCCCGCGGTGACCGGGCCGCCGGAGCTGCGCCGCCTGGCCGCCACCCTCGACGCCACCGCGACCCGGCTGCAGGACCTCATCGCGGCCCAGCGGTCCTTCGTCGGGCACGCCTCGCACCAGCTCAAGACCCCGCTGGCGGCGCTGCGCCTGCGGCTGGAGAACCTCGAGCCGGATGTGGCCGCGGGCGGCGAGGCCAACCTGCGCGCCGCCCTGGTCGAGACCGACCGGCTGGCCACCCTGGTCGACACGCTGCTGGCGATGACCCGCGCGGAGCACACCAGCCAGCCGTCCGAGCCGGTCGCGGTGGCCGACGCGGCGGGCGAGCGGGCCGCGGTGTGGCGGCCGGTGGCCGAGGACCGCGGCGTGACGCTGACCGTCCGCGGCCCGGACGACCTGTGGGTCCGGGCGATCCCGGGAGCGCTCGACCAGATCCTCGACAACCTGCTGTCCAACGCGCTGAACATCGCCCCGGCCGGCTCGACCATCGCGGTCACCTGGCGGGTGGTGGCCGGCCTGGTCGAGGTGCACGTGGTCGACGCGGGTGCCGGCCTCACCGACGACCAGCGGGACCAGGCCCTCCAGCCGTTCTGGCGGGCGCCGGGTGCGGCGAAGGGCGGTACCGGCCTCGGGCTGGCCCTGGTGCGCAAGCTGGCCGAGGCGAGCGGCGGCCGGGTCCGGCTGGACGCCGCCGAGCCCACCGGCGTGGACGCGGTCGTCGTTCTGCCAGGAATCGGTTAGGGCCGGGCGAGGCTTCGTCGCGGCCCTGACCCGCGGCCCGGCCGGCGGCGTACCTCCCGGTGACACCGACGCCGATCGTGGGAGGTTCCGATGCGCCGAATCATGCTGGTAGCGGTCACCGTTGCGGGGGTGGCACTGCCCCTGGTGGCCGGCACTGCCCTGGCTACCGCCAAAGACAGCCGGGACGACAGCGCGGGCTTTGAAATCGAGATCGACCCGGATCTGGACGCGCAGTTCGGCCCGCGCCCGGTCAACGCGGTCCAGGCGGCCGGCATCGTCGCCCAGCGCTTTCCCGGCGCCCGGGTTCTCGAGGCCGAACTCGACGAGCGCGCCGGCGGCCCGATCTGGGAGGTCGAGTTCCTGCTGCGCGGCGACGAGCGGGAGGTGGACGTCGACGCGGTGAGCGGCGCCGTGCTCGCCGACGACTGACCACCGGTACAGGCATGCACCACCCGGCCCGGCCGCCCTGGTTACCGTCGCGGCATGAGTCCACGACCTAGTCAGGACCCCACCATCGGGGAACGGATCCGGGCGCGCCGCCTGCTGCGTGGGTGGAGCATCCGGTACGCGGCCAGCCGGGCCGGAGTTTCACACGCCACCTGGAGCCGGATCGAGCGGGGACGGCAGGGGGCCGACAACCGGTTCATGCTGGCCGACATCGCCGGCGCGCTGGAGTGCGCCCCGGTCGACCTGGCCGGCACGCCGGTGCCGGCCGCCGACCGGGCCGCGGTGGCGGCGCACGCCGCGGTGCACGGCGTCCGGCAGGCGCTGGTCGACGTCGACCTCACCGAGCCGGCCGGCGAGCGGGCCGTGCCACCGATGACCGAGCTGACCCGGGTCGTCGAGCTCGCCGACTCGCTGCGGCAGGCCTGCGACTACGCCGGTACCGCGCGGCTGCTCCCGGACCTGCTGCGCAACCTGCACGCCGCGGCCGCGTGGCGGCTGCTCTGCCACGCCACCTTCATGGCCTCGTCGGTGCTGCGCAACCTGGGTTACCCGGCCGACTCCTGGCTCGGCGCCGAGCGGTGCCGGGACGCGGCCGAGGCCGCCGGCGACCCGGTGCTGCGCGGCTATGCCGGGTACGCCCGGGCCGGCGCGGCCACCGCCTGCGGTGCCTACCAGCGCGGGCTCACCCTCGCCGGCCGCGCGGTGGACGACCTGCGCCCGCACGCCGGGCTGCCGGGCGGCACCGAGGTGCTCGGCACCCTGCAGCTGATCTGCGCGTATGCGAGCCGTGGTCTGAAGAAGCTGGACGACAGCCGGCAGTGGCTGGCCGAGGCGGACGGGCTGGCCGGCCGCACCGGCGAGACCACCACGATGGGCCTCTACTTCGGACCGACCAACGTGGGCATCTGGCGGATCGGGGTCGAGGTCGACGGCGGCGACCCGGGCCGGGCCGCGGAGACCGCCCGCAGCACCAACCCGGCGGCCATCCCGGCCGGGTTCCGGCAGGTCTTCTACTACGCCGACACGGCTCGCGCGCTGGCCCGCATGCGCGGCCGGGACCGCGAGGCGGTGCGCTTCCTGCTGACCGCCGAACGGCTGGCGCCGCAGCACGTACACACCTCGGCAATGGCCCAGGAAACCACCCGGATGCTGCTGGAACGCTCCCGGCGACAGGCCGGCGGCACGGAACTGCGCGGCCTCGGCGAGCGCATGCAGGTCGCCTGACCTGTCACCGGATCAGCTAGCGGCCGGTCAGCTTCGCCCGCACCTTGGCGGCGTCCGGGTGACCCAGCTCGGTCAGCTCGGCGAGCGCGCGCCGCCACGACGTATCCGCGGCCGGTCCGTCGCCGGCCGCGGCGTACGCGTCACCCAGATTGATCAGCGTGGTGGCCGCCATGTACCGGCTGCCCTCCTCGGCGAAGAGGTCGACGGCCCGCCGGTAGGACGCGATGGCCCGGCCGTGCTCGCCGAGCCGGTGCTGCGCATACCCGATGCTGTCCAGGGTGGCCGCCTGCCCGTTCCGGTCGCCGATCGCGGTGTGCACCGCGAGGGCCTGCTCGCAGCGCTGCACGGCGGCCGCGAAGTCCTCGTCGAGGGCGTGGTACCAGCCGATGTTGTTGAGCGCGTTGGCCTGCCCGGCGTCGTGCCCGAGCTCCCGGTACAGCTCGTAGGCCCGGGTGGCGTGCTCGATCGCCTCCCGGTAGCGGCCCTGCACCTCCAGCACCCAGCCGAGGTTGTTGTGGGTGCGTGCCTGGCCGGGCCGGTCGCCGATCTCGCGGGACTGGGCAAGAGCGAGTTCCAGGTACGCGTTCGCCTCGTCGTACCGGTTCAGGCGGGCATTGACCAAACCCAGTCCGCGGTACGCGTGCGCCAGCCCGACGGGTTCGCCGGCCCGCTCCGCCGCGTCCCGGGCGGCGTGGTGGACCGCCAGGTGCTCCTGCCAGCGGCCCTTACGCTCGAAGTACTCCGAACCGGCCCAGGCCAGCCGCCACACGTACCCGTCGAAGCCGGTGGCGGCGGCCCAGGAGACCGCGCCGAGCAGCACCGGTTCCTCGGCGGTGAACCAGGCCAGCGCCGCGTCCCGGTCGGCCGGCCGCTCCGGCTCGACGCCGGGGGCGGGTGGCGCCAGCTCGATCGGGTCGCGGTGCGGCCGCAGCAGCAGGGCGGCCCGGTGCGCGGTGTGCAAATAGTGGTCCAGCACCCGGCGGGTGGCCGCGGCCCGGTCCGCCGCGCTGTCGGTGCCGGCCAGCTCGGCCGCGTACGCGCGCAGCAGGTCGTGGAACGCGTACCGGCCCGGCCGGTACTCGGCGATCAGGTTGGCCCGCACCAGCTCGGCCAGCACCGCCCGGGTCTCGGCCGCCGGCAGCCCGGCCAGCCCGGCCGCCGCGCCCGCCGACAGATGCGGCCCCGGGTGCAGCCCGAGCAGCCGGAACATCCGGGCGGCCGGGGCCGGCAGCGCCCGGTACGACGCGTCGAACACGGCCCGCACCCCGAACGTGTCCAGCGCGCCCAGCTCGTCGGCCAGCTCGCGCAGCGGGAACGCCGGATAGGTGACCGCCCGGGCCGCCACCACGGCCAGCGCCAGCGGCAGTCGCGCGCACCGGTCCACGATGGCGTCCACCGCCGCCGGGTCGGCGCCCAGCCGCGCGGTGCCGATCCGCTCGGCGAGCAGCCGCCGGCAGCCGGCCGGGTCGAGCACGTCCAGCAGCATCGGGTGCGCGCCCTCCGCGGCGATCAGCCCGGGCAGCTGGTTGCGGCTGGTCACCAGCACCACGCAGGCGGACGAGCCGGGCAGCAGCGGGCGGACCTGGTCCTCGTCGCGGGCGTTGTCGAGCAGCACCAGCATCCGGCGGCCGGCCAGCGTGCTGCGGTAGAGCGCGGCCCGCTCGGCCAGCCCGGCCGGGATGCGCGCGGGCGGCACCGCCATCGCCTCGAGGAAGCCGCGCAGCGCCTCGGCCGGCTCGACCCGGGCGTCGTCCCGGTCGAAGCCGCGCAGGTTGACGTAGAGCTGGCCGTCCGGGAACCGGCCGGCGACCCGGTGCGCCCAGTGCACGGCCAGCACGGTCTTGCCCACCCCCGCGGTGCCGGAGACCGCGGTGATCACCACGGCGGTGGGCCGGCCGGCGGCGGTCGCGAGCAGGTCGTCCAGCACCGCCAGCTCGCCGTCCCGGGCGGCGAATCCGCGCAGGTCGAGCGGCAGCTGCGCCGGTCGGTCGGCGGCCACCGCCGGTGCGGCCAGGGCCGGGTCGGCGTCCAGGATGCGCCGGTGCAGCGTCTGCAACGCCGGGCCCGGCTCGACCGCCAGCTCGGCGTCCAGCGTCGCGCGGACGGTCCGGTAGGCGGCCAGCGCGTCGGCCTGCCGGCCGGCCCGGTAGAGCGCGAGCATCAGCTGCTCGGCGAACCGTTCCCGGAGCGGCTCCTGTCCGGTCAGCCGCTGCAGCTCGCCGACCAGCTCGTCGTGCCGGCCCAGCCGCAGGTCGGCCTCGATCCGCCACTCCAGCGCCTGGAGCCGCTGCTCGTGCAGGTGCGCCGCCTCGCCCTGCTGGATCGACCGCGCGGTGACGTCGGCGAACGCGGGGCCGCGCCACAGGTCCAGCGCGGCGCCGAGCCGCTCCCGGGCCGCCGGCCAGTCGCCGGCCCGTGCCGCGTCCCGGCCGGTCGCGACCAGGCCGGTGAACTGCCGCAGGTCGAGTTCGTCGTCACCGGCCTCGACCAGGTAGCCGGGCGCGCGGGTGATCAGCCGGGCCGCCGCCCGCGGGCCGACCGAGCGGCGCAGCAGCTTCATGTAGTTGCGCAGGGTGGCCCGGGCGCCGGGTGGCGGGTCGCCGTCCCAGACCACCTCGGCCAGTTCGTCGAGCGGGATGGCGCGGCCGGCCTGCAGCAGCAGCGCTGCCAGCAGGCTGCGGTGCCGGGCCACGGGCACCGGACGGACCCCGTCGTCGTCCAGGATCACCAGCGGGCCGAGGACCCCGAAGCGCATCCGCTACCCCAACCACACGTTTTCGTCACGCGACGTCGGGACCCTAACACCAGTTTGGACCGTCACGGGGGGTGTAGGTCATGCGACAACGGTTGATCCAGTTGGTCGTTCTGGTGCTGCTGATGGGGGCCGGCGTCGTCGCCGTGGGGGCGGTGCAGGCGACGCCGGCCCGGGCCGACGTGCAACCGGCCGGCGGGCAGTACCACCCGGTGACCCCGGCGCGCATCGTCAGCGCTGCGTCGGTGGCCGGCGGGGCGACCTACACGTTCAACCCGCTCGGCAAGGGCGGGCTGCCGGGCACCGGGGTGTCCGCGGTGTCGCTGAACCTCACGGTGGTCAACGGCGGCACCGGCAGCGGTGTGATCATCGCGTATCCGGCCGGCACCACCCGCCCGCCCACCTCGACCACCAACTACGCGGCCTCGATGACGGCCGCCAACGCGGTGATCGTGTCGCTCGGGCCGGACGGACAGGTGTCGGTGCTGAACACCGGCACCAGCGCCGGGACGGTGACGCTGCACATCGACGTGGCAGGCTGGTACGCGGCGGCCGGCGCGGTGCTGCCCGGCTCGGCGTTCGTGCCGGTCACGCCGGCCCGGATCGTCGCCGCGGTGGCGGTCACCCCGGCGGCCCCGCTCGCGGTAGCGCCGCTGGGCCAGGCTGGGATTCCGACCGCGAACGTGTCGGCGGTGGTCGCGCACGTCACGGTCACCTCGGCGACGCCGGGCAACCTCACCGCGTACCCGGACGGCGCCACCAGGCCGGGCACGCCGCAGCTGTACTGGCCGACCACCGGCCCGTTCACCACCCAGGTCACCGCGCTGCTCGGCACCGGCGGCCGGTTCCGGGCGCACGTCACGCAGAATGCGACGGTGACCGTGGACGTGGTCGGCTACTTCCGGACCGCGGAGGCCGACACGCCCGGCACGTCATTCGTCGGTGTCACCCAGGCCCGTGCTTTGAACGGGGTGATCGTCCCGGCGACCACCACGAGCACGTACCCGCTGGCCGGCGCGAACGGCATCCCGGCCACCGGGGTGACCGCGGTGGCGTTCAACCTGACCGCGGACGACCAGGGCGCGGCCGGCGCGGTCAGCGCGTGGGCGGCCGACGTGCCCCGCCCGGTGGCCCGCCAACTGTCCTACCGGGTGGGCGTGCACGCGGCCACGCTCCAGGTCAGCAAGCTCAGCCCGGACGGCAGGATCTCGATCTACAACAGCGGCAGCATGCCGGTCCGGCTGCTGCTCGACGTGGTGGGCTACTACCGGCCGGCGACCGCGCCGGCCGCGCCCGCCGGGGTGACCGCGCTGCCGGACGACGGCGGGGCGACGGTCTCCTGGTCGGCGCCGGGCGACGGGGGCGCGGCCATCACGCAGTACCAGGTGACCGCGTCGCCCGGCGGCGCCACCGCGACCACCGCCGACACCAGCGTGCGGGTCGGCGGGCTGACCAACGGCACCGCGTACACGTTCACGGTGAAGGCGGTCAACGCGGTCGGCACCTCGGCCGCCTCGGCGCCGTCGGCCGCGGTGACGCCGGTGCCACCGGCCGCGCCGGGGCCCGCATTCGTCACCGACGTCATCCCGCGCGACGGCGGTGCGACGGTGAGCTGGAGCCCACCGCCCAGTGGGGCCGGCACGGTCACGGCGTACCTGCTCAAGGCCACCCCCGGCACTGTCAGCCGGCAGGTCGGCGGCGACCTGAGCAGCGCGGTGCTGACCGGGCTCAGCAACGGCACCGAGTACCGGGTGACGGTGACCGCGATCAACGGCGCGGGCACCGGCCAGCCGTCCGGCCCGTCCAATGTCTTCGTGCCGGTCGCCGCCGAGGTGCCGCTGCGGCCCCCGGTGACCGCGGTGATCGCGCTCAATCAGCGTGTCGACCTGCAGTGGGTGGCGCCCCTCGACGGCGGGGCCGACATCACCGGTTACCGGGTCACCGTGCACCCGGGCGCCCGGGTGATCACCGTGCCGGCCGGCACCACGGTCACCTCGGTGACCGGCCTGACCAACGGCACCGCGACGACGTTCGCGGTGGCCGCGGTCAACAAGGCGGGCACCGGTCCGGCCGAGACGGTCACCGCCACGCCGGTCGCTGCCCGGGTGCCGGCCGCGCCGACCGACCTGCGGGTCACGGTGCCGGCCGGCGGGCAGTTGACGGCCGAGTGGACGCCGCCGGTGGACACCGGGACCGGGCCGGTCACCGGTTACACCGTGACCGCCGCGCCGGGCGGTGCCAGCGTGACGGTCGCCGCCACGGCCACCTCGGCGACCCTGACCGGGCTGGCCGCCGCCACCGGCTACACCCTGACCGTGCGCGCCACCAGCGCGGCGGGGGCCGGCCTGACCGCCACCTCGGCGGCGGCGACCAAACCCGCGGTCACCGTCCGGGACGCGGTGGTCGTGCTCACCGCCGCTTCGCTGGCCACGCTTCACCTCGTACGGGAAAACGGGCAGTTGATCTTTATGCAGCCGCCGGCCCAGGTCACCGGTCTCACCGTGGGTGCGATCGTGGTGGTGACCGAGTCCGCCGCGGCGCCGCAGGGCTTCCAGGGCCGGGTCACCGGGCTGACCAACCGGTCCGGCACGGTCACCGTGAACACCGTGCCGGCGTCGCTGACCGAGGCGGTCACCAACGGCGGCTTCGCGCTGAGCACCCGGCTCAGCACGGCGGACGTGGCGTCGTTCACCCCGCTGTCGCCGGGCGTGCGGCTGGCCGAGCCGACGATCGGCGGGAAGACCGCCCGGCAGGGTGCCGCGGTCGCCGACCCCACCGAGCCGCGCTCGGAGGTTCCGGACGTCACGCTCCGGGACGGCAAGGTGATCGTGGAGCTGGAGAGCGTGCCGAAGTCCGACGAGCGGGGCCGCGGTGGCAACGTGCGGGTGCAGCTCGAGCTTGATCCGAGCTGGGACGCCTACGGGCACATCACCAACGGCGAGGCCGCGTTCCGGGTGGCCCTCGAGGCCGACACCGAGACGCAGGTGGTGGGCAAGGTGGGCTATGTCCGCGGCTACGACAAGGAGTGGCAGCTGGGCCGGTTCAAGCTCGCCTGCATCCGCTTCATGCTCGGCCGGTTGCCGGTCAAGGCGTGCGCGGAGCTCGTCTACACCGCCAAGATCGCGGTGACCGCGTCCGGCGGGGCGGCCATCTCGGTGACGTACAGCCGCTCCGTCATGGCCGGCGTCGACGTGGGCACCGGCGGGGTCGTGCCGGTGGGTTCCTCGACCAGGAACGCGGGTGCGGACCCGGCGCCCACCGTCCGGCCGTTCGGCAGCGCCAAACTCAACGTCGACGTGCCGGCTGCGCTGCGGATGTTCTTCAACAGCCTGGGCGGCCCGGCGGTGACGGTCACCCCGAACATCGAGTTCTTCGCCGACACCACCGAGGACCCGTACTGGTGGGAGCTGCGGGGCGGGGTGCGGGTCAGCGTCTCGCTGGAACACGAGCGGTTCTTCGGCTCGGATGGCGAGCTGGGCAGCAAAGACGTGGTCAACCTGTACGACCCGCTGCTGCATGCCCCGGGCAAGTTCAGCGGCTTGACGATCGTCCCGGAGGATCCACAGGGCGCACCCAACCAGCCGGTGGACCTGGACGTCACGATCGTCAGCTATCCGGCCGACCTCGTGGTGCGCTGGATGGTGGTGTGGGGCCCGGGCACCATCGACTCGGTGACCGGCGTCTACACCTCGCCGACCTCGGGCGCGGCCGAGATCAAGGCATACAGCCTGCCGACCGGCACCCAGCCGCTGCTGGAGGCCACCATCGGCGTGCTGATCGGCGGCGGTACGCCGAGCGCGCCGCGCGGGGTGATCGCCGAGCCGGCGCCGTTCGGGGCGCTGGTGACGTGGCAACCGCCCGACCATCTGAACGGTCTGTTCCTGCAGGGCTACGTCGTCACCACCGATCCGTCGACCTCGTCGGTCTATGTGTCGGCGCTCCAGGACCGCAAGGCCACCATGCGCGGGCTCAAACTCGGTGTCGACTACAAGATCAAGGTGCAGGCGATCAACAGCGCCGGCAACAGTCCGCCCGCCGCTTGGCCGAGTCTGCTGCGCCCCACCGATGCCAGCTTCCCGCCGCTGGGCGGCGCGCCGAGCAACGTGGCGACCGGCGATCCGCTGGCCGGCTGGGTGCCGCAGGGGGTGAATCCGGTGCTGTCCCGCGACGGTCGCTACGTGTTCTTCGCGCTCACCCCGTCCAGCCCGCTGGCCCCCCTCGAGATGGCCGGCCAGCACGGCGGCCAGTTCCTGGTGCGCCGCGACCTGATCACCGGCTGGATCGACCTGGTCAGCCGGGAGGCGGACGGCTACACCCCGACGACGGTCGGCCAGCACATCTCGGTGGACGGCTCCGGCACCGTGGTGTCCTATGTCGCCACACCCCGGACGCAACCGGTGACGGTGCTGGTGAACAACCTCGCGACGAACACGGTCAGCTCGGTGGTGACCGGATCGTTCAGCCCGGTTGCCGGTGGCGGGGGATACCGGCTCAGCGCGAACGGTCAGTACCTGGTGCTCCTGGTGGGCAACTCATCCGGTCTCCAAGTGATCTACCGTTACGACCTGATCAACCGGACGAACATCGTGGTGAGCCGGTGCTGGATCGCGTATGTCTGCCCGCCTAACACCGGCATCTGGGATATGCCAGACATCTCCGCCGATGGCCGGTACGTCCGGGTGGTCGAGCAGGTGCCGGTGCCCGGCTCCGACTCGTTCAGGCTCCAGAACATCCTGTACGACACCCAGACCGGCGGCGTGCGGACGCTCTACCCCGACCAGCAGGACTCGGCCGACACCCGCGTGTTCATCAGCGCGATCTCCGCGGACACGTCCACCATCGGCGGCAACACCCGGTGGCTCGCCGGCACCCCGAAGGGCGCGTTCGTCAAGCGCAGCCTCACCGCGAACCTGGCCACCTCGGACATCGTCTACTCCGTCGGCCAGGGCGGCCAGATGATCCAGGAATTCAGCTACGACGGACGGAGCGCGATCATCCTGGACTGGGCCGCGAACGGCGTCACCCTCGACGTCTCGGCCTGGCGCGGCACCTCCATCGGGCTGGCCGGCCGGGCCCGGCACGCGTCCCTGAGCGGCGACGGCCGCACGGTGGTGTGGTTGCGGCACGACATCCCCGGCATCTGGGTGCAGCGCCTCTGACCCGGCGCGCCGGCGGGCGCCCCGGCTAGACCGGGGCGCCCGCCGTCACGGCTCGCAGGATGTCGTCGACCCGGTCCTTCGCGTCGCCGAAGAGCATGGCGCTGTTGTCGCGGAAGAACAGGGGATTCTGAACGCCGGCGTAGCCGGACGCCATCGAGCGCTTGAACACCACCACGTGGTCGGCCTCCCACACCCGCAGCACCGGCATGCCGGCGATCGGGCTGGCCGGGTCGTCCATGGCCGCCGGGTTCACCGTGTCGTTGGCGCCGATCACCAGCACCACCGAGGTGCCCGCGAAGTCGTCGTTGACCTCGTCCATCTCCAGGACGATGTCGTAGGGCACGCGGGCCTCGGCGAGCAGCACGTTCATGTGCCCGGGCAGGCGGCCGGCCACCGGGTGGATGCCGAACCGGACGTTCACGCCGCGGTCGCGCAGCACCCGGGTCAGCTCGGCGACGCCGTGCTGAGCCTGGGCCACCGCCATCCCGTAGCCGGGCGTGATGATCACCGAGTCGGCCGAGGCCAGCAGGTCGGCGACGCCCTCGGCGGTGGTCTCGCGGTGCTCGCCGTACTGCTTGTCGTCGGCCGGGCCGGCCTCGATGCCGAAGCCGCCCGCGATGACCGAGATGAACGACCGGTTCATCGCCTTGCACATGATGTAGGACAGGTACGCACCGGACGAGCCGACCAGCGCACCGGTGACGATGAGCAGGTCGTTCTCGAGCAGGAAGCCGGCCGCCGCGGCCGCCCAGCCGGAGTAGCTGTTGAGCATCGACACCACCACCGGCATGTCGCCGCCGCCGATCGACGCCACCAGGTGCCAGCCCAGCGCCAGTGCGATCACGGTGACCAGAATCAGCAGCCAGAGCTGCGGCGACACCACGAACCAGGCGGTGAGCACCGCGAAGGCGGCCAGCGCGCCCAGGTTCAGGGCGTTCTTGCCGGGCAGCATCAGCGGGCTGGACTTCATCCGGGCGCTCAGCTTGAGGAATGCCACGATCGACCCGGTGAAGGTGACCGCGCCGATGAACACCCCGATGAAGACCTCGGCGCTGTGGATGCCGAGCATCTCCTGGGCCCGCAGCGCCCCGGCCTCGGCGCCGGTCAGGTCGGCCTCGACGTGGAGGTAGCCGTTCCAGCCGACCAGCACCGCGGCCAGGCCCACGAAGCTGTGCAGCAGCGCGATCAGTTCCGGCATCCCGGTCATTTCGACCTTGCTGGCCCGGTACAGGCCGATCGCGGCGCCGACCAGGGTCGCCACCAGCAGCAGGATCAGCGCGGTGCTGTTCAGGTCGTGCGCGATCGCCAGCGCGACGGTCGCCACCAGCGCCACCGTCATGCCGGCGATGCCGAACGCGTTGCCGGCCTTCGCGGTCTCGTGCTTGGACAGGCCGGCCAGCGCCAGGATGAAGAGCAGCGCGGCGACGATGTACGCGGCCTGTGCCGCCGTTTCGATGGTCATCGGGTCAGCTCCTGGAGAACATGGCGAGCATGCGGCGCGTCACCGCGAAGCCACCGAAGACGTTGATGCTGGCCAGCAGGATCGCGACGAAGGACAGCGCGGTCACCACGCTGCCGTGCCCGAGCTGGAGCAGGGCACCGACCACGATGATTCCGGAGATCGCGTTGGTCACCGACATGAGCGGTGTGTGCAGCGCGTGGTGCACGTGCCCGATCACGTAGTAGCCGATGACGATGGCCAGCGCGAACACGGTGAGATGACCGCGCAGGGCGGCCGGTGCCAGCGCGGCGAGCAGGAACAGGGCGGCCGCGCCGAGGCCGATGACCGGGAGCTTCGACTGTTTCACGGCCGGCGCCGGGGGAGGGGCCGGCGCCGGGGCGGCGGCAACGGGCGCCGCCGACACCGAGACCGGCGGCGGGGGCCAGGTCAGCTCGCCGTCGCGGACCACGGTCATCGACCGCTGGACCACGTCGTCGAAGTCGAGCACCAGCCGGCCGTCCCGGTCCGGTGTCATCAGCTTCATGAGGTTGACCAGGTTGGTGCCGTACAGCTGGGAGGCCTGCGCGGGGAGCCGGCCGGCCAGGTCGGTGTACCCGATGATGGTGACGCCGTTCGGGGTGTCGACCACGGCGCCCGCCACGGTGCCCTCGACGTTGCCGCCGTTAGCCGCCGCCATGTCGACGATCACGCTGCCCGGCTTCATGCTCGCCACCATCCGCTTGGTGATCAGCACCGGGGCCGGCCGGCCGGGGATCAGCGCGGTGGTGATGATGATGTCGACGTCGGTGGCCTGCTCGGCGTACAACTGGGCGGCCCGCTCGTTGTAGTCCTCGGACATCTGTTTCGCATATCCGGTGGACGAGACCTCGACGTCGGCCGCCTCGACCGACAGGTATTCGCCGCCCAGCGACCGGACCTGGTCGGCCACCTCGGGCCGGGGGTCGGTGGCCCGCACGATTGCGCCGAGGCTGCCGGCCGCGCCGATCGCCGCGAGACCCGCCACGCCGGCGCCGGCCACCAGCACCTTGGCCGGCGGGACCTTGCCGGCCGCGGTGACCTGGCCGGTGAAGAACCGGCCGAACGCGTGCGCCGCCTCGACCACCGCGCGGTAGCCGGCGATGTTGGCCATCGACGACAGCACGTCCAGCGACTGGGCCCGCGAGATGCGCGGCACCGCGTCCATCGACATCGCGGTGATCGGCCGGCGGCCGAGGTCGGCGACCAGGCCGGGGTCGAGCCGGGGGTTCAGCATGCCGACCAGGACGCAGCCGGCCGGCAGCTTGTCGAGCTGCTCGGCCGGCGGCGGGTTGATCGCGAACACGATGTCGGCCGTGAACGGGTCGCCGAGGGTGGCACCGGCGTCGGCGTAGGCCTCGTCGGAAAACGCGGAGCCGGTGCCGGCGCCGGGCTCCACCAGCACGTCGTAACCCAGCTTGATCAGTTGCATGACGGTCGCGGGCGTGGCCGCGACCCGTCGCTCGCCCGGGTGGGGGTCCCTGAGTACACCGATGATCACTAGCGGCTCCCCGGTAGATGTTGACCATGACAACGTGTGGCGGGGGCTGTCAGTTCAACACATCGACCGATTTGTTACTCGTGAGTATCTAGCGTACCCGGCGTCTCCGGTGCAGGTCGACCGCGACGCCGCCGGCGGCGAGCGCGGCCACCACGCCGGTCAGCACCACGCCGCGCCAGCCCCAGGCCACCATGGCGACCGACAGCAGCCCCCAGGCGACGCCGCCGACCGACAGCATGGTGATCAGGACCGGTCGGGGCCAGGGGAGCCCCTCGTGGGTCAGTGACGGGTAGTCGGCGGTGAGCCGCTCGACGATCTGCTCGAACTCCTGCCGGGTGCCTTCCGCAGCCATCCGATCACCCTCCTCTTCGAACCGGGTGAAACCGTTTGGCGGAGAAGCGTACGTCGGCAACCTGTCAATCGCGGTGCACGGCTCCTGTGAACCGGCGTAAAAGCTCGCGTCGCGCAGGCTCAGCACCGCCGCGAGCACGCCGACGCCGCCGATCGCCAACCCGCCCGCGACCAGCCAGCCATGCCCGGTGACCAGCAATCCAGCCGCTGTCATGGCGGCCTTCACCCACTCTCGCCCGTCTGTCCTTTGACGGTAGTTCCCGGGCGCCAGTGGGTGCCGCCGCGTAGCCGACAGCCGGGGCGGCAAAGTTGCCCGGCCGCCCGCGATGAGTTCATCGAGGGCGCGCGAGCGGGATGGGGACTGACCGGTCGAACTCCGCTACCACGTGGGGCGCAAACGCATCTCGACGAACGTGTGTGAGGCTGGGTAGTAGTAACGCATGCGGTTCCCGGGCCCGCTCGTCGGCCAGCCGGCCTGAATATTTCCGTTCGAAGACCCGCAGCCTCGCCGCGTATCCGAGTTCGTCCCAGAGCAGGTCGAACCGGGGCTGCAGGATGGTCTGGAGGAACCCCGGACAGTAATTGTCCGCGTCGTCGATCCGGTAGACGGTGACCCAGCGCAGCCAGCCGAGCTCCGCGGATTCCGGGACCGTCGTCACCTGATACTCACGGCCGCCGAAGGAACGCGTACGGTCCGGCCGACTCGTGGCGGTGTCCCGATAGTCCCGTACGCTGCGCCGGCTCCCGGCGATCGTTCGCGTCAGTTTCGTGCTCGACTCCACGAGCACGTACTCAAGCGTCCGCGAGGTGAGGACGTGGAGGCTGAGCCGGTAGTCGCCGTCCATGACCGACTTGTGGCTGAAGACAGTCATACCGTCGTCGTAGCGGTCCCGATAGATCGGCGCCCGGGCCCGCAGCCGCTCGGCGGAGGCGGGGGTGATCCCGGGCAGCTGGGCAATCTGGTCGACCAGGGCCGGCAGCGCGTCCGGGCTGTCCACGAAGATCAGAACGTCCAGGTCCGAGTCCGCTCGCACGTTGTAGAACGGGGCGTGGCTGACCGATCCGCAGAGGCCGCCCGAGCTGCCGGTGCCCGACAGCAGCAGGCGCAACCGATGCAGGTCACGCAGGCGCCGGGCCGTCTCCACCATGGCTTCGAAGGCGGCGGGCAGGCTGCCGGAACCCCAGCCGTCGGCGTACAGCGACCGGAACACCTCCTGATCCAGCGTCTCGTGCCCGGCGGCCTCGGCGAACACCGAGAACCCGTGCTCGATGAACTCCTCCTCCCGCCCGGCATAGCTGGTCGCCAGGTTGGACAGGCAGGCAGCCAGGCTGTCCCGCAGGTCGATCGGAACCGGCAGGCCGGCGGCATGAATCTCCCGGCACTGCACGAAGAGGGCCCGCACGCCGGACCAGTCCGCAACGGCGTAGGCGGCCGCGAGCAGGTCACATACGGGGATACGTTTCAGGCTCGGCTCGTCCCCCGCGAAGATCGCTATCTCGGTGACCTGCACGAGAAGCCACCTCCGTGTCGCGCCGTAGGGTGTCGAGGGCCTTTTAAGGCGATGGCGCTCGATATGCTGCTTCTGCCGAGCCGGAACGAGAAAGATACCTAGGTATCGGGGAGTTGCTCAGCCCTGGTTTCCGGTTGACTGGGAGGATAGCGTGAAACTACCTAGGTAGGATACGAGAGGCGAGAGGAATCATGGCCAGCGAGGGGGATGACGGACCGCTCGTCGGGCGCACCGGCACGCTTGCCGAAGTCCAGGCCGACCTGCGTGACGTCGGCCCCGGCGGCACCGCAGCAGTGTTCGTCACCGGCGAGAGCGGTGTCGGTAAGACCCGGCTGTTGCGGGAGATCGCCGACAAGATGCGCGGGTCGGGCTTCGCTGTGCTGTCCGGAACCTGCCTCGACATCGGTGACGCGTCCCCGATGCACCCGGTCCTCCAGGCCTTGCGGCGGTCCGACCGCCGGCCGCAGCCGTTCGACACCGGCGCCGGCGATGCGGGCGCCATTCTCGAACGGGTCTCCCTCGAGCTGCAGAACTTCGCCGGCGAGCAGCGTCTGCTGTTGATCCTCGACGATCTGCAGTGGGCCGACCGCAGCACCCGCCAGCTGCTCCTCTACCTGCTCGCCGGCCTCGGCGATGTCCCCCTCTCGGTGCTGGCCGCGGTGCGCACCGAGGCGCTGCACGGCGCCCACCCGCTGCGCCGGGTACTGGCCGAGTTACGCCGGCTGCGCTCGGTCAAGGTGGTCGACCTGGCCCCCCTCGACCGTGAGCAGACGCTCGCGCTGGTCAACGCGATCGCCGGCGGTGGCATCGAGGCGGCGGACGCCGAGCGGGTCTACCAGCGCTCCGGCGGTAATCCGTTCGTGGTCGAGGAGCTGGCCCGGGACCTGCGCGAGGGCCGGGTTGAGCTGTCCGACACGCTGCGCGAGATCTTTCTCGCCCGGGTGGACGAGTTGCCGCCGAACGCGTACACGGTGGTGCGCGCGATCGCGGCCGGTGTCGAACCGATCGGGCACGCCTCGCTGGGCCGGGTAGCCGGTCTGCCCGAGGACCATCTGATTGAGGCCGTACGGACGGCCGTGGCGCACCGGTTCGTGACCAGCGGTCCCGATGGTTACCGGCTGCGGCACCGCTTGGTCGCCGAGGTCCTGGCGGCAGAGGTGCTGCCGGCCGAGGCCACGGCCCTCCATCTCCGCTACGCACAGGCGCTGGAGGCGGCCGAATCTGTCGACCATGCCCGTCTGGTGCATCACTGGCAGAACGCCGGTGACCCGGGACGGGCGCTTCCCTCGGCGCTGGCGGCCGCACACGCCGCCGAGCAGATGTACGGCTTCACCGAGGCGAACCGCTACTGGTCCCTGGCCCTCGACCTGACCTCCGGGGACTCGCCCGAGCGCACCGAGCTGCTGACCCACGCCGCCGAGGCGGCGCACCTGTGCGGCGAGCACCAGCGCGCCCTGGCCCGCCTGGCCGAGCTGGCCGGCCGCCCGGACGCACCCGGCCGCTGCGAGCTGCACCTGCGCCGGGCGCGCTACCTCGCGGCCGCCGGCCGCTCAGTCACCGCCGAGGCGGAGTACGAGCTGGCCCTGGACGCCCCCGACAGCACCCCGCGGCAGCGCGCGTCCGCCGCGGCCCACCTCGCCGAGCTGCTCCTTCACCTCGGCCGATACGGTGACGCGTTCGAGCGGGCGTCCGCCGCGCTCGACCTGGCCACCGAGAACGGCACCACCGCCGACCTGGTCCGGGCCAGCGCCGCCCTCGGCTTCAGCTCTGCGTTCCGGGAAGACCCGGCCGGCGGCCTTGCCGTCCTTCGCCAGGCCGTGGAAATTGCCGAGGGTTCCGGCCACCCCGTCGACCTCGGCGTCGCCTACCTGCACCTCGCCGAGCTGCTGGCCGGGCCGCTCAACAACGTCGAGGAGGGAGTGCTGGTCGCCCGCCGCGGCGCGGAACGGCTGGCCTCACTCGGCGCCGGCCGCACCTACCAGACCCGCCTGCTCGCGATCGCCGCCAACGGCCTGTTCCGGGTCGGGCAGTGGGCCGAGGCCGACGCCGTGCTCGAGGCCGCCATGCAGCACCGGCCGTCCGGCGCCGACGCGGTCGAGCTGCTGCTGGCCCGCTGCCGGCTCTGGGTCGGCTTCGGCGACGTCGACGCCGCGCACCGTGACCTGGACGCGGTGGCCACCCTGCTGGCCGGCGGCGGCGCCCGGCATGTGCTGCCGATGCTCACCCTGCGTGCCGGTCTTGCCATGTTGCAGGGACGCCACGACGCGGCCCGCGCCGCCGTGCAGCACGGACTGACCGAGACCCGCTCCGACGACCTGGTGCTGCTCGGCGTGCTGGCCTGGCACGGCCTGCGGGCCGAGGCCGAGGCGCACGCCAGGGGGGTCGCCGTCGATCCGGGCGCGGTGCGCCGGTTACGGACGGTGGTGGACCGGGTCGCCGACGGCTCAGGCAGCGTGGCGCCGCCGGTTCGCGCGGTGGTGGACGGCTATCTGGACCTCTGCGCGGGCGAGCTGGGCCGGATCGAAGACCGGCCGGATGCGGGCCGGTGGGCGCGGGCGGCGGCTACCTGGGACCACCGTCATCAGCCCTATCCGGCTGCGTATTGCCGGCTGCGCCAGGCCGAGGCGCTGCTGCACGGCCGGAGCCGCCGGGCGGTGGCGACCACGGCGTTGCGCGAGGCGTACCGGACGGCGGATGCGATGGGTGCCCGCCCGTTCGCCGCCGAGATCGTGGCGACCGCTCAGCGGTTCCGGCTCGTGCTCGACGACGACATACCCACCGAGCCGCCCGCCCCCGAGCCGAGCGACAAACTGGACGTTCTCACCCAACGCGAGCGGGAAGTCCTCGCCGCGGTGGCGGAAGGACTGACCAACCGCGAGATCGGCGAGCGGCTGTTCATCTCGGAGCGCACGGTCGGCGTCCACGTGGGCCACATCTTCGACAAACTTCAGGTGCGCAGCAGGGCCGCGGCCTCCCGCGTCATCATGGGAAAGCACCGGGTCGCTTAGCGCTCACGACGCCGCGTCACCCATCGGCATACCGACGGATCCGCCGGCGCCGGGCCCGGTGCCGGCTGGTGTCCAGGCGGTCGGCCACCCGGGTCAGCGTGGCGCCCGCCGTGACGACGTGGAAGTGCGACATCTTGACCGGGGACAGGTCGCCGCCCCAGACCACGACACCCTCGCAGTCGCGCAGGATGTCCCGCACCACGGCCTCCTGGTGCGGCCACAGCCGCTCGCTGCCGCCCAGCGGGTACGCCCGCGGGTAGAGCGCGACGGCCGTGCCGGACCGGTGGTTGGTCTCGAAGCCGGCGGCCGTCGTGCGGTCGGTGGTGTACCCGGTGACGCCGCCCTCGCCGGTGTCCAGCGGGGCGATCTCGTAGTGCCAGCGGCGGCACACGTGCAGCAGGACCGCGGCGGCCGGCCCGCGGCGCAGGAGCACCGTGGCGGCCGAGCCGGCGATCCGGAACTCCTCGATCGCGTCCGGGGCGGTTTTTGCTGAACTGCCGGGCACCAGGCCGATCAGGGCGGCGCCCAGCAGACTCCTCCGGGTGACCATGACCATCTCCTAACCGCTGACCAGGCTGGAAACGCCGGGGTCGCCGCCGTCGCGCCACACGTCGTGGTCGAGGCCCCACCCGGGCTGGAAGTCGAACTCGCGGATCTGGTTGAACGACCAGTTCTCCGGCAGCGGGAAGCCGAGGTTGCCGGAGAAGCCCCAGGACATGCCGGAGACCAGTGACCAGCGGGCGCCCACCTCGCGGCTGACCCGGGTGCACACGTTGCGCGAGCCGTAGACGCCGTACCCGTACCGGTTGCCGGTTGCGGCCAGGCCGTCCGCCACGCCCCGGAAGTACGGCTTGATGTCGCTGTCGATGTCGGCGTCCAGCGCGTCGTAGTCGACCGCGAAGTAGACGCAGGTGCCCGGCGGCAGGCCGTGCTCCACCGACTTCTCGTGGGCCCTCAGCGCCTGGGTGTAGCCCTTGTCGTAGGTGAAGTTCGCCAGCGCGGTGCCGTTCCACTGGAACAGCGGCAGCAGGCGCAGCCCGGCGTTCAGGATGGTCCGCGGCTCGCCCGGCTTGAGGGCCTTGCCGAGATAGGACGGGTCGCCGGGCGCGATGTGCTCGTCCAGGTAACGCCCGACGATCCGGTAGCCGGCCGCGTACAGCGCCTGCCCGCGGGCCGGGGTGATCTCGGTGATGCAGTCGCAGCCGGTGGCCGGCCGTCCGGTGTCGCCGCACGACACCAGCAACTGCGCCCAGGTGGTGTAGTCGTTGGTGCCGGTCTGCGGTATCTGCGAGAAATGCTGGAACGCGCGCACCCAGGCGGTGTGTGCGGCGGTTTCAACGTCGGTGTCCAGGTCGCCCGCCTGATAGGCGGGCTGCTGGGTGAGCGAGTTGAAATAGCACGCGGCCCGGAACAGGTACCGAAGGTCGCCGCTGAGCGGCTGGGAACCCCGGCCGCGCAGCCCGGCCTGGGTGCCCGGGCCGAAGTTGCCGTTGATGGTGCCGAGGTCGATCCCGATCTCGTGCTGGATGCTCATCAGGAAGCCCTGCTGCACGTCCCGCGAGTAGTAGCCGTCGCACGGCACCAGGCTCATCGCCGGGATGCCGACCTGCGCCACGTACCGCTGGTTGAGCCGCTGCTGCACCCGCCGGATCGTCGGGTCGCCGCCCGGCACCAGCTTGAACTGGTCCATCCGCAGCAGCGCCTTGCAGATGTGCGGCCACATCCGGGTGCGCAGCGCGTCGTCGGTGTAGGCGAAGCCGGCGTCGCCGAACAGCCGCTCCAGCGAGTTCTGTGACTCGAGGGTCCAGTCGTCCAGGTCCGGGTCGTTCCAGTAGCCCTTGCACCAGAGCGCGCTGTTGTAGATCCGGATCAGGTTGCTGTTGGACTCCTGGGCGGGCAGCCGGTTGCGGTTCTTCACCGCCGTGAAGGTCGCGCTGCCGAAGCTCTGCACCACCGGCGAGATACCGAGTTCGTGCTGGAGTGCCTGGGTCAGCGAATGGACCGTGGACCAGCCGGTGCGGCCGTGCTCGGGGCAGCGGACGTAGCCGGGTACGTCCTGGTAGGTCTCGTTGACCCAGCGCTGGGCCGCGTAGACGTAGATGTCGCCGACGCCGGTCCAGGGAAAGTTCGGGTCGATGGTCGAGCCCGGTTTGGCGTACATGTGCAGGTTGCCCGGGCAGGCGGTCTCGGGGTACTCGAAGGAATGGGGATAGATCGCCGGCCCGGTGCCCCTGGTCTCCCGCAGGTGCTGGATGAGCGCTCGGAATGTCCGCAGCAGGGTTTCGCCGGCGACGTGGTCGGCTCGCATGAGGGCGCAGATCGAGAAGAAGTTCGCGTTGCGCAGCCATCCCTCCGGGGTCACGCCGCGCTGGTTTGCCTCGCCCCGTTCATAGCCCCGGCCCTCGTAGATGTTGCCGTGCCGGCAGATCAGGAAGTTGTATCCGATGTCGCCGTTGAACTTGTCGTCGAACGTGTGCTCGGTGTAAACGAGGGCGATGTCCCGCTGGCAGGCCTCCTCGTCGGGGTAGTCCGAACCCGGGATGCCCCCGCCGCGGTAGTGGATGAAGACGCCGGCCCGCGGATCCCAGTCCGGGTTGTCGCTGACCTCCGGCGGCGCCTCGGCGTGCGCCCGGTTGGTGATCACATACCGGCCCCAGGTCGCGCGTGGATGAATGGTGATGGCCATGGGCCAGACCCTCGGTGCCGTCCGCCGGGACGGCAATACTTTTCAGCGCCACCTAAAGTGTCGGTGCGTGATCACGAAACGCCGCGGGTGGTGGGTTGTGCTGGGTGCGCTCGTCCTGCTCTTTTTGGCGAGTACGCCGTGGGCGTGGACGGAGTTGGCGGCGCGGGGTCACGAGTTCACCGAGTCCGGCGCCCCCGCGGCCGACGTGGTGATCGTGCTGGGCACCGAGGTCCGGCCGGACGGCACCCCGGGCGACCGGCTGACCGGACGCCTGGAGACCGCGGCGGCCCTGGTGCAGGCCGGCAAGGCCCGGGTGGTCCTGCTCTCCGGCGACGGCGGTGGCGCGTCCGGCGACGAACCGGCCGCCATGGCCCGCCACCTCACCGGCCTCGGCGTCGACCCGCGGCGCATCGTGGCCGACCCGCACGGCCTGGACACGTACGACTCCTGCCGGCGGGCCCGCGACGTCTACGGCCTCGACCGCGCCCTGGTGGTGACCCAGGCCTATCACCTGTCCCGGGCCGTGACGCTGTGCCGCGCGATCGGCCTGGACGCGTCCGGGGTGCCGGCCCGCTGCCCGGGCTGCCCGGCCACGCTGCTCGCCGAGAAGTCCGCCCGCGACTACCTGGCCAGCGGTAAAGCGGCCTGGGACGCGCTGCGCGGCCGCCCGCCCGCGGTGGAGTCGCCACCGAGCGGCGAGGTGCGCGACGCGCTAGCGGGAGGGTAGGCCCAGCCGTTCCAGGGTCTGCCGCAACGTGTGCCGGCCGGCCATCGACTCGGGGCCGCGCAGCCGGGCCAGCACCCGGTCGCTCCAGTTGCCGGGCAGCCCGTACCGGGTGTTGTAGGTGGAGAGCCGCTCGTCGTAGGCGGCGATGTGGGTGTCCGCGGCGGCCGCGTCGAACCGCTCCCGGTGCAGCACGGCCGCCTGCGGCAGGCGGGGCTTGACGCCGGCCGGCTCGGTCGCGTCGGGTGTGCCCACGGCCAGGCCGAACGCCGCCACGGTGTGCGGCGGCAGGCCCAGTTCGGCGGCCACCGCCTCGGGGTGGTTGCGGATCGCGCCGACGAACACCGAGCCGAGCCCCAGCGACTCGGCGGCCAGCACGGTGTTCTGGGCGGCCAGCGCGGTGTCGACGAAGCCGATGATGGTGGTCTCCAGGTAGTCGGCGGCGACCACCTCGGTGCCCGAGCGGCGGGCGAGCCGCCGGGCCCGGCTCAGGTCGGCGACCCAGATCAGGAACAGCGGCGCCTGGCTGATGAACGCCTGCCGGCCGGCCAACTCGGCGAGCCGGTCCTTGCGGTCCGGGTCGCGCACCGCCACCACGCTCCACGGCTGGAGGTTGGACGAGGTGGGCGCCGACTGGGCGGCCGCGACCAGGGCGGCCAGTTCCTCCTCGGTGACCGGGCGGTCGCCGAACCGGCGCACCGAGCGGCGGGCCAGTTGCAGGGCCAGCACCTCGGAGGCGACCGTCAGGGACGCGGCCGGATCGCCGTAGCGGGCAACAACGGACATCGAGGAGCCTCCCGTGGTGTGGTATTCCTATAAAAGCTATCTGCTTTATAGGTCTAGGGGAAGGCGGCACCGATGAGCGGCACGTTTCTCTGGTACATCCCGAACCAGGCCCTGCCGGGACACCGCGGCGACGATGCCGTGGCGGGCCACAACAGCCTGGAGACGCTGACCCGGCACGCCCGGCTGCTCGAGGAACACGGCTGGGGCGGTGCGCTGCTCGGCACCGGGTGGGGACGGCCCGACACGTTCACGGTGGCCACCGCTCTGGCAGCCCGCACCACGACCTTTCAGCCGCTGATCGCGATCCGGCCGGGATACTGGCGGCCGGCCAACTTCGCCTCGGCGGCGGCCACCCTGAGCCACCTCACCGGCGGCCGGGTGCTGATCAACATCGTGTCCGGTAAGGACAACCTGGCGGCGTACGGGGACAGCGAGGGTGACCAGGCGCACCGCTATGCCCGGACCCGCGAGTTCCTGCAACTCGTGCGCCGGCTCTGGACCGCCGAGAACGTCACCTTCCGGGGCGAGCACTTCGGCGTCACCGGCTCGACCCTGGCGCTGCGCCCGGACACCCCGCCCCGGCTCTACTTCGGCGGCGCGTCCGAGGCCGCCGAGCGGGTCGCCGCCACCGAGGCCGACGTGCAGCTCTTCTGGGGCGAACCGCTGGACGGCGTCCGGGAGCGGATCGAGCGGCTCAAGCGGCTCAGCGCCGAACTCGGCCGCGAGCACGCGCCGCTCGAGTTCGGCCTGCGGATCACCACGCTGATCCGGGACACCACCGAGGAGGCCTGGCGGGACGCCGAGGCCAAGGTGGCCGAGATGGCGGCGGGCCGCGGCACCGCGCACCGCGACCCGCTGCGGGTGGCCGCCGTAGGCCAGCAGCGGCTGCTCGACCTGGCCGCCCGGGGTGAGGTGCTGGACGACAACCTCTACACCACCCCGGGCAAGGTCGGCGGCGGCGGTGCGGCCACCACCTGGCTGGTCGGCTCGGCCGAGGACGTGGCCAAGTCGCTGCGCAGGTACCAGAACCTGGGCATCACGCACTTCGTCCTCTCCGACACCCCGTACCTGCGCGAGATCGAACGGCAGGGCCGCCAGTTGCTCCCGCTGCTACGCGACTGACGCCGGGGTGTAATGGCCGGCGTCGTCGCCCTCGATCACCCGGCTCGTCCGGCCGTCCAGGCCGGCCGGGACGTCGCCGGCCACGGTCACCCGGAACAGCCGCCGCGGCTGGGTGCCGTAGTCGTCGGGCGCGTAGTGCTGGGTGATCCGGTTGTCGAAGATGACCAGGTCGCCTACGTTCCACTGGACCCGGAGCACGTTCTCGGGGCGGGTCACGTACGCCTGGAGCAGGCGCAGGATGTCGCGCGACTCGGTGCCGGACAGCCCCAGGACGCGCTGCGCGAACCCGCCGATGAACAGGCCGCGCTCGCCGCTCTCGGGGTGCACCCGGACCACCGGGTGCGCGCTCTGGTAGCGCCGGGACACGAAGACCTTGTGGTAGTCGTGCGCCGCCTCGTTCTCGAACTGCGGCTGCACATAGTCGTAGTCGTTGGTGTGCACCGCGAACGCGTGGTCGGCCAGCGCCCGCAGCGGTTCCGGCAGGTCCTGGTACGCGGTGGCCGAGTTGGCGATCAGCGTGTTGCCCCCGTGCGCCGGAATCGTCACCGCCCGCAGCGTGGTGAGCTTGGGCGGGGTCTGCACGAACGTGACGTCGGTGTGCCAGGTGTTGGCCCGGACCCCCTCCTCGGCGTCGACCGGCAGGATGTGTGGCTGCCCGGCGGCCGACGGGACGGTCGGGTGCGCGGTGGTCAGCGGCCCGAACCGGCCGGCGAACCGCAGGTGCTGCTCGTCGTCGAGGTGCTGGCCGCGGAACACCAGGGCCTTGTGCCGCAGCAGCGCGTCGTTGATCTCGCCGAACGTGGCGTCGTCGAGCCCGGCGCGCAGGTCGACACCGTGGATCTCGGCGCCGATGCGACCGCCGAGGCGACGGACTTCGATGGCGGTGGCGATGGCGGTGGTGATGGACATGGGGGTCCCTCCCGGTGCAGGCGTAGGTGCCCCGATCACATACCTGCAACTCCCATATGTCAAGTATGGATTGGGCGTAGCCTGAGCCTGCCGTAGGATGGTCAACAAGCCGACCGTATGATCCTTGATCGCAGCTGATGTGCCCGGGCGGTGGCGCGGGTATGCTATCGGCCGGCGGTGATCCACTGTGGATGCAGTGCGCCGTCCAGGGACGGACGAGGTGACCGAAGGACGATATAGCGGCGGCTCGACGGTGCGCCGCATGCAACTGGGTGCACACCTGCGGGCGTTGCGCCTGGCCAAAGGCCTCACGCGAGAGGAGGCCGGCCACCCTATCCGTGCGTCCGAATCCAAGATCAGCCGGATGGAACTCGGGCGGGTCGGGTTCAAGGAACGCGACATCACCGACCTTTTGCTCCTGTACGGCGTCGACGACCCGGCCGAGCACCAGCGCGTCCTGGCGCTGACCCGGGAGGCCAACCGGCCCAGCTGGTGGCACGCGTACGGCGACGTGCTGGACAACTGGTTCCACAACTACCTCGACCTGGAGCAGGCCGCCGAGCTGATCCGGACATACGAGATCCAGTTCGTGCCCGGCCTGCTGCAGACCGACGCCTATGCCCGCGCGGTGATCCGGCTGGGCCACGACGCGGCCAGCCGGGACGAGATCGACAAGCGGGCCGAGCTGCGGATGACCCGCAAGCAGCTGATCATGCGGCCGGACGGTCCACGGCTGTGGGCCGTGGTCGACGAGGCCGTGCTGCGCCGCCCGATCGGCGGGCGCGAGGTGTTCCGCGAGCAGCTCGAGGCCCTGCTGGACAGCTGCCGGCTGCCCAACGTGCGGATCCAGGTGATGCCGTTCGACTCGGGCGGGCACTCGGCGTCCGGCGGCGCGTTCAGCATCCTGCGGTTCCCGTACGAAGAACTGTCCGACGTCGTCTACATCGAGCACCTCACCAACGGCCTCTACCTTGACAAGGAGGAGGACGTCGACAAGTACACCGCGGCCATCGGCCGGCTGTTCATCGACGCCGAGCCGCTGAGCCGCACCCCCGAGATCCTGCGCGGCATCCTCAACGACCTGAAGTGACCCGGACGGACGGTTCATGCTGACTGACATGGATCTCGACGCTTATCTGGACCGGATCGGGGTGAATCGCCCCGCGGTGGCCGATTCCGCGAGCCTGCGGGAAATGCACCGGGCGCACCAGGAGCGGGTGCCCTTCGAAAATCTGAGCATTCACCTGGGCGAACGGATCTCACTGGGGACAGACGATTTGTTCGACAAGATCGTGCGGCGGCGGCGCGGTGGCTTCTGCTACGAGCTCAACGGCGCCTTCGCCCTCCTGCTGGAGGGACTCGGCTACCCGGTGACCCGGGCCGGTGCCCGGGTGTACGGCGACGAGCAGCGGCTCGGGCCGCCGTTCGACCACCTGGCGCTGCTGGTGACGACCGCGGACGGGGACGGGCCGTGGCTGGCCGACGTCGGGTTCGGCCGGCACAGCACGTATCCGCTGCGCTTCGGCGCGGCCGGCGAGCAGGACGATCCGGGCGGCACCTATACCTTTGCCGCCGCCGCGGACGGGGATGTGGAGGTGCTCAAGGACGGGGCGCCGCAGTACCGGATCGAGACGCGCGCACGTACCCTCTCGGATTTTGCACCCACCTGCTGGTGGCAGCAGACCTCGCCGGACTCGCACTTCACCCGGACCACCATCTGCTCCCGGCTGGACGGCGACGGCCGCATCTCGATCGGCGGCCGCACGCTGATCCGCAGCGGGGCCGGCGGCCGGACCGAGACGGCACTGGACGACGACGCGGCGGTGCTGGCCGCGTACCGGGAGCATTTCGGGATCAACCTGGACAGCCTTCCGTGACGGAAATCGTCAAACCGGGCCCTGGACGTCCGATGATCAGGGCATGGCTGAGCGACAGTGGCGTCTTCCCCGCGGTGCGCAACTGACCCCGGAGTCCTGGCGGGCCCGGCATCAGATCCTGCAGGGGCTGCTGTGGCTGCATGTGCCCGCGTTGCTGCTGCTCGGCCTGGTCGGGCCGCACCCGGCATGGGAGGGTGCGCTGCTCGCCTCGGTGATCGCGGTGTTCGCCGCGGTCGGCCGCACCGCCGGGAGCACCGGCGTGCGGGCGGGCTTCACCAGCCTGGGCCTGATCGGCACCTCGTTCGCGGCCATCGAGCTGTCCGGCGGCGATATGTCGGCGCATCTGCACCTGTTCGCGATCCTCGTCTTCGTCGCGCTCTATCAGCAGTGGAAGCCGCTGCTCTGGACCGTCGCAGTGGTGGTCGTGCACCACGGGGTGCTGGGCCTGATCGAGCCGGAACGGGTCTTCGGGCACGTGCACGGCATCGGCCCGGCCGCGGTCATGGTGGCCGTGCACGCCGGGTGCGTGGTGCTGGAGGTGGCCGGCATCCTCTTCCTCTGGCACTTCGCCGAGCAGGCCGAGCGCGAGATGGAGGCGATGCAGGCCGAGGCCGACCGCAACCGGCAGGAACGGCTCACGGCCGAGCGCGAGGCACAGGGGCGCGAGGCCGACTCGGTCCGCGAGCGCGCCGAGCGCAGCCAGTCCCGGTCCGAGCGGCTGGCCGCGGACGCCGCCACGATCGCGACCGGTGCCCGCGAGGCGATCGCCGCGGTCGCCGCGGTCGACGCCGAACTGGCCAACCTGTCCGCCGCGGTGCAGAACATCGCCGCGCGGTCGGCGCATGCCGCGACCGTGGCCGCCACCGGCGAGCGGGTGGCCGGCGAGGCCACCGAGCGGATGTCCGGCCTGGAGAAGTCGGTCACCGAGATCGCCGAGGTCAACGCGCTGATCGCCCAGCTCGCCGGGCAGACCAACCTGCTCTCGCTGAACGCCACCATCGAGGCGGCCCGGGCCGGCGAGCAGGGCAAGGGCTTCGCGGTGGTGGCCAGCGAGGTCAAGCAGCTCTCCACCGAGACGTCGAACTCGGTCGGCAAGGTGAACACCGTGATCGGCGCGATCGTCGAGCAGACCGGCGCCGCGGCGGCCGGGTTCGTCTCGACCGCCACCACGGTGTCCGAGATCAGTCAGGTGCAGGTCGACATCGCCGCCTCGGTCGAGGAGCAGGCCGCGGTGCTCTCCGAGGTCACCCGCCAGCTCTCCACGGCGTCCCGGGCGGCGCAGGAGATCCTCGACGGTCTCGACCGGCTCACCGCACACGCGGGCGACGACCGCTAGGAGTGCCGCCGGGGCGACGTACGCTGGGCCGATGATCTGGCCGGACCCGCAACCGCCGCGCCGCACCACGCACCTGACCGGCCGACCGCGCAACCTGCTCGTGTTCGACCGCTGGGGCGAGTTCGGCCGTCCCGTCGTGCTGCTGCACGGCCTGCTGCTGGACCGCACCATGTGGTGGCCGGTGGCCGCCGAGCTGGGTGGCGCCCCGTGCACCGTGGTGGCGCCCGACCTGCCCGGGCACGGCCAGAGCCCGCCCCGCGAGGACTACGGCCTGGAGCGGATCGCCGCCGACCTGGCCGGGCTGGTCGACAGCCTCGGCCTGCACCGGGCGCCGATCGTGGTGGGGCACGCCGCGTCGGCCCGGCTGGCCGTGGCCTTCGCGGACGCGTACGCGACCCAGCACGTGCTCACCCTCGACGAGCCGCCGGCCGGGGCCACCGCGGTCGGCGACCTGGTCCGGCCGGCCGGGCTGGACGCGGTGCCGGCGATGTTCCGCCCGTACGCCGAGCCCCGGCACGACCCGGAACTGCTGCGCGCGTACGAGATCTGGCTGGCGCAACCACCCACCCGCCGCAACCAGCCCGCGATGGCCGGACGCGCGCCGATGGCGCCGGCCGGACCCACCGGGCCGCTGGCCCCGCTCACCGATCCGGAGGGCTTCGCGGCAGGGCTGCGCGACCTGCTGTGACCCGGCCCCCTGGCCGGTCTCACCCGCCGGCCAGCAGCGCCGAACCGAGCGGGGTCATCGTGTGCAGCACCGCCTTGCCGACCCGGCTGGTGTGGATCAGCCGGGCCTCACGCAGCACCGCGGTGTGCTGACTGATCGAGGCGGCGCTCACCCCGAGCCGCCGGGCCAGTTCGGTCGTGGTGCGGCCGTCGCCGATCGACTCCAGCACCGAGGTGCGGTGCGCCCGATGAGCGCCTCCATCGAGCCGCCGGGGCAGGCGCGCGGGCCCAGCGACAGGTCGTGCTCGAGCGGATAGACCAGCACCGGGGGCAGGGCCGGGTCGTGCAGCATGTCGGGGGTGTCCCAGGACAGGTAGGACGGCACCAGCAGCAGCCCGCGGCCGTCGAGGTGGATCGTCTGCTCGAACACCACGTCCACCTCGAGGACCGGCGGCGACCACCGCATCATCGGCCGGAAGCTGTCCAGCAGGCCCTCGGCGCCACGGTCCAGCATGATCCGGGAGCGCCGGGCCCGGTCGGCCTCGATGTGCGCGCGGGCCTGCGGCCAGAACGGCTCCACCACGGCCTCGTAGTGCGAGCGGATCGCCGCGGTGAGCCGGACCAGGGTCTCGGTGTCACCGTCGGCGAGGCCGCGCAGCCAGGACGGCATCGGTTCGCCGAGCCGGGCCAGTTCGGTCAGCTCGGCGCGCAGCCGGGCCGCCGGCGTGGACATCAGCGCCTCGAGCGCGTGCGACAGGCCCTGGCTGGCCTCGGCCGGGGTCAGGAAATCCGGGTAGTAGCGCGGCTGGACGAGCGGCAGCAGCATGTCGAGATCGGACCGCCGGCTGGCCCGCAGCGCGTGCTCCCGCCACCGTCCGAAGATCAGTCGCGGTCCCGGGCGGCGCAGCCGGAACACGCTCAACACCGTCTCCCACATCGGATCCGGCTCGCCCGCCATGCGTACCCGGCCAAGATCTTGTGGTGTGAAATGAATGCGCAACACGTCGGCCCCCGTCGACGTCCCCAGTGATGACGATCATTTTAGGAGAGCGTCGCGTAGCTCGGTGTCCCTCAGCCGGTCGCCGCCGGCAGCAGCACCCGGGATTCGCCGACGTCGATGGTGTGCCGGCAGGTCGCGAGCGTGCGGCCGGTGCCCGGATTGTCGTCGGTGCCGAGGTTGCGGGCGTACTGCGGATGCGAGCCGCCGGCGATCAGCACCCGGATCCGGGAGCCGGCCGCGAACCGGTGCGCGACCGGCAGCAGGGTGAGACGCACCAGTTGGCCGGGCTCCAGTTGGCCGGGCTCCAGTTGGCCGGGCTCCAGTTGGCCGGGTGTCAGCCGCCGGTAGCCCTCGGTGACGTTGCGCGATCTCCCGCGAGGGTTCACCTCGCTGATCCGCACGAACAGGTCGGCATGCGGATTGTCGCTGCGGTGCCGCAACTCCACGACCGGCGAGCCGTGGATCTCCAGGGCCGCCGCGAGCGGTTCGCCGGTGATCGCCAGCACGTCGGGCCGGCCGGCGAGCGCGCCGTCGTTCACATAGCCGCCGCCGTCCAGCAGCGGGCCGCCGAGCGTCGGGGTGGGATCGGCCGGGTCGAAGGTGAACGACGCCGCCGGAGCGCCGGGCTCCGCCAGAGGCAGGGCGAGCTCGGTGGTGGGTGGCGGCCAGGCGGCCAGCTCACGCCATTCGCGGGCTCCGGTCACATGCACGCGTACGGGGAGAGCCCGCGCCCGTGGTGCTCGGCCGGCCAAATGCGCGCCGAGCCAATCCAGACTCTCGTTGACGAGCCGACCGGCGGCCTTGCCGATCGTCTCCACATGGGTCCACGGACCCACGGTGAGCGCCACGTCCACGCCGCGCTCGTGCAGGCGCCGGTACTGCTCGATGCTCTGCCCCACGAACAGGTCCTGCCAGCCGGTGAGGAGGAGAATCGGGATGTTCGCCCGCTCCAGCGCGGCCGGGTGCCGCATCGGTTGCCAGTACGGGTCGTCCAGGTCGGGCCGGGTGACCCGCTCGCGGAACCAGGGCGCGCGCCCTGCATACCAGCGCTCGCCCGCGTCGGCCAGCGGCAACTCGGTGAAAACCCGCTGCATCGCCCGGCGGCGTGCCGGTGCGCGCCGGGCCTGGGCCAGCTGCCCGCGGACCGGCCCCGGGTGCTGGTCCGACCGCGGCTGGTTGATGATCATGTCGGTCCAGCCGACCAGGTCGAGGTTGAACGCGCCGGTGCCCCACGAGTGCCGGGCGAAGTCGTGCGGCCCCACGGTGATCACGGCGGCGGCCAGCTCGGGCGGAGGATCCTCGAGCAGGGCCCACTGGGTGTAGCCCAGATATGACGGCCCGACCGTGGCGAACCGGCCGGTGAACCAGGGCTGCGCGGTCAGCCACGCCACCACGTCGACGCCGTCCTGCCGCTCGGTGCGCATCGGGTCGAAGTCGCCCCCGGACGCCGAGGTGCCCCGGCTGCTGACGAACACCACGTGGTAGCCCGCGGCGGCGTACGGCCGCGCGTACAGCAGACCGAACGGAAAACCGCGACCGTACGGCCCGCGCACCAGGACGGTGCCCAGCGCTGCGCCGGCCGGTGCGTAGTGGTCGGCGGACAGCGTGACCCCGTCCCGCATCGGGATGCACAGGCCGCGCTCCACCCGGAACGCGCCGGCCGGCCCGGGCAGCCGCAGCACGCGGGCCAGCAGCCGGTCGCGGATCAGGGGACGCATCGGCACACCTTAACCGGCTTGGCGGGTAGCGGTACCGTCACGCTAGGCATCGACGACCGTTGAGGAGACCCGGTGGCCGAGATCACGAGCATTGACGTGCCGGAGGTGTTCCGGATGAGCGACGCGGTCCTGGACGCGGCGGGCCGGCTCGACCGTCTGTCGGCCCGGGTCGAGGCCCGGCGCTACGCCGAGAAACACGTCCTGCCCGGCTCGGTCACCTGCGACCCCGGCACGGTCGAGGCCGCCGCGAGCTGGCAGGTCACGCTGGCCCGGCTGGCCGAGGAGGTCCGCGCGTTCGGCACCGAGCTGCGCACGGCCGCCACCGCATACCGGGAGGCCGACGAGTTCGCGGCCCGCCAGGTGCGCGCGTCCGGGCACCCGGCCTTCGGCCCCGGCGGCGGTGCGGGCCCGCGATGACCATCACCATGCGCGGCCTGCTGGAGGCGGACCTGGCCGGCCTGCGCGCGGTGGCCGACCGCTGGGAACACCTGGTCCGCGACATCGACGGCACGGTGGCCGACCTGACGGCCGGCACCAAGGACCTGCCGCACCACTGGACCGGCCCCGCCGGGCAGGCCGCCCACGAGCGCTCGATCCGGCTCCAGGTGCAGGTCGGCAACGCCAACGTGCACTGCGACTCGATCCGCTACGCGATCAGCCGCCTGGCCGACCAACTTGAGGAATACCAGCGCCGGCTGAACAGCGTCCTGAACCAGGCCATCACGGTCGGCCTGCACGTCGACGAGGAACGCGGTCGCGTCCACATTCCGTACGACGCCGTTCCCGCAGCCTCGGTGTCCGGCGGCATCGAACTGGCCGCAGGTCCCACGGTCAACTCGTACCAACTCCAGATCGAGGAGATCCTCTCCCTGGCCAACGTGGCCGACCGCGATGCGGCGGCCGTGTTGGCCAAGCACCAGATGGGCGAGACCGAACTCCCGGAAACCGAACTGGAACCGATCCACGAGGACATCGTGCTGGCCACCCTGTTCTACAGCCCCGACTCGAGGGCCCAGTGGTGGTACGCCCAGCACCAGCTCAACCGCGACCGCCTGACAGCCGAGTACCCCGAGGTGATCGGCAGCGGCGAGGGCCTGCCCACCGGCGCCCGAGACGCGGCCAACCGCCTGCTGCTGTCCCGCACCCGCAACGAACTGCTGGCCCGCCAGGCCGCAACCCCGGACGAAGCCGCCGGCCAGGCCGCCGTCAACGCCGACCGCACCCTGTCCGATATAGCCGACATCGAACGCCGGTTGGCCGAGGACCCCGACGCCCGCCTGCTGAACCACTACCCACCCACCATCGGAAAGCCCGACCCGCGCTGGGACAACTACCCAGACTGACGGCGGCATTGAGCGAAGTCGACCTCAATGTTCCGCCGGCCGCACTCCCATGTAGTGGAAGCAGCAGGAGCGTATAAGTCGTAAATATCGGGCGAGCGTGAAGTGGAGGAAGGGCGCTGTGGAGCCGGGCGGGCGTTGGCGGGGCGCTGGTGGCAGCCGGGCGGGAATTGGCGGGGCGCGATGTGGTGGCAGCCAGGCGGTTGGCGCAGCGCGAGGTGGTGGCAGCTGCGGCGTGGTGCGGATCGCGCTGAGGGTGGGGTGGGCGGCTAGCTGGTGAAGCGGCCCTTGGTGTGGGCCGGAGCGGCGGTTGCCGTGGTGGTGGCGTCGTAGGTGTCGGCGGAGACTGAGCGGTTGCCGGCCTCGTGGTTGTACTGGGCCGCGAACGTGTAGCTGCCCGGAGCCAGCGTCGCGCCCGGGTTGAGGGTGAAGCGGTACACGAGTTCCTTGGCCGTGGTGGTCACGCCGGTGGTGATCATCTCTTTGGGGATGGTGGACCAGTGGCCGGTGTCCGCGACGCCCGGTGTGCGGGCTACCCGGAGGGTCACGTCCAGGGCGGTGATCTGCTCGGTGGTGGCCAGGGTCAGGTCGTTCTGGGACCAGCTGGGGATCGAGTGGGAGTTGCGGACGGCGGTGGCGGTCAGGTAGCCGTCGCGGGCCCCGGGTGGCACTGAGCGCGAGGGTGGCGGGGAAGCCGGCGCGGTGCTCGGCGGGCCGGCCGCCTGGAGGCCCGGCTCGGGGGCGCGGTCAGCCAGGTTGATCCCGGTCACCCCGGCGACCAGGACCCCGGCCACGGCGGCCGCGGCGGCTGCCGGTCGTGCTACGGCCATGACCCGGCGCGCCCCCGGGCCGACCGGCTGGAAAAGCCAGGACATCACCCCGCGCCGGGGGGTTCCGCGGCGGCGGTTGATGCGGGCCAGCATGGCCTCGCGGTCGGGCTGGTGCCGTTCGGCCTCATCCTGCAGCAGGCTGCGCAGAGCGTGGTCATCCTGCGGTCGCACGGGCACCTCCTACCGACAGGTCCTTCAGGTATGTACTCAACTGGGCGGCGCCGCGCGAGGTCTGGCTCTTCACGGCGCCCACCGAGATGCCGAGGATCTCGGCCACCTCGCGTTCCGGCACGTCGAACGCGTACCGCAGCACCACGCACTCGCGCCGGCGCTGGGGCAGCAGCCGCAGCGCCGCCCGCACGTCCAGCACCGCGTTGGTGTCCGGCTCGCCGGCCGGGCGCCGCAGCAGGCCCAGGCCGCGCAGGCCGAGGCGTTCCCTCGTCTGTTTCTTGATCCACTGACGGGCCAGGTTGGCCACGATGCCCCGGGCGTAGGCGAGCGGGCTGTCCGCCGCGGTCACCCGGTGCCAGTGCCGCCAGACCTCGACGAAGGCGTCCGCGGCCAGGTCGTCGGCCACGCCGGTCTCGCCGGTCAGCAGGTAGGCGAGCCGCGCCAGATCGGAGTGGCTCTCCTCGAAGAAGCGCTGGAAGGCGCGTTCGGTCTCGCTCACGCCGTCCTTCCCCGTCCCGTTATCCGCTCGAAAGATACACAGCACACGCTGCTTCGTTCAGCCGGAAACCGGCCGGCGACGGATCGCCGGCCTTCGACGTTCCGCTGAAGCCCACCGTGACCGACTCGCCCGCGGTGATCCGGGCGTTCCAGCCCATGTCGGTGACCGTCACCGCACGGCCGGACTGCGCCCAGCGGCCGTGCCAGCCGCCGGCCAGCCGCTGTCCCGCGCCGAGGTCGAAGCCGAGCGTCCATCCGGTCACCGCCGTAGTCCCGGTGTTCCTGATCGTGACGTTCCCGGTGAAGCCGTCGCTCCACCGGTTGCCCACCGCGTACGTGACCGTGCAGGCCGGCACCTCCGCGGCGTCCGCCCGCACGATGCCGGCCAGCGCGGTAGCCGCGCCCACGACTGTCACCGCGACGGGGATGATCAGGCGTTTCTTGTTCATGGTCTGCTCTCGGGTACGGGACGGACGGCGCGATGGTTCGAGGTTGGGGCCGCCCGACCGGCCGGTCCGTGGGAAAGCCGGCCGGCCGGGCGGAGTCTGCGGAGGGATTCCCTCGACCGTGGGTGTGTTGCCAACCGTTCAGTGATCACCGGAGCCGGAAAGGTTGCTCGCTCTTCGGAGAATTTTTCCGCCCGATAGCATCGTCAGCGGCCCGGAACGCCGGGCGTTCGATTTCTGCCGAAGGAGAAGGACCGTGTCCGCCGATACTCTCGTCGTCCCGGCCGGGACCACGGCGGCCGACGCGGTAGCCGCCGCCGGCCTGCCCACCTCGGGTCCCAAGGCGGTCGTGGTGGTGCGCGACGCCGCCGGCCGGCTGCGCGACCTGGACTGGCGACCCGAGCTGGACACCGAGGCGACCCCGGTCGCCGTCGACGAGCCGGACGGGCTGAACGTGCTGCGCCACTCCACCGCGCACGTGCTGGCGCAGGCCGTACAGGACGTGTTCCCCGAGGCCAAGCTGGGCATCGGACCGCCCATCGAGAACGGCTTCTACTACGACTTCGACGTGCCCAAGCCGTTCCAGCCGGACGACCTGGCCAAGCTCGAAAAGCGGATGCAGGAGATCGTCAAGTCCGGCCAGACTTTCCGCCGCCGCGAGTACACCTCGCTGGACGAGGCCAAGGTCGAGCTGGCGTCGGAGCCGTACAAGCTCGAGCTGGTCGACATCAAGGGCGACGTCGACGATGCCGAGGTGATGGAGGTGGGCGGCGGCGAGCTGACCCACTACGACAACCTCGACCGGGAGGGCAAGCGGGTCTGGGGCGACCTGTGCCGCGGACCGCACCTGCCGTCGACCCGGTTCATCCCGGCGTTCAAGCTGATGCGGTCGGCCGCCGCCTACTGGCGCGGCAGCGAAAAGAACCCCCAGCTGCAGCGCATCTACGGGACGGCCTGGCCGTCGCGCGACGAGCTCAAGGCGTACCTCCATCGGTTGGCCGAGGCCGAGCGCCGCGACCACCGCAAGCTGGGCACCGAGCTCGACCTGTTCTCCTTCCCGGACGAGATCGGCTCGGGTCTCGCGGTCTTCCACCCGAAGGGTGGGGTGCTCAAGCGCGAGATGGAGGACTACGTCCGGGCGCGGCACATCGAGGAGGGATTCCAGTACGTCGGGACGCCGCACATCACCAAGGAGGGGCTGTTCCACACCTCCGGGCACCTGCCGTACTACAAGGACACGATGTTCCCCCCGATGCACATGGAGGGGAGCGACTACTACCTCAAGGCCATGAACTGCCCGATGCACAACTTGATCTTCAAGTCGCGCGGACGGTCGTACCGTGAGCTGCCGCTGCGGCTGTTCGAGTTCGGCTCGGTCTACCGCTACGAGAAGTCCGGCGTGGTGCACGGCCTGACCCGGGTGCGGGGCCTGACCCAGGACGACTCGCACTCGTACGTGACCGCCGAGCAGGCCCCGGGCGAGATCAAGCACCTGCTGGACTTCGTGCTGTCGCTGCTGCGCGACTTCGGCCTCGACGACTACTACCTGGAGTTGTCCACCAGAGATCCCAAGAGCGACAAGTTCATCGGTACGGATGAGCAGTGGGCGGTGGCCACCAAGGTGCTCGAGGACGTGGCCCGCGAGTCCGGCCTCGACCTGGTGCTCGACCCGGGCGGCGCGGCGTTCTACGGCCCGAAGATCTCGGTGCAGGCCAAGGACGCGATCGGCCGCACCTGGCAGATGTCGACGATCCAGTACGACTTCAACCAGCCGGCCCGGTTCGGCCTCGAGTACCAGGCCGCCGACGGCACCCGCCAGGAGCCGGTGATGATCCACTCGGCGAAGTTCGGCTCGCTCGAGCGGTTCTTCGGCGTGCTGGTCGAGCACTACGCGGGCGCGTTCCCGGCCTGGCTGGCGCCGGTCCAGGTGGTGGGCATCCCGATCCGCGACGACCACGCTTCCCATTTGGACGAGTTTGTCGGGAGATTGCGCCGCGAGGGCATCCGGGCCGAGGTGGACTATTCGGACGACCGGATGCAGAAGAAGATCCGGACCGCTCAGCAGCAGAAGATCCCGTTCATGGCGATCGCCGGCGACGACGACGTGAGCGCGGGCACGGTCTCGTTCCGCTACCGGGACGGCTCGCAGCGCAACGGCGTCCCGCTCGACGAGGCGGTCGCGCACGTGGCCGAGGTGGTGCGCTCCCGGATCAACACGGGTCCGTCGGCCGCCTGACCATGGCTGCGCCGGCCTGCCCCACCCACACCCGCCTCTACGAGAACGGGACGGTCGTCGCCGAGGACTTCGGCGCCGACCGGGTGGGGCAGATGCTGGCCGAGCACCCCGAGGCGGTGCTCTGGCTCGACCTGTACGACCCGGACCTGGACGACCTGGCCGCGGTGGCCGAGGAGTTCCGCCTGCACCCGCTCGCCCTGGAGGACGCCGTCCAGGACCACGAGCGGCCCAAGCTCGACCGCTATCCCGATCACCTCTTCCTCAACGTGTACGCCGTGGACGTCTCCACGCATCCGTTCGGCAAGGCCGAGATCAGCGCGTTCGTCACCGACCGGGCCCTGATCACGGTGCGCAAGTCGGCCACCGACACCGCCCACTTCGTGGAGCGCTGGGACGCGGACGCCGCCCTGGCCGGCCAGGGCGACGGGGTGGCGTTCCTGCTGTACGGGTTGCTGGACGCGGTCGTGGACGGGCATGTGGCCGCGGCGCAGAAGATCGACGTGGCGATGGACGGCGTCGAGGACGCCCTGCTCGAGGAGGGCGGCGCACCCCGCCCGATGCGGATGCGCGGCATCCAGCTGCGCAAGACCACGGCCGCGCTGCGCCGGGCGGTGGCGCCGATGCCCGAGGTGGTGGCCGCGGCCATGCGCAAGGATCTCGGCCTGGTCAACGAGCACCTGGCGCCGTACTACCGGGACGTCGAGGACCACGCCCAGCACGCGTTCGACCAGGTCGAACACCTGCAGGACCGGATCGAGGGCCTGCTGCAGGCCGACCTCGCCGAGCAGAGCAACGTCCTCAACGACATCACCCGCAAGCTGGCCGCCTGGGCCGCGATCATCGCGGTGCCCACGCTGCTCACCGGCTATTTCGGCCAAAACGTGCCCTATCCCGGCTTCAATCATTGGTCCGGGTACGTGCAGAGCGTTCTGCTGATTGTCGTGACGGCCGGCGGTCTGTATCTCTACATGAAGCACCGCCGCTGGCTCTGAGGAGGATCGGGTGAAGACGCTGACGGTGGACGCCGCCGACCTGGCCTGGAACGGCGACCCGCCGGTGCTGACCGGGGTCACCGTGGCGGCCCGGCCCGGCGAGATGCTGGCCGTCACCGGCACCTCGGGCGCCGGCAAGACGACGCTGCTCAGCGCCATGGCCGGGCTGTTGCCCCCGGCCGGCGGCGAGGTGCGGGTGGACGGCGAGCCGCTGCGCGACCGGGACCACGCGGTGGCCCTCAGCGTGGTGCTGATCCCGCAGGACAACGGGCTGGCCGCGATCCTGACCGCGGCCGAGAACATCTCGGTCGCGGTGATCGCCACCGGCGGCACCCCGGCCGAGGCCCGGCGCCGCACCGCCGAGGCGCTCGACCCGCTGGGCCTGTCCGGCCAGGCCAACCAGCTGATCGAGGAGCTGTCCGGCGGCCAGCAGCAGCGCACCGCGATCGCCCGCGGCCTGGCGCTGCGCGGCGACGTGCTGCTCGCCGACGAGATCACCAGCGAACTGGACGCGGCGAACCGGCAGCGGGTGATCGAACTGCTGCGCGCCGAGGCCGACCGGGGTGCCGCGGTCGTGTTCGCCACCCACGACCCGGAGGCCGCCGCGGCCTGCGACCGCGAGCTGCACCTGGCCGACGGCGAAGCGACCTGGGCCCGCGCCTGAGTCAGGCGGCGTGCTCGGTGCCGCCCGGCACCAGGGTGACTTCGCCGTCGACGTGCTGGACCGTGAACAGCGTGCCGGGCGGGTAGCTGCCGAGCACCTCGGGCGGCAACTGCACGGTGCCGTCGCCGGCCACCACCGCGAAGTCCTGGCCGTCGCGGCCCTCGGCGCCGACCCGGCCGTCCCGGATCGTGACGGCGCGGCCCAGCCGGGCGCCCACCTCGTTGTCGTGGGTGACCACCACGATGGTGGTCTGCCGCTCGGCGTTCACCGTCTCCATGGCGGCCAGCACCTCGTCGCGGCCGGCCGTGTCGAGCCGGCTGGTGGGCTCGTCGACCAGCAGCAGGCCCGGTCCGGTGGCGATGCCGACGGCCAGCGCGGCCCGCTGCCGCCCGCCGGGGGTCAGGTCGGCCAGCCGCTGCCGGCCCTGACCGGGCAGGCCCACCAGGTCGAGGATGCGGTCCGGGTCGTCCAGCTTGATGCCCCGGGTGTGCGCGGCCCGCCGTTGCGCGAGCCAGATGTTGCGGTGCAGTGAGGCGTACGGCAGAAGGTTGCGCCCCGCGCCCTGCAGCACCACGCCGATCTCGGTGCCGCGCAGCCGGGAGATCTCGCCGTCGGACAGCTTGCCCATGTCGTAGGTGCCGATGTTGATCCGCCCGGCGGACGGCCGCATCAGGCCGGCGAGCAAGGCGATCAGCGTGGACTTGCCGGACCCGGACGGGCCGACCAGGGCGAGCGTCTCGCCGGGCGCGATGGACAGGTCGACCCCGGCCAGCGCCACCACGTCGCCCGCCTCGGCGCGGTAGATGTGGACTACCCGGCGGCAGGCTACGGCAAGTCCGTTCATGAGCCACACGGTAACGAAGATGGTCGCCCGATAGTGTTCGGCGGCCGCCTCTTAGGGTGGTCCCGTGCGTGACATCGCCGTTTTCACCGGATCTGCCCACACCGAGCTCGCAGCGGAGATCTGCCTGCATCTGGGCGTGCCTCTGATGCCGACCAAGACCTCCCGGTTCGCCAACGACTGCATCGAGGTGCAGCTGCAGGGCAACTGCCGGGAACGGGACGTCTTCCTGATCCAGCCGCTGGTCCCGCCCACCCAGGAAAACCTGGTCGAGCTGCTGTTCATGCTGAATGCGGCGCGCGGCGCGTCGGCCGGGCGGATCACCGTGGTGCTGCCGCACTACGCGTACGCCCGTAGCGACAAGAAGGACGCCCCGCGCATCTCGATCGGCGGCCGGCTGGTGGCCGACCTGCTCACCACCGCGGGCGCCGACCGGGTGCTCGCCCTGACCCTGCACTCGCCGCAGGTGCACGGCTTCTTCAACATCCCGGTCGACCACCTGCACGCGCTGCGCGAGCTGGCCAACCACTTCCGCCGCTACGACCTGAGCAACGCCGTGGTGGTCTCGCCCGACCTGGGCAACGCCAAGGAGGCGGCCGCGTTCGCCCGGATGCTCGACATCGACGTGGCGGCCGGGGCCAAGCAGCGCTTCGCCGACGACAAGGTGGTGATCAGCACCGTGATCGGTGACGTCGCCGACCGCGACGTGATCGTCCTGGACGACGAGATCGCCAAGGGGAGCACGGTCTTCGAGCTGCTGGCCCGGTTGCGCGAGCGCAATGCCCGCAGTGTCCGGGTGGCCTGTACGCACGGCCTGTTCTCGAACGACGCGATCCGCCGGCTGTCCGACGAGAAAGACGTCGAGGAGATCGTCTGCACCAATACGGTGCCGATCCCGATGGCCGACCGCACCGAAAAGCTCACGGTGCTGTCGGTAGCGCCGGCGCTTGCCGAGGCAATGCGCCGCATTCACAACGGCGAATCGGTAAGCGCGTTGTTCGCCTGAAAGCTTAAGTTGAAAGAAAGGTTGAGCGGGGGCCGGGGAGGGCGTCCCGACCCCCGCTCCAGTCCATGTGGACGGATTGGTGTCTCGTGGAACCGGTGTCACGCGGGGAATGCTGCTAGGCCGCCTCCCTTCTTCGCTGGGGGTCGATTATGGGAGCGCTCCCAACCAGAGTAACCGTGCCTCTGTCCGTTGAGAAGAGGTGGGTCAGACGGTCGCGGAGCAGGTGACGGTCGGTGTCGCCGCGGTACCCGAACCGAGGAAGCCGAACGTCGTGGTCCCGCCCGCGTTGAGGGCACCGTTGTAGCCCACGTTCGTGGCGGTTTGCGTGTTACCGCTGATCGAGGACGTCGCGTTCCAGGTCTGCTGGATCGACGGCGCGCTCGGGTAGGTCAGGCGCACCGTCCAGCCCTTGATCGCCGAGGAGCCGGCGGTCACGGTCACGCTGCCCTGGTAGCCGCCGCCCCACTGGCTGGCCAGCGTGTAGGTGGCGGAGCAGGCACCGGAAGCCGGCGGGTTGCTGGTCGGCCCAGTCGTCGGCGGGGTCGTCGGCGGCGTGGTCGGCGTGGTGGTGGGCGGCGTGGTCGGCGTGGTGGTCGGCGTCGTGGTGGGCGGCGTGGTCGGGTTGGTGGTGCCGCCGAAGTTCACGTCGCTGCACCAGTAGTACGACTGGTCCAGGTGGCTGGCCTGCCAGATCGTGTAGACGATGGCCCGGCCGCTGCGGCCCGAGAGCGACACCGGGATGTTCAGCTGCACACCGCCGGTGGCGGGGTCCCACTCGGAGGCGGGGGTGTCACCGATCTCGGCGACCTGCGACAGGTCCGACCACTTGAGAGCCGTGGTCGTCGGGTCGAAGCCCTGGCGCGACACGTACACCCGGATGTAGTCCGCGCCGTGCGAGGCCTGGTCGAAGATGTTCATGGTGAAGCTGTTGTTCAGGTTGGTGGCGGTCCAGTTGCCCACCGTGTCGAGAGCGTTGTAGCGGCCGCTCGACGTACGCCCGCCGCTGCACAGCTGACCGTCCGCAATGGCGCCCTGGTGGTTGCCGGCGACACCCTCGCGGAACAGGCCGTTCCAGTTCCACATCGCGCTGGGGTCGGCCTGCCAGGCCTGCCAGCACATCGGGTCCAGGGTCTGCATGGTCGGGTCCTGGAACTTGTCGCCCCAACGGGACCAACAGCTGTAGTTGCGGGAGGCCGGATTCAGCACATTGCCGTGGGCGCTGGCCGGCGACGCCGGCAGGGCCACCACGGCAAAGGTGGCCACCAGTGCGCTGGCCATGACGCCAACGAACAGGCGAGTACGCTTCTTGAGGTTCATGAGGGCTCAGTTCTCCGCTGGTTTACGCCCCGGTGGACGAGGCAAGGGGGTCATAGGGAAATCGCGGAGGCTGCCCTATGCCTCCGCCGTCGCGTGACCCGGCGAGATGTGCCCACCATCCCCGCTGAATTGACTTATGTCAATAATGAACACTCGATGTCGCGCCGACCGGTGCGCTCCGTATGCCACCTGACGACGCCATTGGCGCTCCTGCGCACCGCTGCCCAGTGGTGATCTTCACAGCAAGGTCGTTGGGGCTCCCTGCTCCGAATGTGCAAAATCGGCCAGTTCGCCACCTGGAGGCCCCGTTGACCCTGGCGACCGAACGACTGCTGCTGCGTCAGTGGCGACCGGGCGACCGCGAGCCGTTCGCGGCCATGAACGCCGACCCCGTCGTGATGCGGCACTTCCCGCGCGTGATGACGAGCGCCGAGAGCGACGGGCTGGCCGACCGCCTCGAGGCCGGCATCGCGGAGCGCGGCTGGGGGCTCTGGGCCGTCGAGGTCCGCGCGGGCGGCGCGTTCGCCGGGTTCATCGGCCTTCAGCCGGTGACAAACCCGAGCATGCCGGTGGCGCCGGCGGTGGAGATCGGGTGGCGGCTCGCTGCGGGGTTTCAGGGGCAGGGGTACGCGACGGAAGGCGCGCGCCGAGTGGTCGGGTACGCGTTCGACGAGATCGCGTTGCCGGAGCTGGTCTCGTTCACGACGGTGCAGAACCGGGCCTCGCGCCGGGTGATGGAGAAGCTCGGCATGACCCACGACCCGGCCGACGACTTCGACCACCCGACGGTGCCGGCCGACTGGGCCGAGCGCCGGCACGTCCTGTACCGCCTGCGCCGATCGCCGTAACGGCAGGCTTCAAGGTTGCAAAGCTGGCGAACCGGCCGCACGAACCCCACCAGACACGGATCATGTCGGCATGGGTGTCATGGCTTACCCCCTCCGGTACGCGCTGGCCGACCTCGCCCTGGCGCTCAGCCGGGTCGCTGGCGATGCCGCCGAGGTGCGCTCAACCGCGGCCCGGGCCGCGGCCGACATGATCGGCGACGGGGCCGGCGTGCAACTGCTGCGCGACGACGGCCGGTACGACGCGATCACCTACCACCACGTCGACGACGAGCGCTCGGCCGCCATCGCCCGGGTGCTCGACCACGTCGGCCAGCTGCCGGACGACGATTTCTCCACCTCGATGGCCGCCAGCCGCCGCCCCATCGTGCTGGCCGGCGACGGGGTCGAGCCGCTGGCCGGGGAGGAGCACCACATCCACGCGGCCGTGCTCTGCCCGGTGATCGTCGACAACACGTACGCCGGCTATCTGGTGCTCACCCGGGAACAGCCCGGCTCGTTCTATTCCACCGCCGAGGTCGAACTTGCCCGGGACATCGCCGGCGAGCTGGCCCTGGCCGAGTCCAGCGCCCGGGCCCTGGAGCGCCTGCGGGCCAGCGAGGAGCGGTACCGGCGGGTGCTGGAGACCATCCCCGAGGGGGTGCTCCAGCTCGATGCGGAGGGCGTGGCCACGTACGCGAATGAGCCGATGGGCGTGGTGCTCGGCATGCCGCGTACCCAGCTTGTTGGTGTGTCTTTAAGGGGTTTTCTCGACAGCCAGGGACAGAAGGAGCTGAGCCGGCGCCTCAGCGAGTGCCAGGCGGGCCGCTCCACGGTCGGCGCCACCCGGCTGATGCGCGCGGACGGCTCGCAGCGCAGTGTCCGGATGAGCATGATGCCGCTGATGGACGACCAGGGCCGGTTCTCCGGCGTGGTCTGCATGGTCACCGACACCACTGACCACATCGACGCCCGCGGCCTCAAACGGCAGCTCGACCACCTGCGCCGGCTGGACAGCCTGGGCCAGCTGATCGGCGGCATCTCGCACGACTTCAACAACCTGCTCACGGTCGTGGGCGGCTCGGCCGACATGATCCTGACCAGCGCCGAGGAGGGCTCGCCGCAGCACCAGCTGGCCCAGGACATCCTCGAGGCGGTCGGCACCGGCCGGACCCTGACCCATCAGCTGCTCGCGTTCGGCCGCAGCGAGGGCAACCGCCCGGAGATCATTCCGATCCCGGACCTGCTGACCGACGTCCAATCTTTGTTCAGCCGTACGCTCGGTGAGCACATCGGCCTGGACCTGGCGTTCGGCCCCGACGTCTGGCCGGTGCGCGCCGAACGGGGCCCGCTCGAGCAGGCCCTGGTCAACCTGGCCGCGAACGCCCGCGACGCGATGCTGCACGGCGGCATGCTGCGGGTGGCGGCCTCCAACGAGGTGGTCGAACCGGACGGCAAGCAGGGCGTGCCGCCCGGCCGGCTGGTGCACCTGGTCATCACCGACACCGGCGTGGGCATGACCGACGAGGTCCGCAGGCGGGCCCTCGAACCGTTCTTCACCACCCGCCCGACCGCCGCCGGCCTGGGCCTGGCCACCACCGCCGGCATCGTGCAGGGCATCGGCGGCCACATCGAGCTGGAGTCGGAGCCCCGGATGGGCACCACGGTCCACCTCTACCTGCCGGCCGCCGAGGAGAAGCCGGCCGGCGCCGAGGCCCGCCAGGGCACCACCCAGGTGATCGGCACGGTCCTGATCGTCGAGGACCAGCCCGAGGTGGCCCAGCTGGTCCAGCGCCTGATCGCCCCGGCCGGCTACACCATCACGGTCGCCACCGACGCCCTGATGGCGGTGACCCAGGTGGCCGCCGGCGCCCACCCCGACCTGCTGATCACCGACGTGGTGATGCCGACCATGACCGGCCCCGAACTGGCGAACGCCCTGCGCACCCACCACCCCGACCTGCCGGTCCTCTACATGTCCGGCTACACGGCGGCGTCGCTGGGCCCCCAGCTCCACCTGGACGAGAACAGCATGCTGATCGAAAAGCCGTTCACCCGCTCGACGCTGCTGGGCGCGATCCGCACACTATGCGGCCCCCAGCCTTCGGAGACGGCCTGATCAGCTGGGACTTTGCACATCCTGCAAGCTATCGTGCAGGATGTGCAAGCTAGGTCGCAGTTGCTGCCGCTGCTGCGCTCGCCACTCCTCGGCGAGCTGCTGGCGTGGCTCTTCCTGCACCCCGAGGAGGGCTACTCGGTGGTTGAGCTGGCCACCCGATTCCAGGTCTCCGCTTCGACCGTCAGCCGGGAGGCCGACCGGCTCACCGAGACGGGCTTCGTGCGCGAGGATCGGCGCGGCAACATGCGCCTCCTGCGCGCGGACCTTTCGCATCCGGCGGCGCGCCCGCTCACCGATCTGCTGGCGCTGACGTACGGCCCCGCCGCGGTGCTCGCCGACCGCTTGGCGCCGGTCGCTGGCGTGCACGAAGCGTACATCTACGGGTCGTGGGCCGCCCGCTACGCCGGCGAGCCCGGCCCACCGCCCCGTGACGTGGACGTGCTGGTCGTGGGCGACGCCGACGAGGACGACCTGGCAGAGGCGGCTCGGGCTGCCGAGCACCAGCTGGCCCGCGAGGTGAACATCCACCGGATCTCCAGCGCGAGCTGGCGATCACCCGAATCCGACCCGTTTCTCGCAACTGTGCGCTCACGCTCGCTCCACCGCATCCTCCCGGACTAGCTTAATGACAGCTAGTCGCTAAGCTAGTAGCAAAGTTGACGGGTTCGGAGGTCCTCGTGCGGTGGCAGCAGGGTCGCGAAACGCTGGACAGCATGATCAGCCGAGGTGAACTGGAACGGGTCCCGGCCAGTCGGGACCACGCCGATCTGTTGCTCTCCCAGGCGCGCCGCCACCTCGGCTCGGCGAGCGCCATCGCCGGTTCCGACCCGGCTGGTGCTTATCAGCTGCTGTACGACGCGGCGCGTAAGGCCTTTGCCGCTGTGCTGGAAAACCAGGGTGTGCGGGCCACCAGCCGGGGCGGGCACATAGCGGTGCGCGACGCGGTTTCGGCGCAACTCGATCCGCCGCTTGGCGGGGTCCTCCGGCCGTTCGACAGACTCCGGCGGCGGCGTAACCAGGTCGAGTACCCGTCGTCCAGCACGCCGGTCATCGGTGCGGAGGAGGTCGAGCGCGATCTGCCCAAGGTCGCACAGATCATCGACCTGGCGGACCGGGTGCTCGGCGAGATGAGCCCGCTCTGAGCGAGTGGCCAGGCTCTGGGCGTGCGGGGGCTGGGGTTGGTTCTGACAGCTCGAACGAGCCGTCGGGCGGGGAGGTGACGCGAATCCGCCTTCTCAGACCGAAGGTGCGAACTTGGCGCCACAGGCTTGCCAGGCGATCCGGACAAACAGCAGGATTCCGGGGCATCGCCGACTTCGGAAGGAAGCCCGAGTGACCAAGGATCGCACGAGCAGCGTCGCACGCGCGGATTCCGACGGCGCGTCGACCATGGATCTCAGCGGGCGGTGCGTCGGCAGCTCGTACATCCTGCAACATCCGATCGGGCAGGGCGCCACCGGGACGGTGTGGCGCGGGCTGGACCGGTCGACCGGGGAGCCGGTGGCGGTCAAGCTGCTGCACGAGAGTCTGCTGCGGCAGCCCAAGCTGGTCACCCGCTTCGTGCAGGAGCGGACCATCCTGCTGATGCTGCGGCACCGGAACGTGGTGCGGGTGCGCGACCTGTTCAGCGTGGGCGAGACGCTCGGGCTGGTGATGGACCTGGTGGACGGCGGCTCGCTGCGGGACCACCTGCGCGAGCACGACACGGTGCCGGCGGGGGAGGCGGCGCGGCTCGCCTGTCAGGTGGCGGCGGCGCTGGCCGAGGCGCACGAGCTCGGGGTGATCCACCGCGACCTCAAGCCGGACAACATCCTGCTGCACCTCGAGAACGGCCGGCTGGACACCCGGCTCACCGACTTCGGGGTGGCCCGCATCCTCAACACCCCGAGCATGACCACGCCGAACGCGGTGGTGGGCACGCCGCACTACATGGCGCCGGAGGCGTTCCACGGCACCACGGCCTCGCCGGCCACGGACGTCTACGCGCTGGGCGTGCTGCTCTACGAGCTGGTGACCGGCCGCCCGCCCTACGACAGCGACTCGATCCCCGACCTGATGCGCCGGCACATGGAGGGCAACCCGCCGCGGCCGCCCGGTGTCCCGGAGCCGGTCTGGGACGTGATCATGGACTGCATGGCGACCAAGCCGCGGCTGCGGCCGTCGGCCGCCGAACTGGTGGTTTCGCTGGCGGATCTGGCGCGGGAGTGCGCCGGTACGCGGGCGCTGCCGGCCCCGCAGCGCCCGGCACCGGACTTCAGCCTGGCCGACGTGAGCCGGGTGCTGCCGCCGCCGGTCCCACGCCAGGCGGCCCCGGACAATGCCGCCCCGAACAGCGCCGCCCCGAACAGCGCCGCCCCGAACAGCGCCGCCCTGGGGATGGCGGGCTCGGAGCCGGGCCGTTCGGGACGGGCGGGCTCGGGAAGGGCCGGCTCGGGGGCGGACGGCGTGGGACGGGCGGGCTTGGGAAGGGCCGGGTCGGAGCCGAGTGGGTCCGGGCGGGGTACGGGCCGGCCGCTTGACGCCGGGGGGCACGGGGACGAGCCGGATCCGGTCTCCATCGTGCCGCTGCCTCGGGCGGCGGATCCGCGGGGGAACGCCGCGCCCGGCTGGCGCTGGGCCCGGCCGGGGGCCACGCTGATCGCGGCGGCCATGCTGGCGTCGGCGGTGGCTACCACGGCCTGGCACTTCGGGCGGGCCGAGAACGACGCGCCGGACACCATGACCACCGCGCCGCAGGTTCTTGCGGCGTCCAGTCCGGCTCAGCTGCCGCAGCGCGGCACGGCCGGTAAGCGGGTGCCGCAGCGGGCCGTGGCCTCGTCGACCGGGGCGCCTCGGCAGTTGGGCGGGACGGGCGATGCCGTCAAGACCGCACGATCGGCGGCGGCCTCGCGCGTACCGGATAAAGCAACTCGCCCACCGCAACCGGAGGCGAAGCCTTACGGGCCGTGGCAGTGCACGCAGCGATTTGCGTTCGACCTGACCAGCAAGATGGCGATGGCCACCAAGCCGTGTCAGATGCTCGGACGGGACATCCAGTACCAGGGGTCGCTCACGGCGCCGGGTGGTGGCACCGGCAGCATCACGGTGACCGTGCAGGATGCCGCCACCGGGCGGACCGTGGCCGGGCCCCGGACGTGCGACGACCTGACGTTCGGCGGGGACGCGTCGACGCGCAGCTGCGGGCCGGCGACCGCGCGACCCGAGCGGGGGCGGCAGTACACCGTGGTGATGGCGTTCCGGTACCAGCGCGACGGGCGGGCCATGTCGGGCACCGCGAAAGGGTCCGCCTTCGCGTGGTGAGGCCGATACGGTGAGAACCGACCATGAGATTCGTGCTGGTGGTGGCTCTGCTCCTGGCGGCTGTCGGCGGGGCGGCTGTCGGCGGGCCGGCTGTCGGCGGGCCGGCGACGGCCGCGGTGCCGCCCTGGTTCCCCACCCGCCTCGGCCACCTCGGTGACAGCCGGCAGGTCGTCGTGGTGGCCGGGCACAGTCGCACCTCGACCTCCTCGACCGCGTACGCCTACCAGCGCGGGACGGACGGCCGGTGGCGCGCCGCGTTCCCGGCCATGGCGGCCCGCAACGGCTACGGCGGCTGGCAGTGGGCCAGCCGGCGGGTGCAGGGGACCGGCACCACCCCGATCGGCACCTTCACGATCACCGAGGCGTTCGGGCTGGCGGCCGACCCGGGCACCCGGCTCGACTACCGGCGGGTGGACGGCAACGACCACTGGGTGGGCGACCGGAGCGACCCGCGGACGTACAACATGTTCCAGCCGTCGCTGTCCCCGCGGCGCACCTGGCGCACCTCGCGGGCCGAGCGGCTCGCCGACTACCCGAGGCAGTACGCGTACGCCGCGGTGGTCGACTTCAACCGGCCGGCACCCGGGTCGGTCAGCTGGAACACCGCCCTGGGCCAGTACGTGACCAGCGCGCCGGCGGTGGCGGGCCGAGGCTCGGCGATCTTCCTGCACGTCCACGGTCGTGGGTCGACGGCCGGGTGCGTGTCGCTGTCCCGGACGCAGATGGTGGCGGTGCTGCGGTGGTTGGATCCGGCGCTGCGGCCGCGGATCGTGCTGGCCCCGATCGCCGATCTGCCGCGCGCCTGAGCATTCACGTCCCGCACAGGGTTTGCTCGGCGGTGCCGGTCAGCAGGTCTGCCGTGACCGGCACCGGCAGGTCGCGGCCGGTGTGCAGCAGGTCGAAGGTCTCGAAGCTGGTCACCAGCCACAGCAGGTGGGCCGCCGCCGCCGGGGTGAGCCCGGGCCGGAGCAGGTGCTGCGCGGCCAGCCGGTCGCACAGCTCGGCCATCCCCGCGGCGCGGCCGTTCTCCATCCGCTGGACGGCGCCGGCCATGGTGGACGGGTCGAGGCGGGCCATCGCGTACAGCGGGCGGAACACGTCGTGATGGGCGGCGTAGAGGGTGACCACCGCGTGCACGGTCGCGCGCAACCCGGCCCGGGCGTCCGGATGCTCCGCGGCGGCCAGCACGCCGGCCAGCCCGGCACGGTGCAGCAGGTCGGCGCCGACCGCGTCGAAGAGGCCGGCGCGCGACCCGAACGTCGTGTAGATCGTCGGGCGCGCGACCCGGGCGCGCTGGGCCACCCGGTCGAGGGTGACGGGCTCGGTGGGGGCGTGGCGGAGCTGCTCGAGGACGGCGTCGATGATCCGGCGCCGGGTGTCGAGGGTGGATTCGGCCCGCAGGCGCTGTCGGTAGGGACGGGGGGCCACGGTGCCGATCCTAGCGTTCACTTGACGCCATGTATTTCCGAATACAAGCTGTCGTACGAATGTTGTCGACGCCACGGAGGGCAAGTCGTGCAGGTGATGGTGCGGTGGAAGGTTCTCGAGGATCAGGTCGGCCAGGAACTGGCGATGCTGCGCGAGGTCTATGACGAACTGGCCTCGGCCGAGATCGACGGCCTGCGCTACGCGACCTACCGGCTGGCGGACGGGGTGACCTTCATCGACGTGGTCGACCTGCCGCAGGGGCCGGGGATGCTGCGGCAGATCGAGGCGTTCGGGCGCTACCGGGCCGGGCTGGAGGGGCGGTGCGCGGAGCCGCCCGAGGTGACGCAGATGGAGGAGGTCGGCTCGTACCGGTTCCCCTGACGATCAGGCGGCGGCATTCTTCAGGTCCTGGGCGCGGTCGGTGCTCTCCCAGAGCAGGTCCGGCAGTTCGCGGCCGAAGTGCCCGTAGGCCGCGGTCTGCCGGTAGATCGGGCGCAGCAGGTCGAGGTCCCGGACGATCGCGGCCGGGCGCAGGTCGAAGACCTCGGTGATGGCCTTCTCGATGCGCTCGACGGGCACGTTCTCGGTGCCGAAGGTCTCGACGGACAGCGACACCGGGCGGGCCTTGCCGATCGCGTACGCGACCTGTGTCTCGCAGCGCTCCGCAAGGCCCGCGGCGACGACGTTCTTGGCCACCCAGCGCATCGCGTACGCCGCGGACCGGTCCACCTTGGACGGGTCCTTGCCGGAGAACGCCCCGCCGCCGTGCCGGGCGTAGCCCCCGTAGGTGTCCACGATGATCTTTCGTCCGGTGAGCCCGGCGTCGCCCATCGGACCGCCGATCTCGAACCGGCCGGTCGGGTTGACCAGCAGCCGGTACCCCGCGGTGTCCAGGCCGAGCCCGGCGAGCTCGGTCTCCACCACCTGCTCCCGGATCTGCGGGGCGAGCAGCCCGTCCAGGGAGACGTCGCGGGCGTGCTGGGTGGACACCACGACCGTGTCGAGGCGGACCGGGCGCAGGCCCGCGTACTCGACCGTGACCTGGGTCTTGCCGTCCGGGCGCAGGTAGGGCAGGGCGCGGTCCCGGCGGACGGCGGCGAGGCGCCGGGCCAGCCGGTGCGCCAGGGCGATCGGCAGCGGCATCAGTTCCGGCGTCTCCGAGCAGGCGAAGCCGAACATCATGCCCTGGTCGCCGGCGCCCTGGGCGTCCAGCAGATGGCCGGTGCCGCTCTCCAGGGCGCGGTCGACACCCCGGGCGATGTCCGGTGACTGGGCGCCGATGGACACGCTGACCCCGCACGACGCGCCGTCGAAGCCCTTCTGCGACGCGTCGTAGCCGATGTCCAGGACGGTCTCGCGGACGATCGCCGGGATGTCGGCGTACGCCCGGGTGGTCACCTCGCCGGCGACGTGCACCTGCCCGGTGGTGATCAGCGTCTCGACCGCGACGCGGCTGTGCGGGTCCTGGGAGAGGAGCGCGTCCAGGACACCGTCGCTGATCTGATCGGCGATCTTGTCGGGGTGGCCCTCGGTGACGGATTCGGAGGTGAACAGGCGTTGCATCGTCCCGCCTTTCAATAGGGTCCGGTCAGCGCCAGCTGACCGGGCTGAGGTAGCCGCTGGCCGGTCCGAGACGCCGCCAGCGGGGACCGGGCCGGCGCCGCGGCGCGCGCGCCGGTGCGGCATCGCCGGCGCGGGCCATCAGCACGACGGTCAGGGCGACGATTTCGTCCGGCGTCAGCCGTCCGCTGGTGACCTGGTAGAGCGGATTCATCGGTGCCTCCGATCTGGTGGGGCGGGGTCTGGTGTAACGGGTCTATTGGGGCGGGTTGCCGTGCTTGCGGGCGGGCAGGTCGGCGTGCTTGGTGTGCAGCATGCGCAGCGCCCGGATCAGCACCGCGCGGGTGTCCGCGGGGTCGATGACGTCGTCGATCAGGCCGCGCTCCGCCGCGTAGTACGGGTGCATGAGCTCCTCGCGGTACTGCCGGACCAGCTCGGCGTACGTCGCCTCGGGGTCGTCGGCCGCGGCGATCTGGCGGCGGAAGATGACGTTCGCGGCACCCTCGGCACCCATCACCGCGATCTCGTTGGTGGGCCAGGCGTAGGACAGATCGGCGCCGACGCTGCGGGAGTCCATCACGATGTACGCGCCGCCGTAGGCCTTGCGCAGCACCAGCGAGATCCGCGGCACACTGGCGTTGCAGTAGGCGTACAGCAGCTTGGCGCCGTGCCGGATGATGCCGCCGTGCTCCTGGTCCACCCCGGGCAGGAAGCCGGGCACGTCGAGCAGGGTGACCAGCGGGATGTTGAACGCGTCGCAGAACTGCACGAACCGCGCGGCCTTCTCGCTGGCGTGGATGTCCAGCACCCCGGCCGAGGACTGCGGCTGGTTGGCCACGAAACCGACCACCTGGCCGTCGAGGCGGGCCAGCGCCACCACCACGTTCGCCGCCCAGCCCTCGTGCACCTCCAGGTACTGGCCGTGGTCGGCGATCTCGGCGAGCACCGCGCCGACGTCGTACGGGCGGGTGCCGTCGGCCGGAACCAGGTCGCTCAGGGCGGAACACCGGCGGTCGTCCGGGTCGCCGGACCGCTCGGCCGGCGGTAGCTCCCGGTTGTTGGCGGGCAGCAGCGAGAGCAGGTACCGGACATCTGCCAGGCACGACTGCTCGTCGTCGTGGACGAAATGGGCCACCCCCGACCGTCCGCCGTGGACGTCGGCCCCGCCCAGCTCGTCCTGGGTGACCTTCGCGCCGGTGACCGCGGCGACCACGTCCGGCCCGGTGATGAACATCTGCGAGGTGTTCCGGACCATGAACACGAAGTCGGTGAGCGCGGGGGAGTAGGCGGCACCGCCGGCGCACGGACCGAGCATCACGCTGATCTGCGGGATGACGCCGGAGGCCCGGGTGTTGCGCTGGAAGATGCCACCGTAGCCGGCGAGCGCGACCACACCCTCCTGGATCCGGGCGCCGGCCCCGTCGTTCAGCGACACCAGCGGCGCGCCGGCGGTGATCGCCAGGTCCATGATCTTGTGGATCTTCTCGGCGTGGGCCTCGCCCAGCGCGCCCCCGAAGATCCGGAAATCGTGCGCGTAGACGAACACCGGACGGCCGTGCACCGTGCCCCAGCCGGTCACCACGCCGTCGGTGTACGGCCGCTTGGCCTCCAGCCCGAACCCGGTGGCCCGGTGCCGTCGCAGCGGTTCCAGCTCACTGAACGAACCCTTGTCCAGCAGCAGCTCGATGCGTTCCCGCGCGGTCAGCTTGCCCTTCGCGTGCTGACGTTCGGTGGCCGCGGCATCCGGCCCGTCCTGCGCCTGCCGCTTGACCTCCGCCAGGTCGTCGACCGTCGTCATCCCGCCTCCCCGGCCGCGATCAGTTCCTCGGCAAAACCAAGAACCTTGAGGTGGTACGCGCGAGCCGCCCACCCGAGGCTGATGTTGTGACCGGCGTGCGGCTGCCGGTCCACCTGCACCCGGGGAGCGGCCGCCAGCGCCGTCCGCAACTCCGCGAGCGCCTCCGGATCGTGGCGCCACCACCGCTCGTGCTCGGCGAAGGTGATCCGTACCGGCACCCGGACGGCCGGTGCCAGCCGATGGAACAGTTGCGGCCAGCGGGCCATGTCGGTGGCCTCCCGGGCGGGCAGCGGCGCCAGCAACCGCTGGCTGGTGGCGAAGGTGTCCGGCGGGTAGCACCGCAGCGGCCCCCAACTCGCCACCCGCCGGCCGCCGGCACCGGGCCGCGGCAGGTCCTCGTCCGGAACCGCGTACCGGTGTCCGCACCCCGAGATGTCCAGGCCGAGCAGCTGCGGCAGGTGCCCGCCGGCGGCCAGCGCGAGCGCCAGCTTGCCGCCGAACGAGTGCGCGACCACCAGCAGCCCGGCACCGAGCGGTCGGTCGGCGGTGAACTCGTGCACCGCCGCCGCGACGGTCGCCGCCTGGTCCTGCAGGGACTGGCCGTCCGGCAGCCGGGCGGCCGACCCGCGATAGCCCGGGCGGTCCAGGGCCAGCACGGTGAAGCCCAGGTGGACGCCCAGCGTCAGCAGGGAGAGGCCGGGTCCGGCCGGCCCGTGGAAGTAGCCGGCGCTCATCCCGGAGCCGTGCAGCGCCAGGATCGTGCCGCGGGGCGGTTCCGCCGGCTCACCGACGAGGCCGGACAGCGGCACGCCCGCGACGTCGAGCAGGATCGGACGGACCGCCGGCGCGGTGGTGGCCGCCGCCGTCATGATCCGGCGTCCAGCGGCGCCCCGAACCACCGCCGCAGCGCCGTGTCCAGCTCCTTGGGATCGTCGCCGGCCCAGGCCACATAGCCGTCCGGGCGCACCAGCAACGTCTGCCGGCCGAGCGAGGTGGAACCGTCCTCCGCCGCGGTCACCGCGGTCACCCGGTCCGGCCAGCCGGCCGCGACGCCGCGGATGCCGGCGTCGTCGGCCAGGTCGAGCAGGACGCCGCGGCCCCGGTGCAGCAGGTCCGCGGTGCCGGTCGGGCCGGACGCCGTGGTCAGCCGGCGCGGTGGGATCCGGCGGCCGAGAAGCGGATGGTCGCCGGTGCCGACGTCGTACCGGATGTCCAGCCCGCTGACGATGCCGGCGAGCAGCCGCTTGGTGTCGTCGGCGGTGATCAGCTCGCGGAACAGTTCGCGCAGCGGATCGGCCTCCGGGCCGCCGAGGAAGATCGTGCCCTGGGCCCGGGTGTTCATCAGCAGCCGGGCGCCGGCCGGGTGCCGCTCGCCGTGGTAGGTGTCCAGCAGGTCGGCGGGCGCCCAGCCGCGAATCACGGCGGCCAGCTTCCAGCCCAGGTTGACCGCGTCCAGTACCCCGGTGCTCAGGCCCTGGCCACCGGCCGGAAGGTGCACGTGCGCGGCGTCGCCGGCCAGCAGCACCCGTCCCCGCCGGTACTCGGCGGCCTGCCGGGTCGCGTCGGTGAAGGAGCTCACCCAGTCGGCCGAGCCGTGGTGGATCGACTCCCCGGTGATGCGCTGCCAGGCGTCGGCGACCTCGGTGAAGGTTCGTTCCTCGGCACGGTCCACGGCGGGGGTGCCGTCCTCGCAGACGATGATGCGGTCGACGCCCGGCGCCAGCGGCGCGGCCATCACCATGCCGCCGGCCAGCTTCTCGCCGAGGAACCGGGGCCGCAGGTCGCACCCGACGACGTCGGCGAGGTACATCCCCCGGGTGGCGGACGTGCCCGGGAAGGCGATACCGGCCAGCTTGCGGACGGTGCTGCCACCGCCGTCACAGCCCACCAGGTACGCGGCCCGCAGCCGCTGTTCGCCGTCCGGGGTGGCGGCGGTGATCTGCACCCCGTCGCCGTCGTCGATCAGCTCGCGCAGCTCCCAGCCGCGGCGGATCTCGGCACCCAGGCCGGTCGCCCACTCCGCCAGCACCGCCTCGGTTTTCGACTGCGGTACGCCGCGCGCGCCGAAGTGGGCGTCCGCCAGCACGGTGTAGTCGAACTGCACCCCGCCGAAGTGCCCCATCGGGCTCTTCTCCAGGTCGCCGAAGAGCGGCAGGATGCCGCGCTGGTCGAAGGTCTCCATGGTGCGGGCGGTGAAGCCCAGGCCGCGGGACTGGCCGGTGGGTGCGGCCAACTGCTCGACCACCACCACCCGGGCCCCGCCGAGGCGCAGTTCGCCGGCGAGCATCAGCCCGGTCGGTCCGGCGCCGACGACGATCACGTCAATGGTCACGACAGTTCCTTCTCTCTGCGATCGATAGGACCGAACCAGCGGGTGAGCGCCGGGCGGGCCGCGGTGGGATCGGTGCCGGCCCAGGCGAGGTGACCGTCCGGGCGGATCAGCGCGGCGGTGGTGCCGGTCGCCGGTACCGGCCCGGACGCGGTACGGACCCGGCCGCGCCAACCGGCGGCGATCGCGTCGCGGGCCGTCGAGGGCGCGGCCACCAGCAGACCGCGCCCGTCGTGCAGATCCACGCCGGGCAGCCGGGTGCCGACGGCCGGGTGATCGTCCGGGCCGGCCGGGTACCGCAGTCCCAGACCGCTGACCACCCCGGCCAGCCGCACCCGATTGGGCTCGGCGGCGAGCAGGGCGGCGACCACGGCGCGGACCGGTTCGACCGCGGCGGTGCCGAGCAGCAGTTCCGCCTGCGCCCGGATGTTGGCAAGCACCTGGCGGCCGGCGGCGTGCCGCTCGTCGTGGTACGTGTCGAGCAGGTCGGCCGGGACCCGCCCGCCGGCCACGGCGGCCAGTTTCCAGCCGAGGTTGACGGCGTCCTGCAGGCCGAGGTTGAGCGCCTGGCCACCGATCGGCATCTGCACGTGGGCGGCATCCCCGGCGAACAGCACCCGGCCGTGCCGGTACCGGGCCAGCTGGCGGTCGGTGTCGTCGAACGCGTTGACCCACAGCGGGTCACCGCCGCTCAGGTCCTCGCCGGTGACCCGCTTCCAGGCGTCGACGACGTCGCCGAAGTCCGGCTCCCGGCCGGCGCGCACCGGGCGGCCGAATTCGTGCACCATCACCCGGGTGACCCCGGCGGGGTTGCGGGCGGCGACCACCATGCCCCGCTCCCGGCGCTCGAAACGCCGGTTCGGCACGTCGATGCCGCCGACGTCGGCGCGCAGCATCTCGCGCCGGGCCGGCCGCCCCGGGAAGTCCGCGCCCAGCAGCGTCCGCACGGTGCTGTCCTGGCCGTCGCAGGCCACCACGTACGCGGCGCGCAGTTCCCGCGGCCCCCGGGCGGTGTCGGCGGTGACCCGCACGTGGTCGCCGGCCGCGGTCACGCCGCGCACCGTCCAGCCCCGGCGCACCTCCGCGCCGAGGCTCCGGGCCCGGTCGGCCAGCAGCGCCTCGGTCCGGGTCTGCGGGACCTTCCACTGACCCGGGAAGTCCGAGGGCAGGGTCAGGTCCATCGGTATGCCGCCGAAATGTCCGCGCGGCTCGCACGGCAGCTCGCCGAACAACTCCCGGAGACCGCGGCTGGCCAGGATCTCCATGGTGCGGGCGTGCAGCGTGGACGCCCGCGACTCGGTGGCCGGCCGGTCCCGCCGTTCCAGCACCGTCACCTGCGCACCGCCGAGGCGCAACTCGGCAGCGAGCATCAGCCCGGCCGGGCCGGCACCGACCACCGCGATCGGGGTGTCCACGCCGCTCAGCGGTTCTTCTCGGCGTATGCCTTGGCGTGCTCGAGGGTGGCCCGGCTGTTGGTGCTCAGCGCGGTGCGCACGTACTCGCGGGCCTCGGCCACCCCGGCGTCCGGGCCGAGCACCCGGGCGATGTTCGCGGTGTTGAGCACCACGGTGTGCTGCGAGGAGGCGGACACGCCGGCGTCGTCCTCGGTGAACGTCCACACCCCGGTGTGCACCTTCATCAGGGCCGGCAGGGTCACCTGCTTGTACGCGATCCGCTGCGGCGAGAAGGTCACCCGGTACGACTTCGTCGTGTGCGTGGACCCGTCCCTGGCGCGGGTGTCCATCTCCAGCGTCTGCAGCCCGGGCGACTCCTCGGTGAGCCGGACGGTGGCGACGTGCGGCAGGCGCTCGGACCAGAACTGCGCCTCGTTGATGAAGTCGAAGACGTCCTTGGCCGACCCGGCCACGTGCACCGTGTCGGTGAACGAAAAGGTCAGCTCCGCGGTCGTGGCGGCGTTCTCCGCGATCTCTTTCAGCGAGTCCAGTTCGGAGCGGGAGTTCCGGTCCACCGCCTCGTCGATCCACGCCAGGTGCTTGGGGTCGTCGCCGGCCGCCCGGTAGTCGTGCAGCAGGCGTACCCGGGTGCGGCCGGCCGGCAACGGCTCGAAGATCCAGGTACCGCCCATCGACGCCACCGGGTGGGCCGACGACTCCTGCCGGAAGGTGATCCGCAGCCCCGCGGGGTCCAGTTCGCGGCGCGAGGTCCAGTTCTTGGGCTCGCCCTTGGCGGTGGCCCAGATCCGGATCCGCTCCGTGTGCTCGCCGCGTTCCAGGTGGTCGACGAGGATGGTCGGCGGGAAGACCTGCGGCCAGGCCTCCGCCTCGGCGATCAGCCGGTAGAGGGTCTCCGCGGGCGCGGAGACGACGATCTCGTGCTCGACTTCGCGCCGGCCCGACTCGGACATGTGCATGCTCCTCACGCGGTGACGGATCAGAAGTTGCCGAGGCCGCCGCAGACGTTCAGCGCCTGCGCGGTGATGGACCCGGCCGTGTCCGAGGTCAGATAGCCCACCAGCCCGGCGACCTCCTCCGGGGTGGAGTACCGGCCGAGCGGGATCTTGGCCTGGAACTTCGCGAGGATGGCCTCCTCGGTGGTGTCGTACGCGGCGGCGTACCCCTGCCGGACCCGCTGCGCCATCGGCGTCTCCACGTAACCGGGACAGACCGCGTTGACCGTGATGCCGGTCGGCGCCAGCTCGTTGCCCAGTGCCTTGGTGAAGCCCACCACGCCGTGTTTGGACGCCGAGTACGGCGCACCCAGCACGACGCCCTGCTTGCCCGCGGTCGACGCGATGTTGACGATGCGGCCCCGGTCGCGGGTCCGCATGCCGCCGTTGGTGAGCACCTCCCGGGTCATCCGGAAGACGCTGTTCAGGTTGGTCTCGACGACGTCGTTCCACAGTTCGTCGGTGAGCTCGGCGGTGACCCCGCCGCCGCTGCGCCCGGCGTTGTTGACCAGCACGTCGATCGGGCCGAACCGGGCGACGGCCGCGGCGACGAAGGTTGTCACCTCCGCGGCGGACCGGACGTCGACGGTCGCGCCGTCGACCTCCAGGCCCTCGTCGCACAACCTCTTGACGGTTTCGCTCACCGCGTCCGCGGTGCGCGCCCCGATGAACACGCGATGGCCATGTCCGGCCAGCAGCCGGGCGACCGCCAGGCCGATGCCGCTGGTCGCGCCGGTCACCACGGCCACGCGCCGGGTGTCCTGGGTGGTCTGTGTCATGGTGGTTCTCCTTCGGCAGGCTCAGGCGACGGGAAGCTGGGAGTTGACCGCGCCGAGCAGGGCGCGCGGGGTGTCCGCGCCGGTCACCGTCTCGTCGTCGAGGGCGACGGCGTAGTCGCGTTCGATCCGGCTGCCGGTCTCCAGCAGGGCGAGCGAGTCGTAGCCGAGATCGAGGAACGTGGTGTCGAGGATGTCGGCGTCGAAGTCGACGGTCTCGTCCGCGCCGGCGACCTCGCGCATGATCCGCTTGAGGTCGTCCAGCGTCAGGTGTGCGGTCACGGGTTTCTCTCTCCTTCGTCGGACGGGTCAGGGCTGCGGGGCGCGCACGACCATGGCGGAGTTGAAACCGCCCTGCCCGCGGGCGATCACCAGCGCGGTACGCACCTCGGCGGTGCGCGGGGTGGCGACCACCAGGTCCAAGCCGAGCTCGGGCCGGGGGTCGACGTGCACGGTCGGCGGGATCAGGCCCTCCTCGATGGCGAGGAAGGCCGCCGCCAGGTCCAGGGGGCCGCCGCCCGAGTAGAGGCGGCCGGTCATCGTCTTCGGGGCGGTCACCGGCACACCGCGCGGGCCGAAGACCGCGACGAGCGCTTCCGCCTCGGTCCGGTCCAGATCGGGCTGGCCGGCGGCATCGGCGAACACGACGTCCACGTCCTGCGGTGCCACGCCGGCATCGGCGAGTGCCAGTTCGACGGCCTTGCGCAGCGCGGACGGCCGGCCACTGCCCGGCGGCGGGTCGAAGGTGGCGGCGTATCCCGCGATCTCGCCGTAGATGCGCGCCCCGCGGGCCTTCGCGGCCGGGCCCGACTCCAGGATCAGGATCGCACCGCCCTCCCCGGGGACGTGGCCGTCCGCGCCCTCGTCGAACGGGCGGTAGGCGAGTGCGGGCTCGTCGCTGGTGCTCAGCCGGTTGCTGGTCTGCAGGGCGACCCAGCCCCACGGGCAGATCGTCGCGTCGACCGCGCCGGACACCACCAGGGCGGTGCCCTTGCGGATCTGTCGCCGGGCCTGGGCCACCGCGTCCAGGCCGCCGGCCTGGTCGCTGACCACGACGCCGCTGGGGCCCTTCATGCCGTGCCGGATCGAGATCTGGCCGCTGTTGACGGCGTAGAACCAGGCGAAAGACTGGTACGCGGTGACGTACTGGCTGCCCTTTGCCCACAGGCTCGCGAGTTCGCCCTGGCCGAACTCGAACCCGCCGGCGAAGCTCGCCGTGATCACTCCCATGTCGAACTCGGGCAGGTCCCGGGGCTCGATTCCGGCGTCGGCGAGCGCCCAGTCCGCTGCGACCAGCGCCAGCCGGGTCATCCGGTCGGTCTGCGGCAGCAGCCGGCTGGGCAGGTGCGCCTCCGCGACGAATCCGGGGATCTGCCCGGCCAGCCGGGCCGGATACTGCTCCGGGGCGAAGCGGGTGATCCGGGCGATGCCGCTCTTGCCGCTGCGGGTCGCGTCCCAGTACGCGCGGACGCCGAGTCCGGTGGGGGCGACCACCCCCAGGCCGGTGACTACGGTCGGGGTCATGCCGTTCTCCGTTCGGGGCGGGTGAGCACCATGGCGCTCTGGAAGCCACCGAAGCCGCTGCCGACCGTCAGGACGGTGTCGATGACGTGGTCGCGTGCCGACCGCGGCACATAGTCGAGGTCGCATTGCGGGTCCGGGGTGTTCAGGTTGGCGGTGGGCGGCACCACGTTGTACTTCATGGCCAGCACCGACGCGGCGATCTCGATGGACCCGATGGCGCCGAGAGAGTGCCCGACCATCGACTTGATCGAGCTGATCGGTGTCGCGTAGGCGTGCGCACCGAGACCGCGCTTGAACGCCGCCGTCTCGTGCCGGTCGTTCTGCTTCGTGCCGGAACCGTGGGCGTTGATGTAGTCGACCGCCTCGGCCGGCAGCCGGGCCTCGTCGAGGGCCACCCGGATGGCCTCCGCCATCTCGATGCCGTCCGGCCGCAGCCCGGTCATGTGGTACGCGTTGCTGCGTGTGGCGTAGCCGGCGATCTCGGCGTACACCTGTGCGCCGCGACGGCGGGCGCTCTCCAGCTCCTCCAGCACGAACACCGCCGCCCCCTCGCCGAGGACGAACCCGTTGCGGGTGCCGTCGAACGGCCGCGAGGCGGTCGCCGGATCGTCGTGCCGCGGCGTGGTCGCCTTGATCGCGTCGAAACAGGCCAGCGTGATCGGGGAGATCGGCGCGTCCGACGAACCGGCGACCATGACGTCGGCCGAGCCCTCCCGGATCAGGTCGGCCGCGTAGCCGACCGAGTCGATGCCCGAGGTGCAGCCGGTCGACACCACCGTGTTCGGTCCCTGCGCGCCGACCGCCCAGGCCACCTCGGCCGAGAACGAGCTGGGCACGAGGTAGTTGTAGAGGTGCGGGACCGCGTAGGTGTGGTCGACCAGGTGCAGGCGGCCGCCGTCGCTGACCACGCGGTACTCGGCATCCAGGCCCATGGTGGCGCCGACCGCGCTGCCGATGGTGACACCGGCCCGGTAGGTGTCCATCTCGCTGATCTCGATCCCGCTGTCCGCCACCGCGTCGCGGGCGGCCACCACGGCGAACTGGGCGGCCCGGTCCATCCGCCGGATCTCCTGCGGGGTCAGCCCGTGCTCCGCCGGATCGAAGTCGATCTCGGCCGCGACCCGCGACCGGAACGGTTCCGGGTCGAAGAAGGTGATCCGCCGGGTGGCGGTGCGCCCGTCGGCCAGCAGTTCCCAGAACGCCTTCGCACCGACCCCGCCCGGAGCCAGGACGGCCACGCCGGTGATCACGACCCGGCGGCCGGTCATGCGGCGGTCCAGTCGTAGAAGCGGGTCGCCATGGCATCCGCCGGGGACCGCCACGTCGCCGGGTCGTACGCCTCGATGTGCGGCTTGAGGTCCTCGCTGATCCGCACGAACCGTGGGTCGGTCTTGGCCTGCTCGATCACTTCGGCGCCGTTGTCGACGGCGAAGTCCTGGAGGTGGAAATACAGGCCGCGATAGGCGAACAACTGACGCCGGCGGGTCCCCATCCGATGCGGCATGTCGGTGGTGTCGAAATCCGCGAAAAGCGCGGCGACATCGGGGCCGGCGGCCGGATCCATGCGTGCGACGATGAGCGTACTGTGCATTGTCACTGTCCTTTCTTGGGCCGTTTCACGGCAGCGCCTTGATGTCGCAGACAGTGGTTCCGCTGTTTACCACGCGGCCGATTTCGGCATTCAGCCCGACGATCGCGCCGGCTTTGTGGGCGGTCAGCGACTGCTCCATCTTCATGGCCTCCAGAACGACGATCACGTCGCCGGCCGCGACCGCCTGCCCGTCCTGAACGGCGACCTTGACGATCGTTCCCTGCATCGGCGTGACGACCGCGTCACCGGAGGTGGCCGCCCGCCGGCTCGCGGCACGGACCGGCCGGGCGGTGCTCGCCGCTGGCCGGGCCGCCGGCCCGCCCAGCTCGGACGGCAGCGACACCTCGATGCGTTTGCCGCCCACCTCGACCACCACGGTCTCCCGCGCGCTGCCGACCGGAGGGTCCGCGGCTCCGCCGTCGAACGGTGCCAGCCCGCCGGCGAACTCCGTTTCGATCCACCGGGTGTGCACCGTGAACGGTGCGCCGGTGAAGGCGGGATCGGTGACCACGGCCCGGTGGAACGGCAGGGTGGTGGCCAGCCCGTCCACCCGCATCTCGGCCAGGGCGCGCGCGGCCCGGAGCAGCGCGTGTTCCCGGTCGGAGCCGGTGACGATCAGCTTGGCCAGCATCGAGTCCCAGGCCGGACCGATCTCCGTGCCGGTCTCGGCGCCGGAGTCGAGGCGTACGCCCGGACCGCCGGGAACGACCACCGCGCCGACGACGCCCGGACCGGGCAGGAACCCGCGGCCGGGGTCCTCGGCGTTGATCCGGAACTCGATCGAGTGGCCGCGTACCAGCGGGTCCGGGTAGCCGAGGTGCTCGCCCTCGGCGATCCGGAACTGCTCGCGGACCAGGTCGAGACCGGTGACCTCCTCGGTGACCGGGTGCTCGACCTGCAACCGGGTGTTGACCTCGAGGAACGAGATGGTGCCGTCGGCGGCGACCAGGAACTCGCAGGTGCCCGCGCCGACATAGCCGGCCGCCCGGAGGATCGCCTTGGACGACTCGTACAGCTGCGCGTTCTGCCCGGCGGTCAGGAACGGCGCGGGCGCCTCCTCGACCAGCTTCTGGTGCCGGCGCTGGAGCGAGCAGTCGCGGGTGGACACCACCACGACCGCGCCGTGCGCGTCGGCCAGGCACTGCGTCTCCACGTGCCGCGGACGGTCCAGGTACCGCTCGACGAAACACTCGCCGCGGCCGAAGGCGGTCACCGCCTCCCGCTGTGCCGACGCGAACAGATCCGGGATCTCGGCGAGGGTCCGGGCCACCTTCAGCCCGCGGCCGCCGCCGCCGAACGCCGCCTTGATGGCGATCGGCAGGCCGTGCTCCTCGGCGAAGGCGACCGCCTCCTGCGGCCCGGCGACCGGGTCGGGGGTGCCCACCACCAGGGGTGCGCCCACGCGCTGTGCGATGTGCCGGGCAGTGACCTTGTCGCCCAGCGCGTCGATCGCCGCCGGCGGCGGCCCGATCCACACCAGTCCGGCCGCCAGGACGGCGCGGGCGAAGTCGGCGTTCTCCGACAGGAAGCCGTAGCCCGGGTGCACCGCGTCGGCGTCCGCGCGGGCCGCGGCGTCGAGCAGCTTGGCGATGTCCAGGTAACTCGTGGCCGGGGTGTCACCGCCGAGGGCGTACGCCTCGTCCGCGGCGCGTACGTGCGGGGCGTCGCGGTCCGGATCGGCGTACACGGCCACGGCGATCCGCCCGGTGTCCCGGCAGGCCCGGGCCACCCGAACCGCGATCTCGCCGCGGTTGGCGATGAGCACCTTACGCAAGTTCGGCCTCCTCGATGCGCGACTGTGCCGGCGGAAAACGGCTTCGGGAACCATATTTCTCGACTTCGGCAGGACCGTTCAATACCGGCTTTTCCAGGAAGGGTCAGTTGTTTGCCAACCCCCCGCAGAATCGCGTCAGGAATGTCAAGGAACGGTCAAGGAGTGCGCCCGGACTTGAATACGGACCGGTAATGAACGAGCCTGCGATCGACGACGTCACCGAGGGCAGGGAGACGATTATGCAGACGCCCGGCACCGAAGTGGGCACACTGCTCGACCGCTATCTCACCGGGCTCGACGAGGGCGGGTGCGACGAGCGTTGGGCGGCGGCGCTGTTCACCGCGGACGCGGTGGTGGAGTTCCCGGTGGGCCGCCATGAGGGCCGTGCCGGGCTGGCCGGTTTTCACCGCGCGGCGATGGCGAAGTTCACCCGGACCCAGCACCTGAACTCACCGGCGGTGGTCGACCTCGACGGCGACCGGGCCATCCTGCGGGCCAGCCTGATCTCCACCCAGGTGTTGCCGTCCGGCTCGCTGTTCACCACCGGAACCGCGGCGCACGGCGAGGCCCGCCGCACCGCCGAGGGCTGGCGGTTGCAGCGGCTGTCCTTCCGGTTGATCTGGCAGACGGGCGAGCCGCCGGTGGCCGTCGCGCGCTGAGTTTGCGCGGCAGCCCGCTCGGCACACGGTGCGGGGCCAGGACTGCGGCCCGGACCGGAGTCGCGCAGACCCCGGTCCGGGCAGCTCTCTAACGGTGTTCGGAGATCGTGGTGTGGCGCAGGACGACGCCCGCGACGGCGGCGGTGGCCAGCAGCAGCACGGCACCGACGGCCGCGGTCAGCCGGAGGCCGTCGGTGAAGGCTAAGCCCGCCGTCTCCAGGAAGCCGGCCGGCAACTGATCGGCGACCCCGCCGGCGCCGCCGAGGGTGGACTGCGCGGCCTCCGCCGCCTCCGCCGGGACGTACTCCGGCAGCAGGCCGGAGACCTGATGGCGGTAGACCGCGGTGGACAGGCTGCCCAGGAGCGCGATGCCCAGCGCGATGCCCAGCTCCTGGGCGGTCTCGGTGATTGCGGACGCGGCCCCGGTGCGTTCCGGCGGTGCGGCGCTCACCACGACGTCCACCCCCAGCGCCAGCACCGGCATGATGCCGCCGAACAGCAGCACCAGCCCGCCGATCACCCAGCCCGGATCGGTGGCGCCGTGGACCTGGGTCACCACCAGCAAGCCGATCCCGCCGACGGACAGCCCGGTGGCGATCTTGACGCCGGGACGCACCCGCCGGCCGATCACCGGGGTCACCAGCGTCGTGAGGATGCCGGTCAGCAGCGGCGGCACCATCCACACCCCGGCCATGATCGGTGACTGGCCGGCCACCATCTGCAGGTAGAGGGAGCTCAGGTAGCCGACCCCGCCGACCGCGACCGCCGCCACGGTCAGGGCGAGCACCGAGACGCTGGCCGTACGCAGCCGGAACAGGTTCAGGTCGATGAGCGGGGCCGCCGCCCGCCGCTGCCGCACCACGAACAGCACCCCGAAGAGCAGGCCGGCGGCGCCCACGAGCACGGGCAGCAGGGCGAATCCGTGCTCGGCGACGTGCTTGAGGCCGTACAGGGTGCACAGGACGCCGGTCAGGGCGGTGAGTGCGCCGGGCAGGTCCAGGCGCCCGGGCCGCGGGTCCCGGTATTCCGGCAGCACGCGGGGGCCGAACACCAGCAGCAGCGCCATCACCGGCACGCCGATCAGGAACGTCGCTCCCCACCACGCCACCTCGAGCAGCGCGCCGCCGATCAGCGGCCCGATCGCCGAGCCGGTCATGAAGCTCATGAACCAGATCGAGATCGCGGTGGAACGCTGCGCCGGGTCGTGGAACATGTTGCGGATCAGCGCCACGGTGGACGGTGCGAGGGTGGCACCGGCGATGCCCAGCAGGGCCCGCGCGGCGATCAGCATCTCGGCGCTGGTGGAGAACGCCGCGATGACCGACGCCACGCCGAACGCGGCCGCGCCGATCAGCAGCAGCCGGCGGCGGCCGATGCGGTCGCCCAGCGTTCCCATGGTGATCAGGAACCCGGCGATCATGAAGCCGTAGATGTCGACGATCCACAGCAGCTGGGCCGCGCTGGGCCACAGGTCCGCGCTGATCGCGGGGGCGGCCAGGTGCAGCACGGTGAGGTCCATCGAGGTCAGCAGGGCGGGCAGCGCCAGCATGCCCAGGCCCAGCCATTCGCGCCGGCCGGCCCTCGGCGGGGAGGAGGTCTTCGTGGGCGTCATGACGTCCTTCGCGGGGAGGTGGCGGAACCGACGGAGCCCATTCTGGAAGCGGTTCGGGCGGTGAGGGAGACCGTGCTGGTCGTATCCCTGGTGGGGCCACCCTCGCCGGACCGCTGGCATACTGGGCGGCATGAGGGAAGACGAGCTCGGCGCCTTCCTGCGGAGCCGGCGTGAGGCGGTGACGCCGGCCGACGTCGGGCTCCCGGCGCACACCGGCCGGCGCACCCCGGGACTGCGCCGGGCCGAGCTGGCCACCCTGGCCGGGGTCAGCGTCGAATACCTGGCCCGGCTGGAGCAGGGCCGGGACACCCGTCCCTCGGCCAAGATCCTCAGTGCTCTCGCCGAGGCCCTGCGGCTGGGCGCCCAGGACACCGAGCACCTGCACCGGCTCGCCGCGGTCATCGCCGGTGCCGAGCTGGCGCCGCGGGAGCGCCGCATCTCGCGAACGGTGCGCCCCGGGATTCAGGCTGTCCTGCGGCAGCTGGAGCCCGCGCCCGCGTTCGTGGTGAACCCGCTCGCCGACCTGCTGGCCTGGACCCAGGGATACGGCCGGCTGGTCGGCCCGCTCGGCGTCCTGGACGGCGACGAACCCAACGTGGTCTGGTACACGTTCGTCGACGAGCGGGCCCGCACCGCCTATCCGGACTGGGAACAGGTGGCCGACGAGCACGTCGCCGACCTGTACCAGTTGCGCTGGGACGGTCAGGCCGTGGACAGCTTCGCCGACCGGCTGTCCCGCGCCGCCGGGCCGGCGTTCAGCGAACGGTGGCGGCGCCGCCCGCTCGGTGGCCGGCGCGCGGGTGTCCGCCAGTTGAACCATCCCGAGGTGGGCCCCGTCCGGCTGGCGTTCGAGATGCTGCAACTGTCCGATCCGGACCTGCGCCTGGTGGTGCTGTTCCCGGCCGACGACACGTCGCGCGCGGCCCTCGCCAAACTCGGGATCGAACCGGACGCGGCCGTGCACTCTCAGCCTGGGCCGGCTCCACCCGGCTGAGCACGCAGTCCGCGCAGCGCCGGCGCCCACCGCGTGCCGCGTGCGATCGCCGCGCGCAGCGCCATCACCGCCCGCCGTTGGCCCAGTCCCAGGGCGCCGACCAGCCGGTCCTCGCGGCGGTACACCGCGAGAAACGTGTCCCCGCCCGGGTCGCCGTCGACCAGTACCGTCTCGTCCGCTTCCGGCACGCCGACGAACTGCACGCGGCGCCCGTTCCAGTCCGACCAGAAATACGGCACCGTGGCGCACGGCCGGGCCGCGGCCGGATCCACGGCGTTGCGTGCCGCGACGACCGCCTGTTCGGCGGCGGTCGTCCAGTTCTCCAGGCGCATGGTCTGGCCGAACACCGGGTTGAACCAGCGGACCACGTCGCCGGCGGCGTAGACGCCGGGTGCACCGGCGTGCAGATTTTCGTCGCACACCACGCCGTCGTCGAGCTTGAGCCCGCTGGTGGCCAGCCAGCCGGTCGCCGGTGCGGCGCCGACCCCGAGCACGACGAGGTCTGCGGGCAGCACGCCGCCGTCGGTCAACCGGACGGCGCGGACCCGCCCGTCGCCCTCGAACATGTCGACCCCGGCGCCGCAGCGCAGATCGATGCCGTCGCGCCGGAGCACCTCGCCCAGCACGGCACCGAACCGGTCGCCGACCGCCCGGACCATCGGCGCCGCGGCGGCCTCCACCACGGTCACCGCCAGGCCGCGGCGGCGGGCGGCGTAGGCCACCTCGGCCCCGATGAAACCCGCACCGACGACGACCACCCGCGTCCCCGGCAGCAGCGCCGCCCGGATGGCCCGGGCGTCGTCCAGCCCGCGCAGCGTGTGCACGCCGCTCAGGTGGGTGGTGCCCGGCAGGGTGCGGGCGGCGGCGCCGGTGGCGAGCACCAGGGCGTCGTAGCGGATCGTCGAGCCGGCCACCTCGATCGTCTGTTCGTCGACGTCCAGGGCGGTCGCCGGCGAGCCGAGGCGCAGGTCGGCACCGAGTTCGCGGGTCAGGGCAACGGCGTTGTGGAAGGTGGGCACGGCGCCGCCCGGCAGGCCGAGAAACTCCTTCGACAGCGGGGGCCGGTCGTACGGCAGATGCGGCTCGGCGCCGACCAGGGTGACCGGGCCCCGGTGGCCGGCCAGGCGTGCGGCCTCCACCGCTCGCAACCCGGCCAAGGAGGCACCGACGACGACCAGGCCGGCGCGGACCACTAGTGATCCTCCGGGAGAAGGCCCAGCTGACCGAGGATTCCCATGTCGTCGGTCAGTCCCCAGCGTTCGGCGACCCGGCCGGCGGTGAAGCGGAAGATCTCCACCCCGCTGACCTTGAAGGACCGCCCGGACGGCGGAATCCCGTTGAAGTCACCCAGGTGCGTGCCGGACACGGTGAAGGCCAGCGACACGTGCCCGTCGCCGGCGGTCAGATGCCGCGGCGTCAGGCGCAGGTCCGGGAAGGCCGTCGTGAGGGTGCCGAAGAAGGCCAGGAAACCGGCCCGGCCGGCGCCCTGACCGGGCGCGGGATCGTGGTCGACGGCGTCCTCCGCGAACAGCGCGGTGACGCCCTCGGCCACCTCGCCGGCATTGATCAGCTCGATGGCCCGCTCGAGCACGTCCCGGTCGGTCTGTCCGGTCATCGTTTCCCCTTCATCCGGCGCGTCCGGCCGGCACCGCGGACCTGGTGTGCACGGCCCGGTAGGTGTTTGCCTGCCGCCGCGTGACGATCGTGTCGCTGAACGCCCGCGCCTCGCGGACGTCCGCCGGCCGTGCCGACTCGGGCAGGTGGTGGAACACGTCGTAGTGCTCCTTGGAGTCCCATTGCGCGTACAGCACCACGAATTTGCCGTCGATGCCCCGGCACAGCGCGTGTGAGCGGTAGCCGGGCACCGTCATCAGCCACTCGTCGGGCCGGCCCAGCGCATCCACCAGCGCGCCCTGGTCCCGCGGCTCGACGTCCATGATGATGATGACCGTGTAGTCGTCGCGCTGCGGCGAGATCTCGATCCGGTTTAGGTCCGGGTGGTGCTGGCTGAACACCACCTCGGTCTTGAGCAGCGCCACCGAGGTGGAGATCTGCTGGAACAGCGGAACCGTGACGTTCTGGTAGCGGGCACCGGCATACCGGGCCTGCAGGTCCTCGAGGCTGCGCCACTGGATGTAGTTGGCGGTGCCGGGGGAGTCCACGCCGGCGTGCACGGTGGACGAGATCCACCCGGGATAGTCGGCGTTGTTGACGATGTCCTTCATCTCGTCGACGATCCGGTCCTGGTCCTGCGGGGTGTCGCAGGTGAACATGTTGAAGACGGTCAGGTATCCGTCCCCGGCCTTGATGAACGGCATCTCGGTCTCCTCGGTCAGGCCCGGACGGCTTCGACGACGCTGCACAGCCCGCCCGGCACGATCCGCGACAGCTTGAGCCCGGCCTGCTGGAACAACGCGTCGAACTGGGCGCCGGTGCGCTGCTGGCCGCCGCTGATGACGAGCATGTCGAGGTCCATCAGCTTCACCGTGCCGGCCGGGGTGTCGTCGTCCGGCACCACCGCCTCGACCAGCAGAATCCGGCCGCCGGGGGCCATCGCGTCGCGGCAGTTCGCCAGGATCTGCCGGGACGGCTCGTCGTCCCAGTCGTGGATGATGTTGGACAGCACGTACGCGTCCCCGCCGGCCGGCACGGTCGCGAAGAAGTCCCCGCCGACCAGCTCGCACCGGTCGCGCACGCCGGCCGCGTCGAGCGGCGCACCGGCTCCCTCGATCACCTCGGGCTGATCGAACAGCACGCCGCGCGCCTGCGGCAGGGTGGTGAGAATCTGTGCCAGCAGGGTGCCGTGCCCACCGCCGACGTCGACCACATGACGTAGGCCGGACCAGTCGTACGCGGCCACGGCCGGAGCGATCACCTGGCGGGAGAGCTCGCTCATCGCGTCGTCGAAGATCGCCGCGACCCGGGGGTTGTCCCGGAAGTGCTCCCACACCTCGCCGCCGTGCACCCGGGCGAACGCCGGCGTACCGGTCCGGACCGTCTCCGCCAGCCCTTCCCAGGTGTGCCGGTCGGCCGGCAACGCCACCCAGCGGGCGAAGTTGCGCAGCGAGGTCGCCGCATCGCTGCGCAGCGCGCTGCCGACCTCGGTCAGGGTGAACGTCCGGTCCGGTGCCTCGCGGAAGAGGCCGATGTCGGCGCAGGCCCGCATCAGCCGGTACAGGGTGTGCGCGTCGGCGCCGATGTCCGCCGCGATCTCCGCTGCCGTCCGGGACCCGTCCGTGAGGTGGTCGGCGATGCCCAGTTCGGCGGCCGCGCTGACCGCGGACGACATCCAGCTCGCGGTGGCGAGCCGCAGGATCTGCTGGGCGGGGGCCAGTTCGGTGTTCTCGACCCGCATGACAGGTACGACCTCCTGGTGGATTGGGGTGATCAGGAGCCGGTCAGCGACGTGGCCGGCCGCGGATCCGGAACCTGGCTGGTCGGCCCGCGGCCGGACAGCCGCCGGCCGAGCCAGGGGAACTTCTGGCCGAGGATCCGGCCGGCCGCGTGCCGGTAGACCATCAGCGGGGTGATCCCGCGGGTGCCGGCCGCGATGCGCTCGGCGAGGGTCTTGAGGTCGGCGGGGTCCGCGGCGACCCGGTGCCGGATCGCGAGCAGCGGCACGTACACGTTGCTGCGCTGGAAGATCAGGTCGGCCAGCGCCAGGGTGAGCAGGGTGCCCGGGGTGGAGCCGTGCGGGAACGACAGCAGGCGGTGCTCCATCGTCAACCGCATGTGCGCCGCCCGGCCGGCGACCGGCCCGAGCACGGGGGAGTCCTGGCAGACCGCGTCCAGGTTGGCGCGCAGTTCCGCGTACGCCTGTTGGAACTCGGCCACCGTGCCGGCGTCGAGGCTGCGCAGCGCGTGCAGCGAGATGTGCGCGCCGAGGTTGTGCCGCAGCCGGGTCCGCAGCACCGCCACGTGTTCCGGATCGGTGGCGACGGCGTCGCGGTAGACCGGCTCGGACACCACGACCGAGGCCGCGGGCATCGTCATGTCGCTGATCGTCTTGCCCAGCGACACGATGTCGGCAGGACGCATCCGATCGTGGTGCGCCAGGTAGCCGGCACCGCTGCGCCAGCCGCCGGTCAGCACCTCGTCGACGCCGACCAGATAGCCGCCGGCCTCGCGTCCCTCGTCGATGACCCGCACCAGGGCGTCCGGCAGCGGGCGGCAGGTCGCCCCCTGGATCAGCTCGAACCACACGAGCGCCACGTCGCCGTCCGCAACGACCTCGCGGAACCGGTCGGCGGCGCCGGCGGCGAACGGGTCGAGGTGGACCAGCCGGTGGTAGTACGGCCGGAAGGCGTCCTCGACCGACTCGGTGCGCTGCGGCCCGTACTTGCTCAGGTTGAGCGAGAACAGGGTCTTGCCGCCGTAGTTGCCCTTGAAGCTGACCACGGTCCGGCGCTGCGGCCGGGCCAGCGCCGCCAGGCTGACGGCCACGTGGTTGGCCACCGCGCCGCTGACCGACGGGAACGCGTGCGGCAGGCCGGTCAGCTCGGCGAGAACGCCCTCCAGGTCGGCGGCGTAGTCGTGGCCGGGGTCGTGCCGGTCGAGCACCTCGGGCACCAGATCCGGTGGATTGTGGCCGCGCAGGTTGCTGCCGAAACCGCCGGCGCAGTCGATCACGTCGCGCCCGTCGCCGGTGGTGAAACGGCCGCCCGACGCCCGCCGCACGTCGACGTTGAGGTTGAACACCTTGGCCATCGCGGCGATGTTCGGGTTGATGTGCCGGCCCCAGTAGTCCACCGTGACCGCGGGGTCGGCATCGATGGCGGCGAGCACCGCCCGGTGCCGGTCGGTCAGACAGCCGGCCCGTTCGAGCGCGTCGAGGACGATCGCCGCGCAGAGCACGTTCCCGCCGTAGGTGGAGGTGTGCGCGAAACAGTCGACGTGGTTGCGCCACACCCGGTGCGCCCGGGGCGACATGGTCAGCGCGCCGAACGGCACCTGCCGGTCGGCCAGGTTCTCGCCGAAGACCATGACATCGGCGTCGATCGGGTTGGCGAACACCGCGGTCCCGGTGAGCTCGGTCCCGGTGAGCTCGGTTTCGGTGGCACAGAGCGCCACCAGGCCGGAGGCCCGGCGGCAGGCGGCGAGCAGGTCGCCGAGCGCGGGGTCGGTGAGGTCGGTGTCGTCCTCGCGGACGATGAGGACGCCGGTCCAGGTCGTGCCGGGGAACCGGCGGGCTGCCTCGGCGGCGGTCGGTGCCCAGGCCACGTGCGGGATCAGGGCCTCGTCGAGCCCGGCCCGCACCGGGTCCATGAACTCCTGGTACCGCCCGCGCGGGTCGAGCAGCAGGACCCATCCACCCGAGTCGCGCCCGTCGCGCACGGCCGTGTGCCGGGCCAGCTTGATCGCCGCCGACAGGGCTTCCAGGCCCGAGCTGAGCAGATAGGACACTCGCGGCCCGGCCGGCCCCACCGGGGCCAGGTCGCTCAGCACGTAGCCGAGCTGGGCCGCTGTCGCGTTGACGTAGTTGCTCGCCATCAGGAAGTTGCAGCGCCGGTCCCGGTTGTGCTGGGCGATCAACCGCAGGGTCCGGGCGGACGCGGGCCGGAAGACGGAGGACGCTCGATCGTCGGGCATCGGTGCTCAGCCCTCCAGCTTCAACGCGGCGACGGGGCAGATGAGGACGGAATCGGCGGCGGCCGCGCGCAGCGGCGGTGGAATCTCCTGCCCGTCGAGGGGGAATTCCAGGTCACCCTGGTCGTCCAGGCGGAACAGTTCCGGGGCGGCGGACTCGCACACGCCGTGCCCCTCGCACCGGTCGCGGTCAAGGGTTATTCGCATCGGGACCACCTCGGCAGACGCAGGTCGATGTATCAGGAGTGCAGAGTCGTAGGCAGTTCCGCGAGCCCGCGGATGGTGTTGTGCCGGCGCCACACCGGCGGGCCCACCTCGATGTGTTCCACCCGGGCGGCCAGTTCCGCGAGCAGCGCGTGCGCCTCCATCCGGGCCAGGCCCTGCCCCACGCAGCCGTGGATGCCGTGCCCGAACGCCAGGTGCATGGCCACGTTGGGCCGGGTCACGTCGAAGGTGTCCGGCTCGGGAAAGACGCGTTCGTCGCGGTTCGCCGAGGCGAACAGCAGGAAGACGCGGGAGCCGGCGGTCAGCCGTACGCCGCCGGGCAGTTCGTGGTCGCGGGTGACGAGCCGGCAGAAGCCCCGCGCCGGCGTCTCGTACCGGACGATCTCATTGAACGCGGCGGGAATGAGCGACGGATCGGCGCGCACCCGCTGCCACTGCTCCGGATGCGTGCCGAACAGCCAGATGGCGCTGGCCAGGGCGCTGACGGTGGTGTCCAGCGAGGGGACCAGGAAGTCGCCGAGCAGGACGGGCAGCTTGGCCGCCGGCACCTCGCCGGCGTCGACGGCGGCGACCAGGTTGGCCCCCCAGGTGTCCGCCCGCAGGTTGCGTGAGACGGCCAACTGGTCGAGGAACTCCCACAGGCCCTTGAGCACCGGGAAGCCCGCCATGGTGCGCTCGTTCATCGGCCCCAGCGCGTTGAATCCGGCCCCGGCCCACTCGAGCAGCTTGCCGGTCTCGTCCTCCGGCCAGCCCAGCAGATCGGGCACCAGCGAAACCGGGAAGCGCTGGGCGAACTCCGGCACCGCGTCGAAGCTGCGGCGCTCCACCAGCTCGTGGACCAGGACCGCGGCCCGGTGGCGAACGTGCTCCTGGTGGTGCCGCAGGGCCTTCGGGGTGAGCTGCCGGCCGATCACCCGGCGGATCTGGTCGTGCTCCGGCGGATCGCTGGCGATGGTGCCGCCGGCCATCACCTTGTTCAGTTCCTCGCTGAGCCCGACTCCGGAGCCGGAGGAAAAGGTCTCATGGTCGTGCAGAGCCGCATAGATTTCGGCATGGCGGGCCAGTGCCCACACCTGATATCTGCTCAGCCAGACCGCCGGTCCGGACTCCCGCAATTGCCGATAATTGTCGTACGGCGCGATCACGGATTCGTCGGAGTAGAGGTCCAGGTCAGACGTCGGGGTTTCGGTCGTGACAGTCACGTCGAGCCTTCCCGGTATTACTGAATTCGGCACGGAATGCATCATGTGAACGATCCGGTGGGACCTAGTTTTTCGGGGCCCCGAGGAGTGGGTCAAGGCCGCGATTACCAAGTCTTCGCGAAGTTTCGTCGGGCCGGTGTCAATTCCGTGCCAGGGTGGGTCGCCCTGCCAGTGCCCGTCTCCGCCCGGTCTGGTTGCCGGCGCGGCCCGGGGTGACGATGGCGTCGAACAATCACCCCGTTGTGCCCAGACGAGGAGTCAGCATGTCCGACAAGGTGCTCAACCTCGCCGTGATCATCGGCAGCGTGCGGGAGGGACGGTTCGGTCCGGTGGCGGCGCAGTGGTTCACCGAGCAGGCCGAGCAGCACGGTGGCTTCAAGGTGACGGTGGTCGATCTCGCCGAGGTCGACCTGCCGCTGGTGCTCGGCCCCGAGCCGCCGGCCATGGCCACCGCCGACACCCGTCCCGCCGCGATGGCCCGGTGCAGCGCCGCCCTCGCCGGGGCCGACGCGTTCGTCGTGGTGACCCCGGAGTACAACCGCAGTTTCCCGGCCTCGGTCAAGGCCCTGATCGACTGGCACTACACCGAGTGGCAGGCCAAGCCGGTCGGCTTCGTGTCGTACGGCTCGACCGCCGGCGGCCTGCGAGCCGTCGAGCAGCTCCGGCTCGTCTTCGCGGAGATGCACGCGGTGACGATGCGCGACTCGGTCAGCTTCGCGAACTACTGGGAGCTGTTCACCGAGGACGGCAACCTGATCGAGCCCGAACCCGCGGTGCGGGTGGCCCGCGGCCTGCTGGACGACCTCAGCTGGTGGGGCGGTGCCCTGCTGGAGGCGCGGTCCGCGACGCCGTACCGGGCATGAGGATCGCCGTCGTAGGTGCCAACGGACGTACCGGCCGGTCGGTGGTGCGCCAGGCGCGGGAACGGTCGATCGAGGTGACGGCGGTCGCCCGGCGGCACGGGACGACACCGCCGGAGCCGGGTCTGTCCCGCGTCGCCGGTGACGTCCTGGACCGCGAGCGGATCACCGATGCCCTGGCCGGCGTGGACGCGGTCGTCTCGGCGGTGGGGATCGGGACGTCCCGGCAGCCCACCGAGCTCTATTCGGCCGGCACGGCCAACCTCCTGAACGCGATGGCGGCGAACGGCGTGAAACGGGTGGTGGTGATCTCGGCGCTCCCGGTCGGCGCCGGGCCGGAGCATTCGTTCGCCGACCGCAGAATCGTGTTTCCGATCCTGGAACGGATCTTCGGCGCCACCTATCGGGACATGCGGCGGATGGAGGCGCTGCTGCGGGACAGCGCGGCCGACTGGACGTCGTTGCGTCCGCCGCGGTTGGTGGCGGCGCCGGTTACCGGCCGGTATCGGCTCGACGCCACCCGGCCCCTCCCCGGGGCGCGTTCGATCAGCTACGCGGATCTAGCCACCGCGGTGCTGGACGTGGTTGATCGCGACGACCTGCACCGCCGTGCGGCGTACGTCGCCAACTAGAGCCCTGCCCCGCCGGTCCGGTGGCCGCGCGCTCGCCCGTCCCCCCGTCGCGGCGCACGCGCGGCCACCGGGTGAACTCGAAGAATGCATTCCCGGGTTTGCCGGCCGGCCGAAAAGATTCATTTATTGTTTCGACGCGACGCCGCCGTCGCCCGTCGAAGATCAATGTCCGATCGGTGCCGGATATTCGTCTCGGTAACATGTTCGTAATCACATTGACAGCTGGCTCGCGGTGCCTTTAATGCCGTTCTTCCCGGGCCTCGTCATGGCACATATTGTATTCACGCCAATCGTTGACATCCACCAATGGAGCTGGGTACGGTCGAGTGACGCCAGAGCAACCGAAGGTAACAGGTTGAGGGAAAATGTCTCGGCAAACTGTGAATCTGCTCGAACGTACTAGGCATTGCTCATGTGGTGCGAAAGCGGTGGCTCCGGCGGAGGGGAGCCACTCGGAGGTCGCGACGGGAGTTCCCGGGCAATCGGCGACGCGGCGGGTTCTGGTGGTGGACAGCAACGCGGCGGAGGCCGAGACGCTGACCCACGGACTGCGGCGGCACGGTCACGAGGTCGCCGTGGTCGGCACGGCCGCAGCGGCCCTCGGCTCCTTCGAGGAGGCCGACATCGTCCTGCTGGACCTCGAACTGCCCGATCTGGACGGGCTCGAGGTCTGCCGTGGCATCCGCGCGGCCTGCGACAAGCCGGTCATCGCCGTCACCTCGCGCGGGGCCGAACTCGACCGGGTGCTGGGTCTGCAGGCCGGTGCCGACGACTACCTCGTCAAGCCGTACGGCTTCCGCGAGCTGCTGGCCCGGATGGAAGCGGTCCTGCGGCGCACCCAGACGACCGCGCCGGCGGTGCGCACGGTGTCGCACGGCCCGCTGGAGATCGATCCCAGCGTGCGGCGGGTCCTGCTGGACGGTCGCCGGATCGATCTCACCCGCAAGGAGTTCGACCTGCTCTACCTGCTCGCCACCAACCCGGACACGGTGATCCCCCGTAAGCGGCTGATGCTGGAGATCTGGGGTGACTCCTGGTCCCGGCGGACCGTCGACACGCACGTCGGCACCCTGCGCAGCAAGCTCGGGGCCAGCAGCTGGGTGATCACCGTACGGGGGGTGGGCTTCCAGCTGGGGCACGGCTGAGCACGAGGATGACCGCATCCCGTCCGGGGTGCGGTCATCGCCGTTCGCGGCGCCGGCCCTCAGACGGAGGCGAGGCCCAGCGCCAGCGGGGCGGCGGCGAAGACCGCGAGTGCGGCCGGCACCGGAGCGCCCTTGGCATCGTTCGCCCGCAGGTGGGCGATGACCGCTCCGATGAAGAACAGCACCACGCCGATGGCCGCGGCGATGCCCAGCGGCCGGAAGAAGATGCCGATCAGCAGGCCGGCGGCACCGGCCAGCTGGAGGGCGGCCAGCACCGGGAACATCCGGTCCGGGACGTGCAGCCGGGTGAGCGTGGCCGTCACTTCTTTCTCGCGGATCAGCTTGAAGCGGGCCGTCACCACCAGCACGACAGAAACCAGGACGGCGGAGACGATGTACGCGATGTTCATGGGTTCCCCTCCATAGTTGAGCAACTCCGATCGTTGAACGCTATCAACAATTGAAGCAGGCGGTCAATCGGCGCCCTGTTATCGTGGGCGCTGTGCTGCTCGTGCTGGTGGCGGCACCGGACGGAGGCGACATGGGTGACTCGCGGGACTGGCTGAGCCTGACGCTGGCCCGCCGCGGAGCGATCGCGGACGCCCGGTTGCGGGCCGCGCTCGCCGCCAGCAAGCTCACCCCCCGGCACGTGACCGTCCTGCTGCACCTGGACGCGGAGGCCGCCTGTCAGCAGGTGCTGGTCGAGGTGCTCGAGGTGGATCCGAGCGTGCTGGTCAGCCTTCTCAACGACCTCGAACGGTCCGGGCTGATCGAGCGGCGCCGGGATCCCGCCGACCGCCGCCGGCACATCGTCGAGATCACCACGGCCGGCGTGGGCACGCTCCAGGACGTCGGCACGGCCGTCGCCGCGGCCGAGGAGGAGTTGTTCGCCGCGCTGTCCCCGGCCGAACGGGAGACCCTGGGCGAACTCCTGGGCCGGGTGGGCGTCCACCGGTCCGGCGACTGCCCGCGCAGCGGCCTGAAGGCGGCGCTCGGCATCGGCTCCTGAGCGGCGCGGAAATTCGTTCGCCCGGCCGGGCGCCGGGAGCTAACGTGACGGTCATGTTCGCGCCCGGTCTGCAGCTGCCCCTTGCGGTGGCTCCCGTGTGCGATTTTCCCGGCGCCGATACGCGAGTCTGACCCTTCCCCACCGGCAGCAGAACCCCGGGGAAGGGTGGGCTGCTCCCTGCGCGGGTTCTGACGCGCCCCGCCTGGCGACGGGGTCGTGTACCACCGAAGTGCCTTGCATCCAGTGAGGATTGAGAAACCCATGGCCAAGAGCCAGTTCATGCGTACCAAACCGCACCTCAACATCGGCACGATGGGGCATGTCGACCACGGCAAGACGACCCTGACGGCGGCCATCACGAAGGTTCTCGCCGACCGCGACCCGGCAACCAACCGGTACGTGGCGTTCGAGGGCATCGACAAGGCGCCGGAAGAGGCCGCCCGCGGCATCACCATCACCATCGCGCACGTCGAGTACGAGACCGAGGCGCGCCACTACGCCCACGTCGATATGCCGGGCCACGCCGACTACGTGAAGAACATGATCACGGGCGCGGCTCAGGTGGACGGGGCGATCCTGGTGGTGTCGGCTCAGGACGGCTCGATGCCGCAGACCCGGGAGCACGTGCTGCTGGCCCAGCGGGTCGGCGTGCCGTACCTGGTGGTGGCGCTCAACAAGAGCGACGCGGTCGACGACCCGGAGCTGCTCGACCTGGTCGAGCTCGAGGTCCGCGAGCTGATTTCGGAGTACGGGTTCCCCGGTGACGAGGTGCCGGTGATCCGGGTCAGCGCGCTGAAGGCCCTCGAGGGCGACCCGCACTGGGTCGGTTCGATCGTCGAGTTGCTCGACGCGGTCGACAACTACGTGCCGATCCCGCCGCGCGAGTTGGGCGAGCCGTTCCTGATGCCGATCGAGAACGTGCTGTCGATCAGCGGGCGGGGCACCGTGGTGACCGGCAAGGTCGAGCGGGGCACGCTGCGGGTCGGCGAGCCGGTCGAGGTGGTCGGCCTCGGTCCCACGCTGACCAGTGTGGCGACCGGGCTGGAGACGTTCGGCAAGTCGCTCGAGTCGGCGCAGGCCGGCGACAACGCCGCCGTACTCCTGCGTGGGGTGAAGCGCGAGCAGGTGCAGCGCGGCCAGGTGGTCGCGGTGCCGGGCAGCGTGACGCCACACCACAAATTCACGGCGACCATGTACGCGCTGACGTATGCCGAGGGCGGGCGGCACACCCCGTTCGAGGCGAACTACCGGCCGCAGTTCTACTTCCACACCACCGACGTGCCGGGTGGTCTGGATCTGGGCGGCCGGGACCTGGTGATGCCGGGCGACACCCTGGACTCGGTGGTGGTGACGCTGGGCAAGCCGGTCGCACTCGAGGTCGGTCTTGGTTTTGCGGTACGCGAGGGCAACCGCACGGTCGCCGCCGGCACGGTGACCGAACTGCTGGATTGAACCACCGCTGAGGAGGTGTGCCGGACGTACCGGCACACCTCCGTGCGGGTCCTATCCGAGCCGGCCCGCGCCGGCGCCCGCGGTCACCGCTGCGGGCACTCCGTCGCAGGGCTCCACGGTGTACGGGTAAGGAATTTCCTCGGTGGTGCCACCGGACTGCGGCTCGCCGGACTCGGCGAAGCAGTTGTCGCGCTCGACGAGGTCGCCGAGTTCGGTGCCGCCCACGCCGCGCTGGAACGGCTGCGCGACGCCCTGGAAGAAGTTGCCCTCGACCAGGATGCCCGCCTCCGAACTGGACCGGACGCCGTACTTGCTCACGGCGCGGTAGTAGTTGTTGTAGACGTGCGCGGGGTTGCCGAAGCGGACCCACGGGTTGCGCTCCACCGTGCCGTCGAAGAAGTTGTGGTGGTACGTGACCTTGAGCCGTCCCTTGTCCTGGTGCGCGTTGCCGGCGAAGTGGCCCACCAGCATGTTCTTGCCGTGGGTGCTGTGGTTCCAGGACACCGTGACGTACGACGAGCCGCGCTTGACGTCGGCGGCGCCGTCGAACCCGGCGACGAACGTGTTGTGGTCGATCCAGACGTGGTGGGTGAACATCTGCACGTTGATCGCGTCGTCCGCCCAGGCGTCGAACTTCAGGTTCTGGATGATCACGTTGTGCACGGCGTCGGCCGGCGGGTCGGTGATGCTGTCGTCGATGGGCAGGCCGATGTTCAGGCCGCCGCCGGCGCCGAGCCCGACGATGGTCTTGTCCGAGGCGACGTTGTGCATCGGGCCGGGCAGCGTCAGGATGCCGTCGACCTGGACGATGAGCGGTTCCGGCTGGGCGATCGCGGCGAGGAAGTCCTCGGCGGTGCGCACGGTGACGGTCGCTCCGCCGGCGCCGCCCGTGGTGCCGTCCTGGCCCCAGGCCGGCACGGCGGCGAATCCGTCCGGCGATCCGGTGGCGCCGGTCAGGGCCGGGGCGGCCGTGGCGGGCCGGGGGAGTGCCGCGACGGTTCCGGCGAGCAGTAGGCCGACTGCTGCGGCGGCCAGGGCCGGGCGTGTTCGTCGTACCTCCATGGTTTGGTTTTGCATGGTGACCTCGCAGACGGTTGGTGCCGCCTCGGGGCGGGCGGCGATTAGTAGACGCGGTGGAGGCCGGGCAAAAGACAGAAATCCGGCTCATCGGGCGAGACGCACCAACGGCAGCCGGATCTGGGTGGTGTTGAGGTGGGCGTCCGGCCGGACGGTGCTGGTCAGGTAGCACTCAACGAGGGGGAGGCCAGCGACGCGGTAGCCGGCGAACGACTGGGCGGTGGCGTAGACGGACCGGTGGGCCTGGGGCAGCGAGGTGTAGGGGCCGGTGTGGGTGGCGACGGCATACCAGCCGCCGGGCACGGTCTGGAAGGCGACGCGACCCCGGGTGTGACGTGCGGCCGTGACCCCGAGGCAGGCGTCGAAGCGCAGCAGCCGGGCCGGGGTGATGCCCGGTGCGTCGTGGCCGACACCGAGCCAGGGTCCGGTCACCCCGGTCCGTCCGTGCGACCAGGCGGCCAGATCCTCGAAGAGGGAGCCGTCGACGTCCTCGTAGGGGCCGAGGTGACGGAGGAACGCCGCCGGCTGGGGCCGCAACTCGGTCACTCGGACCGCCGAGAGCACGCCCTCTCCGGCCTGCTGCTCCAGCCCCGGCCGGCGCGCCGGGAGAGGTGCCGCGACCGGAACGGCGGCGCGGTAGGCCGACGGGGTGGTGGCGAACCGGCGGGCGAAGGCGCGAGCGAAGGTCTCCGGCGTCTCGTAGCCGACGGCGGCCGCGATGCCGGCGATCGGCCCGGCCTGGGTGGCCAGGTAGAGTGCGGCCCGGTCCAGCCGCAGCCGGGCCACGTAGGCGTGCGGGGTCTCGCCGATCTCGGCGACGAAGACCCGGTGAAAACGCGAGGCGGACAGGCCGGCCGCCGCGGCCAGCGCCGGGGCGGACAGATCCCGGTCGAGGTGGGCCTCGACGTGGACCAGGACCCGCATGACATCGGCACGGATCACCGATCAGACCACCCGCGCCAGCCGGTCGAGATTGCCCTGCAGCCGCCGTCGCATCATCGGCTGCATCAACCGGCCGACCAGCCGGGCGACACCCCGGTAGCGAGGCGTGACGGTGAGCCGCAACTCGGTGCCGGAAGCGACCGGCGCCAGTTCGTAGACCATGTCGGTGTCGCCCGCGCCGGGATAGGTGATGCGGACGGCCAGCATCCGGTCCGGGTCCAGGGCGGTCACCTCCGAAACGATCTCCATGGTCCTGCCCTGTGCCTCGACCACCTCGATCGACCTGGCGCCCACCCGCATCACCCGATCGCCGAGCGGCCGCGACTCGCGCAGCCCGTCGATCCACCGGGTCAGCAGTTCCGGCTCGGTCAGGTAGCGGAACACGGCGGGCGGCCCGGCCGGCACGGTCACCGTCAAAACTTGCTGAGTCATCGGTGGGCGCTCCCGTTCGATCGCTGCTGACCGGGTCCAGCATGCCGTCGCGGCCGCGCAGCCGGGTGACGTTTTCTGCTGTCCTGTCGCGGCGCACACGGCCCGCCGTGCCGGGTGGCGCGGCGGGCCGGTCGGGTGCGCCTGGATCAGATGCGGCCGGCGCCCGCGCCCGCGGTCACGGCGGCCTTGACGGTGCCGCTGCTCTGCGCGGTGTAGCTGTACGGGAGGGCGGCCACCGAGCCGTTGGTCTCGCACGGGCCGGAGTTGGTCAGGATGTTGTCGCGGGCCACCAGCCGGCCCGGGTCGGACTCGAAGATGCCGCTGGCCGACCAGCAGGCCTGCTGCACGTTCTCGAAGACGTTGCCCTCGACCAGGGTGCCGGCGTCCATGACACTGGCGATCGCGTACGACTCCTCATTGTTTTTGATGTTGGAGTAGTAGTTGTTGAAGACGTGTACCGTCTCGCCGAAGCGAACCCGCGGGCTGCGCTCGAAGGTGCGGTCGAACCAGTTGTGGTGGTACGTGACCCGCAGGTGCCCGGTGTCCTCGCTCTCGTTGCCGTCGGAGTGCCCGACCAGCGAGGTCTTCCAGTGGTCGCGGATGATGTTCCAGGAGACCGTGACGAAGTCGCCGGCATGCGTGATGTCGATCATGCCGTCGTAGTGGTCGGGGTCGTCCTCGATGGTGCTGGACAGGGTGTTGTGGTCGATCCAGATGTTCCGGGCGTTCTCGATCTGAATGGCGTCGCCGCCGACCACGCCGCGGATGTTCATGTTCTGGATGATCACGTTGGCCGGCGACATGTCCTCGATGTTGAATGTGGTGTTCGAGACGCCGGAGTTGGCCCCGACGCCGCGGATCGTCTTGTTTGCCGAGATCTCGATCGTGCCGGAGCCGCTGAGCATGCCGTTGACCAGGATCGTCCGGGCGCCGCTCGCCTCGGCCTGGTCGCGCAGCGCGGACCAGCTCGTGACGGTGACGGTGGTGCCGCCCTCGCCGCCGCGGGTGCCGCCGCCCTGGGTGGCCCAGCCCACGTCGGCGGCCAGGATGTCGACCTCTGCGTCGGGCGCGGAAACGGCGTTGGCGGCGGCGCCGATCGTGACGGCCAGGGCCGTGGCCGCGGCCGTGGCGAGAGATGCCTTGACGATGCGGCGCGGTATCTGGGGGATCTGCATGATGGGACCTCCTGCGTTGGGGGTACGCGTCTTCCCAACGTAGGAAGGTCCATCGAAAACAGTCAATAACTCTTATTTGCAGTTTTGTTGCAATGAATTGGGACAAGGTGGCCTGCCGGCGCGTCGGTCGGCAGTCATTGGGTAGCTATTGTCCGGTTTGGGATGAAGTTCGTTAGCCTGCTATTTGCAGGATTTGGCCGATTTTAAGGCAAGCGCTTTCCTGAAGCCATGCCAATCCGGGCAAGGCGAACGGGCGGCCCCGGCCGGAGCCGGAACCGCCCGCTTCGGTCAGTGTCAGAGCCCGAGCTTGCCGACGCCCGCGCCCGCGCTCACGATCGACTTGACCTGGCTGGCCGTGTCGAGGGTGTACGCGTAGGGGATCGCGTTGACCGTGCCGTTCGTCATCGGCGTGCCGGAGCTGACGAAGTGGTTGTTGCGCTGCACCAGCTTGCCGTTGGGCGAGGTGCCCTGGGCGAGCGTGGTGGGCCGGGACACGTTCTCGAAGTAGTTGCCCTCGACGAGAACGCCGGCCTCGGTGGTGGAGGCCACGCCGTAGCTGGCGGTCCGGGCGTAGTAGTTGTTGTAGACGTGCACCGGGTTGCCGAAGCGGACCCGCGGGTGACGCTGGTTGGTGCCGTCGAACCAGTTGTGGTGGTAACTCACGCGCAGCTTGCCGCGGTCACCGGTGTTGGAGTCGTCCGAGCCGAGCAGGAACGTCTTGTCGTGGCTGCGGGTGATGTTCCAGGACACCGTGATGAAGTCGGAGCCGAGCCGGATGTCGACCAGTCCGTCGGTGGCGCTGGTGAAGACGTTGTGGTCGATCCAGATGTGGTGCGAATTGTCCTGCACGTTGATGGCGTCATCGCTGGAACCCGAGAAGGTCAGGTTCTGAATGATGATGTTGCTGACGTTGGACATGGACAGTCCGCCGCCGCGGATGCCGGAGCCGGAGCCGACGCCCTGGATGGTCTTGTTCGAGGTGACCTTGCGCATGCCGGAGACCGTGATCGTGCCGGACACCTTGATGATCCGGGCTCCGCTGGCCTGCAGCGCGCTGTCCAGGGCGGAGGCGGTGGTCACGGTGACGGTCGAGCCGCCGTTGCCGCCGGTGGTTCCGCCGTTCTGCGCGGCCCAGCCGACCAGGGTGCCCGCGGCGATCTTGGGGGTGACTGCGGCGGTGGACGGCAGCATGGTCAGGGCGGTAGCGACGACTGCGGCACCGGCCACGACTGACACCGCGGCGGTGCTGCGCCAGCGGCGGCGCAACGTGGTGAGCATCATGCGGGGGATTCCTTTCGGAGCGGGTGCGTGTTGACACCTGTCCCTTATATCGATGCTCATCTGTATCGGAGATAACAGAAATTTCCGGCTTGCAGTAACCCGCCCGTCCCGGCGGGCAGCCGGGACGGGCGGGTTCTCCTCAGCTCAGCGTGCAGGTCACCGAGGGCGGGTTGTTGGTGCCCTGCCACGAGGCCAGGAAGCCGAAACTCGCCGTCCCGCCGGCGGTCAGACCGCCGTTCCAGGTGACGTTCCGGGCGGTGGCGGTGTTTCCGCTCTGGGTCACCGTGGCGTTCCAGGCCTGGGAGATCTGCTGGCCGTCGGCGAAGGCGATCGTTGCCGTCCAGCCGGTCGCGGTGGCGGTGCCGCCGTTGCGGACCGTCACCTCGCCCTGGAAGCCGCCGGTCCACTGTGAACCGGCCTTGTAGGTCGCGGTGCAACCACCGGCCGGCGGAGCCGTGGTGGGCGCTGTGGTCGGCGGAGTCGTCGGCGCCGTGGTGGGCGCCGTCGTCGGTGGGGTGGTCGGTGCGGTGGTCGGGGTCGTGGTGCCGCCCAGGACCCGGGCCAGGACGGGATACCACGCGGCGGCCATCTTGGTGTAGCCGGCGTCGTTCGGGTGCACGCCGTCGTTGTTGTCGGCCACCGCGTCGTACCCGGTCCAGAGGTCGGCCAGGACGATGGGTGACGCCGCCGTGGTGAGCCCGGCCGCCCACCCGGGCAGCGCGTTGTTGAATGCCACCACGTCGGCCGGGCAGTTGGCGCAGGCCGCCGCGCTCATCGGGATGATTTTGGCGACGATGATCTTCATGTTGGGGTTGTTGGCGCGCATCTGGCCGACCAGTTTGGTGAAGGCGGTCAGCTTGTTCGCCAGCGGGATGTGGCCGCCCCACATGTCGTTGGTGCCCAGGTGCACCAGCACGATGTCCGGGTTGGCCGCGGCCAGCCAGGGCGGCAGCTGGTTGGCGTCGGCGATGCCGGTCGCCGAGAAGCCGCCGTGGCCCTCGTGGTCGAAGTCGTACGAGTAACCGGGATTGCAGCCGCCGCCGTCCGAGACGCCGCCGACGAAGTCGATGTTGGTGTAGCCGGTGGTCTGCAACTGGCGCCACAGCTTGGCGCGCCAGCAGCCGGTGCCCGCGGTGATCGAGTCGCCGAGCGGCATGATCCGGACCGGAGCGGCCGCGGTGGCCGGCCCGGCGGTGGCCACCAGTGCGGGTACGGCGGCGGTGACGGCCAGGGCGGCGCTGATCAGCAGCGCGCGGAATCGGTTGGCCCTCATGACCGGTACGGGTCAACCGTGAGGAGGTGCGCCTTGACGCCCTCGCCGAACGTCTGGGTCGGGGTGCCGGTGTAGTCCTGGATCAGGACGTTGCCGCCGGTGCAGCCCCACGGGTTCCAGGTCCACGCCGTGTAGCCGACACCGTTCGCGTCCGCCCACGCCATCACCTGGTCGATGTAGTCGTGCGCGCAGGTGTCCTGGCCGATCTCGCCGGCGTGCACCGGCACCTGGGCCGCCACCGAGCCGATCTGGCTGTCCCAGCAGGACACCGTCACACAGGCATTGAAGTTGTACGAGTGCCAGGACGCGACGATGTTGCCGGCCGGGTCGACCGGCTTGTACGCCAGCCACTGGGTGAGGTCGTTGGTCCAGGTGAGACCGGCGACCAGCAGGACGTTCGTGGCACCGGTGGCGCGGACCGCGTCGACCAGGTCCTGCATGCCGGCCACCTCGTAGGTGATGCCGGTGCAGGTGCCGCCGTCGCGGACGCACTTCCAGGCCGCGGTCATGTCGGACCAGTTGTTCGCGGCGTCCGGGTAGGGCTCGTTGAACAGGTCGAAGAGGACCGCGTTGTTGCCCTTGAAGGTGTTCGCCACGCTGGTCCAGAACCGCGGCGTGTACTCGGCGCTGGGCATCGGCTTCTGGCAGGTCGCGTTCACGTCGGGGCAGGCCGAGATGTTGCCGGTGTAGGCGCCGTGGGTCCAGTGCAGATCGAGGATCGGGTTGATGCCGTTGGACACCAGCAGGTCCACGTACTGCTTGACCGCGGTCTGATATTCGGTGCCGCTGGGCGTGCCGAAGGTGCCGAGCCAGCAGTCCTCGTTGAGCGGAATGCGTACGGCGTGGATGTTCCAGGCCTTCATGGCGTCGACGGTGGCCTGGTCCGGCTGCGGGCTGTCCCAGATGCCCTTGCCCTGCACGCAGGCGAACTCGGCGCTGGCCCGGTTGACGCCGAGCAGCCGGTAGGTCTGACCCGCGGCGGTGACCAGCTTGTTGCCGTTCACCTTGAGAGCCGGCGCGGGACCCTCGGCGGGCGTGGTGGTCGGGGGAGTGGTGGGCTCGGTGGTGGGCGGCGTGGTGGGTTCGGTGGTGGGTGGCGTGGTAGGCCCGGTGGTGCCGCCGGTGCAGGCCACACCATTGAGGGTGAACGAGGCCGGAGCCGGGTTGCTGCCGGACCACGAGCCGATGAAGCCGACCGACACCGAACCGCCGGTGGCCAGGCCACCGTTCCAGCTCATGCTCGCGGCCGTGACGTGCGCGCCGGACTGCGTCCAGGCGGCGTTCCAGCCCTGGCTCACCTGTTGCCCGGCGCCGGCGAAGTCGAACTCCAGCCGCCAGCCGGTCAGCGCGTCACCGAGGTTGGTGACGGTGATTCCGCCCTGGAAGCCGCCCTGCCACTGACTGGCCACGGTGTAGGTCGCCGAGCATCCGGTGGTGGCGGCCGATGCGGTGGACACCGCCGCCATCGTGCCCGCGCCGATCAAGCCGGCGACCGCGACCGCCACCAAGGCGAAGCGGTGTTTCATCGGGGCTCTCCTCTCACGCTCATCGATATTTGGGAGCGCTCCCAGCGTGAGCACCTTTCTTAGGCAAGTCAAGATTTGGGGGTCAGAAACTTAGGCAGCCTAAGAAAGGGTCGACTGCAGCACCAGCGCGGCGGCGCCGGTGGCCGAGGCGGTGGGTGCGGCGAGCGATACCGTCACGGAGACAGAGCGGTGCCAGGTACGCGCGTCGGCCGCCGCCAGCCGCGACGAGATCGCCGGTCCGTACACGAAGGACGCTGCCGCGAACCCCGGCCCGGTGAGCACCAGCAGGTCGACGTCGAGCAGGTTGACCACCGACTCGGCGGCGGCCGCGACCAGCCGGGCGGAGCGCTCCAGCAGCGCGCGGCAGCCGGGCGCCCCGGATCGTGCGGCCCGGGCCACCGCGGTGAACTCCTCGATGGTGCTGCGCCGCGCACCGGCGTCCAACCCGGCCTCGGCCGCGGCCGCCGGATCGGCCAGGGCCGCGTCCACCACCACCTGCGGGCCGGCCAGCGCCTCGACGCAGCCGCGGCTGCCGCACCAGCACGGTGGACCGTCGAACTGGAGGCACAGGTGGCCGAACTCGCCGGCGTTCGCGTGCCGGCCGCGCAGCGCCTGGCCGTCCAGCACGATGCCGGCGCCCAGGCCGCTGCCCATGTAGAGGGCCGCGAACGGGCGGGCGGCGCCGACCCGGGCCACCCAGTATTCGCCGACGGCGGCCGCGGTGGCGTCGTTCTCGAGCAGCACCGGCCAGCCGGTCGCTTGCGCCAGCCGCCGGTCCAGGTCGTGCCGTGCGGCGGGGCCCGGCTGCACCAGGCCGATGCCGAGGCAGCGCGCCCGGTCGATGCCGGAGCCGGCCACCAGGCCGCCGATGTCGGCGACCAGGCGGCGCACCACCGCGTCCGGGTCGGTGTGGTGCGGGGCGGGCCGGTTCATCCGCGAGATGATGCCGCCGGTCTGCCCGGTGAGCACGTACGTGGTGACGTCGTCGTCGAGGTGCACGCCCACCGCGATCCGGGCTGCCGGGTCGAGCCGCAGCAGCACCCGGGGCTTGCCGCCGGTCGGCGCCCGCCCGGTCTCGACCACCAGACCCTCGTCCAGCAGTCGCCGGACCGTGGTGGAGACCGACGCCTCGGTCAGACCGGTGATGCCGGCCAGTTCCACCCGGCTGAGCGGTTCGGCGGTGCGGATCGCGGTCAGAATCGCCTCGCGCGCCCCCGCACGGCGCCCACGTCCCGCGTTGACACCTTCATTCACCCGCTTAAGATAATGGATCGATCAGGCCCTTGAGCAGCGGTGACGGGAGCGTTCGCGGGATGTCCGACACAATGATCGGTCTCGTGCTCACCGCCAGCGCGCCCCGGGTCGGCGTCGAGCCGTTCTTCATCGAGCTGGTCGCCGGCATGGAGGAGGTGCTCGGCCCGGCCGGCGGCACGGTGCTGCTGCTGACCGTCGAAGACCTCGAGGCCGAGTTGGCCACCTACGAGCGCTGGGCGGCCGAGCGTACGGTCGACGCTGTTGTGGTGGTCAATCTGGTGCGCGACGACGTCCGTCCGGCCCGGCTGGAACGGCTCGGGCTGCCCGCGGTGCTCGCCGGGCGATACTCCGGTCCGGCCGCGCTCAGCAGCGTGGTGGCCGACAACGCCGGCGCGATCGACGCGGCCATGCGGCTGCTCGGCGAGTTGGGTCACCGGGCCATCGGGCGGGTGAGCGGCCCGGTCGAACTGGCGCACACCGCCGAGCGGACCGCGGCCATGCGGGCGACCGGTAAGCGGCTGCACGTCGATGTCCGGATCGTCGAGGCCGACTACAGCGCGGAGTCGGGCGTACGGGCCACCCGGAAGTTGCTGGCCGGCGCCGGCGCACCCACCGCGATCGTCTTCGACAACGACGTGATGGCGGTGGCCGCCGAGGAGGAACTGGTCCGGTCCGGCGTCGACGTTCCCGGCCAGGTGAGCCTGCTGGCCTGCGACGACTCGGCGCTGTGCGAGCTGGCCGTGCCGCCGCTGTCGGCGCTGTCGATCGATGTGCACGAGCACGGCGTCACGGTCGGCGCCGCGGTGCTGGACGCGCTGGCCGGCGCGCCGCACCGCGTCTACACGGCCCCGCCGATCCGCATCCGCCAGCGGGGAAGCACCGGTCCGGCCCCCGCCGTTACCGTTGCCTGGTGATCTTGCCGCTGCCCGAGGGCATCTTCGACGCGTACCTGTTCGACTGCGACGGCACCATCGCCGACTCGATGCCGGTGCACTTCGTGGCCTGGCGGCAGACGCTGGCGACCTGGGGCGCCGACTTCACCGAGGAGCAGTTCTACGCCTGGGGCGGCCGCCCGATCGTCGACATCGTGACCGACCTGAACTCCCAGCAGGGCCTGACCATGCCGGTGGCCGAGGTGGCGGCGCTCCAGGAGCGCACGTTCCACGAGATGTTGCCGCAGGTCAAGGCGGTGCCCGGGGTGCTGGCCCACATCGAGGACGCGTACGGCCGGGTGCCGTTCGCGGTGGTCTCCGGCAGCACCCGCGCGTCGGTGACGGCCTCGCTGACCGCGCTGGGCCTGCTGGACCGGTTCGACGTGATGGTCTGCGCCGGCGACTACACGCTGGGCAAGCCGGAGCCGGAGTGCTTCCTGCTGGCCGCGTCCAAGCTGGGCGTGGCCCCGGACCGCTGCCTGGTCTTCGAGGACACCGACTACGGCATGCGAGCGGCCGCCGCGGCCGGGATGGCGGCCGTCCGGGTGCCGTCCCCGCTGAACAGGTCTTGATAGAACGGGGTGGCTCGGAACGGGGCGCCGCGGTGCGGGCTGTGCCAGGGCGGCAGGTCGTTGAGCGTCAGTTCGTAGTCGGGGTGCAGGCCGTCGGTGCCGGTGCGGCGGGTGAAACGGACCCTCAGTGAGGTGCCGGGGTCTAGCTGGGTCGGCGGGAGTGGCGCCAGCACCGGTGCCCAGCCTCGGGTGTCGCTGGTCAGGGTGTCCACCTCGCGGCCGCCCGCGGCGGTTAGGGCCAGGCGGGTCCACAGCAGCAGGCCGGTCATCGTGGACGGGACCTCCACCCGCAGGTCGGCGTAGCGGGAGTCGCCGGGGGCCGCGAAGTCGGTGAACGGCACCGACTCCACCGCGGCGGCGGTGGAGATGATGGCCTCGTGCGCCGGGCCGGCCAGGCACAGGCGCAGGTCGAACGGGGCGCCGGCGTGGGTGAAGACGCTGTGCAGGTACGGCAGGGACTCCTCGGCCAAGGCCAGCGAGGGCAGGGAGACGGCCGCGGCCCAGGTTTGCATGCGGAACGGGATCCAGACGCAGCCGGGTGTGGCCAGGCGACGGCGGGCGTCGTTGAGGACGGGGATGGCGCCCTCGGCGGACGCTATGTTGCCGGCTATTTCGGAGACGCAGACTTCCACCCGTACGGGCAAGGTCTGCTCGGTGGACCAGCCCGGCAGGATCGTGACCTGATCGCCCAGGCCGGCCGATGCCACCGCCTGCCGGGCGTGCCTCGCGGCCCGATGATCCGCCTCGATCGCGTAGACGTGCCGCGCGCCGGCCCGGGCCGCCTCGATCGCCCACAGCGCGTCGCGGCCGGTGCCGATGTCGAGCACCACCCGGCCGGGCGCTGCCGCGCGGATGGCCTGCCGGTAGGCGCGGCAGCGGTCGTCGGTGGCGTCGAAGGCGTCGTAGACCCGGTCGTCGTAGGCCGGATATTCGCCCATCGACGGGAAGAGCGTGAAGCGGGCCGACGCGGCCGGAACCGAGCGGACCGTTACTCCGGCTGCTCCTTGCGGCGCAACTCCTCCTCGCGGCGGCGCAGGTCGGCTTCCCACTTGTTCATCATGCTCTCGTCCTCGCGCAGCGACTCGGCCAGGCCGCGCAGGAACTCGGGGTTGTCGTCGGGGGCCACCGACTGCTGCCTCGGGCGCTGGCTCTCCGGGAAGCCGCTGCCGGGACGCCAGACCGTGCCGTTGCTCAGCCTGGCGGTCGGCGCGGGGCGGCCGGCCACGAACCACGCGATCGCGCCCACCGGGGAGAACAGCAGGATGATGAACACCCAGGGCACCCGGGGCAGGGCCCGGATCGCGCCCTCGTCGGCCGTCAGGCAGTCGATCAGGGCGATCACGAGCAGCGCCAGATTGGCGAGGGCGAGCAGCGCGTAGAGGCGAACCATGGGTGGAGATACTGCCAAAGCGCGGGCGATCGCGCGGTCCCGAAAAAGGTGCAAAACGGGTGTGCGGCCCGGCGTCCGTGACGCCGGGCCGCCGCGTCAGCCGAGCGCGTCGATCATGGCTGGGAGATAGCCGTACGTGTATCCGTTGCGGTTGGGGTGGAAGGAGTTCTGCGGCGGGAGAATCGTCAGGCCGTTGAGGTACGCGCCGGACGCGCAGATCCCGTGGCCGGCGAACTCGTCGCGGACGTCGGAGAAGGTCAGCCCGGCCGCCTCGACGCGCGCCTTGATCAGGTCGTTGAGCACCTGCGCGCCGTGGTTGAGCGCCCGCCTCTTGGCCAGGCTCATGCCGGCCCCGCAACTGGCCGACGCGGTGTCGAACAGCAGCGGATAACCCAGGACGATCACTTGCGCGTCCGGGGCCTTGCGCTTGATGGCCGCGTACGTGTTGTCGAGCTTGCCGCCGAGCGTGGCGCCGATGTCGGTCTCGGCCTCGGCGACGGTCCGCTGGCACTCGGCGTCGCTGGCGAACTGGCAGGTCAGCACCGTGGGCGCGAAGCCCGCGTCGTTGCCGCCGATGGTGATGCTGATCAGGTCGGCCCCGCTGGGCAGTTGCGGGACCTGCCGGCTGAGGACGTCGCCGGTGACGGCGCCGCCGCAGGTCAGGTTGGTGAACGAGGTGGGATTGTTGCGCGCGGCCCACAGGGCGGCGTATCCGTACGGGCTGCGCAGGCAGCTCCCGGTCTGTCCGGGCGCCCCGACGCCCGAGGAGTAGGAGTCGCCGAGTGCCGCATAGTCGACGTCGGCGAGGGTGGTGGCGGTCGCGGCGGCGGGGGTCGCGATCGCCAGGGAGAGCAGGGTGGTGGTGACGACGCAGCCGAGGGTGAAATGGCGCCTGCTCATCGGTGGCCTCCGGTCCGTGGGGGAGAGGAAGCCGAAGCGCTCCGGTTACCGCAAAGTAAGTCAAGGGGCTGGGAAAAGAAACACCGTGACAATCCCATTACGAAGAAGTAACATCCATCAATATCACCTGCATGAATGACATGCAGTTACGTTTCATGCGCTTTGCGTGATCTTACTTTAACTGGCGGCACAGACGTCATTCAGGCTGCCCACAGGCAGGACCACTACCGTTTTCGCATGGAAGAAGAACGGGCACGTCGAGTCGTCGACACTTTGCGGGCGCGCAACGTCTTCGCCCACGTGAAACTGCCCCAGGCGGGAGTCACGCAGTACGGCATCCGGGTCATGCTCCCGGACGGGCGCGAGGCGATCTGGGACAACGACGGCACCGCGGGCCTGGAGGCGCAGATCATGCGCAACGGCATCCTGGTCGGCTTCGTTCCGTCGATACCCGAATCGGAGAACTTCGGCGACGGGCAGATCGTCGAGGCCATCGCCACCGCCGACTACGACCGCCCGGTCGGCCGCTCGATCCCGGCCCGGCCGCGGCCCGCGCCGGTGGTGCCGCCGCCCCGGCCGTCGGTCTCGCTGACCCAGCGCCTCCGCGGGGGCTTCCGCGCCTAGTCCGGACTGATCAGCTGTTCCAGGCGGCGCAGGGCGATCGGCCACAGCTCCGGGCTCAGGTTGCCCAGCAGCGTCTCGGCCAGGGACTGCACCACCATGTCGATGTTCTCGGTGACGCCGGGTGCCAGCTCGGGCTCCGGTGCCGGCAGCGGCGGGGCCGGCGGCGTCTCGACCGGCGACGGCAGCATGCCGAAGTCCATCGGGAGGTCCTCGGCCGCGCCCACCAGGTGCAGGTGCCCGGTGGCCCGGGTCAGCGCGATGTAGAGCAGCCGGTGCCCGCGCGGGTCGTCGTCGAGGATGTGCCCGGGCTCCACCACCACCACGGCGTCGAACTCCAGCCCCTTGGCCTCGTGCGGGCCGACCAGCACGATCCCGGGGCCGAACTCGTCGCCGGCCGGGCGCCACGGCACATTTTCGTCGTCCAGCAGGGCCTCGATCTCGTCCCGCCAGCGGGCCGGGCAGATCACCGCGACGGCCCGGCCGGCGGCCTCGTGCTGGGCGGCGGCGTGCACCACCAGCTGGGCCCGGTCCGCGGTGCCGGCCGGCAGCAGCACCGGGTCGGCCGGGCCCAGGCGTACCGGCGTCGGTGCCTCGACGCTCGGCGCGGCCATCGGCAGCAACTCGGCGGCCAGCTCGAAGATCTGGCGCGGCACCCGGTAGCCCCAGGACAGCTCGCGGTGCTCGTGCGCCATCGTGACCGGCAACTGGGCGACCAGGTCGTGCCAGTCGTCGCGGGCCCACGGGCCGGTGGACTGGGCGATGTCGCCGACGATCGTCATCGAGCCGGTGGCCGCCCGCCGGCACACCGCGCGCAGCTCCATCGGGGAGAGGTCCTGCGCCTCGTCGACCACCACGTGCGCATACCCCTTCGGGTCGCCGTTGACCAGGTGGTCGGCCTCGTCCAGCAGCGGCAGGTCAGCCTCGCTCCACACCTCGAACGCGGGGTCCTCGGCGGCCAGCCGGTACAGCGCGTCGACCTCGCGGTCGGTGAACTCGCCACCGCCGGCGGCCTCCAGCAGGTGCCGCGATCCGAACAGGTCGCGCAGGAAGGCGGTCGGCTCGAACGGCGGCCACAGCTGATCGGCCAGCAGGTCGGCGGCCTCCAGTATCAGCCGCGGGTCTTCGCTGCCGGCGGCCAGCACCGCGCGCAGGATGCGCCGCCGGTCACCGGCCGGGGCCTCGCTGGCCAGCGCCGTGGTGATCACCCGCTGGAGGGCGACCTGGTCGAGTTTCACCTCGCGGCCGTCCACCCAGATCGTCGCCGGCAGGTCGGACGGCACCCGGTTGCGGTACCCGCCGAGGGCGCGGGACAGCAGGCCGGCCATCCGGGCCTCGCCCTTGAGCCGGGTGACGTGCGGGGCCTCGTCGCGGACACCGCCCACCGCGGGCAGCAGTTCGTGCACCGGGTGGTGCACCACGCCGTCGTAGCCCCAGCCGCTGAGCCGGTCCTCGGTGTACCGGGCGAACGCCGGCGACGGGCCGACCACCAGCGCGTCAGCGTCGTCCAGGCCCTCGTCGATCAGCCAGGCCACCCGGCGCAGCGCGGTCAGCGTCTTGCCGGTGCCCGGGCCGCCGCGCACGATCAGCAGGCGGTCCAGCGGGGTGCGGACCACGTCGTCCTGAGCGGCCCGGATCGCGGCGCAGTCATCCGGGGCGAGCTCGGTCAGCAGGTCGTCGTCCACCGGATGCCGGGCCGGGTCAGGAGCCCGCGAGGGGCAGTTCGAGGCGGACGGTGCCGCGCAGGTCGAGGACTACCCGGTCGGGGGTGCGCACCAGCAGCAGGATCACGTCGGCGCACTGCGGGCAGCGGCCGACCCGGCCCATCTGGTGCCCCCACAGGCGCAGGGTGGCGACCGCGTCGGCATGCCCGCAGCCGGCACAGGTGAACCGGGCCGCGGTGGCGTCCACCGCGAAGATCTCGCGGAGGTCGCCGGCCATCGCGTTGCCGTCGAGCTCGTTCATGAGGTGCCTCCGAAGCGTTCCGTCCGGATGCGCTTGGGGTCGTGCCCGAGTGCCACCAGGATGTCGGCGGCCGTCTCGACGAACGAGGTCGGCCCGCAGACGTAGCAGTCCGGCGCGAAGTCCGCGGGCCAACCGTACGTGTTGATCGTGGCCACGTCGATCCGCTTGGCGGGTGCGGGCCACCCGTCCGGGGTTTCCCGGGTGTAGACGAGATGCACGTCGAGGCCGCCGTCGTCGCGCACCCGCCGGGCCAGCTCGCCGGCGTAGATCAGGTCGGCCGGCGTGCGCACCGAGTAGATCAGGCGGAACGGCTGCTTGGCGCCGGCCTCGGCCCGGGCGCGGATCATCGCCATCAGCGGCACGACGCCGGAGCCGCCGGCCAGCAGCAGCACCGGAGCCGGTTGCCTGTCCCGCCAGACGAACCAGCCGCCGACCGGACCACGCAGCTCCACCTGATCACCAAGATCAAGGACATCGACCAGGTACGGGGAGACCTCGCCGTCGTCCAGGCGCTGGACGGTCAGCTCGATCCGCCCGCCTTCGGTCCCG
>NZ_BOMV01000004.1 GCF_016862375.1 Paractinoplanes rishiriensis | reverse complement strand
CCTTCGGTCCACGCCGAGGCGATCGAATAGCTGCGCTGCGCGGTGTAGCCGTCGTCCGCGGTGAGCCGGACGTCGACGTGCTGGCCGGGCAGGTGACCGGGCCAGCCGGGCACGTCGAACACCAGCGTCCGCGCGGTCGGGGTCTCCCACCGTGCGGCCGCCAGCGTCGCGACCTGCCAGGTCAGTCGCCCTGGTACCGCTGCTCGAGCCATGGGTCTCCGTACATGTGGTAGCCGGCGGCCTCCCAGAAGCCCGGCTCGTCCTCGTGCATCAGCCGCAGGCCGTCGACCCACTTGGCCGACTTCCAGAAGTACAGGTGCGGAACGAGCATCCGGGCCGGACCACCGTGCTCCGGCGCAAGATCCTCGCCGTCGAAACTGTCGACGATCCACGCCTTTCCGTCCAGCAGATCTTCCAGGGGTACGTTCGTGGTGTACCCGCCGAAGCTGTGCACCATGGCGAAGTCGGCCGCGGTCTCGACCTCGTCCAGCAACGTGTCCAGCGCGACGCCGCGCCAGGTGGTGCCCAGCTTCGACCATTTGGTGACACAGTGGATGTCGACCGTCACGTCATCGTGCGGCAGGGCGGAAAACTCGTCCCAGGTCCAGCGGCGTTGCTCGCCCGTCTCGGTGGTCACGGTGAAGTGCCAGCGATCGAGCGGGACCCGCGGGGTCGGCCCGGCCGAGAGCACCGGGAAATCGTGCGTGAGGTATTGCCCGGGGGGTAGCCCGGGGATCGACTCGCGTCTGCGGCCGCCGAACCCACGGGAGATGATGCCCATGGTTCACGAGTAAACCGCATGATCATTTCAGCTACCAGCATTCCTGCCCAGTCGCCATCCCGCCCTTGGCCCTTACCGTCCGGCAATGCGGCGGCCCACTGACCCGCGCCGTCGCCCGGCTCCGCAGCGTCGGCGACAACCGGCCCGGGAACATATCCCCGATACATGCCGCTGGGCGAGGGCCGTCGCGCCGGGGCGGGCGACCGCTGTCGTCCCGGCGGAGATCTTGGCTGCCGGGCCACCGTTTCGGGTGGTGCCGGCGCCAAGAACTCCGGGCGGCGGGATGGCGGGAGCCTAGAACCGGACACTGTCGCTGATTCCGCCGGTGTAGCGGGCGGATTCCGGCACGATGATCCGGTACGTGGAGCCGGGCGGAAGTCCGTTGAGCCGGATGGCCCGCACGGCCGGGTAGGTGAAGATGGTCTGCCAGCCCTCGGCGGTCTGCCATTGAAGCTCGACAATCTGGTTGTCGAAGCCGTCGATGGCGACGGTGAGTTGCTGCGTTCCGGTCCGGACGGCGTAGACGGTGGACTGGATCTTGGTTGGCGCCGGCGGGGCCGGCTCGATCGGGGTCGGTGTGCTCGCGCCCGGTGCCGGCTGGCCCGGCGTGGGCTGGCCGCCCGGCGTGGGCTGGCCGCCCGGCGTGGGCTGGCCGCCCGGCGTGGGCTGGCCACCTGGCGTGGGCTGGCCACCTGGCGTGGGCTGCTCACTTGGCGCGGGCTGGTCGCCCGGCGTGGGCCGGCCTCCGGCGGCCGGCTGCTCGCTTGGGGTGGGCTGCTCGCTTGGGGTGGGCTGCTCGCTTGGCGTCGGCTCGTCGCTTGGCGTGGGCTGGTCGGCCGGGGTCGGCTGCTCGCTGGGTGCGCTCGGCTCCGGGGTCGGCTGGCCCCCGGCCGGCGGGGTCGGCTGCTCCTCGGTGGGCTGTTCTGCTGGGTGCGGGAACGCGGCGGTCAGGGCCTCGGCGGCGTCGATGCGGCCGTATCCGAAGTCGGGGTCGCGGCCCGGGGCGCCCAGGTCGACGGCCGAGGACTCGATCGCCTGCTCGATGCGGTCGGGGGTGAGGTCGTGGTCGGCGCTCTTGAGCAGTGCGGCCACGGCGGCCACGTGCGGCGCGGCCATCGAGGTGCCGTTCATGGTGCGGTAGCCGCCGCCCGGGACCGTGCTCACGATGCTGCTGCCGGGGGCGGCCACGTCGACGTACCCGCCCCGGTTGGAATACGGCGCCACCCCGTCGCCGGGCTCGGTGGCGGCCACGGCCAGCACGCCGGAGTCGGCCGCCGGCCAGGCGGTGGGGCTGCCCTCGCGCCGCGAGTTGCCGGCTGCCGCCACCACCACGATGCCCTTGCTGCGCGCGTACGCGATCGCCTCGGAGACCGCGCCCACCTGGCTGGTGGCGCTCACCGACATGTTGATCACGTCGGCGCCGTGGTCGGCCGCGTACACGATGCCGTTGGCCACGTCGGACATGTAGCCGCCGCCGTTCGCGCCGAGCACCCGGACCGGCAGGATGCGCGCGCCCGGTGCCACGCCCGCCACGCCCCGGTCGTTGCCGGTGAGCGCGGCGATGGTGCCGGCCACGTGCGTGCCGTGGCCGTTCGGATCGGTGCCGGTGCCCTCGGTGCCGGTGATGAAGTCGGCGCCCGGCAGCACCTGGCCGGCCAGGTCGGGGTGTGCGGCGTCCACGCCGGAGTCGACCACGGCGACCGTGACGTCCGTGCCGGTAGCGCGCGGCCAGGCCTCGGCGACCCGGATCGTTTCAAGATCCCACTGCCGATTCCGGTACGGGTCGGTGCCCGCGGCCCGGACCGGCACGTCGAGTTCGACGCCGACCGCCCCGGCGGCCCGCCGGCCGTCGACGATCAGCCGGACGGCGGACGCCCGGTCGGTGGCGGTGTGCGCGGTGACAACCGGCCTACCGGTGTGGTCGAGGGCGGTGCTCACCACCCGTACCGGAAAAGTGCGTGAGATGACCGCCGGGAGCAAGCTCTCCGGGGTTTGGTCCGTCGCTGGCGCCGGCGCCAGGCCCGTGGTCGCCACCGCGCCGATGGTCAGTGCGCTCAGCAGTGCCTTCTTGTTCACGGCCTGACGTTTCGGCCGGGGCGGCGCCGCGATGGGGGCGGTCAGGTTGCTTTGCCGTTTTAGAGCGGTTTGTCGGGTCGGATGGAATCATCAGAGCGTGACTGAGGGCGTCTATGTCTCCGAGCAGCATCAAGCGCGGCGCCGGCGGAAGATCGTGAGCGTCGTGGCCGGTGCGGTCGTCGTGCTGGGCGCGGGGTCCTACGGGGCGGCCACCTGGCTGGCCGGGCGGGACGCCACCGCGACGCGGGAACCGGGTGCGCTCGCGCCGCTCGTCTCCGAGCCGCCGATGGAACCCAGCGCCCCGCCGGAGTCACCGTCCGCGTCGCCCTCGATGGAGACGCCCGCGCCCGGGCTGGGTCCGGCCACCAAGGCCGGCGTGCGGCAGTCGAGCCGGCCGTCGCCCACCCCGTCGGCGCCCGTGATGGCCGACGAGGAGCTGGCAAGTGCCCAGGTCAGCCGCCTGATTCAGCCCCGGCCCGCGCGGTCCGGCATCAATGCCGCAAGCCAGGAGAACCGGGTGACCGTACGCCACGAGGTGACGCCGGACGGCGCGAACGTGCGCGTGGTGTCGGCGCGCTACGACCTGACCCAGTCGTGGCAGAAGCTGTGGGTGGCCGATGTCGGCCGGCCGATCGGCAGTGTCCGCTGCACCCAGAACTTCCGGGCCGACGGTCAGCCGGTCGACCAGGTCCGGCCGGGCCTGCTGCTGTGCTGGCGTACCTCGGCGGGGAAGAGCGTCGTCGCGATCGCCACCGGCCGGCCGCAGGAAACGTACGTGGCGGCGGTCGTCGAGCGCGAGTGGTCGGTCCTGCGCTGAACGGCAGAAACCCCCGGGACGTCGTTGTCCCGGGGTTTCCTGATCTTCCCTATGCCACCCGTACGTTGGGGCTGGTCAGGCCGGTCACCGTGGCGGTGTTGGCGACGACCACCCGGTACTGCGTGTTGCCGGGCAGGCCGGTCAGCGTCTGCTCCGGTGCGGTGGCCTTGAAGGTCGCGGTCGCCACCCAGCGGGACCTGTCGAGGCGCAGCACCTGGACCGTCTGGCCGGTGGCTCCGGTCAGTGCGATTTTGAGCGTGCGGGCGGCCGGGCTGGACACCGTGACGGCGGCCCGGACCGTGAAGTTCGAGACTCCCGAGTTGGTCTCCAGCGTGGTGGCGCTCGCCGGGACCAGCAGCTTCACCTGGAAATGACCGGTGGCCGGCTGGCTGAAGGTCACCGTGCCGGTCGGGCTCGTCATGCCGTCGGTCCAGGTCAGGGTCTTGCCGCCGGTGGGGAGGACGCCGATCCGGACCGGGGCGCTCGCGAGCGGCTTGCCGGACGCGGTGACGGTCCAGGTCACGGTGGTGGTCGTGCCGTAGACGACCGAGGAGGCCGACGTGACGGTCCGGATGGCCGGCTTGACCTTGGGAGCGGGCTTGGTCGGTGTCGGGGTCACCGTCTTGGTGGGCGTGGGGATCGTTGTCGCCGTGGGGCTCGTTGTCGGCGTGGGGCTCTTCGTCGGGGTCGGGCTCTTCGTCGGGCTCGGGCTGGGACTGGTCGTGGTCTTCGTCGGGGTGGGCGTCGGTGCGGTGGTGGTCTTGGTCGGGGTGGGCACCGTTGTGCTGGGAGCGAGCGCGTTCAGGGCGGCGACCGCGTCGATGCGGCCGTGACCGAAGTCGTTGTCCCTACCGGCCGGGCCGAGGTCGACGGCCGAGCCGGTCAGCGCCTTCTCGATGGCGTCCGGGGTGAGGCTGGGCTGGTACGCCTTGAGCAGCGCGGCCACCGCGGCCACGTGCGGGGCGGCCATCGACGTGCCGTTGTAGCTGGAGTAGCTGCCCTTCGCGACCGGGACGGTGCTGATGATGCCGCTGCCCGGGGCGGCCACGTCCACGTAGCTGCCGGCGTTGGAGTAGGAGGCCACCCGGTCGGCCGAGTCGGTGGCGGCGACCGCGATCACACCGGCGTCGGCGGCCGGGTAGTGCACCGGGCTGCCGCTCGACCGCGCGTTGCCGGCCGCGGCGATCACCGTGACGCCCTTGCTGCGGGCGTACGCGATCGCATTTGCCTGTGCGGTGTCCTGCCCGCTGCCGCCCAGCGACATGTTGATCACGTTGGCCCCGTGGTCGGCGGCCCAGATGATGCCCTTGGCGGTGTCCGAGGACCAGCCCGAACCGGTCGCGCTGAGCACGCGTACCGGAAGAATCTTGGCGTGCGGCGCGAAGGAGCTGACCCCGGCACCGTTCCCGGTCAGGGCCGCGATCGTGCCGGCCACGTGGGTGCCGTGCCCGTGCGGGTCGGTGCTGGCACCCTCGGTCCGGGCGACGATGTCGGCGCCCGGGAGCACCTGTCCCGCGAGGTCCGGGTGCGTGGACTCGACACCGCTGTCGATCACCGCGACCACGACGCCCGTGCCGGTCGACCGCTGCCAGGCGTCGGTCACCCGGATCTTGTTGAGATCCCACTGCTGGCTGCGGTAGGCGTCGGTCCCGGTCGGCGCGTCGAGTGCGGCGACCCGGGTGTCGAGCTGGACGCCGAGCGCGTTCTCGGCGGTCTGGCCGGCCTTGATCAGCGCGGTCGCGGTCTCCCGGTCGGTGGCCGTGCTGGTGGTGATCACCGGCCGCCCGGCCTTGTCGATCGAGGTGCTGACGACGCGAACCGGCTGGGCGGTCGAGACGGTCTCCGGGAGCAGCTGCGCCGGCGAGGCGGTGAGGCCGTAAGTGACCGGCTGCCACTCCGGCTCCGCCATGGTGTAACCGGCAGTGACGCCGACCGCCGTGGCGCCCGCGACGGCACCGACCGCGAGCGCACCGATCGCGTACCGGCGCAGGTGATTACGCATGGTGTTTCCCTACCTTTGCTGGGGGGTTGAGCCAACTGTCGGCCGGCCTGAGCGCTACTTGGTGATCACCGAGGAGCAGCTGGGTTGCGGGTCGCTCAGGCGACCTGGGCCACCTGGCTGATCAGGCCCGTCACGGCGGTGGTGTTGGGCACGACGACCCGGTATTTGCCGCCGGCGGTCAGGCCGGTGAACGTGTGCTCGCCGCCGGTGGGCACGAACGTGGTGTGGGTGATCCACCGGGCCCCGGCCAAGCGATCCAGCCGGAGCTGCAGCCCTGCCGTCCCGTTGTAGGAGACGACCAGCTCGCCCGGGTTCTCGCCGGCCGACAGGCCCGCCGTGGCCTTGACCGTGAAGGACGAGGTGGGGGAGTTGGCCGCGGAGCGGGTCACGGTGGCCGGCATCGACAGCTTGATCTGGAACCTGCCGGTGGTGGGCATCGAGTACTCGATCACGCCGTTACTGTCGGTAATTACATCGGTGAGGGTGAAGCCGAAGCCGGCCGGCGCGATAGCCAGCTGAGCGGTCTGCCCGGCGAACGGCTTGTTACCGGCCGTGACGACGTATCGCACGGTGGCGGTCTGCCCGTGGATCAGCGTGGTCGGCCCGTTCGTCGCCCGGATCACGGGGATGGCCCGGACCCGGTTCGGCTTGACGGAGGCGGGCCGGACCGGCGTGGGCAGCCTGGTGCCGGTGGCGACGGTCAGCGCGGCGTCCGCATCGACGCGGCCCCAGCCGAACTCGGTGTCCTTGCCCGGGTCGCCCAGGTCCTCGGCCGAGTTGGCAAGCACCAGCTCGACCTGGTCCGCGGTCAGCTTGGGCCGGACCGACTTGATCAGCGCGGCCACGGCGCTGACGTGCGCGGCGGAGGCGGACGTTCCATTGACGTTGCGGTAGCCGCCGCCGGTCGCGGTGGTCGGGACGTCCACGCCCGGTGCCGCCACGTCGATGTTCTCGCTCATCGTGGAGTAGATGGGCGTGGCGTCGGTGGAGCCGGTGGCGGCAACCGAGATCACGCTCGGCTCGGCGCCCGGATACTGCGGCGCGTTGCCTCGGACCCGGCTGTTGCCGCCCGCGGCCACCACCACGACACCCTTGCTGCGGGCGTACGCGATCGCGTTGGTCAGCACGCCGGCCCGGGTCGTCGTGGTGAACGACATGTTGATCACGGTGGCGCCGTGGTCGACGGCGTAGACGATGCCGGCCGCCGTGTCGGACGCGGTGCCGCCGCCCCACTCGTTCAGTACCTTGACCGGAAGAATCTTCACATCCGGGGCGATACCGCTGATCCCGACCTCGTTGCCGGTGGCCGCGGCGATGATGCCGGCGACCTGCGTGCCGTGCCCGTAGGTGTCGGTGCCGTCGTCGTCGGCGCGGGTGATCGTGTTGTAGCCCGGCAGCAGCTGGTCGGCGAGGTCCGGGTGGTCCGCGTCGACGCCGCTGTCCAGCACCGCGACCGTGACGCCGGCGCCGGTCGACCGGGCCCACGCCTGGGGTGCCTTGATCCGGGAGAGGCCCCACTGGTCGCCCCGGCTCGGGTCGTTGCCGGGGGGCACCGCGGCCGCGGTGACGATCGCGTCGGCCGCCTGCAGCGCCCGGCCTTCGGCCGCCTTCTGCTCGGGCAGTCCGAGCGCCGTGACGCCCGTGATCGTCCCGACGGTGAGCGCACCGATCGCAGCCCGGCGCAAGTGGTTCCGCATAAGTCTGACCTCCCCGTTGTGGTTCGAGGAGAAGAGTCGGCCGGACTGAGCGCCACTTGGGGATCCCCAGGTAGCAGGCAGGTTGCACCCAAACTCACAGAGCCTGTTCAGCCGTTTCAGGACGAAAAGTCCGATCCGTGGGGAACATGAAGGACTGAAGGGGGCCGCTGGGTCGGCCCGCAAGTCGAGAACCGGGGGATTTCGAGATGAGCGACAGCGACGGTGGTGCCAGCCGTCTGGCCGCGAGCGAATCCGGCAGCAAGGGGCGGCACGTCCGCGTGGCGGTCGGTGTGACCGCGGTAGCTGCCGTGCTGGGCGCTGCTGCCTACGTGACGACCGATCGACTCACCAGAGAGCAGGGGGCCACAACCGAGGTGGGAGCGTTGGCGTGGCCATCCGCGTCGGTCGGCATTCCGTCGGCCGGCGTCCGATCGGCGCCGGCGTCTGCGTCGGCGACACCAGCGAATGGGGAGATGAAGCCGTGGGCCAGTATGTCGCCCGAGGAACAGAGGCGGATTCGGCAGAAGATCGACGCGGCACACAAAGCGATGGCAAAGGACGGCGTGAAGATCACCCGGCCGTTGGACGGGAAGAAGGCGACGGGCGACGCCATCACACGGACCGGAGGATCTCTGAGTCAAGACGAGGGCATCACCCGGGTCACCACCGCCAAGTACGACCTGACCGGGCAGAAGGAACTGCGCTGGGTGGTGGACGGCGGCAAGAAGACGGGCACGGCCACGTGTACCCAAAAGTTCCGGTTCAGCCGCGACAAGCCCGCGACGGAGCGACCCAACATGCTGATGTGCTGGCGTACCTCGGCGCAACGCAGCGTTGTGGCGGTCACCGTCGTCAAGGAGGGCAAGCCTTCCACCGAGGCGAACCTCAAGGTACTTGCTCGCGAGTGGGGAAAGCTCGGCTGAGCTCGACAACACGGCGGCCCGGAGTCAGACTCCGGGCCGCCGCGTTTCGTTGGTCAATAACAGGGTGGGATCAGAAGGTCGCGACCGTGACGGTCGAACCGCTCGAGACCACCGAGTAGTTGTAATCGTCCTCGTTGAGGTCGTCGGACGTGTTGACTACCGTGACGGTGTAGACGCCCGCAGGCACGGGGTCGCCCGTGAGGCTGAAGTCACCAACTCCCACGTCGAACGAGTCCTCGAGCACCATCGTGCAGATCAACTCGTCATCGCCGATGGGCAAAACGTCCTCGCACTCGGAGACCGCGGACTCGGCTTCGACATCGAGGTCCACGCTGAAGTCCTGGCTGGTCCAAACGTTGTCGGTCAGCATGATGTGCGCGTCAGCGGCGTCCTTGTCCGTGGCGAGTGCGCCGAACGTCAGGCCGGTGAATCCTGCGCCCATGATGTCGATCGTGGTGTTCTCGTCGAAGGGCAGGAGGTTCGGCGTAACGGTGATGCCGTATTCGTAGGTGAACAGCGGAGTGACCAGATCGACGGCGGTCGTCTTGGTGCCGGCCGCGGTGGTGATCGACAGGGTGACCGGTCCCGGAGCGTGCGGCGTCGTGACTCCGGTGATCGACGTGTCGTTGAGGGCCTTGACGTTGTTGAGCGGGCTGCCGCCCAGGGACGCCTTCAGAGTCGCGCCCTCGGAGGTCGGAATTCCTTCGAGATCCGTGAACGTCACGGTGGTGCCGCCCTGCGCCGGACCGGCTCCGGTCGTGGTCTCCGCGTCCGCCACCTCGAGGACCGGTGCGACCGTGTAGAGCGCCGGTTGGGCGACGATGGCACCCTCGTCGGCGCCGTAGATGCAGGCCAGCCACGGCGAGGTGGCAGCGTGCGCGACGACCTCGACTTCGGCGGGCACCTCGACAGCCACCTTGCCGGACGAGATCTTCGTTACCGTGCCCTCGAACGGGTCCGTCGGGGTGCCGACCGGGTCGGTCGCGGGACAGCTGTTCCTGGTGAACAGCACGATCGGAGAGGGACCGGCCAGCGTGTTCAGCGGAAGCGCCACGGTGATGAAGTTGCCGCCGCCGGACGAACCCGCGCTCGGGGTTAGCGTGGCGGACGGAAGCGTCGTGGCGTACGTCGAGTAAGTGGCGTGGCCCTTGCCCAGCAGCACACTGGTGTTGTTCGCGACGCCGTTGTAAACGCACACGGTGTAGCCGGTGCCTGAGGTCAGGGTGGTCGGCACCGTGATCGTGGCGGTGTTCACGTTGGTCTTCGTCGAGGTGGCCGTGATGTTGCCCGAGGACGTGTACTTCTCGGGGCAGGTACCGGTCGTGGTGAAAATGGTGCCGACGGCGGCGTTGGTCCCGATGAAGTTGGTCTGCACCATCGTGATCTGGTTGCCACCGGCGGTGGTTCCGGTGACCGCGCTCAACGGGGCGAAGGGAACGGCGGTCAGCACGCCCGAGGTCAGACCCGACGAGACGAGGTCCGGGTCGCTGCCGGCATCGATACCGTCGGGATCGAGGCCATATGTGCAGAGTTTGTACGCACCGGCGGGCACCGGTGCCGTAACCAAGGTCGCCGCGTTGTCGCCGACTCGGGTCAGGGTCCCGGCGTTGTACACCGGGTTCGTGGCGCTCGGGTTGACGGCGGCCGGCTGCGCTGCGCAGGTCGGTCCCGTGCCGCCGATGAGGCGGGCGGTGTACGTGGTGGATGTGAGGAACGCACCGGTTCCGGCGAGCCCCACCGACGTGCCGCCCTGAGTCCCGATGACCGAGGGCGTCGGCGTGAGGGTGACGTTCGTTGCCGCGAGAGCGGCGGCTGGTGCGACGAACACGGCCGCGGCAGCCGTCGCCGTCGCGAGGGCGCCGCCCGTGAGCAGCCGGGCGCCGTTTCTGTTGCGAGACTTACGCATGCGAGGTCCTCCTACGGTTCCTGCGAACCGTTTTGTGGAATGGGTGAGCCCGCACGGTCTAGGACGGCGGGCCGTCTCGCCGGAAGCGTAACTATTTGCAGCGGGACAATCGCGGAGACTGGCGAAAGTTGCTCTCTTTTGCTTTCGCTTCGGAACTGGCCTCTATCACATTCCCGCGACCGCGTCCGGAAAACGGGACTCTTAGCGCGGTCTGATCTCTTTCGTCAAGACGTTTCAAAACAAAATGCGATGTGGTCGGAGCGCTGATATGTCCCATGCCCGGGTTCGTCGAGCGTACATGGGTTGCGCACAGCCCTAGATCAGGCTAGGTTGTTCTCATATCGAGTAAGACTCAGACCGAGAACAACGGAGGCGCGAGGGTGGGGGAAGCGGAGTTTCTGGCGGGCTACGACCCGCGGGACTATCCGGCCGTCGCCGTCACGGTCGACGTGGTGGCGCTGACCATCCGGGCCGGGGGGCTGTCGGTGCTGCTGGTCGAGCGGGCCGAGCACCCCTTTGCCGGCCACCGGGCGCTGCCCGGCGGGTTCGTCCGGGACGAGAGTCCCGACGCCGCGGCGCTGCGGGAGCTGACCGAGGAGACCGCGCTCGGCCGGGTGCATCTCGAGCAATTGCGCACGTACGGCGAACCGGGCCGTGATCCGCGCATGCGGGTCTTCTCGATCGCCTACCTCGCGTTCGCGCCCAGCCTGCCCGATCCGCTCCCGGGCGGCGACGCGGCCGGCGCGGCCTGGGTGCCGGTCGAGCAGGCCGCCGGCCTGGCCTTCGACCACGACGCGATCCTGGCCGACGGGCTGGAGCGGGCCCGGGCCAAACTGGAGTACACGCCACTGGCGACCGCTTTCGTGACGGACGAGTTCACCATCGCCGAGCTGCGGCAGGTTTATGCCGCGGTGTGGGGCGAGGATCTGCACGCCGGCAATTTCCACCGCAAGGTGCTGTCGGTTCCCGGTTTTCTGGAGAGCACCGGCGCCGTTCAGGAAAAAGGGGGGGAACGCGGCGGGCCGCGCGCCAAGCTCTATCGGGCCGGTGACGCCAAACTTCTGCATCCGGCACTGCTCCGGCCGACCCGCGAGGACGGCGTCCGATGATGACGTTCGCCGAGGCGGTGGCGCGGGTGCGGGCGGCGGGCAGCTACGCCGATCTGAAAGGCGCCGCGAGCTATCGGGAATGGGCCCGGATTCTGCATCCGGACGTCGCCCCGGAAGGGCTGCGGGCGACGGCCACGACCGCCTTCGGCAGGCTTTCCGGGCTTTATGCGGAACGCGACGGGACGGTACTGCGGACACCGCGCGGCGAGTATCGGGTCGGTGCCGTCGTCCATAGTGGCGACATCGCGGATCTGGCTGGGACCCGCGGTGGCGGCGCTCTGGTCAAACTGCCCCGGGAACCGCGGGACAACGATCTGATGGCCGCCGAGGCGGCCGCTCTGCTCCGGCTGCGGGATGGCGACCCCACCTTTCGGCCGTACGCTCCGCGGCTCATTGACAGTTTCCGGCACGAGGACGGTTCCCGGGTGCAGCGGACCGTGAACGTGCTGGAACGGCTCGACGGTTTCGTGCCGCTGAGCGATCTGCGCCGGACCATCGATCCGCGCGACGCGGCGTGGATGTTCCGGCGATTGCTGACCGGGCTCGGCTGGGCCCACCGGGCCGGGGTCGTGCACGGTGCGGTCCTCGAGGAACACGTGCTGATCCATCCGGCGGAGCACGGCCTGGCGCTGGTCGACTGGTGCTATTCCGGCGAGCGGGTCGTCGCGGTGGTCAAACACCGTCGCGACGCCTATCCGCCCGAGGTCTTCACGGACCGCCGCAACACTCCGGCCACCGACGTCTACATGGCCGTCGGCCTGCTCAGACGGCTGGTCGGCGACGGTCTGCCGGCGGCGCTGCAAAGGTTCGCCGACGGCTGTTCCTACGACGCCCCGCGGATGCGCCCGCAGGACCCCTGGGCGCTGCTCGGCGAGTTCGACGAACTGCTGCACAAGCTCTACGGGCCGCGCACGTTCCGGCCCTTCACGGTTTGACGGGGAGGAGAAAGAAATGGGAAGTGGACGATGGTCAACCGACGTCTACACGGCCGCGGCCAACTACCGCGCCGCCAGCGGGACGAGCGCTTTCGCGTACAGCGACGGCGGCGCCCGGAAGGCGCACCCGGCCCTCGACCCGAAAGGGGTCACCGAGCGGGAGAGCCGGGACAGCGAAGAACACCCGCTCAGCACGCCGATCGCCGTTCTGTTCGACGTGACCGGATCGATGGGCGGGGTGCCGCGGGTGCTCCAGACGAAACTCCCGCAACTGCTCGGCCTGCTCACCCGCAAGGGATATGCGACCGACCCGCACATCCTGTTCGGCGCGGTCGGCGACGCCACCTGTGACCGGGTGCCGCTCCAGATCGGACAGTTCGAGTCGGACAACCGGATGGACGAGGATCTGGCCCGGATCGTGCTGGAGGGCGGCGGGGGCGGGCAGAAGCGGGAATCGTACGAGCTGGCCATGTACTTCATGAGCCGGCACACCGCGCTCGACTCGGTGCCCAAGCGCGGCCGCCGCGGTTACCTGTTCCTGATCGGCGACGAGATGCCCTATCCGCGGGTCAATCCCAAGGAGGTACGCCGATTCATCGGCGACGATCTGAAAGAGCCGATTTCCACCGAGGCGCTCATCGCCGAGTTGCAGCGCAGTTTCGAGGTGTACTACCTGATGCCGGCCGCGGCCGGCTGGGGCGGTGACGCCGAGATCCTCACGCGCTGGCGTGAGCTGCTCGGACAGAACGTGCTCGAGCTGGACGACCTGGATGCGGTGTGCGAGACCATCGCGCTCACGGTGGGTCTCGGCGAGGACTCCATCGACCTGGACGAGGGACTCGCCGACCTGGTCGAGGTGGGTTCGGCGCACCACGCGACGGTCGGCAGGGCGCTGGCTCCGCTCCAGCGCAGCGCGGTCGTGCGCGGGCCGGCGCTGCCGGTGGGCACCGGCGAGCCGGGGAACGAACGGCTGTGACCGAGCACGTCGCAGTCGTCGACCTCGGCTACGGCGACGCCGGTAAAGGCACCGTGGTGGACGCCCTCTGCGCGTCCGCCCCGGTGCGGGCGGTGCTGCGCTTCAACGGGGGAGCGCAAGCCGCGCACAACGTCGTCACCGAGACCGGCCGGCACCACACCTTCGCCCAGTTCGGGTCGGGCACGCTGCGCGGCGTGCCGACCCACCTCACCCGCTTCGTGGTCGTCGATCCGTTGGCGCTGGCGGCCGAGGCGACCGCGCTGGGTAATCCGTACTCGTTACTGACGGTGGACGGGGACGCGCTGCTCGCCACTCCGTGGCATCGCGCCGCGAATCGGCGCAAGGAGCGCCGGCGCCGGCACGGTTCGTGCGGCATGGGCGTGGGCGAGGTGATGGCGTACGCGCTGCGGCACGCCGGCGCCCCACGGGTGGCCGACGTGCTCTCCCGCCCGCGACTGCGCCGCCGGTTGGCGGCCGTGGCCGACGCGTTGGGGCCCGCAGCGTCGCAGCCGTCCGGACCTTCCGGTGGCGCTGCGCCGCGGTCGGCCGGCATTTCGCTGGACGATGTCGTCGACGCGTTCGTTGCCTTCGGTGAGACGGTGCGGATCGTCGACGGGTCGTTCACGGATCGGCTGCTCGCCGAGGGGCCGTGCGTGTTCGAGGGCGCACAGGGCGTACTGCTGGACGAGTGGCGCGGCTGGCACCCGCACACCACCTGGTCGACCACGACGTTCGCGAACGTGGCCTCGCTGTGTCCGTCGTTCCTGCGGCTCGGGGTGGTGCGCACCTACACCACACGGCACGGCGCCGGTCCGTTCGTCACTGAGGACAAAACGCTCGAACTACCGGAAATGCACAACGGTGCCGGCGAGTGGCAGGGCGCGTTCCGGGCCGGTCATTTCGACGCGGTGGCCCACCGGTACGCGGTCGAGGTGGCCGGCGGTGTCGACGCGCTCGCGGTCACCCACCTGGACGTGCCGGGCCGCTGCCCCGGTTTGCGGATCTGTGTGTCGTACACGCTCGAGGGTTTGATCTGGCCTCGGATCGTGCCGGGACCGGACCGCGACCTGGGCTACCAGCAGGGGCTGACCGCGCTGCTGGAGCGGGCGCGACCGGGCGCGATGCGGCGGCCGGACGACTGGGCCGGCGAGATCGGCGCGCTGCTCGGAGCGCCCGTCGCGGTCCGCTCGTACGGGCCTGCGGCGTCCGACAAGAAGCTCCGTCTGCCCGGGTTCCCGGCGGGGTCGGCTCGTTCCACAACGGATTGCCGGTCCGGTATGGACGGTCGCCGGCCCCCGATACACTCCCGGCATGTCCCAGGGCGCGGTTCGAATGGTGGCCGGCCGCTATTCCTTGGTGCGGCAGCTGGGGCAGGGCGGCATGGGGGTCGTGTGGCAGGCCCGTGACGAGTTGCTTCACCGCGACGTGGCGATCAAGGAGATCTACCTGCCCTCCAGCGGCGGCAATCCCGCCGATTCCGCCGACCCGCTCACCCGGCGGGCGCTGCGAGAGGCGCAAGCGGCCGCCCAGCTCCGCCACCCGGCCATCATCACGGTCCACGACGTGGTCACCGATGACGGGCGGCCCTGGATCGTCATGGAGCTGATCGGCGGCCGCTCCCTGGCCGAGGTCATCGGAGCGCAGGGGGTGCTGGCCACGTGGCAGGCCGCCGAGATCGGGCTGCGGGTGCTGGAGGCACTCCAGGCGGCGCACCGGCAGGGCGTCCTGCATCGCGATGTCAAGCCGGCCAACATCCTGCTCGACGACCAGCGGGTGGTGTTGACCGACTTCGGCATCGCCGCCATCGACGGCGCCACCGTGCTGACCAGGACGGGTCAGATGGTGGGCTCCCCGTCCTACCTGTCGCCCGAGCGGATCAACGGCCGGCCCGCGACCCCGGCCGCTGACCTGTGGGGCCTGGGAGTGACCCTGTACGCGATGGTGACCGGCCGCTCGCCGTTCCAGCGCGAGGACACCCAGGCCACTCTCGCCGCCGTGCTGACCAGCCAACCCGGCACGCCCGCCCACGCCGGGCAACTGTGGCCCGTGATCAAGGGACTGCTGGTCAAGGACGTCGACCGGCGGCTCACCGCTGACCAGGCAGCTCCCCTGCTGGCCAACGCCGCACAGCCACCGGCCACCATCGAGCCGTCGCGGCAACGGCGCAAGCGCAAGCGCCAGTTCGCACCGGAAACGGTCGCGGGGACCGCAGTCGCCCCACCACACACGATTGCCGCGCCCACGGCGCTGCAGCCGGTCCAGGGGAAACCACCCGGCGCGAAACAGCCCGCCACCGCGGCGGCGACTGTCGGATCCGAGGCGGCGACTGCCGAATCCGAGGCGGATCCCGTCGGCCGCCCCCCGACCACGGTGGTGCACCAGGACAGGGCCGGCCGCGCCCCGGCAAGCCCGACCACCGTCGCGTCGGACGCGGTTACCGCGGGCACGATCGCGGTGGACACGGTTACCACGGACGCGGTTGCCGTCGACAGGGTCTCCGGGCCGCCAGCGGCGCAGTCCACCGGGCGGGCCGCCACCGGCCGACGGATGATCGCGGCTGCCGCCGCGGTAGCCGGAATCGTCGTTCTAACCGTGACGGTGACCCACCTCATCACCCGGCCCGACGAGGGTGTGGCAGCCCGGCCCACGGCGAGCGTCGCCGCCGCGGGCAGCCCGCCGGTATCGGTGAGCCCGTCGCCCAGCTTCCCGCCCGGCGTTGATCCCTGTCTGGTGGGGACCTGGCGGATCACCGAAAACCAGGTGTGGGGCTTGATCGACAGCACCCGCGTGTTGTACAGAGGTGGCGCGGACGTCCTCATCACCTATCGGGCCGACGGAACCTCGTTCACCGACTACAACAAGATGAAACCGCGGGTCACCCGCTACCGCGGCGCCACCTGGTCGGACGTCGTGCGTGGCACGATATCCGGCCGCTATCACGCCGAGGACGGCGCGATCACCAGCACCAGAACCAAGTCGAGCGCGGTGGACACGCTGCGACGCAACGGAAAAGTCGACGTCAAGGGGCCGCTCGCCTTCTTCCCCGAGCCGTCTCAATACCGCTGCACCGGCGACGACCTCTACCTCTACAGCGCCCAGGGCAACTTCTCCAACCAGTTGGTCCGGGTCAGCGGCCAGCCGTCATAGCTGCCCGATTCCCGGCACGCCGCCAGCCCGCCATTCATCGGCTTAGGAATGCCTTACCTAAAGAAATTTGATCGTGGTGACGCCGTGGAATTGGACGCGGAATGGTTTATCGTCGAGTGGTACCGATGTGGCAGAACCAGGAGGCCTTCGACATGACTCAGATGATGGAAATGCCGCGTGTTCAGACCTGCACGGTGAGCGCATGCGGTTACAACCACGACGGCTGTACGGCCTTCGCGATCACCATCGGCAGCGCGCGCTCGGCCGAGTGCGACACCTTCGTCGACACCGCCGACAAGGGCGGCATCGGCAAGGCGTTGGCGCAGGTGGGGGCATGCAAGCGGGCCGACTGCGTGCACAACACCAACCTCGAGTGCGGCGCCCCCGCAATCGTCGTGGGCGAGTCCGGCGAGAAGGCCGACTGCCTCACCTACGAAGCAAAGTAAGCCTTCCCTAAATTCGCGTCCGTCGCCTCCAGGTGAGGCGACGGACGCGTTTCTTTCCCGTTTCCGCCGCGCAAATTTAGGTGAGCCATACCTTCGCGCGCGCCCGAGTTCCAGCCGGCCACGAGCCGATCCTCAGAATATGATTCCGAGTTAAATGTAACCGGCAGCGTCACCGGCCGGCCGGCGTATCCTCTCGTGGCCTTCCGCGAGATCAGCACGTCCGCTCGGCGGACGCCGGGCCTGGTGTTCCAGCACGGACGCAAGGGGCGCCCGACCACCTACCGGGTTGACGCCTGACGGTACCGAGTGTCCGGCGCGACGACGTTCAGCTTCGGAAAGTACGTGCGATAGCGCGCACCGTCGCGGGTAAGCAGCCGATAGCCACACACGGCGGCGTGAGCGCCGATGTAGAAGTCGGCAAGTGGCGAGGTCTTGGTTCCGCCTTGGCGCCGATATCGGACGTATGCCTTTCCGGCCAGGAAGCCTGCGCTGTACGGCAGGTCCTCGCGGAGGAAGTCCGCTGCCGGGACGGCAGCGTCAACATCCTCAATGCGGTCGAACCGGATGGAGATCTCGGCATAGACGATCGGGTTGATCACGAGTACGCCGGCATCTCGGGACGCGGCCAGTGCGGTGCCGGACCAGGACGACCAGGCCGGGTCTTCGGTGAAGACATCGAGAAGAACGTTGGAGTCGACCAGCGTCACGCTCTCGGTGGGAGCCCGGGCCGGCACCAGGCGGGGTCGTTCACTCACCACGCAGCAGTTCCATCAGTTCATCCGTGGTCATGCCCTGCGTTTCCTGCGCGGTGCCGCGACCGCGCAGGTGCTCGATGAGCCGTTCGCCCCGGCTGCGGGAGCCTTCGACCCGGACGATTCGCAGAACGCCGTCCTGCTCCACGACGTCAATCTCATCTCCCTCGTGGAGGCCATGTTTGGCACGTAGAGATGCCGGGATCGTGACCTGGCCCTTGCTGTTCAGCTTCATCTGCCGGCCTCCGTATTACGTAATACCCGTATCCCGAGATACTACCGCTCAGCGGGTCAGGGCCCGGGTGACGGCGGCGGCGTCGAACGGGGCGGAATCAAACTCGGCGGCCGAATCCAGGTCGAGCCACTCCAGCCGCTCGTCGTGGTCGGGGTGATCGGGCGCCGGTCCGGCCGCCTTCTTCCGTTTCGCCGGCAGCTTGGCCGGGCCGCCCAGCAGCAGCTCGAACGGAACCGGCCCGCTGTCGCCGGTGTGCGCGGCGGGCGGGCCGCGACGGGGCGGGCAGGGCCCGCATCCGGGCCGCAGCAACGGCGCGAGTTCGCGAAAGTCGTCATTCTCGGCCGGTGCCGACGGACCGAGCTCCCGATCGTGCTCCGAGCGCGCGTCCAGCGGCCAGGTCGGGCACGATGCCGTCGGCCAGGGCCTCCGCGAAGCCGTCGCCGGCCAGTTCGCCCGCGGCCCTGAACATCGCCCCGTACAGCTCCGCATCCAGCGGGTCCTCGCCGGAGCAGGCCCGGACGGGCATGGGCTATCTTGTAAGTAGGTACTTACTTACGAGGAGGGGAAAATGATGGCGATGTCGCTGGAACAGCTGGGTGCGGAACGGACTCTGCTGCTGGAGACGCGGAAGCGGGATGGCAGCTGGGTGGGCACGCCGGTCAATCTCGTGGTCGAGAACGGGCGTGCCTACTTCAAGTCCTACGACGCGTCGGGGAAAGCCAAGCGCCTGCGGAACTTCCCGGACGTGTGGGTGACGCCGTGCACGTTCCGGGGGAGGGTGCGTGGGGAGCGGGTCGCCGGCCGGGCTACCTTGCTCGACGGTGACAGTGCCGCGGCCGGGCGGGCGGCGGCGTTGCTGGCGCGCAAGCATCCGCTGCTGCAGGGGCGGATGGTTCCGGCGTTTCACCGGCGCCGGGGGTATCGGACGCTGTTCTACGAGCTGGAGCTGAGCTGAGTACCAAGGACGCGATCGTGGCGGCCGCCATGGAGATGTTCGGGCGGCAGGGATACCACGCCACGACGATCGCGCAGATCGAGGCGGCGGCCGGGCTCTCGGCGGGGGCCGGCGGGCTTTACCGGCATTTCAAGAGCAAGCGGGCGCTGCTCGAGTGGGGGCTGGACCGGCAGGCGGAGGCGGGGCGGCCGCTGCTCGCGTACCTCTCTCTTGATGATCTTCCGGGGGATCGTCGGGAGCGGTTCGTCGCGGTGGCGCGGGCGGGGCTCGCACGGCTCGATCAAGAACGGGACGTCAACCGGCTGCTGGTGCGTGACCTGGCTTCCTTTCCCGACCTACTTGACCGGGTACGCGAGCGGGAACTGCGCCGGGTGCACGAGGCGGTGACCGGGTTCCTCCGCCGCGAACTGCCCGAAGCGGACGATCCGGCGGCCCTGGCGGCGGTGGTGATGGCTGCGGTCAGCCACTACTGGATCATGTTGGACGTGTTCGGTGGACGGCATCCGCACGAGGTGGATGCTGAGCGCTTCCTGAGGGTGCTCGCCGAACTTGTCGTACCCGCGGTGCAGGATGTACCCGGCAGCAGCGGACCCGAAGGGGAGTGACGTGCGCGCAATGTACCGGATTCTCGCCATGCTGATCGCGATCGGCGTGGTGGTGCAGGCGGCGGCGATTACATACGCCATGTTCGACATCGCCCACAAGACCGACGACGGTCAGGTGTTCACCAAGGACACTCAGAGCGGCGGCATCGAGCTGCACGCGACCGTCGGCATGATGGTCTTCCCGCTGATCGCGCTGGCGCTGCTGGTCGTGTCGTTCTTCGCCGGGATTCCCGGCGGGGTGAAATGGGCGGGCATCACCTTCGCGGTCACCCTCCTGCAGGTGGCATTGGCGTACGCGGGCAAGCCCGTCCCGCTGATCGGCGTGCTGCACGCGCTCAACGCGTTCGCGCTGGCAGCGGTCGCGTCCCTGGCGATGCGGCAGGCCCGGCTGGCCGGTGCGGCGCCGGCTCAGGCTGCACCGGCCTGACCGTGCGCCAGTCCGTCAAGATCGCTGTCGCGGTGGCGGCCACGGCGGCGATCCTCGGCCCCCTGGGCTGGTTCTGGCAGGACAGCCTCGTGCCGTCGACGTACGACATGGCGGCCATGGGGGTGGTCGACTACGGCGGCGGGCCGGCGACCGGGCATGCGCACGGCGCCGGCGGGCTCGACGTGTCGACGCTGCGTGGGCCCGCGACCGGCACGCCCGACGTCGCGGTCACGCTGACCGCGCGGGAGAAAGACGGGCGCTACACGCTGAATGACACCTCGCCGGGTCCTGAGATCCGCGCGGTGCGGGGCCAGCTGATCCAGGTCACGCTGGTCAACGACAACGTGGCCGAGGGCACCACGTTGCACTGGCACGGCGTCGACGTGCCCAACGCCGAGGACGGCGTCGCCGGCATCACCCAGGATGCGGTTCTGCCCGGCCGCTCGCACGTCTACCGCTTCGTCGCCGTCGACGCGGGCACCTACTGGTACCACTCCCACCAGGTCTCCCACGAGCAGGTGCGGCAGGGCCTGTTCGGGCCGCTGGTGATCACTGACCCGGCCGAGCCGCCGGCCGCGGTCGACCAGGTCGTCACGGTGCACACCTATGACGGCCGCCGGACGGTCAACGGGGTCGCCGGAGTGGCACCGTTGGCGGCACCCGCCGGCCAGGTCGTGCGGGCCCGGGTGATCAACACCGACGCCGGGCCGATGCGCGCCTGGGTGTCCGGCGCGCCCTACCGGATCGTGGCGATCGACGGCCGCCCGGTGCACGGACCCGCCGACGTCGACGGCCGTTCGGTCATCGTGACCGCCGGTGGACGGATCGACATGCAGTTCACGGTCCCGGCCGGCGGAGCGGCCCGGATCGAGGCGGGCGCGGGCGCGGCCCTGACCATCGGTAACGCGCCGGCGTCGCCCGAGCCCGCCGCGCTGGTCGACCTGCTGTCCTACGGCACGACCGCGCCGCTCGGGTTCGACCCCGGCAGGGCCACCCGCACCTTCGACTACCGGATCGGCCGCCGGCCCGGCTTCCTGGACGGCAGGCCGGGGCTGTGGTGGTCGGTCAACGGCAAGCTGTTCCTGGACGTGCCGATGTACATGGTCAGCACCGGCGACGTGGTCCGCATGCGGATCTCCAACAGCAGCGGCGAGGTGCACCCGATGCACCTGCACGGCCATCACGCGGTGGTGCTGAGCCGCGACGGGGCGGCCGCGACCGGCAGCCCGTGGTGGTTCGACTCGCTCGACGTGGGCGACGGCGAGAGTTACGAGGTCGCGTTCGTGGCCGACAACCCGGGCATCTGGGCCGACCACTGCCACAACCTGCAACACGCGGCCGACGGGCTGCTGGCCCACCTGGCATACACCAACGTCACGACCCCGTTCCGGGTCGGCGGCGACGCCGGCAACAGCCCCGAATAGCTAACGCCGCGACCGGCGCCGCTCGGTGAGACGGCGCGATTTCGCGTGCGTGCCGCAGTCGTCCATCGAGCACCAGCGGCGCGAGTTGTTGCGGCTGCGGTCGAGGAAGAGCCAGCCGCAGCCGCCGTCGGCCAGGGGGCACGTGCGCAGGCGGCTCAGGTCGGCGTTGCGTACCAGGTCAATCAAGGCATTTGCCAGCCGGTCGCCGATCACCAGGGCCGGATCGGTGCCGAGGTGCAGTGTCGCCGATCCGTGCGGGCCGGGGATCAGCCGGGAACGCTCGATCGCCGCGGCCCATCGGCGGAGCAGCACGTCCAGCTGCTGTCCGGCCAGGACCGGGTCGATCAGCGCCCGCAGGGCCAGCACGTCCGCGAGAGCCGCCGCCGACGGCTCGGCCGGCTCGTCCGCCTCGATCACTCCGGCCAGGCGTGCCCAGCGCACCAGGGCCTCGGGGTCGGGCAGGTATTCCTCCTCGACCGCGCCCGGCGGTCGGGGCGCCACCGTGTTGGCCAGGTCGAGAGCCGGGTGACCGCCGACGATCGAAAACATGTCTCCACCATAACGCGAAACGGTGGTAGCGTCAGCCCTTGCTACCACCAAAACCCAGTTAAGGGGGAAGCGGATGCGGGCCCGGCTGATCCTGGCGGCACTCGCCGTCTCGACATTCCTGTACGTGACCACCGAAACGCTGCCCATCGGCCTGCTCCCGCAGATCGCCGGCGGCCTCGGCGTCCACCCGTCCGGCGTGGGGTTGCTCGTCACCGCGTACGGCCTGGTGGTGGTGCTCGCCACGATCCCGCTGACCCGGCTCACCCAGCGCTGGCCACGGCGCCGGTTGCTCACCACGGTGCTGCTGATCGCGACCGTCGCCACGGTGGTCTCGGCGCTCGCCCCGAACTATCCGGTGCTGCTCGCCGGCCGGATCGCGGCGGCGCTCAGCCAGGCGCTGTTCTGGGCGGTGGTCACCCCGGCTGCGGCGGCGCTCTTCCGTCCGCAGGTCAGAGGCAAGGCAATCGGGATCCTGTACGCGGGCAGCTCGGTCGCGCCTCTGCTGGGCGTGCCGGCCGGCACCTGGCTGGGCCAGCAGGCCGGGTGGCGGTTGCCGTTCCTGGCCCTGGCCGGCCTGGCCCTGACCGTCTCGGTCGTGATCGTCACGCTGATGCCCGACCTGCCGCGCGGCACCAGCGACGCCGAACGCGGCACCGCCCCCGACGCCGGCCGGTACCGGGTCGTGGTGGCGGCCACCGCGATCAGCGTGACCGGGGCCCTCACCGCGTTCACCTGCGTCACCCCGTACCTGACCTCGGTGGTCGGCCTCGACGAGGCGGCGACCGGCCCGGTCCTTCTCCTGCGCGGCGCGGCCGGCCTGCTCGGCGCGGTGCTGGCCGGCTTCCTGGTGCAGCGGTACGCGCGGCATCTCATGGCGGTGCTCGTCGGCGTGCAGGCACTGGCCCTGGCGGCTCAGTACCTGCTGGCCGATTTCGTGGTGCCGGCCGTGCTCGCGATCGCGGTCGCCGGCCTGGTGCTGTCCGGCCTCACCACGGTCCTCGGTGCCCGGGTGCTCGAGGTGGCCCCGGCCGGCACCGACCTGGCCTCGGCGGGCATGTCCACCGCGTTCAACGTCGGCATCACGGCCGGTGCCCTGCTCGGCAGCTACCTGCTGGCGGTCGCCGACATCCGGGCGTCCGCCCTGGTGGCGGCGCTGATCAGCGGCGTGGGCCTGGCGGTGGCCGCGGCGGAGGGGCGCTTCGCCCGGCCGCAGCCACGGTCCCTGGCCGGCTGCTTCGCCCACTCTCCGGACTGGTCGCAGGCGTCCTGGCGATGGTCTCATCCGCGGGGGACGGCCGTGACCACCACGTTGTCGCGGTAGTGGCGGGTGTCCTCGTCGAACGGGCCGCCGCAGGTGATCAGGGTGAGCCGCGGCGCGCCGTCGCGCACGAAGTAACGCTCCAGCGGGATCGCCGCCTTGCGATAGGTCTTGCGCGCGGTCACCTCGAATGTCCGCTCGCCGCGGCCGTCGGCGAGCGTGATCAGGTCGCCCGCGGCCAGGTCGCGGAGCCGGAAGAAGGCGCCCCGGCCCTCGGCGGCGCTGTCCACGTGGCCGGCCAGGACGATCGAGCCCGCGGTGGCCTCGAAGCCGGGGCCGTACCGGTACCAGCCAACCCGATCGACCTTGCGCGGGACGGCGAAGTCGCCGGTCTTCGTGTCGATGCCGACGGCGTCGACAGCGGCGTCGAGGCGCAGCTTGGGAATGCGGATCCGGTTGGGCGTGCGCGGTGGGGGAGCCGACTGGCCGGAGCCGACCGGTGTCGCCGCCTCCGGCGACACACTCGGCAGCGGGATCGCAGCGCGCCCGAAGTCGGCAGCCGGCTCGTCCCGGCAGGACCTGATCAGGAACCCGCCCACCAGGACAAGACCGACTACGAGCGCGAGGACGCGCCCCGGGTTGCCCCGGAGCGCACCACCGCCCAGTCGCACACTCACCGGCGGGTGCCGGCAGCGGTCCGTCGCGCCAGCGCCAGCAGGATGAGGACCACGCCCACGCCACCGAGCCCGTACCAGGCCGTGGCCATCCCCGGCGCGGCCGCGCCGCCGTCGCCGCTCGGCACCCCGCCCGGCGCCGAGTGCAGGCCGCCGATCGACTGGGTCACGATGTCCAGCGTCTTCTCCTCGGCCGAACCCACCGCGTACACGATTGTCGCGGTGCCCTCGCGCAGGTCCAGGTCGGCCGGCCCGAGCACCCGGGTGTCGGTCCCGGCCAGCACCACGTCCGCCGGCACCGTGCCGGCGTCCACGTCCGCCTTCGCCTCCTTCGGGTTGGTGAGATCGCGGAAGACCGGCTGCCCGCCGGCGCGTACATCCACCGCCGGCGCCGCGGCCGTGTGCCGGACGATCAGCCGGGCCTTGCCGGCCGCGACCCGCCCGGTGTCGTTGGCGAACGGCGTGAGCACCGGCTTGCCGTCGCTGCCCAGGTGGGCGACCAGGCTGAGGTTGGCGCCCCCCGGCACCGCGGCGTCGTCCACGGTCAGCAGCGCCTCGCCGATCGGCTTGCCCGGCGCGGTGAGCGCGATGTCGTAGTCGCCGGCCGGCAGTTCCAGCGGCCCGGCGACCTTGCCCGGCTGGAAGTCCGGAATCGTCTTCTCGCCGTTCACGTACACGTCGACCGGCTGACCCGGAATGCCGTGCACGACCGAAACCTGGGCGTTCGCGGCGGCCGCGGCCGGGGTGGCGCCGAGGCTGCCGGCCGCGAGCAGGCCGACCGCGCCGGCCAAAGCGAAGCGGCGAAGGTGCAGGATACGCATCGAGACTCCCTGAACGGATCGTCGTGGATGAGGTTCGCCCGGTCCTTCGTCTCGGCGGCGGCGGTTGGATGCGGCGGATTTCCGGTGCATCCAACCGGCACCCGCCCAGCGAAATACCTGGCGAACCACGTGCGGAAGGGAGGTCGATGAGCACGGACGAGGAGCTCGCCGCGCGCCTGCGCGACGGCGACGACAAGGCATTGCGCACGGCGTACGACCGGCATGGCGCCGCCGTGCTTTACCTGGCTCAACGGTTGCTCGGCAACCGGGCGGACGCCGAGGACGTCACCCAGCTGACGTTCGTCGCGGCCTGGACCGGGCGGGACATGTTCGACCCGCAGCGCGGGACGCTGCTCGGCTGGTTGCTGGGCATCGCCCGGCGCAAGGCGGTGGATCGGTTGCGCTCATCGGCGCGCGAGGGCCGGGTGACGGAGACCGTACGCGCTCAGCACGCGCCCCCGGACGAGCCGGAAACCCCGGAACGTATCGTCGACCGTCTCGTGGTCGCCGACGAGCTGAGCCGGTTGCCCGACGAGCAGCGCCGCACCCTGGAACTGGCGTTCTTCGACGACCTGACCCATCCACAGATAGCCGCCGTCACCGGGCTCCCGCTCGGCACGGTCAAGAGCCATATCCGCCGCGGCATGGCCAACCTGCGACGTCGTTGGGAGGTGGACGGTGCAGCATTTGGATCCCGAACGACTGGTCCTTCTCGCGTTGTCTGAGGACGACCCGATGGCCCCCGGCGAGACCGGCCACCTGGCCCAGTGCGCCGCCTGCCGGTACGAGTTCGAATCGCTGCGCACGGTGTCCGACCTGGGTGCCGAGGGCGAGGAACTCCGTGATCTGCCGGTCCCGCCCGGACACCTGTGGGAGGCGATCGAGGCGGAGATCAGCCCGGCGGTGGTCCGGCCTCCGGCGGTCCGGGCCGTACGCCCGGCCCAGCGACCTCGTCGCTGGCTCGCGCCGGTGCTGGCCGCCGCCGCGGCCGCGGCGGTCGCGGTCGCCGGCACGGTCACGGCCGTCCGGCTGGTCGACCGGGCGCCGGCCGAACGGGTCACCGCCCGCGCGACGCTGACGCCGCTGCCCACGGTCCCGGCCTCGGCGTCCGGCACGGTGCGGGTGCTGTCCGACGGGCAGATGCGGATCGACGTGCGGAATCTGCCACTGACCCGGGGCTTCCACGAGGTGTGGCTGATCGACCCGGACGACGTCACCAAGATGGTGGCGATCGGCAACCTGGCCGACCGGTCCGAGGTGGCGCTGCCGGTGCCACCCGGCATCGACCTGAACCGCTACCGGCTGGTGGACGTGTCGGACGAACCGCACGACGGCGACGCCGCCCATTCGGGCCGCAGCCTGCTGCGCGGCACGCTGACGAATTGAGATCCGGGGTGGTGGCGCACGGGCCACCACCCCGGCCTACAGATACATGCCCGTGGGCGGCGTGCTGGTGGGTACCGTCACGGGCTGGGCGCCGGTCCGCAACGCGTACAGCTCAGCAAGTGTGGCCCCCTCCGGGCCGATGCCGCGCGGTGAGCCCAGCCATGCAGCCGCCTCGGCGTAGCGGAGCCGGCCCACCTCGATGCTGGCCAGGCAACGCCCGGGCCGGACCACCGCGGGGTGCAGGGTCGCGAGATCCTCGTTGGTGGTGATCGCGATCAGCGCGTTGCGGCCCTGGCCGAGCAGCCCGTCGGTGAGGTTGAGCAGGCGGGACAGCGACTGCCCGGCGCTCGCCTTGGCCTCGCCGCTGATCAGCTCGTCGCAGTCCTCCAGCATGAGCAGGCGCCAGCGCGGCTCGTCCTCGTCGCCGCTGCCCAGGGCCACGCTCATCAGGTACGCCGGGTCGCTGAACAGCCGCTCCGGGTCGAGCACGCAGTCGACCTGGCACCACGACCGCCACTGCTGGGCCAGTGCCCGCAGCGCGGTGGTCTTGCCGGTGCCCGGTTCGCCGTGCAGCAGCAGGAGCCGCCCGTTGACCACCGAGCCGTCCAGCTCCATGAGCCGTTCCAGCGTCTGCGCCACCGGTCCCGCGTAGTTGGCCCGGATCTTGGGCCACGGCGCCGCGTCGATCTCCCGTTGCACGCGGCGCGGACCGTGCGTCCCGAAGTGCCAGAACCCGATCGGCACGCTGTCCTCGGCCGGTGCCGGCTCCTCGGTCGCGTTGGCGGTGGCCGTCTCGAGCACCGACTCCGCCAGTTCGGCGGTGACCGCGGTGACCGTGACCCGGGCCCGGCGGCTCTGCTTCCAGCGGGTGACGTGCAGCGTCCAGCCGTCGCCGACGCTGAGCCGGCCCTGGCCGTCCTCCTCGACCGCGTCCCGGATCACCCGGGCGCCGTCGGTGGCGAGCGGGGCGTCGGCGCGCACATTTTCCAGGTATTTCGTGCGGCCGAACGGCTCCCGCCCGGTGACGAACGCATCGAGCGCCAGCAGGTCGACGACGTCCACCAGGCGGTCCCCGTCGTCGACCGACGCGGCCAGCGGCAGCGAACCGTGCGCCGGCAGTGGAACCACCGGCTCCGCGGCTCGCCCCGCATGCCGGTCGACCGACTGATGGGGAGTACGCATGTTGCGATGATCGGTCTTCGGGGCCTCGAAAGCACCTGGTTTTCCCGAGGTTGGTCCGATCGGGAGCGTCCTATTCCGTGCGCCTCATTCCGGCAGCCGGGTCAGGACGAACAGCGGGATGATCCGGTCGGTCTTCTTCTGGTAGTCGGCGTAGTCGGGGTAGGCCGCGACGGCCCGCTCCCACCACACTTCGCGCTCCTCGCCCTCGATCTCGCGGGCCAGATAATCGTGCTTCTCGGTCTCGTCCTGGACCTCGACCCGCGGGTTGGCGCGCAGGTTGTAGACCCAGACCGGATTCTTCGGCGCCCCGCCCAGCGACCCGACCGCCAGGTATTCGCCCTCGTGCTCGACCCGCATGAGGGGCGTCTTGCGCAGCTTGCCGGACTTCGCGCCCACCGACGTCACCACGACCACCGGCATACCGCGCAGGGTGGTCGCCTTGACGCCGCCGCTCTCCTCGTACTTCTCGGCCTGATCCCGGGCCCATCCGGACGTGCTCGGGGCATATTCTCCGCTCAATGGCATTTATCCAGTCTAGGCACGACCCCCGGATCTCTCGGCGAATGCCTTGAGGTCACGGCGCTCGATCGCGGCCGCCATCAGATCCGGGAACGCGTCCGGCGTGCAGGCAAAGGCGGGGACACCCAGCGCCGCGAGCGCCGCCGCATTGTCGTGGTCGTACGCCGGAGCGCCCTCATCGGACAGCGCCAGCAGCACCACCACCTGCACCCCGGCCGCGGTCATCTCGGCGACCCGGCGCAGCATCTGCTCCCGGACACCGCCCTCGTACAGGTCGCTGATCAGCACGAAGATGCTGTCCCGCGGTCTGGTGATCAGCTGCTGGCTGTAGGCGATCGCCCGGTTGATGTCGGTGCCGCCGCCCAGTTGCGTGCCGAACAGCACCTCCACCGGGTCGCTGAGCTGCTCGGTGAGGTCCACCACCGCGGTGTCGAAGACCACGAGGGAGGTACGCAGCGACCGCATCGAAGCGAGCACCGCCGCGAACACGCCCGAGAACACGACCGACGCCGCCATCGACCCGGACTGGTCCACGCAGAGCACCACGTCCCGCTGCACCGCGGTGGTGCGCCGGCCGTAGCCGACCAGCCGCTCCGGGATCACGGTGCGGTGCTCGGCCTGGTAGTGCTTCAGGTTGGCCCGGATCGTCTTGTCCCAGTCGATGTCGGAGTGCCGGGGCCGGTTGATCCGGGCGGCCCGGTTGAGCGCACCGGTCACCGCCGCCCGGGTCTTCTGCTCGATCCGTTTCTCCAGCTGCTCGACCACCGTGCGCACCACCTGGCGGGCCGCGTCCTTGGTCTGCGCCGGCATGACCCGGTTGAGCGAGAGCAGCGTGCCGACCAGGTGCACGTCGGGTTCCACGGCGGCCAGCATCTCGGGCTCGAGCAGCAGCCGGGTGAGGTCGAGGCGCTCGATCGCGTCCGACTGCATGACCTGCACCACCGTGCTGGGGAAGTACTCCCGGATGTCGCCGAGCCAGCGCGCCACCTTGGGCGCCGAACTGCCCAGCCCGGCCGAGCGCTTGCGGCCCGGCTCGCCGTCGCCCTCGGCGGCGTCGTAGAGCGCGGCAAGCGCCGAGTCCATCGCGCCGTCGCGGCCCTCCGCCTTGCCGAGCGCCTCCTCGGCCGGCCCGCCCAGCACCATCCGCCAGCGCCGCTGCCGTTCCTCGGTCATCCCGCCTCCCCGGTGGTGAGGTCGCGCCCGAGCAGCGCGCTGAGCGTCGGCAGCACCAGATCGGCGCGGGCCGGGTCGAAGCCGAGCCCGCCCGGCGCGGCGCCGGTGGCGGCCCGCGCGCCGGCGATCCGCTCGCCGATCGCCCGGCGCTCGCCGCTGTCGAAGGCGCCGAACGTCCGGCGCAGCAGCGGCAGGACGTCGTCGAACGCGGCGGCCGGAATGTCGGCCAGCCAGTCGTCGAGCAGCGCCAGCAGCGCCTCGTCGTGCACCAGCAGCAGGCCGCCGCCGGACAGGAAGCCCTCCACCCAGGCGGCCGCGTGCGCCGGCGGCGTGCCCACGGTCAGCGGCAGCCGCAGCCGGCGGCGCACCTCGGCCGCGTCCAGGCGGCCCGCGTCGAGCAGCAGCCGGGTGAGCCGCCCGGCCAGCAGCCCGTGCAGGTCGGCCCGCCCGGCCAGCGAGGCGAGGGTGGCCAGCCAGCGGTCCCGCATCTCGTCGTCGGCGAGCAGCCCGACCGCGGCGTGCACCCCGTCGATCCGGTCCCGCAGCAGCTTGGCGGCCTCGTCGGACACCGAGCCGGCCGCCGACGGCAGCCCGGCGCACACCCGGGCGAGCAGGCTCGCGGTCACCGTGGCGAGACCGGCCATGTCGGTACGCCGGACGTCGCCGTACCGCAGCGTCCGGGCCAGCGCCGGAATGGCCGCCATCAGGTGGTTGACGTCGGCGTCCAGCGCGGCCCGGGTGTCCAGCGCGGACAGCACCGGCGGATAGGCGCCGGCCAGGTCGGCGAGCAGGCACGTCTCGACCAGCGCGGTCACCTCGGCCAGCGTCTCGGCGTCGGCCGCGGCCCGGGTCACCCTGGCGGTGGCGGCCGCGACCACGGTGGTGCCGAACATGCTGCCCTCGACCAGCCGCACCGCGAACTCGGGCTGCCACCGCAGCCGCCACTCCTCGCGGAACGTGCCGGTGCCGCGCCGGGCCGCGACCGGCTCGCCCCACGGCACGTCGATGGTCCGCAGCTGGTGCAGCAGGCGGCTGCGCCGCAGATCGGTCTCCTTACGCAGGTCGAGATCGAGCGCCCGCTCCAGGGCCTCCGGCTTGAGCCGGCACGCGCGCTGCTGCGCGGCGAGATCCTTGGCCAGCGGTACGCCCGGCATGTCCTCCGGTACGCCGCCGAGCCGCTCGCCCACCACCAGCTTGCTGCTGATCAGCTCGACCCGCAGCCGTTCGCCGTCGCACATCACCGCCTCGGCCGCCTCGGTCACCTCGGCCAGTCCGGCGAGCGGCCGCCCGCGCAGCGTCGCCAGTGACTCGGCCAGCCTGGTCGCCTCGATGACGTGTGCGGACGAGGTCGGCACGCCCTCATTGCGCAGCACCCCCGCGGCGTCGACCAGCCAGCGCGGCACCACCTCGTCGGCGGCCGTGAAGAGATGGTGGTACCAGCCGGGGGAGCGCACCCCCGCGCCGTAGCCCGACCAGGACGCCAGCCGCCCGTAGGTCCACGGCACCCAGGTGAAGGCCACCTTGGCCTTCCGGCGGCCCCGCAACAGCGCGGTGTCGTCCTTGGCCGAGATCTTGCGGGTCAAGGCCGGCACGTGCCAGGCGCCGCACACCACCGCGATCTCGTCGTGCGCCTTGCGCACGTCCCGCAGCACGGTGCGCATGTACGCCTCGCGAACCAGGTCATCGGGATCCTCGGGCGCGGAGTCCCGGATCGCCGTCATGGCCTCGGCAATCGCCTCGAACGCCGGCATGCCCCGGTGCTCGACGACGTCCTCCCACCAGCGCTCGGGATCGTCATAGCCGGCCGCCGCGGCAAGCTCCCCGATCGGATCGACCGGCCGCCGCGGCTCCGCGGACTGTTCCGCCTCCGCGGACTGTTCCGCCTCCGGGCCGGCGTCGCCCGGCGCCGGCCCGTCGGCCGGCGGCGGCTTGACCTCTCCGCTCAGGCGATAGGCGAATGGCAGGTCGAAGAACCGCACCGGCACGCCCTGCTCAACCGCCCACCGGATCGCCTGCCACTCCGGCGAGAACACCGCGAACGGCCAGAACGCCGCCCGCCGCGGGTCGTCGGACGCGTAGCCCAGCAGGGCCACCGGCGGCTCCAGGCCCACGTCGGCCACCCAGCGCACCAGCTCGTCGGCCTCCGGCGGCCCCTCCACCAGCAGCACGTCCGGCCGGTGGCGGGCCAACTCCTGCACTACGGCGCGGGCCGAGCCCGGACCGTGGTGCCGGATGCCGTAGAGCCGCTCAGGCATCGCGGGCGGCCCGGTAGAAGTCGAGCCAGTCGGTGCGTTCGCGCACCACGGTTTCCAGGTATTCGCGCCACACCACGCCGTCCGAGACCGGGTCCTTCACGACCGCGCCGACGATGCCGGCGGCCACGTCACCGGCGTGCAGGGTGCCGTCGCCGAAGTGGGCGGCCAGCGCCATCCCGTTCGTGATCACCGAGATGGCCTCGGCCGTGGAGAGCGTGCCGGTCGGCGACTTGAGCTTGGTGCGGCCGTCCTCGGTGAGGCCGGTGCGCAGCTCCCGGAAAACGGTCACCACCCGGCGGATCTCCTCGAGCGCGGTCGGCACCTCGGGCAGGTCGAGCGACCGGCCGAGCTGGGCGACCCGGCGGGCGACGATCTCGACCTCGTCGTCGGCCGAAGCCGGCACCGGCAGCACCACCGTGTTGAAGCGGCGCCGCAGCGCGCTGGACAGCTCGTTGACCCCGCGGTCGCGGTCGTTGGCCGTGGCGATCAGGTTGAACCCGCGCTGCGCCTGCACCTCGGTGTTGAGCTCGGGCACCGGCAGCGTCTTCTCGGACAGGATGGTGATCAGCGCGTCCTGCACGTCGGACGGCACCCGGGTGAGCTCCTCGAGCCGGGCGATCGTGCCGGTCTGCATGGCCCGCATGATCGGGCTGGGCACCAGCGCCGCGTCGGTCGGCCCCTCGGCGAGCAGGCGTGCGTAGTTCCACCCGTACCGGATCGCCTCCTCGGCCGTGCCCGCCGTGCCCTGCACGAGCAGGGTCGAGTCGCCCGAGATGGCGGCCGCGAGGTGCTCGGACACCCAGGTCTTGGCCGTGCCCGGCACGCCGAGCAGGAGCAGCGCCCGATCGGTGACCAGGGTGGCGACCGCGACCTCGACGAGCCGGCGCGGACCCACGTACTTCGGGCTGATCTTGGCGCCGCCGCCCAGCAGGTAGGTCACCACGGCCTGCGGGGAGAGCCGCCAGCCGGGTGGCCGGGGCCGGTCGTCGGCCGCGGCGAGCACGGCCAGTTCCTCGGCGTACTGGTCCTCGGCGTGCGGGCGCAGAGCGGTCACTCGAACTCCTGAAACATCTCGTGGCGGAAGGTGAGCGTGCGGGCGAGGTCGGCCACCGGCCGCACCCGCGACTGGTCTGCCGGCTCCTGATCGAGCTGCAGGGCAAGGCGGGAAACCCAGGTCTCGTACGCCGGCGGCATCGCCAGCGCGGCGGCCCGGCAGAGTTCACCGAGCTGCCAGCTGTGCCGGTCGGTGCGGGCCCGGTGCGCGATGGTCTCGAGCACGGCCACCGACAGCTCGTCGGGCCAGCGGCCGGGATGAATGGAGAGCAGCCGGTGCGCCATGCCGTCCTCGCGGCGCAGCGCGTCGGCGGCCAGCCGGCCCAGCTCGTCCGGCGGGAGAACGAGGTGCAGATCCCAGCGGACCGACTCGCGCAGGGCGCCGGACGCCGCGCCGAGCAGCGCCGTGGCCCAGCCCGGGTCGGTCTGTGCCACCGCGGCCCTGGCCCAGCCGTGCAGCAGCGCCGCCTCCCAGTCGTGGCCGCTCGCGAGCCGCAGCATGGTGGCCGGCGCGGACCAGGTGTCCAGCGGCGCGCCGGCGACGATCTCCTCGAGCAGCCAGGCACTCACCCCGAGACCCCGGGCCGGCGTGGCGGCGACCCCGTCCCGCCGCATGCCGGGGTCGAGATCCTCGGGCGGCGTCACCACGAGCCGCCCGCCCTCAACCCGAACCGCGGCCCGGGCCCGCCCCGCCATCCGCGCCCGCAGCGCCGACCCGGGAAGCCGGCGCAACAGGTCGAGCGCCGCCTCGCGCACCTCGCGGCGCCGGTCGTCGAGCGCCTGCTCCAGGAACGGGTCGTCGGCCAGGCTCAACCCGGTGTCGAGGGCGGCCACAAACCGGGCGCGGTCCTCCGAGGACTCCTGCTGCCACGTGGCGGTCACCAGCTCCCGGGCGCCGTCGGGGTCGCCGCGCCGCAGCGCGGTGAGGATGCCGAGCCGCTCGCCCAGCGTGCCGGTCACCCAGCCGGGCGGCCCGCTCGGGCCGGTCGGCGCGCTCGGGCCGGGGCCGTCGAACAGCAGGGGGACGGCGCCCGCCTCGTCGGTCAGCCAGCGCCAATCGGGGCGCATGGCGGCCAGCCAGGAGCCACGGCGGCCGGCGACGCGGGCCAGCGCGGGACGGATGATCGAGTTGCGGCGGCCCGCGTCGAGCAGGGCCGGTAGGGCGACCGGCGGCACGTGGCCGCCTCGGTCGGCGGCTGCGGCCAGCCACTGGGCGAGGAGTTCCTGGGCCAGCTGGGCGCCGCCGGGCACGCCCTCGCCGAGGATGCGGATCAGCCGGACGCCGGCCGCGGCGGGCAGCGCCGGGGTGGTCTCGGCGGGAGCGGGGGACAGCGGCGCGCGGCCGGTGGCCGGTGCCACGCCGGCTCGCCGGCGGGTCAGCGCGACGGCCGCCGACTCGAGCAGGGTGCCGGCGCCGGTCCAGGGGCGGCGGTTGGTGCCGACCAGGGCGGCGGCGAGCAGGTCGGGTGGCAGCTCCGGCCGGCGCGGTGCGCTCGGGTCGGGCTGGGGCGGGGCGGCCGGCACGTAGAGTCCGTCGACCCAGGCGGCCAGCGGACGCAGGCCCGACGGGGACCACTCGGCGGCCACCGTGGCGGGCGTCGCGCCGGCCGCGGCGAGCAGCCACCAGGGCTCGCGGTGCCCGGGCGCCAGCGGCAAGGCCGCACCGGTGCCGTCGACCAGCCAGCCGTCGCCGTCGGGGGTCACCCCGGCGAGCAGGACCGGTGCGTCGTAGCGCCACGGCTCGGCGGCGATCGTGGCCGCCCAGCCGCCGAGCGCCTCGCCGAGCGGGAGGGCGCCGTCCGGTGCGCGGCACGGCTCGGCCGCGCTGATCCGATCGGCGACCAGGGCGCGCAGCGGTGCGGCGCCCGGATAGAAGGTCAGCTCGCCGCGGAACTCGGTGCCGGGCACCAGATCGGCGATCAGCGGCTGCCCGGGTGCGGCGAACGCGAGTACGAGCGCGAACCGGCCGGTCGACGAGCCGCGCAGCCAGGTGCGCCGGGTGGTCAGCGCGCCGTCGTCGGTCTCGATCTGGCCCAGCACCTGCCACCGGTCGGCCACCCGCGGGCCGGCGAGCACGTCGTCGGTGGCGACCGGGAAGCCGACCCGGGAGCGCACCGTGGCGGCCAGGTCGGGCGGCAGGCCGGCCAGGCGGTCGTAGCCGGTGACCAGCAGCCGCAGGAGGGCCAGCTCGCCGAGCAGCCGATCGGCCCACTGCGACCCGATGCCGGCGAAGCCACCGAGCCGGCGGACCGCGCCGGCGGCGGTCGGTGCCTGTGCATCGACCAGGCGCGCGGCCATCGCCTCGAACGGCTGGTGCCCGGCTCGCTGTGCCCCGGCCAGACCCTGCCGGACCTGGTCGTCGAGCCAGCGGCTCAGCTCGGCCATGCCGCCGGCCACCCGCTCGGCGCGCTGCTCGGCCCGTTTGGCCGCGGCCGCCGGATCGGGCGCGGACGCGGCCCGCGGCGCGGCCTTGGCGGCGGCCCGGGCGGCCCGCGCCGCCTGCCACTCGCGGGCGAAGTCGGGTGCCGGCGCGCCGGACACATCGGACTCGGCCCAGAGCAGCAGCAGGCCGAGAGCGTGTTTGCAGGGGACCTTGCGGCTCGGGCAGTTGCACCGGAACGCGGGCCCGGACAGGTCGACACACACCTGATAGCTGCGGCAGAGTCCCCAGAGGACCTCGTCGAGCATGCCGGTGGCGGACCAGGACCCCGGCCCGGCGAGACCGCGCGCGGCCCTGACCGAGGGGGCGTCCGGCGCGAGCGTCTCGACCTGAGCCGAGGACCATTTCTCAACGGGCACGGGCCAAACCCTAGACGTGCCCTACGACATTTTCGGTCCTCCGTAGCGGTGGTCAGTAAGGTGAGACCGGCCGACCGAGGGGGAGCAGGGATGAGAGTTGCGATCTTCGGGGCGACCGGCATGGTCGGCCAGGGCGTCCTGCGCGAGAGCCTGCTGGCCAAGGACGTCGAGCAGGTGCTTGCCGTCGGCCGTACGCCCACCCGCCTCACCCACCCCAAGCTGCGCGAGGTGGCCCTCACCGACTTCGCCGACCTAGCGCCGATCCGCGACCTGCTGGCCGGGTGCGACGCCTGCTTCTACTGCCTGGGCGTGTCGTCGGTCGGTATGGACGAGGCCCGGTACACGACGGTCACGTACGACTACCCGATGGCCACGGCGCGCACGTTTGCCGAGGTCCGGCCGGAGGTCTGCTTCATCTACGTCAGCGGGGCGGGCACCGGCGCGAACAGCCGGCAGATGTGGGCGCGGGTCAAGGCGCGAGCCGAGCGGGAGATCCTCGAGCTGCTGCCCAACGGGTACGCCTTCCGGCCGGGCATCATCCAGCCCACCCACGGCGTGCGGTCGAAGACCCGCCTGTACAACGCCGGCTACACCGTGCTGGCGCCGCTGATCCCGCTGCTCGAACGGGTCGCGCCCGGCCATGTCACCACCACCGACCGGGTGGGCCGGGCCATGCTGCGGGTCGCGCGGGTCGGCTTCCCGCGGCGCGTCATGGAAAACGCGGACCTGCGCTGAGCGCTGGCCCCACACCACCGCGCCGAACGCCAGCACCATGCCGGCCACCTGCGCCGGAGTCAGCCGCTGCCCGAGCACGGCCCAGCCCAGCGCCGTGGCGACCACCGGGGAGAGCAGCCCGAGCAGCGAGATCCGGGCGGCCGGCAGGCGCTCCAGACCCCAGAACCAGATCGAGTACGCCAGGGCGGTGCCGACCACCGACAGGTAGGCGTACCCGGCCAGGTTGCCCACCGTCAGCGCCGGCGGCAGGCCCTCGGCCAGCAGCGTCACCGGCACCAGCAGCAGCCCACCGGCGGCCAGCTGCCAGCCGGTCGCGGTCAGCAGCGGCACATCCGGGCGGCCCCACCGCTTGGTGAGCACCAGGCCGAGCGCCATCGAGGCGGTGCCGGCCAGCCCGGCCAGCAGGCCGAGCGCGTCCATCCGGGCGGCCGCGGTGAGCACGGCGAGGGCCACCCCGGCCGCGCCGGCCAGCCCCGCCAGGACGGTGCGCAGCGCGACCCGCTCGGTCAGCAGCAGCACGGTCAGCCCGGCCACCAGGAGCGGCTGGGCCGCGCCGAGCACCGCGGCCACGCCGCCGGGGAGCCGGTAGGCGCTGACGAACAGCAGCGCGAAGAAGACGCCGATGTTGAGGCCGCCGAGCACCGCCGAGCGCCACCACCAGTCGCCGCGCGGCAGCCGGCGGGTGAGCGCGAGCAGCAGCAGCCCGGCCGGCAGCGCGCGCAGCACGCCGGCGAGCAGCGGGCGGCCCGGCGGCAGCAACTCGGTGGTCACGACGTAGGTGGTCCCCCAGACCGCGGGGGTGAGAGCGGTGACGAGCAGGACCGGCGGGCGCATCGCGGACTCCCTCGATGGAAAGTATCTCGACGTCAAGATAAAACCTCAGCGAGTCTCTTGTTGTCAAGAAGCTCGCCATCGAGACAATGGAGGGATGGCGCACAACGACGGAGTCGATCAGATCGTCGAGCAGTGGGCGCGGGAGCGGCCCGACCTCGAGACCACGGCGATGGCCGTGTTCGGCCGGATCTTCCGCCTCTCCCGGCTGGCCGGCGATCACATGGAACGGACGTATGCCACCTTCGGGCTGGGCCGCCCCGAGTTCGACGTGCTGGCCACGCTCCGGCGTTCGGGCGCGCCCTACGAGCTGTCACCGGGTGCGCTGGCCGCGTCGATGATGCTCAGCACCGGCGGCACGACGGCGCGTCTGGACCGGCTGGAGAAGGCCGGCCTGATCGAGCGGCACCCGTCGCCGACCGACCGGCGCAGCGTCCTGGTCCGGCTCACCGGCACCGGCTTCGACATCGTCGACCGGGCGGTCGCGGTCGGGCTGAGCGAGCAGCAGCGGATGCTCGCCCACCTGTCCGAGGCGCAGCTCAGCCGGCTCGACGAACTGCTGCGGGAGGCGCTGAGCCCGCCGCCCGGCAACCCGCTCGGTGCCGGCTGAGCGGCGGTCTCAGCCGGTCGCCCCGTGCCCGGCCGGCACCTCCTCGCCCGGCCGGGGCGGTGGCGGCGGCGTGCCGTCGCCGAACGGCCGGCCACCCAGCCGATCGCGCCCGTGCTCGCCGAGCCAGGTGCTGAAATCCGGCCCGGCCGGCACGATCCCGGTCGGGTTGATCTCCCGGTGCACCTCGTAGTAGTGCCGTTTGATGTCGGCGAAGTCGATGGTGTCGCCGAAACCCGGCGTCTGGAAAAGATCTTTGGCGTACGCCCAGAGCACCGGCATCTCGCTCAACTTGGCCCGATTGCACTTGAAGTGGCCGTGGTAGACCGCGTCGAAGCGGACCAGCGTGGTGAACAGCCGCACGTCCGCCTCGGTGATCGTGTCGCCGACCAGGTAGCGGTGCCCGGCGAGGTGCGCCGAGAGCTGGTCCAGCCGGTCGAACAGCCGGTGGTACGCCTTCTCGTACGCCTCCTGGGAGCCGGCGAAGCCGGCCCGGTAGACGCCGTTGTTCACGTCGGCGAAGACGTGCTTGTTGACCCGGTCGATCTCGTCCCGCAGCGCGGCCGGGTACAGCTCCGGCGCGCCCGGCCGGTGGTGTTTCGCCCACTCCAGCGACAGGTCGAGCGTGATCTGCGCGAAGTCGTTGGTGACCACCCGGCCGGTCGGCACGTCCACGATCGCCGGCACCGTGATGCCCTTGTCGTAGTCCGGGAACCGGGCGAAGTAGGCCTGCTGGAGCCGCTCGATGCCGAGTACCGGGTCCCGGCCGTCCGGGTCCAGGTCGAACGACCAGCTGCGCTCGTCGTGGGTCGGGCCCGCGACGCCCATCGACAGCGCGTCCTCGAGGCCGAGCAGGCGCCGCACGATGATCGCCCGATTGGCCCACGGGCACGCCCGGCTCACCACCAGCCGGTAGCGGCCGGGCTCCACCGGATAGCCGTCCCGGCCGTCCGCGGTGATCCGGGTGGCGATGTAGCGCTGGTCCCGGCTGAATTCCCCCGACGGATTCACGTAAGCCATTTCTCCATCGTGCCCCCGCGGTGCACGTTCAATCGCGATGTCCCGGGTGACCCGGGACATCAGCCCGCTGACCACGGGACGCCCTGCCTGCGACGATGTCGGCGTGAAGAGGGCAACGACCGTCGCGGCCGGCGTGCTGACCATCTCCGCGGCGCTGATCGTGGCCGCTTCCGTAGTCGATCTGCAGGTCCCGGGCGAGCACCGGGCGGCGACCGAGACCGACATGGCCTGGACCGCCGGCATCCCCGGCCTCGGGCTGGTCATCCCCGGCGCGCTGCTGATGCGGCGGCTGCCCGGGCACCCGGTCGCGTGGGTGCTCTGCCTGTCCGGGCTGCACTGGTGCCTGGACGGCGCCGCGGCGAGCTGGCTGGCCTACGCGACGTACACCGACCGGCCCGGCGCGTCGTTCGCCTTCTGGATCTATCAGCGGCTCGGCGCGTCGCTGCTGCTCTGGTTGCCGCTGCTGCTGCTCATCTATCCGTCCGGACGCTTTCCCGGCGGGCGCTGGCGGATCGCCGGCCGGGCCAGCCTCGCCCTCACCGGCCTGCTGCCGGCCGTGGTGCTCTTCGTGCCGTCCGCGATCGCGCAGGCGCGGGCCGGCACCCCGATGCCGGCCGCGTTCGAGGGCCTCGACCTCGACCCGGCCTCCTTCCCGCTGCCGGCCGGCTGGTGGGAGGCGCTGCTCGGGACGGCCTGGCTGACGCTGCCGCTCGGCATGATCGTGCCGTTCCTGGTGGTGGTCCGGCGGTACCGCGGCGCGCTCGGCGACGACCGGCTGCGGATGCGCTGGCTGCTCTGGGCCGCGGTGGTCGACCTGCTGGTGATGGGTTCGGCGCTGGTGGTGCCGTCGATCTCGGACATCGCGCTGGGCCCGGCGGTCGGGCTCACCGGGGCGGCGATCGTGGTGGCCCTGGTGCGGCCCCGGCTGCTCGACGTGGACCGCCTGCTCGGCGGCACCGTGCTCTACGGTGCCATGGCGATCACCGTCCTGCTGGTGGACGCCCTGGTGCTGAGCCTGACCGGCGCCTTCCTCGGCCGCCGGATGCCCGAGCAGGACGCGGCCGTGGTGGCGATGCTGATCGTGATGCTCGGCTACGGACCGCTGCGGCACCGGCTCTGGCTGGCGATCCGGCGGTTCGTGCTGGGCCTGCGCGACGACCCCTACCGGGTGGTGGCCGGGCTGGCCGAGCGGCTGGAGCAGTCGTCGACGGCGTCCGGCGAGCTGCAGGCGGTGGCCGAGGCGGTGGCGCGGGCGTTCCGGTCGCCGTACGTGGCCGTCGAGGTGGACCGGCCCGGCGGCGAGCGGGTGGTGGCCGCGTACGGTGAACCGTCCGGGCCGACCGAGGCGTTGCCGATCAGCTACCGCGGCGAGACGGTCGGCCGGGTGGTGCTGCCCGCCGACGGCCCGCGTGCCGCGCTCTCCGCCCAGGACGAGCGGCTCCTCGGCGACATGGTCCGGCAGGCGGCCGTCGCGGCCCGCGCGGCCCACCTCGCGCAGGAGTTGCAGCGCAGCCGGGAGCAGATAGTCGCGGCCCGCGAGGAGGAGCGCCGGCGGCTGCGGCGCGACCTGCACGACGGTCTCGGCCCCACCCTCGGCGGGGTCGGCCTGCGGATCGACGCCGCCCGCAACATGGCCGCTCGCCAGCCCGCCGAGGCGGACAAGCTGCTCAAGCAGGCCCGCGAGGACGTCACCGCGGCGGTCGCCGACGTGCGGCGGCTCGTGCACGACCTGCGGCCGCCCGCACTCGACGACGTGGGCCTGCTCGGCGCGGTCCGCCAGCAGGCCGCGCGGCTGCGGGCGCCGGGGCTGACCGTGACGGTCGACGACGCCGAGGGGCTCGACGGGTTGCCGGCCGCGGTCGAGGTGGCGGCCTACCGGATCGCGTCCGAGGCGCTGACCAACGTGGCCCGGCACGCGCGGGCGACCAGCTGCCGGGTGCGCCTGGTGATCGAGGACGGTGCGCTCGTGGTCGAGGTGACCGACGACGGGGTGGGCATCCCGGCCGGCACGCCCAGCGGGGTCGGCCTCGTCTCGCTCCGGGAACGGGCCGCTGAGCTGGGCGGGAACTTCCGGATAGAGTGCCCGGACGGCCGTGGGACGGTCGTCCGCGCCGAACTGCCGATGGGGGTGCTGGTGTGATCCGCGTGCTGGTGGCCGACGACCACCCGATCTTCCGGGACGGCCTGGCCGTGCTGCTCGCCTCGGTCGAAGGCATCGACGTGGTCGGCACCGCGGCCGACGGCGTCGAGGCGGTCGAGGCCGCCACCCGCCTGCAGCCCGACGTGGTGGTGATGGACGTGCAGATGCCCCGGCTCAACGGCGTCGAGGCGACCCGCCGGCTGGCCACCGAGGCCCCCGGCGTCGGCATCCTGGTGCTGACCATGTCCGAGGACGACGGCACCGTGTTCGCCGCGGTCCGGGCCGGCGCCCGGGGCTATCTGGTGAAGGGCGCCGAGCAGGAGGAGATCGTCCGGGCCATCACCACGGTCGCGGCCGGCGGTGCCGTGTTCGGCGCCACCCTGGCCCTGCGGATCGCCGAGTTCTTCGCTGCCGGGCCGCCCGCGCCGACCGACGCGTTCCCCCAGCTCACCACCCGCGAGCGGGAGATACTCGAGCTGCTGGCCGCGGGCCGCTCGAACGCGCAGATCGCGGCAACCCTCTATCTGTCGCCCAAGACAGTCCGCAACAACGTCTCCAACGTCTTCGCCAAGCTCCAGGTGGCCGACCGTGCCGAGGCGATCGTGCGGGCCCGGGAGGCGGGGTTAGGCCGCTGAGGGCAGCCGGCGGAGCGCGACGCCACCGCTGATCACCGTGATCCCGGCGGCCACCACCGCGCTCCCGGTCATCGACAGCTGTGCGGCCAAAGCCGGTCCGGCCGCCGCGCCCACCAGCGTCGCCAGCGCCTCCGCGCTCAGCAGCGCCGCGCTGACCCGGCCCAGGACCTCGTTGGGCGCCGTCCGCTGGAGTGTCGTGTTCGCCGTACCCAACGCGGTGGATCCGGCCACGCCGATCACCACGGCCGCGGGCACGGCGGCCGCCAGCGTCCCGGCCGAGAACAGCAGCGCGTAGCCCACCGCCGTACCCGTCAAAGCTCCGCCGAGAAGCCGGCCGGCCGCGACCCGGTCGACCAGCAGCCGAACCAACGGCGCCCCCAGCAGGAACCCGACCCCGAGCGCCGACATCACCACCCCGGTCTGCCGGCTGCCGCCGAGCACGCTGATCCCGTACGGCACCAAAAGCGCACTGAGCCCGGCATTCGCGCCCAGGAACAACCCATTGACCAGCATCAACGTCCTGGCGAGCGGTAGCGAGCGCAGGGCCACCAGCCCGGACCGCAGCGACGCGCGACGACCGGCGCCCGACGAGCGCCGGGTCAGCCCGACCGCGACCGTCGCCAGCAGATACGCCCCGATGTTGAGCCAGGCCACGAGCGTCAGGCCCGCCGCCGCGTACAGCAGACCTCCGAGCGGCGCCCCGACCAGCCGGACCATCCCATCGGCCAGGCCATTGAGCGCGTTAGCGCTGGTCAGTCGCTTCCCGACGCCGACCAGGGCGGGGGTGTGCGCCTGCGCGGCCGGCCGGAAGACCGTCGTCCCGATGCTCTCCGCGAGCAGCGCGAGGTAGACCAGCCAGATGTCGCCGGGCTCGCGCACCAGCAGCAGCAACGCGACCGCGCCGGCCCGGCCGACGTGCGCGCCGACCATGACCACCCGGCGGTCCCAGCGGTCGGCGCAGACCCCGGCGACCGGGCCGAGCAGCAACGGCGGCACGAACTGCGCGGTCAGGGTGAGCCCGGTCGCGGCCACCGACCCGGTCAGGACGAACACATGCGCCGGCACGGCGACGACCAGCAGCCACACGCCGAGCTGGCTGACCAGGCGCCCGGACCAGAGCAGCCAGAAGTCGGTGCCCATCCCAGGAGAATAATTGTATGAGGTAGTATTCTGACAAGATGGAACACGAAATCGGTCAGCGGCTGCGGTCGTTGCGCGCCGCCCGGGGCCGCACCGTCGCTGCCGTCGCCACCGAGGCCGGCCTGTCGGTGCCGTACGTGGCAAACCTGGAGAACGGCCGGGGCAACCCGACGCTGGACGCGCTGAACCGGATCGCGAACGCGCTGGGCGTCCAGGCCCGGGTCGAGTTCGTGACCGGGGCCAGTGCTGAGGTGCGCACCCCGGTGCCCGCGACCCTGGTACGGCTGGGCCGCAGCACCCGGTTCCGCCGGGACATCGCGCTGATCGCCGAGGCGAACGGCGCCGACCCGGCGACGCTGGCCGCGCGCGTGCTCGACGTGCTGGCCGGCCTGGCCGCGATCACCGGGCGCGAGCTCACCGAGCCGGACTGGCACCGGCTGCTGGACGCACTGATTCTGGTGACGTTGCATCCGCGCGACCGCGGGTAGCCGATAGTTGGCAGAGGGGGCCAAGATTCGTAATTTTCTCAATCAATGGACCGCGTACGCGCCGATCGTGGCCGTAGTCGCGCTGATCCTCACCTGGGGACGGGACCTGCCGTCCGCGCTCGTCGTGATCGTGGCGGGGCTGCTCTGCATCGCGGTCCTGGCCGCCGTGCACCACGCCGAGGTGGTCGCGCACAAGGTCGGTGAACCGTTCGGCTCGCTGGTCCTCGCGGTGGCCGTCACGATCATCGAGGTGGCCCTCATCGTCACCCTGATGATCAGCGGCGGCACCAAGACCCAGTCGCTGGCCCGGGACACCGTCTTCGCCGCTGTCATGATCACCTGTAACGGCCTGCTCGGGCTGTCGCTGCTGGTCGGGGCCATGCGCCGGCGGGTGGCGGTGTTCAACTCCGAGGGCACCGGCGGCGCGTTCGCGACCGTCACCATGATCGCCACGCTGAGCCTGGTGCTGCCCAGCTTCACCACGAGCCGCTCGGGTCCGGAGTTCTCGCCGGCCCAACTGGGCTTCGCCGCGGTCGCCTCGCTGGGCCTGTACCTGCTGTTCGTAACCGTGCAGACCCGCCGCCACCGCGACTACTTCCTGCCGATCACCACCTCCGGCAAGGTCATCGACACCGAGGAGCACCTCGACCCGCCGTCCACCCGGGCCGCGATGATCAGCCTGGGCCTGCTGCTGGTCGCGCTGATCGGCGTGGTCGGTCTGGCCAAGGGCGTGTCCCCGGCGATCGAGGCAGCGGTCGACGGCGCCGGGCTGCCGCACGCGGTGGTCGGTGTGGTGATCGCCATGCTGGTCCTGGCGCCGGAGACCATTGCGGCCGTACGCGCAGCTGCCCGCGACCGCATCCAGACGAGCCTCAACCTGGCGCTGGGTTCGGCCATGGCGAGCATCGGCCTGACCATCCCGGCGATTGCGATCGCGATGATCTGGCTGCCCGGACCGCTGCTGCTCGGCCTCGGTGGTACGCAGATGGTGTTGCTGCTGCTTACGGTCGTGGTGGGCACGCTGACGGTGGTGCCTGGGCGGGCCAATGTGCTGCAGGGCGGCGTCCATTTGGCCCTGCTGGGGGTGTTCCTCTTTCTGGCGGCGAGCCCCTGATCTGTCAGGCGGACTGTCGCGTTTCTGGCGGCGAGCCCCTGCTCTGTCAGGCGGACTGTCGCGTTTCTGGCGGCGAGCCCCTGATCAGTCAGGCGGACTGTCGCGGCACCAGGGCCGGCTCGTAGATCACCGACGAGACGCGCATTGCCGGGTCGTCGATGCGGGCGAGCAGCAGCCGCGCCGCCTCGGCGGCCATGTCTTCGAGCGGGTGCCGGACCGTGGTCAGCGCCGGCGTGGCCGCCACCGCGGCGCTGCTGTCGTCGAATCCCACGATCGCCACGTCGTCCGGCACCGCGCGTCCCGCATCCCGCAGGGCCAGCAGCGCACCGAGCGCCATCAGATCGTTCGCCACGAACACCCCGTCCAGATCGGGGTGCCCGGCGAGCAGCGTGCGCATGGCACTTTCGCCGCTGTCCTGAGTGAAGTTTCCCGCCGCCATCGGCACCCACCCGTGCCCGTGCCGCGCCATGGTCCGCCGAAAACCGGAGATCCGATCCGAACTGGCCGGCACCTCCGCCGGCCCCGAGATCATCCCGATCTGCTGGCACCCCCGCCCCAGCAGGTGCTCCGCCGCCAGCGATGCCCCTGTCTCGTTGGCGAGATCCACGTAGTCCACCGGCACCGCGTCCCCCGGTCGCCCGATCATGACCGCCGGCACCCCACCGTCCACGAGCATCCCCGGCAACGGATCAACCGCCGGCAGCGACAGCACCACCACCCCGTCCGCCTGCCCGTTCCGCAGGTCACCCACGAGCCGCCGCCGGCCGTCCTCGGTCCCCACGATCTGCAACGCGAGCTGAACCCCCGACCGCCGTAACACGCTCATCAGCCCGCCGACCACCCGCCCGAAGTAGGGATCGGCAAAAAACCGGCTCATGAACGGATCATCATCATGCGACTCGGAGTCCGACACGATCAGCGCCACCGTCCCGGTCCGCCGCGTGACCAGCGACCGAGCCATCCGATTCGGCACATACCCCGTCTGCCCCACCGCGTTCCACACAACTTCGTGCAACTGCGGATCAACATTCCGAATCCCATTGATAACCCGCGAAACCGTAGCCCGCGAAACCCCCGCCACCCGAGCCACATCCTCAAGCGTCGGCAGCCGCTCACCCACGCGCCCACGTTGCATGAGGCTTTATAGCACAGGTGGAGAGCGCTCTCCGCCCTCCTTTGTCTCATGCTTCACGCCCGGCTGCGGGGCACGCCTTGGCGTCTGGGGCCCGATCTTGGTGGCCTGACCACCGGATGCGGTGGTGTGCGGGTCAAGGTCTGTTGGTGGCGGCTGCCGGTCTGATCGCGTGCGGGTTGGGGCGTGCTTGCTGCGAGCTTGGGTGGCGCGCCACCGTCTTCATGGTGCGGTCTCATCAGGTCCCGGTATGGCGCTAGTGCAGGCTTTGCCACAATGTCGCCTGCTGGTGCTCGTTCAGGCCTTTCGCCACAATCGTCGCCTGCTGGTGCTCGTCCAGGCCTTTCGCCGCAAATGTCGCCTGCTGTGCGCGTGCGCGACGTGATGTTGTTGATCTGCTGTTCAGGATTAGTTCAGGGATGACCGTAGGTCGCCAAGATCTGGGCCCGGCGGCCCAAGGCATGTCGAGCGCCGGCGGGGGCGAAGGGTTTGCCGCCGGGGCAGTGGTCGGGTCGCGGCTGGGGCAGCCGGTGGGCCGGATCGGTGCGGGCGCGCCGGGTTTCAGGGCGTCTTCTGGTTCCGGAACCCGGTGGCATTGACGGCGGTCTGGGTCGGGCGTAAGACTTCGGAAAGCGCTCTCCAAGTCTGCCTCGGCGACCCCGCGTTGGGGCGGCCTCGTCTATCCCCGTGGAGAACCCATGACATCCAGGCAAACACGACTTCGGCGGGTTGTTGCGCCGGTTGCCGCCACCCTTGTGACCGCTGGGCTGGTGCTCGTTGGTGTGGCGGCGGCTCATGCGGCCGACACTCTGCTCTCGCAAGGTAAACCGGCACTGGCATCTACCAGCGAGAACGGCGGTGCGCCGGCGGCGGCGGCCGTTGACGGGAACACCGGCACGCGGTGGGGGAGTGCCTGGGCCGATCCGCAATGGCTGCGGGTCGACCTCGGCGCCACGGCGACTGTCTCGTCCGTACAGCTGATCTGGGAGGCGGCGTACGCACGCGCGTACCAAATCCAGACCTCGGCGGACGGCAGCTCCTGGACCACGATCCACAGCAAGAGCAATGGTGCCGGAGGCACCGAGACGATCGGCTTAAGCGGCGTCGGGCGATATATCAGGATGTACGGTACGGCGCGCGCGACCGGCTACGGCTACTCGCTGTATGAGTTCAACGTGTACGGCACCTACACGAACCCGCCGGCCCAAAGCGGTTACATCCCCGCAAATCCGCCCGTGACCGGCGTGGTCCCGTCGACCCAGACGCCGCCGGCGCAGAACCCGCCGTCGACGCACCACGAGTTCCAGGCGAACTGCTACGTCAGCCGAGGCAACGTCAACGACGACCCGATCGTGTTCCCGAACCTGCCGGGCGCCTCGCATTCCCACACGTTCATGGGCAACACCACCACGAACGCGTCGACCACCCTGGCCAGCCTCCAGGCGGGTAGCACCTCCTGCATCACGCCGGGTGACAAGACCGGTTACTGGATGCCGACGCTGCTCAACGCCGACACTGCGGTCCAACCCGTCGGGCGTCAGGTCATCTACTACAAGTCAGGCGTCATCGACTACCGGAGCGTGCGCCCGTTCCCGCCGGGATTGCGTTACGTAGTGGGCAGCCCGTCCGCCACGCTCGACGAGTTCCGGAACAACCCGGGTGCGGTCGAGGGCTTCGAGTGCGGTGACAGCGCGTTCAACTGGGACGTCCCGGCGAACTGCCCGGCCGGCACCCAGCTCAACCTCCGGTATCAGGCGGCCAGCTGCTGGGACGGCCGCTACCTGGACACGCCGGACCACAAGAGCCACATGGCGTACCCGGTCCTCGGGGTCTGCCCGATGTCACACCCGGTAGCCGTGCCGATGATCGAGTTCAAGATGGCGTGGCCGGTCAGCGGGAATATGTCGGCCGTGCGTTTCTCGTCCGGTCGCGGATATTCGTTCCATTACGACGTGTTCAACGCGTGGCATGCGCCCACCCTCGCGGCGCTCGTTACGCACTGCATCAACGGCGGGCTTCAGTGTGATCCGCGCGGATTCGACCTCTACAAGCCGGACCGCGGCGCCGCTCTCAACGAAAACTACGAACTGCCTTAAGCCGTACGCCGCCTGGCCGCTGATGCGGTCAGGCGGCTTCCTTAATGGTCGCGAGCGCCGCATCCCGGGTCCGGATCACCTGCAGTGCCAAAGCTCGGGTCTGTGGTTCGGCGCCCGAATTCTCTTCGCTGCCGGCTAGTTGACGGCTCTGCGTCAAATGCTCCTCGAGCGCCCGCAACACCAGGGTGTCGAACTCCTCGCCGGTCGCCTTGGCAGCCTTGCTCACCTGATCGGGAGTCACCATTCCGGGCATCGGCATGCTCTTGTGCGGGTTGACCCGGGGCAGTCCGGCTTGCGCGTGCAACTCGCGCAGCGCGGACAGTTCGGCCTCGGTGAACGCCTGCACCTGGAGCGCCACGGCCTGCACGTCGGGGCTGCCGCTGCGGGACGGCACGAGTTCGAGCAGGGGGAGCAGCGACTCGTCCATCGCGATGTTGATCTCGATCCAGGCGCGGTCGGTGCCGCCGAACTGGATGACCGGGCTGGGGGTCGGAGCCGGTGGATCGGGCTGCAGCAGCGAGCAACCGGCCAGGGCCAGGAGGCTGGCGAGAAGGACCCGGGCAACGGCTTTCACGTTGGCGAGTCTTACGTTTTCGCGAGTCTGTGTCAACAAATTCGATATTGATGAAGAGCGATCTATGAAACGTACCTGGTAAATATTTTCAGGGTTCCATGTCAACGCCGACCGCATAGTGATCCGAGGGATAGACGCCCTCGATCGGGCGGTCGCCGGCGAGGAACGCGCCGGACACCGCGACGGCCGATCCGGGCCGCCCGGCGCGGGCCAGGACATGATCGATCCGGCGGTCCAGTTGCTTCACGGCGTCCCGCGGCGCGTACGGCAGCGCCGAGTCGAGGGTGACCGCGGCCGGGTCGGCGCCCGCCTCGGACCAGGTGTCGACCATGGTGTCCAGCAGCGGCGTCAGCTCCTCCTGGCCGGGGCCGGCGTTCAGGTCGGCCAGCAGCAGCACCGGCAGCGGGCCGTCCAGCCGCTGGTCGGCGGCGAGCGCGGCCAGGCTGCGGCACTGCGCCCGGTGGTCGGCGGCGTACCGGGCCTCCCACTCGGTGCCGGCCACGATCACGTGCAGCGGGCCGCGCGGATGGTCGATGGTGGCGAGCAGGGCGTACGGCGTCGAACCGCCGCGCTGCTCGTGCGGCAGTTCGTGGCGTTCGGCGGCCAGGATCGGCCAGCGGCTGACCAGGCCCAGGCCGATCGCGATGCCGGGATGGTCCGGGTATTCGACCGAGGGCAGGGACAGCGGCGCCCAGGCCGCGTGCAGGTCGCGGGCGGCCGCCAGACGGCGCGGCTGGTCGGTGCCCTCGCCGCACCAGCTCTCCACCAGGCCGAGTATGTCCGGCCGGTACGTCCCGAGCGTGGCGGCGATGCTTTCCTCACGTTCCCGCCAGTTGCCACCGAAGCGGCCCCAGACATTCCAGACCATGACGCGCATCAATGCACAGTAATGGATTCAGGCCTTCTGCCAGAGCCCGATCAGATTTCCTTCCGTGTCGTGGAAATAGGCGCTGAACCCGGCGGTGCCGATCTGTTGCCGGCCGATCGCCACCTTGCCGCCGAGCTTTTCCACCCGGGCCAGCGCGTCGTCCAGATCGTCGACCCCGACCGTGATGACCGGTGCCGTGATCGGTCCGTGGCGGTGCAGCATGCCGCCGTTGATGCCGCCCGGTTCGGCCGGCGCGCCCTCGTCGTTCGTGGGCGTGGTCTTGACCATCGTGTACTGGTAGTTCGGCATCGAGTCGAGATCCCAGCCGAACGCCTCGCGGTAGAACGTGGTGGCCCGCTCGCCGTCGTCGAACGGCACCTCGAAGTGGATGACCTTGTCCATGACAGGCAGCCTATTCCTGGCGGGGCCGGGCCGGGTATCACCCGGCCCGGCCGAGATGCTCAGATGCGGTAAACCCCGAACTCCCAGAGCGAATAGCCGTACGCGGTGGCCCTGGCCTGCCCGGACATCCGGACATAGCGGCCCGTGCCGGAGACGTTCAGGGCGTCGAAACCACCGTCACCACTGCTGGTCGCATGGATCGTGGTCCAGTTCGAGCCGTCCGTGGAGGTCTGGATCTGGTACCCGGTGGCGTACGCCGCCTCCCACGCCAGTTGCACGTGGTTGAACGATTGCACCGAACCGAGGTCGACCTGAATCCAGGCGGTGTCGACCCATTCGCTCGCCCATCGTGTGCCGTAGTCGCCGTCGGTGGCGTACGACGGCAATTGCGGGCCGTTCGTGCCGGTCGGCTGATGGGTGGACGCGGTGGCCGGCTTTCCGCGGCTCAGATTCGTTCCGCCTACCGTCGGCGGCACGACCCGGATCGACTTCTGTTCGATGCCGACGTTGCCGTGCCCGTCGAAGGCATAGACGTACACCTTCCAGACGCCGAGCCGTTCCGGGGCCCGCGCGGTGAACGAGCCGTTCCCGTTGTCGGTGAACGTCACGTTCGTGAGCCCGGTGCCGCCGCTGAGGTACTTGTCCGAATACATCAGGTTGTAGCGGATCAGGTCGCCCTGCGGATCGGTGGCGCTGGCATTGACCGTGAACGTGCCGCCGGCCGGCACCGCGGTCTGCTGGGACACCGACATGGCGGTGATTTCCGGGGGAGTGTTCGCCGGATTCTGGCCGGTGTACGCCTTCGCCAGCGAGTAGTAGCCGTGCCGCCGCCAGCCGCCGGTGAAGGTGTTGAGCCAGATGCCGCCGAAGTCGTTCTCCAGTCCGTAGTGGAACTCGGTGGCGCCGAGCGCCACGCCCGGGTGCGCCGCGATCGCATTCCAGTTGTACGTGTAACCGTCGCGCTTCTGCAGATCGGTGGGCTCGGTCGGCACCCCGTTCACGTCGTTGGGCACCTCCCATTCGCCAGCCGGGCCGCCCTCGGTGACGATGTACGGCTTCTGGTAGCCGCCGGACACCCAGTCGTTGTAGACGTTGCCGATCGCCCCGTACGAATTGACCGCAAGCAGATCCAGATCGGGGGCGTGCTGCCGGTAGTACGGCCACGCACCGGTATAGGCGTCCGTCGACGTGACCGGGTGGTTCGGGTCGGCCGCGTGAATGGCCTGCGCGACCTGGTTCACGAATTTCGCGTACCCGACCCGGCGGGCCTCCACCTCGGCGGCTGAGAGGCCGTGATCCTGCATGGTGAGGATGACCTCGTTGCCGACATCCCACATCAGCACGCCCGCATGGTTCTTCAGGGCATTGACCCGGTTCACTATCTCGGCCTTCACCGAGTTCATGTACGCGGTGTCGTTCACATAGTCGGCGCCCTGGTTGAGCCAGTGCCCGACGATCACCTTGATGCCCTGCTGCGCGGCCCGGTTGAGCAGTGCCGGAGTGTTAGCGTCGTCCACGCCCCAGATACGGATCGTGTTGACGCCCATGGCGCGGAGGTCCCGCATGTATCCGTCGGCGGCGGCCTGCGGCGGGCCGTAGGTCAACCCCTTGATCTGGTACGGGGAGCCGTTCACCTGCAGCTGCCAGTTGCCCTGCGTGCCGGCGACCCGCACCACGCTCGGTCCACCCGGGGTGGCCGGATCAGTCATCGCGGCCGGGGTGGTGCCGTTCGCCCGGGACACCGTGACCGAGTCGACGCTGAGGATGCCGCCCGGGGTCGTCTCCGCTGCCGGGGTGGTGCGGCCGGCGATCGCGTTCGGCAGCGAACCGCCGATGGCCAGGTCGAGCCGCAGGAAGAAGCCGTGGTGCACGGCCGCCCGCCAGGCCGAGACGCCGACCTGCGACTGGCGCACCACCCAGGTCTGCCGGCCGTCCAGATAGAACCGGATCTCCTCGTCGGTCTTCGTCCGGTCGATCACCTGCGCGTACTCGTGGTAACCGGACTGGCAGCCGGTGCAGCTCGCCAACCCCGAAGAGCGACCGTTGTACTCGGCGCACGGCCCGTCCGGCGCGGTGCCGCAGTGCAGCGTCTGCGCCAGTTGATCGCGCCCGTTGACGTCGGTCATGATGTCGGTCTCGCCGATGCCCGGCCAGTTCGTGTAGTTGCCGCGGAAGCCCGCACCGGTAGCGCGGAAGGCGGGCCAGTAACCGAGCGCGTTGGCGACCGAGGGCTGTTTGAGTACGGCCGCGAAGCGGGTGAGGGTCCCCGGTAGCGGTTCGAAGTCAGCGCGCTGTGTCTCGAGCCGGCCCGAGGTCCAGTTGCCGTCACCGTCGCGCAGTGCCCGGATGTTGAGCTTGCCGGCGCCGTCGAGGTGGACGTTCGCGGTGCTCGCCGAGGCGGTCTCGACCTCACCGGTGCCCCAGTTGGCGGCGCCGCCCGGATAGCTGGTGCCGGTCCGCATCAGCCAGTCGGTCGCGTTCGGCGAGGAATTGGCCGGTCCGTCGAAATTGTCCTGCCAGACCGTGGTAAAGCCGGGCTGCCCAGTCGGCGGAGTGGTCGGTGGGCTGGTCGGCGGCGTGGTGGGTGTCGTCGTGCCGGCTGTGAAGATCCGGAACTCGAACAGGGAGTAGCCGTAGCTGCTGCCACGGACCGTGCCGTACATGCGCACGTAGCGTCCAGTCCCACTAAGTGTGAGTGTCTCGGTGCCGCCGGCACCGGTGCTGGTCTGGTGGGCGGTGGTCCAGGTGGTGCCGTCGGTCGAGGTCTGGATCTGGTACGCGCGGCCGTAGGCACCTTCCCAGACGAGCACGACCTGGCAGATCGTCTGATTGCTGCCGAGGTCGACGCCGATCCACTGCGGGTCGCTGAACTCGCTCGACCAGCGGGTCTGTGCGTTGCCGTCGACCGCGTTGCCCGGCGCCACGTCCGCGCCCTCCTGCGACGAAGCGGTGGCGGGCCGTCCCTGTGCCACGTTGGTGGTGCCACAGGCGGCCGGCGCCGAGGTCGACCCGTACACCTTGAACTCGAACAGTGAGTAGCCGTAGCCGCTGCCACGCGCCGTGCCGTACATGCGCACGTAGCGTCCGGTCCCACTAAGTGTGAGTGTCTCGGTGCCGCCGGCACCGGTGCTGGTCTGGTGGGCGGTGGTCCAGGTGGTGCCGTCGGTCGAGGTCTGGATCTGGTACGCGCGGCCGTACGCCCCTTCCCAGGCCAGGACGACCGAGCTGATGGTCGCGGTGACGCCGAGGTCGACCCGGATCCACTGCGGATCACCGAACTGGCTCGACCAGCGCGTCGCCGCGTTGCCGTCGGTGGCGTTGGCCGGGGCGACGTCCACCCCTTCCTGCGACGAGGCGGTGGTCGGTGTGCCCTGGGACAGCAGCGTTTCGGCCGCCTGCGCCCCGCCCTGAACGACCGCCAGGTAGGCACAGATCAGAGCCGCGACAACGAGGGGAATGAGGTGCCGCCACGACAGGCGGGGCGGAGCAATGAGCGGATTCACGGCAACTCCCGGGGAGTAGAGCGACCAGAGCGGGGGGAAAGCGCTCTCCGTCAGTGCGCGAAGTGTTACGCCGAGCTTTCAACCATGTCAATACCAACGCCGGCTGCCTGCCCACTCACCCTCGACAATTCGGTCTATTAGCCACCCGTCCTTGACAGGTGCCACGTCAGGAGCGCACGGTGAAGTCTTACTTGGAGAGCGCTCTCCAAGCATGTGGCCGGCGGCTGGCACCCTGTCGCCGGCCACACCCCTCGCCAGCGGACATCAGCGCCACAGGTAGAACGAGGTCCGCGGCCGCGCATCGCATGCCGGTGCCACGTCCGCGGCGGGCATCGGGCAGCGCATCGTGGGACCGCTTTCCCCACCGTGGCCGCGGTCTGGAGAAGTGGACAGTCATCTCATTAGGTCGCCCCACTCGGCCGGATGAAAGCCTCAACCCCGCCATAACGCCCGACGAGGGGTGGACCTTGTCGATCTCCGGTTCACCCGACAGTTCCCCCGGGCAAGGGAGTTCGACAAGATCGCGGTGTGTGGCCGCACTGGCGGTTCTTCTCGGCGAGGCCCGGCTGGCGGTTCTTGTCGGGCAGTTCAGCAGGCGGTTTTTGTCGGGGCGGCCCGGCTGGCGGTTCTTGTCGGGCAGTTCAGCAGGCGGGTCTTGTCGGGGCGGCCCGGCTGGCGGTTCTTGTCGGGGCAGTCCAGCTGGCGGCTTCTCGGCGTGGCCCTGTTGGCGGCTTCTCGGCGTGGCCCTGTTGGCGGCTTCTCGGCGTGGCCCTGTTGGCGGCTTCTCGGC
>NZ_BOMV01000003.1 GCF_016862375.1 Paractinoplanes rishiriensis | reverse complement strand
GGCTTCTCGGCGTGGCCCTGTTGGCGGCTTCTCGGCGTGGCCCTGTTGGCGGCTTCTCGGCGTGGCCCTGTTGGCGGCTTCTCGGCGTGACCCGGCGGCGGCTTCTCGGCCCGCACCGCTGGTGGCACCTGTCGGCGTGACTCCGCCCCCCTGCGGCGATCTTGTTGAGCTTCTGCCCGCCGGGACCGGAGTTCCACAAGTCGCATCGTGTGCAGCGCCCAACCCGAAATAGGGTGAGATATACCGATTGATGGTTCGAGCACGGTCGGGGACAGGATCCGCCTTGCTGATCATGGTGAAGCGGTCAGCCAGGTCGACGACCGGCAGCGGTAGCGGTAGCGGTAGCGGTTATCGCCGGGGCGGTGAAGTTGGGCCGCGGTGGGGTTTGCTGCTCTTGGTCGGTGACCGGCTGGGTGTTGCTGCCAGCATCGCGGTGGGCGGGGAGAGCAGGCGGCGGCGGAAAAATTTTCTGGGGATGTCGAGACGGGGTGGAGCGCTCCGACTACGGGGCGACAGGAAGCTTGTTGGGAGGGGTTTTCGTGAAGTACATGCTGATGATGTTCGGGGACGCGGACGACATGATGGCGGTTCGGTCGCCGGAGTGGGTTCAGGGAATGATGGCGTTCATGGGTGACTTCAACGCGGAGTTGGAGAAGTCCGGGGAGCTGGTGGAGGCCCGCGGGCTGGCGTTTCCCAGGACTGCCAAGACGGTGAGCCTGGTGGACGGGCAGGTCGTGGTCACCGACGGGCCGTTCGCGGAGGCCAAGGAGGCGCTGGCGGGATTCTGGGTGTTCGACGTGGCGGATGAGAAGCGGGCCATCGAGCTGGCGGGGCGCGTCGTCGTCTGGGCCGAGCGCGTCGAGTTGCGCGAGGTTCCGGACGGCCCGTCGGAACAGTGACGCCAACCTGAACGGGCCAATGGGCGGGCCGCCCGGAGAACGGGCCGGCCCGCCGAGCGCCGACCGAGGAAAGGACAGGGCCGCGTGGAAGGGCTGCTTCGGGAACTGGCCCCGCAAGTGCTCGGCGGGCTGGTCCGGCGCTACGGACAGTTCGACGCGGCTGAGGATGCCGTGCAGGAGGCGCTCCTCGCGGCCTCGCTCCAGTGGCCCCGGGAAGGCGTCCCGGAGAATCCGAAAGCCTGGCTCACCTCGGTCGCGGCGCGGCGGCTCGTGGATGAGTTCCGCAGTGACAGCGCTCGCCGGCGCCGCGAGGTTGAAGTCACGTTGAAGGAGACAGGTTCCGCGGTCTCGGATCGGGATGACACCCTTGCGCTGCTGTTTCTGTGTGCGCATCCCGAGCTGTCGCCGCCGTCGCAGCTTGCCCTCACGCTGCGTGCGGTGGGTGGCCTCACCACCGGTGAGATCGCGGCCGCCTTCCTCGTGCCGGAAGCGACCATGGCGCAACGGATCAGCCGGGCCAAGCAGACCATCCGGCGCAGTTCGCGCGGGTTCGAGCCGCCGCGGGCGGAGGAGCGGGCCGAGCGGATCAACGTGGTGCGGCAGGTGCTCTACCTGATTTTCAACGAGGGGTACACCAACCTGGAGCGGGGCGAGCTCACGGCGGAGGCGATCCGGCTCGCGCGCATGCTGGTGGCCGCCATGCCGGGCGACACCGAGACCGCGGGACTGCTGGCCCTCATGCTGCTCACCGACGCGCGGCGCGTCGCGCGTACCACCAACGACGGTGAGCTGGTGCCCCTCGATCAGCAGGACCGTTCGCAGTGGAGCAAGTCGCAGATCGCCGAAGGCGTCGGTCTCGTCTCCGCCCATCTGGGACGGGGACCGCTCGGGCCGTACCAGGTCCAGGCCGCCATCGCGGCCCTGCACGACGAGGCCCCGAGCGACGCGGAGACCGACTGGCCGCAGATTCTCGCCCTGTACGACGTGCTCGACCGGATCTCGCCGGGACCCGTGGTCACCCTCAACCGGGCCGTCGCGGTCGCCCGCACCCGGGGCCCGCTCGCCGGCCTCGCCGTTCTCGGTGAGCTGGACGGCGACCACCGGATGTCCGGCAACCACCGGGTCGAGGCCGTCCGCGCCCACCTGCTGGAGCGAGCCGGCTTCCACGCCGAGGCCCGGTCCGCCTTCCTGGCCGCCGCCCGGATGACCGCGAGCCGGCCCGAACGCCGCTACCTGGAGGGCCGGGCGCAGGCCTTACCGAGCTCGAACATCGCGGGTCCGCCCGGACCGGCATGATGGGACGGTGACCGAGACCAAGGGCCTGGTTCTCGTCGTCGAGGACGAGCGCCCGATCGCCGACCTGGTCCGCCTCTACCTGAGCCGGGACGGGTTCGGCGTGCACGTCGAGCACGACGGCACCGCCGGTCTGGCCGCCGCGCGCCGGCTGCGGCCGGTCGCCTGCATCCTGGACATCGCGCTGCCGGGGCTGGAGGGCACCGAGATCGTGCGGCGGATGCGCGCGGACGGTGACTGGACCCCGGTCATCTTCCTCACCGCCCGCGACGACGAGGTCGACCGGATCCTCGGGCTGGAGCTGGGCGGCGACGACTACGTGACCAAGCCGTTCAGCCCGCGCGAGCTGGTCACCCGGGTCAAGGCGCTGCTCCGCCGGGCCGCGGGGCCACCGGACGGCGGCCGGGTGCGCACCCTCGGGCCGGTCGCGCTCGACCCGGGGCGGCGGCTGGTCACCGTGGACGGGGTGCCGCTGGCCCTCACGCCGACCGAGTTCGACCTGCTCGGGCACCTGCTGGGCCGGCCGGGCCGGGTGTTCACCCGGGAGGAGTTGCTGGCCAGCGTGTGGGGGTACGCGTCGGCGGCCGGCACCCGCACCGTCGACGTGCACGTGGCGCAGGTCCGCGCGAAACTGGGCGGCGCCGCGACCCTGATCCGCACCGTGCGCGGGGTGGGCTACACCGCCGATGCGTGACTTCCTGCGGTCCCTGACCGGCCGGGTCGTGCTGGTCACCACCGCCACCGCGGTGGTCGCCGTGATCGTGACCGCGATGGTCGCCGTGCCGGTCGCGATCCGGCAGCTGAACACCCAGGTCCGCGCCGAGCTGGTGGAGAAGAGCCGGATCGTGGTGGAGCTGCTGGCGGCCGAGCGACCGGCCGCGCGCGAGCGGATCGTCTCCGAGCTGCGCCGCAACGACGTCGAGGTCTACCTGATCCGGCGCGGGGTGGTGGACCGGCCCGGTCTGCCGGCCCGGGTGGTGCGGCAGGTGGCCGCCGGCAGCACGGTCAACACCCGGGGCATGGTCGGCGGCCGGCCCTCGTTCGTTGTCGGGCGGCCGCTCTCCGGCAACGACAGCGGCGTGGTGCTCACCCGCACCGCCGCCTCCGGCACCTTCGGCCGCGTCCTGGACAGCATCTGGATCGCCCTCCTCGCCGGCCTGGCCGGTGGCATCGCCGCCGGTGCCGTGCTGGCCCGCTTCATCGCGCGCCCGATCCGGCTGGCGGCGCGCGCGGCCGGCAAGCTCTCCGCGGGCGACCGCTCGGTGCGCATCTCGCGCCGGGGACCGGCCGAATCCGCCGAGCTGGCCGACGCGCTCAACCAGCTCGCTGCCGCATTGCAGGTCAGCGAGGGACGTGAGCGTGACTTCCTGCTTTCCGTCTCGCATGAGCTCCGCACGCCGCTTTCCACCATCAGGGGGTACGCCGAAGCGCTGGCCGACGGTGTGGTGGGTCCGGACGGGGCCGCGAAGGCGGGCGCCACCATGCTGGCCGAGTCGGAGCGTCTGGACCGGCTGATCTCGGACCTGCTGGTGCTGGCCCGGCTGGAGGCGGCCGACCTGCCGCTCGACGTCGTTCCGGTCGATCTTTCGGAGCTGGTACGCACGGCGGGCGAGGCCTGGTCGGCGCGGTGCACACCGGACGGTCCCGCGCTCCGGGTCGAGGCGCCGCCGGAGCCGCTGCTGGTGCAGACCGATCCGGGCCGCATCCGGCAGGTGCTCGACGGGCTGTGCGAGAACGCGCTGCGGGTGCTGCCGGCCGGCGCCCCGCTGGTGCTGGCGGCCCGGGCGGGCGTTTCCGCGGCGGTGGTCGAGGTGCGCGACGGCGGGCCGGGGTTCACCGACGAGGACCTCGCGGTCGCGTTCGAGCGCGGTGCGCTGAACCGGCGCTACCGCGGCGTCCGCAAGGTGGGCAGCGGACTCGGACTGGCCCTGGCGGCGCGGCTGGTGACCCGGCTCGGCGGCACGATCACCGCGGGCCACGCGCCGGAGGGCGGGGCGATGTTCACCGTGGAGCTTCCTTACCCAACCCGAACACAGCCCTGACCCGGGGCTGTCGTCCCGGGCCGACGATCGGTGCCATGAGACGAACTCTTGTTGCCCTCGGGCTCACCGGTGTCCTGGCGCTGACCGGCTGCGGCGGCGGGACGGCGGACACGGCGGCCGACGTCGCCGACGCGGCGGTGGCACTCCAGCAGGTCGGATTCGAGACGGCGGAGGCCGGCCAGGCGCCGCCCCGTACCCTCAAAAAGTTTTTGCGAAAGAACACGCTGCACGGCGAGGTGGCCGTCCAGACCCGGGACAACGAGGTCCGGACCGTGGTGGTCCAGCGCGGCTCGGTGACCGCCGCCGGTGCGGACAGCGTCTCCGTTCGGTCGTCGGACGGTTTCGCGCTCACCTGGGTCCTCGGCGACAAGCTGCGGGTGGTCCAGGACCGGAAGCAGGTCGAGATCTCCGCGGTCAAGACCGGCGCCGAGATCGGCATCGCCGGGGTGAAGGACGGCGACCGGAGCGTGGCGCGGCTGATCGTCATCCGGTAGCTGGGCCGCGGCCCGCCTCCCCCGGGACGGGCCGCGGCATCTCAGTAATGCCTACTGAAGGAACCCACCGAGCGGCGACAGCAGCAGTTTGCCCAGGTCGGCGGCGGTACGGTCGAGGCGGGTGCGCTCCTTGTCGGTGGCGTTCATGTCGTGCCGGACGCTCCAGAGCCGCTGCGCGTTGCGCCAGGCCACGTTGCGGGTGTATTCCACCGCCTCGCCCTGCCACCAGTCGTCGAAGCAGCCGTTCATGGTGTCGATCAGCAACTGCCACTTGACCAGGTAGCCGCGGCGCAGGCCGGGGATGGAGTCGTCGAAGATCTCGTTGATCTGGAGGTAGTCGTAGTGCTGGTCGCTGTCGTCGAGCGGGTCGCTGCCCAGGTGGTCGAACGTGGTGACCAGGGCGAACGGCAGGTCGAAGTTGATGTGCGCGTTGACGCCGGCGCAGGCGGCCGGCAGCGGCCGGCAGTCCGGGCCGGGGATGCGCTGGAACAGGCCGGACCACACCCGCGGGCAGTGCGGACTGGTCTCCGGACCGGCCCAGGCGCGCAGCGCGTCGAAGTAGCGGGCCGCGAACTCGACGTCGAGCCGGGACAGGAACGCCGGATCCCTGAACCTGCCGGCGTACAGCCGCTCGAGCACACCCTCGGTGATCGTCAGGTACAGCTTGTTGAAGTCGCAGAGCGGGTTTTCCCGCAGCAGGGGCGGGACGCGGCCCAGGATGTCCTGCAACTTCGTGAGCTGGTCGACCACGGCGGGTACGTCGTCGGGGTGCGACTGCAGCAGTTCCGACATCTCCTGCTGCACCGGACCCCAGACCGACTGGTTCATCGGATCCTCCACGGCAAATTAGCGAACGGAGGGCCCCAGCACCGCCCGGTCGACGGCTTGTCGCCGGGCGGTGCTCCCCCGTGGGAATGAGCCTCGCACCGACGACTTACGTAGGGATCGGTAGAACGACGTATTCGTCGTACGTAGATAACGAAAAGGTCACGCCGCGGTCAGGAAGACCCGGCTGGCCTGCACCCGGGTGCGCACCTGAAGCTTGTCGAAGATGTGCCCGACGTGCACGCCGACCGTGCGCTCGCTGATGAACAGCCGCTCGCCGATCTCGCGGTTGGTCAGGCCCTCGGCGACCGCGGCCAGCACCTCGCGCTCGCGCTGGGTGAGCGCACCCAACTCGTCACCGGGATCGGGGTCGGGCGGGGTCATCGCGATGGTGTCGGCGTCGTCGGCGAGCATCACCCGGTATTTCTGGGCGGTCGCGACGATCTCGGCGGCGAACGGGCGGGCACCCATCGCGATCGCGGTCGCGTACGCCTCGCGCAGCGCGGTGATCGCGGCCTGCCGGCGGGTCTTGCGGTGCAAAGCGGCCTCGGCCCGGCGCAGGCGGGCGTACGCGGCGGGGTAGGGCTGGTTGCGCCGGTCCCAGGTGGTGGCGGCGCGCATCCACGGCTCGGGGTCGTAGCGGTCCTCGACCCGGCTGATCTCGGCATGGCACAGGTCGATGTAGCCGTCGATCACGGCCCGGACCGGCGCGGCCGCGTTGCCCACGCCCTCGGCCATCCGGCCCACCACGGTGCGTAGCCGGCGCAGGGCCAGCGGATCGACCGGGCCGCCGGCCGCCCGGGCCTCGGCCTCGGCCCGCAGCCCGTGCCAGGCCAGCACGCCGAGCAGCACCAGGTCGTCGGAGCGGGTCTCGGTGAGGCCGCGCTGCACGGCGGACCGGGCCTTGGCGTGCTCGCCCTGCCACATCGCCAGGCCGGCACGCAGGGTGAGCATCGGCAGCACATGCCGGGCGCCGCCGCCGGCCAGCAGGGTGGCCACCGCGTCCAGGTCACGGTGCGCGGCGTCGACGTCGCCGAAGCCGACCCAGAGCCGGCAGCGGGCCAGCAGCAGCTCGACCGCGTCGGCGCCGGACGGCCGGTGCTGCATGGCGGCCTCGAGCACGGCGTCGGCCTCGGCCCACTGCCCGACCCGGAACAGGCCGTTGCCGGCGATCGCGAGCAGGCGGGTCTGGTAGGTGCGGCCGACCCCCAGCGAGGCCAGCCGCTCCGCGCCGCGGCGGGCGACCAGCACTCCCTCCTCGACGTTGTTGAGCGGACCGGCCAGCAGCTCGGCGAGATGCAGGTAGGCCACGCCGAGGTCGTCCGGGTGGCCGGAGCGCTCGGCGATCTCCACGGCGTGCCGGATGACGGCGAGACCGGCGTCCGGGTCTTCGCGGAACGCGGCCGAGAAGCCCAGCGCAGCGCTGGCCCGCACCAGGTCGGCGGTGGAACCGTCCACCGAGGCCTGGTCGAGCGCCTCCCGGGCCCGGGCGTTGGCGTCCGCGTACCGGCCCAGGTGCAGCAGCAACTCGGCCAGGTGCGCGGCGGCCGACGAACGCTGCCGGGGTGCGCAGTCCGGCGCCTGCAGGGCCAGCTCGTATTCCACCTCGGCGGTCGCCGACCGGCCGGCCGCGGCCAGGTAGCGCGCCCGGCGCAGGTGCAGGTCGCAGGTGCCGGGGGCGTCGGTCCGTCCGGCCAGCTCGGCCAGCCGGGACAGCGCCCGCACGTGCTCGCCGCACAGGTGCGCCGACTCGGCCGCGTGCGCCAGCAGCTCGGTGCGTTCCGGCACGTCGTCGGTGGTCAGGTCGAGGGCCAGCGACCAGTAGCGGTGCGCCTCGGTGAAGCCGTACAGCTGCTCCGCGGACCGGGCGGCAGCCACCACCGACGGCAGCGCGCGGGCCGGCTCGCCGGCCTTCTGCCAGTGGTGGGCCAGCCGGGCGTGGTCAACCGTGCCGGCCGCCTCCAGCGCCTCGGCGTAGCGGCGGTGCAGCGAAGTGGCCTCGGCCGGCAGCACCTCGGCCTCGAGGATCTCGGCGACCAGCCGGTGCCGCAGGCGATAACCGTCGGTGGCCGTCACGAACCGCTGCGCGACCGCCGCGCGTACGGCCTCCAGAAGCTCGTCCTCACTCAGCCGGGTGACCTTGGCGAGCACCTCGTGCTCGACCGGCTCGACGCCGGCCGCGATCGCGTGCACCACGGCGTACGCGTTCGGCGGCAGCTCGGCCACCCGGGACAGGAAGATCTCGCGCAGCGTGTCGGACAGCTCGACCCGGCCGTCGCGCAGGTCGCGGGCCAGTTCCTCGACCACGAACGGGACGCCGCCGGACCGCTTGTAGACCCGCTCGGCGTCCTCCGGCTCGACCGTGTCGTCGGCGATCGCGTTGACCAGTTCGAGGGTCTGCGCCCGGTCGAGCGGGGCCAGGTCGACCACCTTGACCGAGCGCAGCCGGCGCAACTCGGCCAGCACCCGGCGCAGCGGGTGGGCGCCGTGCAGCGCCTCGGCCCGCACCGCGGCCAGCACCGACAGCCGGATGTCGCCGAGGCCGGCGAGCAGGTAGAGGAGCAGCTGGCGGGTGCTGCGGTCGGCCCACTGCAGGTCGTCGAGGACCAGGAGCAGGTGCCGGCCGTCGGCCACCGCGCGCAGCTCGCGGGACACCCGGTCGAGCAGGGCATCGGGCCCCACCGGGTCGAAGTGCTGCACTTCATGGTCGTACTGCCGCAAGGCCTGGAGAACCGGGTGCAAAGGGGACGCATCGCCAATATCTAGACAGACTCCGGACAGCACGGCAGCGCCCGCGGCATGCATCGCCCGGGCGGTCTCCCGCAACAGCCGGCTCTTCCCGACACCGCTCTCACCGGTGACGAACACCGCCGCGGTACCGCCGGGGCCGACATTACGCAGGTCGGACTGGACCTCGGCAAGCGTGTCGGTGCGCCCGACAAGCGGACCGTCGTCCCCCTCGCTGGCCATGAAGGTCACCCTAATCTGAATCGACCTGGCACGTTCTCGTCGGTTCGGTCTGTTCTGCGTCACAAAAATGACCGGCGCGTCCGCTGTCAGAGATACGTCGTTCTGACGATCCAGAAGTGGACATCGGCTGGCACCGTTTCTCCCCGGGGCAAGCACTGAAACTTGGGGGAGTGTGAGAAGGCATGACCGCAATCGCTATGGCGGAGCAGGAGCGGCGTCAGACCGTCACCGTCCTATTCATCGACATCGTGGGGTTCACCTCGCTGGTCGACCAGTTGGACTGTGCGGTGGTTCGCGCGTTGCAGCGCGACTACTTCTCGATCGTGTCCGAGGTGGTCCGTGACGGAGGGGGCGTGGTCGAGAAGTACGTCGGCGACGCGGTCATGGCTGTTTTCGGCACCGGGAAGACGGGCTTCGGCCCGGAAGTGGCCGCTGCGGCGGTACGGGTGGGCCTGTCGGTCCAGGAGGCGTTGAGGGGGCAACTCCTGGCCGGCAGGTTCGCTGTCCGTACCCGGGTCGGGCTGGCGACCGGCGACGTGATCGTCGATCTCGTCGCGACCCGCGACTTCGGACACGGGATGATCAGCGGCAGCGTGGTCAGCACGGCCGCGCGGTTGCAGGCGTACGCGCCGCACAACACCGTGGTGGTCTGCGCGACCACCCAGACGGCGACCGGCGACTCGATCGCCTATCAGGAGCTGCCGCCGGTGCGGGTGGCCGGCAAGCCGTACCCGCTGGACCTGTGGCGCGCGCTGCCGCCGCACCGGTTCCCGGCGGCGGTACCGCAGCTGTGCGGAGCGGCCGCTGCCTGAGTCGTGAGCTGCCCCCGGTCCCGCCCGGGACCGGGGGCACCGGCCGTGTGTTGCCTCACCAGCTGGGCCTTTTGCCGTTATTATCCCGCGGCTCGTCGGGCCCGTCACGGCTCGGTTAGACGGAACTGTCGGAGGCTCCCGGTATTCTCGCCGCGTCTTGACCACCTCAGGCCAGATCGGGAGTACCACCTCGTGACCGCGGAAATCCTGTACGGGGCTGACGACCTCACGCACCTCGAAGGGCTGGACGCTGTCCGGAAACGCCCGGGTATGTACATCGGCTCCACCGACAGCCGGGGCGTCAACCACCTGGCCAACGAGATCATCGACAACTGCACCGACGAGGGCGTCGCCGGTTACGCCACCAAAGTGGCCGTGCTGCTGCACGCCGACGGCTCGGTCCAGGTCGACGACGACGGCCGGGGCATCCCCACCGACATCAACGCCAAGTCCGGACTCAACGGCGTCGAGCTGGTGCTCACCCGGCTGCACGCCGGCGGCAAGTTCGGCGGCTCCGGCTACAAGACCTCCGGCGGCCTGCACGGCGTCGGCGCCTCCGCGGTCAACGCGCTGTCGCTGCGCTTCGACGTGACCGTCAAGCGGGACGGCAAGGTCCACGAGATCTCGTTCCACCGCGGCGCGCCCGGCTACTTCGACGGACCCGGGCCGACGGCGAAATTCCATCCCGAGTCCGGCCTGCGCGTGGTCCGCCGGATGAAACGCGGCGAGCCCAGCGGCACCTCGATCCGGTACTGGTACGACGCGCGCTACTTCGAGACCGGCGCCCGGCTCGACGCCGACGCGGTCCGGGCCAAGCTGCGCAACACGGCGTTCCTGGTCCCCGGCGTGATGTATACGTTGCGCGACGAGACCGCCGAGGAACCGGCCACCGAGACGTTCCACTTCCCGCGCGGCCTCACCGACATGGTCGACTTCCTCACCCACGCGGGTGACAAGCCGGTCTCCGGCGTCCTCATGGTGACCGGCGAGGGCACGTACAAGGAAAACGCCGCCGACGCCAACGGTGTCATGCAGTCCAACGTCGAGCGCCGGGCGCAGGTCGAGATCGCGTTCCGGTGGGGCACCGGCTACGAACGCACCATCGAGTGCTTCACCAACACGATCCGCAACGTGCACGGCGGCACCCACCGCAAGGGCTTCGAACGGGCCCTGGTGCGCGCGCTGGCCGAGGCCATCCGCAACACCCGCGGCCTGCTGCGGCCCAAGGAGGACCCACCGGTCCTCGACGACATGATGGAGGGGATGACCGCGGTCATCCACGTCCGCGTGCCCGAGCCGCAGTTCACCTCGCAGACCAAGGACGAACTCTCCACGGCCGGCATCACCCGGGTGCTCCAGGGTCTGGTCGAGGCCCACCTCAAGGAGTGGATCGACGGCCGCAAGACCAAGGCCGAGGCACGTACCGTGCTGCAAAAGGTGGTCGACGCCGGCCGGGTGCGCCTCACCCAGAAACAGCAGAAGGACGCGGCCCGCCGCAAGACCGCGCTCGAGGGCGCCTCGATGCCGCCCAAGCTGGTCGACTGCCGGGCCACCGGCATCGCCCGCAGCGAGGTCTACATCGTGGAGGGCGACAGCGCCCTCGGCACCGCGCGGATGGCCCGCAGTTCCGAATACCAGGCGCTGCTGCCGATCCGGGGCAAGATTCTGAACGTGCAGAAGGCCAGCCTCCAGCAGGTCCTGGACAACGCCGAGTGCTCGGCCATCGTCCAGGTGCTCGGGGCCGGCTCGGGCCGCACCTTCGAGCTGGGCGCCATGCGGTACGGCCGGGTCATGATCATGGCGGACGCGGACGTCGACGGCTCACACATCCGCACCCTGCTGATCACGCTCTTCGCCAAGTACATGCGCCCGGTGATCGAGCAGGGCCGGCTGTTCGCCGCGATGCCGCCACTGCACAAGGTCGTCACCAAGGGCCGCAACTCCGAGACCATCTACACGTACACCCAGCAGGAGATGGAAAGCACCGTGGCCCGGCTGGAACGCGCCGGCAAGCAGGTGGTCAAGCCGGTGCCCCGGTTCAAGGGCCTGGGCGAGATGGACGCCGACGAGCTGTGGGACACCACGATGAACCCGGCCACCCGCACCGTCCGCCGGATCACCCTGGACGACGTCGAGCGCGCCGAGGAGATCCTGGAACTGCTGATGGGTGAGCGGGTCGAACCGCGGAAGAACTGGTTGATCGAGGCCGCCGGCCGCATCGACCAAGAGACCATCGACGCCTGAGAGGTCGCTGTCCAATGGCACGCCGAAAGAACGACAACCGCGTCGACCTGTCCGCCTTCGACCAGGCCGGCGCCCACGTCATCGACAACCCGATCACCACCGAGGTCGAGGACTCCTACCTGGAGTACGCCTACTCGGTCATCCACTCGCGGGCCCTGCCGGACGCGCGGGACGGCCTCAAGCCGGTGCACCGCCGCATCCTGTGGTCCATGTCGGAGCAGGGCCACCGCCCCGACCGCCCATACGTGAAGTCGGCCCGCGTGGTCGGCGACGTGATGGGCCGCTACCACCCGCACGGCGACGTGGCCATCTACGACGCCCTGGTCCGCCTCGCGCAGGACTTCTCGCTGAACACCCCGCTCATCGACGGCCACGGCAACTTCGGGTCCCCAGACGACGGACCGGCGGCAGCGCGTTACACCGAGGCTCGGATGTCGCGTGAGGCGATGTTGCTGGTCGGCGAGCTGGCCGAGGGCACGGTCGACTTCAAGCCCAACTACGACGGCTCCGAGACCGAGCCCAAGGTGCTGCCGGCCGCGTTCCCCAACCTGCTGGTGAACGGCACGTCGGGCATCGCGGTGGGCATGGCGACCAACATGATCCCGCACAACCTCGGCGAGGTGGTGGCGGCGGCCCGGCACCTGATCACCAAGCCGGAGGCGTCGCTCGACGAGCTGATGCGGATGGTGCCGGGGCCCGACCTGCCGACCGGTGGTCAGCTGCTCGGGCTCGACGAGGTGCGCCGGGCCTACGAGACCGGCCGGGGCGTGGTGCGGATGCGGGCCAAGGCGCAGACCGGGCTGCTCGAGGGCGGTCGCGGGCGCCAGGCGATCACGGTGACCGAGCTGCCCTACGGCGTCGGCACCGAAAAGATCATCGAGGCGATCACCGACGAGGTGAAGGGCAAGATGATCACCTCGGGTCCGCGGCGCGGGCAGCGGCAGGCGGCGCGGTTGCAGGGCATCGCCGACGTCAAGGACCTCACCGACCGCGAGCACGGCACCCGGCTGGTGATCGAGTGCAAGGTGGGCGTCAACCCGCAGGCGCTGCTGGCCGACCTCTACCGGCTGACCCCGCTCGAGACGTCGTTCGGCATCAACAACCTGGTGCTGCTCGACGGTCAGCCGCAGACGCTCGGGCTCAAGCGGCTGTTGGAGGTCTTCGTCCAGCACCGCTACGAGGTGGTCACCCGGCGCACCACGTTCCGCCGCACCAAGCGCGAGGACCGCCTGCACCTGGTCGACGGCCTGCTGATCGCCCTGATCGACATCGACCGGGTGGTGGCGATCATCCGGGGCAGCGACGACGCGGCGCAGGCCAAGGCGGCCCTGATGGCCGAATTCTCGCTGTCCGACATCCAGGCAACGTACATTCTGGACACCCCGCTGCGGCGGCTCACCCGGTTCGACCGGATCGAGCTGGAGACCGAGCGGGAGCGGCTGCGCAACGAGATCGCCGAGCTGACCCGCATTCTCGACAACGAGGACGTGCTCAAGCAGGTGGTGTCGGACGAGTTGGCCGAGGTGGCCCGCGAGTTCGGTTCGCCCCGGCGCACCACGCTGATCGACGGTGACCTCAAGGAGGTGCTGGCGGCCTCGGTGCCGGCCGGTCCGCTCGAGGTGGCCGACGACCCGTGCCAGGTGATCCTGTCGGCCACCGGGCTGATCGCCCGGACCGCGGCCGAGAGCGAGGAGGCCACCGAGGCGCGGCGCCGCTCCGGGCGGGTCAAGCACGACGCGGTACGCACGATGATCCACTCGACGGCGCGCGGCCGGATCCTGCTGGTCACCAGCCGGGGACGGGCGTTCAAGACCGACGTGCTGCCGTTGCCGGTGCTGCCCGAACAGGTGGGCACGGTGTCGCTGCGCGGCGGCATGTCGGCGTCCGAGTTGGTGCCGCTGGAGCCGGGCGAAAAGGTGGTGGGTCTCGCGCCGCTGGCCGACTCGTCGTCGCCGGGCCTCGCAATGGGCACGCGGCACGGCGTGGTCAAGGTGTGCGCGCCGGAGTGGCCGGTCCGCTCCGACGAGTTCGAGGTGATCACCCTCAAGGACGGCGACGAGGTGCTCCAGGCGACCTGGCTGACCGACGGCGCCGAGTCGCTGGCGTTCGTCACCTCCGACGCCTCGATGCTGCGTTTCCCGGCCAAGCTGGTGCGGCCGCAGGGCCTCAAGGGCGGCGGGATGGCCGGCATCAACCTGACGCCGGAGTCCGAGGTCCTCTCGTTCAACGTGGTGGTGACGGCCGACACCGAACACGGCGACCCGATGGTGGTGACCTCGACCGGCACCCAGGTGAAGGTGACCCCGTTCCGGCAATACCCGGCCAAGGGCCGAGCCACCGGCGGCGTCCGCGTGCAGCGTTTCCTCAAGGGCGAGACGCGGCTCGCGGTGGCCTGGGTGGGCCCCCGCCCGGTGGGCGCCAGCAACACCGGCGACCCGGTCGAACTGCCCGAACCGGACGGCCGGCGCGACGGCTCCGGCACCGCGGTCATGATGGGCCCGCAGATCATCGGCCACCTGATCGAACGAGGCTGACCACCCCGCCGCAGCCGGGCCAGGTGTCCCGGCTGCGGCCCGATGACGACGCCAGTGTCCTCCGCGGCCACGGCCTTCGGCCCGGTGCGCCGGACCCACCCGCGGCCTGCCGGTCTCAGCCGGATTGAGGCCGGCGCCGCCAGGTCTGCCGCGGTGCGAAACCGTCGCGGCGCAGCCAGTGTTCGGTGTAGACGATGCGGTCTGCCTCGACGACCACGAGGGTGTCGCGCGGCGGGTCGGTGAGCGGGCGGCCGCGTTCGGCGTGTTCGTTCTCCCAGCGGAACGCCGCCCAGTAGCCGGGGCGGTCCGGGTCGTCCGGGTCGAGCACCCGGGCCGTGCCGAACACCTGCGCGCCGCGGCTGCTGGCCAGGCCGACCAGCGGGGCGAAGACGCCCAGCGACACCCGCGGGTCGGCGGCGATGTTGCGCATCTTGGGGGAGCGCGGGGCGGCGGTGAACATCACCGCGAAGTCGAGCGGGTAGTAGCGCACCGGGGTGGCCAGCGGGCCGTCCGGGCCGGTGGTGGCGAGCACGCACATGTTCTGCGACGACAGCAGGTTGTGGATGCGCTCCTCCAGCCGGGGCCGGGGCAGGCGGCCGGTGGGGGCGGGCCCGGACAGCCAGGGGTGCGTCATCGGAGGAAGTCCAGCACCGCGGCGGCCACCGCAGCGGGTGCCTGTTCGGCCTGGTGGTGGCCGCTGTCGATGACCCGGTGCCGGAGCGGGCGGGCGAGCCAGGGTGCCCAGATCGCCGCCGGATCGCCGTGGATGTCCAGGTCGTCGGCGGCCGACTCGAGCAGCATCGCCGGGCACCGGACCTGGCGGCCGGCGGCCCGGTCGGCCTCGTCGTGGGCGCGGTCGATGCCCAGGCCGGCGCGGTAGTCCTCGCACATGCCGTGCACGACCGCGGGGTTGCGGAAGGCCGCCCACACGTCGGCGTGGTTGCCCTCGCCCATCTCGGCCGGCGTGGGGGTCTGATACCAGGCGTCCGGGTCGGCGCAGATCACGCGTTCCGCCGGCTTGTCGGTCTGGCCCAGGAACCACCAGTGCCACCAGGCCCGGGCGAACACCGCGTCCGTGCGTTCCAGATGCTCGACCACCGGCAGGCCGTCCATGACCACCAGGTGCGACACCGCGTCGGGGTGGTCCATCGCGGTCCGGAACGCGACCAGGGCACCCCGGTCGTGCCCGGCCACCGCGAACCGGTCGTGCCCGAGATGTGCCATCAGCCGGACGACATCCCGGGCCATCTCCCGCTTGCTGGACTGCGCGTGATCCGGCTCGTCCGGCGGCAGCGTGGAACCGCCGTAGCCGCGCAGGTCGGGGGCCACCACGACATGGTGCCGGGCCAGCCGCGGCGCCACCGCGTGCCAGGTCGTGTGCGTCCGCGGGTGCCCGTGCACCAGCACCACCGGCGAGCCGGCGCCGCCGTGCCGGACCCGCAGCGTGACGTCGCCGACATTCACCTGCTCCAGCCGGAAACCGTCGAACATCGGACCGACGCTACCCGAGACGCGAGCGACTAACCTCGCCCAGGTGGAGGCGCTCATCCGGGGCAGCGACTGGACCATGCGGGTGCTCGCGACCGTCCGGGACGCGCGGATTCCGGATGCGTGGGTGGGTGCCGGGCTGCTGCGCGATCTGGTCTGGGGTGAGCTGTTCGGGTCCGGGTTTCAACCTTCGGGCGTACGGGACATCGATGTTGCCTTTTTTGACCCGGCCGACCTGAGCCGTGCGCACGACGATCGGATGACGGCCCGGCTCGCGGCGCGGTGGCCGGAGGTGCCGTGGGAGGCGAAGAACCAGGCCGCGGTGCACACCTGGTACGCACGCAAGTTCGGGGGAGAGCCGGTTTCGCCGTTCCGGTCGGTCGCGGAGGCGGTGGCTACCTGGCCGGAGACGGCGACCGCGGTGGCGGTGCGGCTCGACGGCCGGGACGAACTGGAGATCTGCGCGCCGCTGGGGCTGGACGACCTGCTCGGCGGCGTGTGGCGGCGCAACCCGCGGCGGGTCGGCGTCGAACGGTCGCGGGAGCGGCTGGCCCGGCACCAGCCGGAGCGGCGGTGGCCGGGCGTGACGGTGATACCGCCGATCTGAAGGCTCGGGGAGGGCGACGGCGCGAGGTGGTGGGTCCTGACGCCGCCGCCCGGTATGCGAGGGGCCGGTATGCGAGGGGATGGATTACTTGCTGGGCTCGGGCACGTCGCAGGTGATCTTCGGGTTGACGCCGAGCCAGTTCAGCGGGCCGGCCACGATCGTCACCATCACGGTGCCGGCCTCGGCGCAGCTGGTGTCGCCGTTGTCGTTGAAGTAGCCGCGCTCGTAGGCGGCGATGCCACCCAGGAGCAACCAGATGATCAGAAGGACGGCGCCGATCGAGCCTGTGCGCATCGGGGGTCTCCTCGGTCGTGGGGATGGACCGGGGATACCCATACTGCTTCGATCTCTAAACGGTGTTGCGTACCGCCTGGAGGGTGTACGTGTGCGGCAGCCGCCACGGACGGTCGGTGAGCTGCCACTCGCCGTTCGGCAGCAGCGTCATCTGGCCGGGCAGCGCCTCCCACGGCACCGACTGGTGTTCCACCAGGCCGGTCAGCGTCAGGCCGGCGTCGAGGACCGCGGTGACGATCTCGCCGAGGCCGTGGTTCCACTCGTGGGTGGTGTTGTGGGTGAACTCGACGTCGGTGGACACGTACGAGCCGTTCTCGGTCCAGACCGTCGGCTCGGACCGCTCGAAGTACGGAAACTCGACCACCAGCGCGTCGGTGCGGGCGTCCTGGAGCGACCACAGCATCGGGTGGCCCTCGCGCAGGAACAGCCGGCCGCCGGGGCGCAGCAGCGACGCCACCACCCGGGCCCAGCGGGCCACGTCCGGCAGCCAGCACAGCGCGCCGATGCCGGTGAAGACGAAGTCGTAGCCGTCGCCCACCGCGTCCCGCGCGTCGTACACGTCGGACTGCACGAACCGCACGTCCGCGCCGGCCAGTTCGGCCACCTTGCGCGCCTCGATCAGCGACTTGTCCGAGAAGTCCAGTCCGGTCATGGTGGCGCCGAGCCGGGCCAGCGAGACCGTGTCGGTGCCGATATGACATTGCAGATGTACGCCGCGCAGCCCGGACAGGTCACCGAGGAGTTCCCGGTCGAAGCGCACCACATCACTCAGATGGGCCGGATCGTCCGCGAACCGGGCGACGCCGTAATCCGGAGAGGCGGCGTGTGCCGAGGCTCGGTCATTCCAGTTGGCCCGATTGACGTCCCGGTAGTCGTTCACACGGGCACCATAGACGCCACCGGGCCCGGAGCGCCGTAGAGTTTCCCAGGTCGGCGGACTTGCGAGGGACGAGGTGCAGGGTTGGAGAACAGGCGTACCACGGTGCGTGACGTGCGCCGGGCGAATCGGTCCAGCCTGCTCACCGATCTGTTCCACGGCGGCCTGCAGAGCCGCCAGCAGCTCGCCGCCACCACCGAGCTGAGCCAGGCCAGCGTCAGCAACCTGATCGGCGAGATGCTCGAGGAGGGCCTCGTCGAGGAGGCCGGCCTGGTCGGCTCCGACGGCGGCCGGCCGCGGGTGCTGCTGCGGGTGCGTCCGGAATTCCGGTACGTGGTGGGCGCCGACGTGTCCGAGACGCGCATCCTGGTGGAGCTGTACGACCTGGAGATGACCCGGCGGGCGGCGTCGACGTTCCAGCACGACGACGACCCCGCGCAGGTGGCCGCCCAGCTGCAGGACGGCCTGGCCGCGGTGATCGCCGAGGCCGGTGTCGATCCGGCCGAGGTGCTGGGCTTCGGCGTGGGTGTGCCGGGCGTGGTCGACTCCGGCCTGGTCGACTCGCAGTCGACCGGCTGGGACGCGGTGCCGCTGGGCGAGATGCTGGCGTCCGGCACCGAGGTGCCGGTCTTCGTGGAGAACGGCGCCAAGACCTTCGGTCAGGCGGAGATGTGGTTCGGCGCGGGGCGCGGGGCACGGCACGCGGTCATCATCATGATCGGTACGGGTGTGGGCGCGGCCGTGGTGATGGACGGGCGCTCCTACCGAGGGGCCAACAGCAACGCCGGCGAGTGGGGGCACACCACGCTGGTGTACGAGGGCGAACTGTGCCGCTGCGGAGCCCGGGGCTGCCTGGAGGCGTACGTGGGTGCGGACGGCATCGCCCGGCGCCTGGCCGACGCGACCGGTCGCCCGTACACCCAAGATCTTTTGACCGACCTGCTGGCCGCCGATCCGATGCCGCCGGCCGCGGCCGGGGTCTTCGCCGAGACCGCCGGTTACCTGGGTGCCGGGATCGCCGACTTGATCAACCTGTTCAGCCCGGAGCGGATCGTGCTCGGCGGCGTGGCCGGTTCGGTGCTGGGCGAGCGCTTCCTGCCCGAGATCCGCGCGGCCGCGGCCCGGCACGCGCTGCGCCGCCCCTACGCCCGCACCAGCATCGAGCTGTGCACGCTGGGCGCCGACGCGGTGGCGATGGGCGCGGCCACCCTCCCGATCGCCCAGGTGCTGGCGGACGGCGGCCTGCCCGAGCCCGACGAGCCGATGCTGGCCCTGCCGCCCCGCCCGCGCCGGCCACCGGAGCGCAGCAGCCGCCGGTGAGACCGGCCCGACAGCCGGCAAGGCTCAGGTCCGGCCGTGGCGCGCCGAAATCATCGGCCGTGAGCGCCGGTGTCGCCTGGCCGGCCGATCCGGGCGCCGACCCGGCCACGCTGGTGGCCCGGGCCGACGCCGCGATGTGCGAAGCCAAGCGCCGCCGGCACGCGGGCCGGCCGGCGGCCCAGGATCAGCCGCGGGTCCGGGTGATGGTGTCCCGGTACCAGAGGGCGCTCTGTTTGGGCGTGCGCCGCTGACTCTGGTAGTCGACGTGCACGATGCCGAACCGCTTCGCGTAGCCCTCGGCCCACTCGAAGTTGTCCAGCAGCGACCAGGCGAAGTAGCCCCGGATGTCGGCGCCCTCCCGACGGGCGTCCGCCACCGCGGCGATGTGCGCCGCCAGGTACGCGGTCCGGTCGTCGTCGGCGACGTACCCCGAGGCGTCCGGCTTGTCGTCGAACGCGGCGCCGTTCTCGGTCACCACCAGCGGCAGGCCGGGGTAGTCGCGGTGCAGCCGGACCAGCAGCCGGGTGAAGCGCTCCGGGGTGATCGGCCAGTCCATCGCGGTCCGGGCCACGTCCGGCAGGATCGGGCGGACCACCGGATCGCCCTGCTCGTCGTGGGTGTTGCCGTCCGGGTCGGTGCCGGCGAAGTCCTGTCCGAAGTAGAAGTTCACGCCCAGCAGGTCGAACGGCGCCGAGATGACCTCCAGGTCGCCGTCGTGCACCGGGAACGCCGATCCGCGCGCGGCCAGGTCGGCCACCACGTCCGCGGGGTAGCGGCCGTACCGCAGCGGGTCGAGGTAGATCCGCAGGCCCATGCCGTCGGCCCGGCGGGCCGCTTCGCGGTCGGTGTCGGTGTCCGACGCCGGGTCGGCGGTGCCCATGTTCAGCGTGATCCCGTACGTGTGCGGCCGGCTCTGCGCCGCCTGCATCCGCTGGGTGGCCAGGCCGTGTCCGAGCAGCAGGTGGTGCACCGCGTGCAGGGCGTCGTCGAAGTTGCGCCGCCCCGGCGCGTGCACGCCGACCTGGTAGCCCAGCCACGCCGAGCACCACGGCTCGTTCAGCGTGGTGAACGTGTCCACCCGGTCCTGGAGCTTGTCGAACACCAGCATGGCGTAGTCGGCGAACCGGTACGCGGTGTCCCGGACCGGCCAGCCGCCGGCGTCCTCCAGCTCCTGCGGCAGGTCCCAGTGGTACAGCGTGACGAACGGGTCGATGCCGTTGGCCAGCAACTCGTCCACGAGCCGGTCGTAGAACGCCAGGCCCGCCGGGTTGGCCGGGCCGCGACCGCCGGGCTGCACCCGGGGCCAGGACACCGAGAACCGGTACGAGTCCACGCCGAGGCTCTTGATCAGGGCGACGTCCTGCGGCATCCGGTGGTAGTGGTCGCACGCCACGTCGCCGTTGTCGGCGCCCACGACGGCGCCCGGCACCCGGCAGAACGTGTCCCAGATGGACGGTGTGCGGCCGTCCTCGAGAGCGGCGCCCTCGATCTGGTAGGCGGACGTGGCGACGCCCCAGCGGAACGAGGGCGGCAGGGCCGTCGCGGGCAGCGCGACGGCCGGTGCGGTGCTGGTGGGATTCAATTTTTCTCCAGAGGGATGGGAACGGGATGGAGCCAGCACGCGACGGAACGGCCGGCCCCGGTCAGGTGCTCCGGGCGGCCCAGGACCGGGATGGCGGTGGAACACGGTTCGAAGGCCCTGGGGCAACGCGGGTGGAACGAGCACCCCGGGGGCATGCCCGCGAGGTCCGGCGGTGAACCGGGGATTCCGGACAGCTCGCGGCGCGGGCCGCGCAGCGCCGGGAAGGAGCTGAGCAGCCCTTTCGAGTACGGGTGCAGCGCGTCGCGGTAGATGGTGGCCGCGGGCGCCTCCTCGACGATACGGCCGCCGTACATGATCGCGATCCGGTCCGAGAACTCGACCAGCAGCGACAGGTCGTGCGTGATGAAGATGACCGAGAAGCCGAGCCGTTCGCGCAACTCGATGAGCTGGCCCAGGATCTGCCGCTGCATCACCACGTCGAGCGCCGTGGTCGGCTCGTCCATGATGACCACCTGCGGCTGGAGGATCAGCGCCATCCCGATCATCACGCGTTGCCGCATCCCGCCGGAGAGCTGATGGGGGTACGCGTCCATCCGGTCCGGTGCGATGCCGACCAGCTTGAGCATCTCCCGCGCCCGGGCGGTGCGGCTGTGCTCGCTCATCGACGGCTGGTGCGCCCGGAGCACGTCGGTCAGCTGGGTGGAGATCCGGTGCACCGGGTTGAGCGAGTTCATCGCGCCCTGGAACACGATCGCGACCTCGTTCCAGCGGAACTCGCGCAGCCCCCGGTCGGAGAGCCCCAGCACGTCGTACGGTTCCGCCTGGCCGGGGTGGTAGATCACGTCGCCGCCGGTGATCACGCCGGGCGGGGCGAGCAGCCGGGTCATCCCGTACGCGAGTGTCGACTTGCCGGACCCGCTCTCGCCGGCCAGCCCGAGCACCTCGCCGCGGTGCAGGGTGAGGTTGACGTCCCGGACCGCGTGCACGGCCTTGCCGCCGAGCCCGTAGTCCACGTTCAGGTTGCGGATCTCGAGAACCGGCTGCTTCATGAACCGACCTTTCGGGCGACCGGGGTGGCGACGTACCGGGCCTGCGTGTGCGGCGACGAGGACTGGTCCAGGACCGGGGTGAAGCCGATCCGCATCCGTACGGTGCCGCCGGCCGCGGTTCTGAGCTTGGTCTTGCCGGCGCTGCGCAGTCGCGGGCTGACGAACTCGTCGATACCGAAGTTGATCAGCGAGAGGGCGGTGCCGAGGACCGCGATGGCCAGCCCGGCGGGCACGAACCACCACCACGCGTTCTGGCCGAGCGCCTGCTGGCCCTGCGCCCAGAACAGGATGGTGCCCCAGTTCCAGCCGTTGTTCGAGGTGATGCCGATGAACGCCAGGGTGATCTCGGACAGCACCGCGAAGATGACCGTGCCGACGAAGCCCGAGGCGATCACCGCGGTGAGGTTGGGCAGCAGCTCGAAGACGATGATCCGCCAGGTCTTCTCGCCGGTGGCCCGGGACGCCTCGACGAAGTCCCGCCGGCGCAGCGAGAGCGTCTGCGCGCGCAGCACCCGGGCGTTCCAGGACCACGAGGTGAGGCCGATGACCAGGGCGATCAGGGTGTCGCTGGCGTTGTTCAGCACCGAGGTGATGATGATCATCAGCGGGATCGCGGGGATCACCAGCACCACGTTGGTGAGCACCGAGAGGCTGTCGTCGGCCTTGCCGCCCAGGTAGCCGGCCGTGACGCCGATCAGCACTGACAGCGTGGTGGCGATGATGCCGGCCAGGAAGCCGACGTACATCACGCTGCGGGTGCCGACCAGGATCTGGCTGAACACGTCCTGGCCGAGGTGGGTGGTGCCGAACCAGTGCGCGGCCGACGGCGCCTGCACCAGGTCGTTGCTGCGGGCGCTGGGGTCGTACGGCGCGATCCACGGCCCGATGATGGCGAGCAGCACGTAGAGGCCGAGCACCGCGAGACCGGTGGCCGCCTTGCCGTTGCGCAGGAACAGGAACCGCTGCCGCTTCGGCTTGGTGGCCGGCTGCGCCATCGCGCCCTGGCCGGGGATGACCTGGTCGAGGCTGGAGGTGGGAATGGCCATCGGGTCAGCCCTCCTTGCGGGTGCGCGGGTCGAGGAGCAGATACGCCACGTCGGCCAGCAGGTTCGCCACCAGCACCGAGATGGTGATGACCAGGAAGATGCCCTGCATCAGCGGGTAGTCCTTGGCGCCCAGCGCCTGCAGAAGCGTGAAACCCAGGCCCGGGTACGAGAAGACGATCTCGACCAGCAGGGTGCCGCCGACGATGAAGCCGAGCGCCAGCGCGAAGCCGGACACGTTGGGCAGCAACGCGTTGCGGGCCGCGTAGCTCAGCGCCACCCGCCGCTCGGACAGGCCCTTGGCGTGCGCGACCGTGATGTAGTCCTCGGACGACACGGTGACCATCATGTTGCGCATGCTGAGGATCCAGCCGCTGACCGACGAGATCAGGATGGTCAGCGCGGGCAGCAGGCTGTGCTGGATCGCGCTCGGGATGAAGTACTGGTCCCAGGCCGGCACCAGGCCGGAGTCGAAGCCGCCGGACGACGGGAAGAAGCTGTCCGGCCCGGCCAGCAGGTAGATCGCGATGATCCCCAGCCAGAAGTACGGCACCGAGGAGAAGAACGTGGTGACCGGCAGCAGGCCGTCGGTCCACGAGCCGCGCCGCCAGCCGGCCAGCACGCCCAGGCCGGTGCCCAGCAGGAAGCTGATGATCGTGGTGACGCCGACCAGCAGCAGCGTCCACGGCAGCGCCTGCGTGATGATCTGCGAGACCGGCGCCGGGAAGAACGTGAACGACAGGCCCAGATCGCCCTGGAAGATCTGCTTCCAGTAGTCGAGGTACTGACTCCACAGGCTGCCCTGCTTGTCCAGGCCGAACAGCACGTACAGCGACGCGATGGCCTCGGAGCTCAGCTGGCCGCGGTACTTCGCGATCAGGGCCTGCACCGGGTCGCCCGGCACCATCCGTGGGATGAAGAAGTTCAGCGTGATCGCGGCCCACGCGGTGAACAGGTAGAACGCCATGCGCTGCAGGAAGTACTTCACGAGACGGCCTCCCGGTCGTACAGCCAGCACGCCGCCCAGTGGCCGGGCGCGTCGCCGATCTCGAGGCGTACCGGCAGGTCGGTGGAGCACCGGGGCATGGCCGTCGGGCAGCGCGGGTGGAAGCGGCAGCCGCTCGGCGGGTTGATCAGGCTGGGCGGCTCGCCGTTGCCGCGGTCCTCGTCCAAAGGATCGACATCGCCGGTGAGGCGGTCCGGGTCGGGCGCCGAGTCGATCAGCAGCCGGGTGTACGGGTGCGCGGGGGTCTGCGTCACCGTCTCGCTGTCGCCGCCCTCGACCATTCGCCCCGCGTACATGACCAGGGTTTGATCGGCGAAGTAACGGGCCGACGCGATGTCGTGGGTGATGTAGAGGATGGCCAGGTTGAGGCGCTCCTTCAGGTCGCGCAGCAGGTTCAGCACGCCGAGCCGGATCGAGACGTCCAACATGGACACCGGCTCGTCGGCGAGCAGCGCCTCCGGCCGGGCACCGAGCGCGCGGGCGATGGCCACCCGCTGGCGCTGGCCGCCGGAGAGCTCGTGCGGGAACTTGTCCAGGTACCGCTCGGGCGGGGTGAGGCTGACCCGGTTCAACAGGTCGTGCAGCGCGGGTTCGAGATCGCCGTTGTTGCCGTGCACGCGCAGCGCCCGGGTCAGGTGGTAGCGGATCGTGTGCACCGGGTTCAATGACGCGAACGGGTCCTGGAAGATCATCTGAACGCGCGAGGCGTACCGCCGGAACTGCCGGCCGCCGTGCACCGTGGTCGAGGCGCCGTGCAGCCGGATGTCGCCGCCGGTGCGCGGGTACAACTGGGCGAGCAGGCGGGCCACCGTGGACTTGCCCGAGCCGGACTCGCCGACCAGCGCGACCACGTGGCCGCGGCGCAGCGTGAGATGCACGTCGTCGACGGCGTGCACCGCGCTGCGCTGTTTCGAGAAGAGTTGGCGCAAGGCCCGGCGAACCGGGAAGTGCTTGGTCAGGCCGACGGCCTCCAGCACCACGTCCACGTCCTGGGTCGAAGTCATCGTGATTCCTCGTCAGGGGCCGGCCCCCGCGCGGACTGCCGCGCGGGGACCGGCGATCGCGGTCAGGAGTTGGCGGGCTTGAGCTTCAGCACGATCTGCAGGGCGTACGGCTGGGTGGGCTGCATGCCGCTGTACGGGTCGGCGTCCGACGGCCAGCCGGTCCAGTTCTTGGTGCTGTACGCGCCGCCGACGTTGTCCGCGCCGACCGGCAGCATCGGCACCTGCTCGACGAACACCTTCTGGATCGTGTTCATGGCCGCGGTGCGCTCGGCGTCGCTGGTCGAGTTCGCGTACGCCTTCAGCGCCGTGGTCGCCTCCGGGCTCTTGAACCGGCCGAAGTTGCCCTGCTGCGCGGCCGTGCCGAGCGGCTTGAGCAGCGCGCCGTCCATCACCGTCTGGTAGATGTCGTACGGCGTGGCGCCGCCGTTGGTCCAGCGCATGCTGGCCTCGAAGTCGCCCTTCTGCACGTTGGCGTCCCAGACGTCCTGGTTGGGCTTCTCGACGGTGGCCTCGATGCCGATCTCGGCGAAGTTGCTCTTGATGATCTCCAGCGTGGTCTGGTAGTCGGACCACGGCGCCGGGTCGCTGAGCTTGATCTTCACGGGCTTGCCGGCCGGGTCGTTCAGCGTGGTGCCGTTGAGTTTGTAGCCTGCGCTCGCCAGAAGGGCCTTGGCGCCCTCGACGTCCACTTTGAACGTCTTGCCTTGGTATTCGGGCGCGATGAACGCGTCACCGGCGCCGTCCGGCAGGCCGGTCACGCTCTTGATCTCGGGGTGGAAGTAGCTGGCCTCGGCCTGGTGGAAGATGTCGGTCCGGTTGATCACCATGTTCATGGCCTGACGCAGCTTCACGTCGTCGAACGGCTTGACCGTGGTGTTGATGTAGAGGCCGTGGATGCCGAGCACGCCGGGGGCCCACAGCTTGTGGTTCGCCGGGTCCTTGTCCACAAAGGTCGCCTTGGCGTTCGGGATGAAGACGAAGCTCCACTCCGACTCGCCGTTGGCCAGCGCGGTCGCCTGGGTGTCGTTGCCCGAGAACGACGTGTACCGCAGTTCCTTGACCTTGGGCAGTTCCTGCCAGTAGCCGCCGTCGGTGCGCACCGACAGCACCACGCCGGCCTGGGTGAACGACTTCAGCGTGTACGGGCCGGAGCCGACCGGGTTCTTGTTGACGTCGGTGGTCGGGTCGGCGATCTTCTCCCAGACGTGCTTCGGGACGATCGGGGTACTCGCCATGATCTTGTTCTGGTTCACGAACTGCGGCGTCTTGAAAGTCAGCTTCACGACGTTGCCGGCGACCGTGATGTCGCCGAACGGGATCGCGTGCTGGTTCAGCGCGTCGTTGCCCTTGATCAGCGTGAAGGTGTACGCGACGTCCTCGGCGGTGAGCGGCTGGCCGTCCGACCACTTCGCGCCGTCCCGGACGGTGACCTCCACCGACTTGTAGTCGTCGGCCCACTTGACCGCGCTGGCCAGCCACGGGGTGACCGGGTCGGCCGGCTTCACCGGGTTCCACTGGGTCAGCGGCTCGTAGAGCATCCACTTGTAGCCGAGCGCATTGGCCGAGGAGGTGCCCGCGAACGGGTTGTGGTTCTCGGTCTGGGTGCCGTTCGGCATGCCGATCTTCAGGAAGTCCACCGACTTGCTCGCGTTCGCGTTGTTGGCGTTCGGCGATTCACCGCACGCGGCGAGACCGCCGGTGGCGAGCACGCCCGCCACGGCGGCCGCGAACAGTTTCCTTCTCTGCATCGAAATACTCCTCATGAATCAACGGGGTTAGGGCGTGCGGCATCGCGGCGCCGGTCACGGACCGGCGTCGGAGGGAACGGAAGAGTGGGGTTGGTTTTAGGCGACGGTGGACGCGCGGGGGATGAAGCTCGTCGGGATGACGGTGGGGCTCTCGGGCAGGGGTGTGCCCTCGAAATGGGCGAGCAGGGTGCGGGCCGCGGCCTCGCCCATCTCGCGCAGCGGCTGGTGCACGGTGCTCAGCGGCGGCTGGGTGTGCGCCGCGGTCGGTATGTCGTCGAAGCCCACCACGGCCACGTCCTCCGGCACCTGCCGGCCGCTGTCGGCCAGTGCCTGCATGGCACCGAGCGCGGAGAGGTCGTTGTGGGCGAACACGGCGTCGAACTCCACCCCGGCGGCGAGCGCCCGCTGCACGCCCTCGGCGCCGCGGGCGACCGTGAAGTCGCCGAGGTACCAGCGATCCTCGGTGATCGGCCGGCCGGCCTCGGCGTAGATCGCAGCGAAGCCGGCCGACCGCTGCCGGGTGCAGCCGAACCGCTCGGGTCCGGTGATCACCAGCGGCCGCTGCCGGCCCAGGTCGAGCAGGTGGCGGGCGGCCGAGGCGGCGCCGTCGTGGTTGGTGGTGCCGACGCTCGGAATCTCGCCGGAGGTCTGGTCGCGATCGTCGATGAGCACGACCGGCAGGCCGCGGCGATGCAGGGTGGCGATGTAGTCGAGGGTGCCCTCGGGCTCGATGACCAGCAGGCCGTCGAACGACTTGGCGGAGACCTGCACGCCGAACTGGCGCATCGACTCCTCGCCCCGGTTGCAGGTGAACAGCAGCAGGCCGTACCGCTCGGTCTCCAGCACGTCGACCGCGCCCTGGAGCACCTCGCCGATCCACGGCCAGGTCAGCGACGGCACCAGCATGCCCACCACGCGGGTGCGCCCGCGGGCCAGCCCGACGGCCCGGGAACTCGGCACGTACCCGAGTTCCTCGATGACCGCCCGGACCCGGGCGGCGGTCGATTCGTCCAGCTCACCCTTGCCGTTCAGGACCCGGGACACGGTGGTCTTACTGACCTTGGCCCGGGCCGCGACATCGGCGATGGTGATCGGCACGCGTCCTCCAGTCTGCACGCCCTCATTGTCTCCGCCGGGCGGAGACTGATGTGTTGCACGGGTGTTTCGGAACCGGTTTCGGTACCGGTTCCGGCAGTTAACGGCAGTGCTCTGGCTCACGTCAATGAGAAACAAACTTTAATTAGGTTTCAGAACAATAACCGACTTCATATATATCGATTTATCAAGACGAAACCGGCGTGAGCTCGCATGCCAAGTGGGGCAGAACAATGCCCAATGGGGCATCCACGCAGAGCCCGGCGTACGGCTCGCCGCGGGTCACCCCGCGATTCACGATCGCCACCCGGATGCCGTCCCGGGCGGCCCGCAGCACGAACCGGCGGCCGGACATGACGGTCAGCGAGGAACCCAGCACCAGCAGCGTGCGGGCGCCGGCCACCAGGTCGAAACTGCGCGACACCCGCTCCGGCGGCACCGTCTCGCCGAAGTAGACGACGTCCGGCTTGAGCAGGCCGCCGCAGTCCAGGCAGTCGACCACGGTGAAGCCGTCCAGCGACTCGTCGGCCAGCTCGGCGTCGCCGTCCGCGTTGAACGCCGTGGCCACCCCGGCGAACTGCGGGTTGGCCGCGTCCAGCCGGTGCGACAGCAGCTCGCGCGGGGTGCTGCCGCCGCAGGCCAGGCAGGTGATCCGGGCCAGGTTGCCGTGCAACTCGACCACCTCGCGGGCGCCGGCCGCCTGGTGCAGACCGTCCACGTTCTGCGTGATGATGCCGCGCAGCAGGCCGGCCTGCTGGAACCGGGCGACCGCGCGATGGCCGTCGTTGGGCTGGGCCTCGCCGATCGTGCGCCAGCCCAGATGACTGCGCGCCCAGTAGCGGCGGCGGGCGACCGGGTCACGGGTGAAGGTCTGATAGGTCATCGGGGTGCTGCGCCGGGCCGAACCGGACGGTCCGCGGTAATCCGGGATGCCGGAGTCGGTGGACAGTCCCGCGCCGCTGAGGACGACCACGCCGCCGTCGGCCAGCCAGTCGCCCAACTCGGCCACCTGATCCACCACCTGAAGGTCCACGAGTCCCATAGTCCCTCGGGGGTGTGACAAACGAAGGTGGCACGCCAAACGCCGCAACCCGCGCGGTCCGTGCACGTTGCGGGCGGAAACGGTACGTTGATCCCGTGACGACAGTGGCGCGAGTGCTTCCCCGAGACTGGGACGGCCACCGCCTGCTGCGTTTTCTCGCCGGCCTCGCGATGCTGGCGCTCGCCTTCTCGGCGCCGGCCATGCCGGCGGTGGCTGCCGAGCCGGTCGCCATCGTCTCGATGGCTGAGACGGTGGACGAGACGCCGGTCACCCTGAGTGAGTCGGCTCCGGCCACTTCAGAGGTACGCGCGACGGCCGCGGGAGTGCTTCCCGAGGGCCTCCCGGTGCTGGCCGTCGCGGTGTTCGCGGTGGTGCTGACCGGACTCGCCCAGCGGGTCCGGATCCCGCGCGCACCCCCGGCGGTCTAGACCCGCCGCACCGCAGTTGGTGACGGGGACGCCGTGCCGGCCCTATCACGCATATCAAAAAACCACCCAGCGCTATCACCCACTTCTCCGTGAGGTGTTCCCTGTGGAAACCGCTCTGCACAGCTTCCTCGTCTCAGTACCGCAAGCCGCCGCACTGTGGCTGCTCATGCTGGTCGGGGTGATCGCCGCCGCCATGCTGCTGGCCCGCACCCGGCAGCCCGCCCGGCCGGCGCCACTGACCGAGGCGGAGGCCGATGCCCTGCGCTACGCCGGTGAGGTGGCCGTGGCCGCCGACCGGGCCGCGCTCACCGCCGAACGCCGCCGCGCCGAGTGGACCGCGGCGCAGGAGGAACTGGACGCCGCCTGGCGCGCCTACGACGAGGCCGACCGGATGGCCCGCGAGGTGGCTAAGGCCTGCGCCTACCCGCTGATGAGCCGGCGCCGCAAGCCCGGCGAGAACATCGAGCGGCAGCGTTACCTGCATCACGCCGCCACCGAGGCCTGCCGCCAGCGGCAACTGTCGATCGCCCAGCTGAACGACGTGTTCGCGCACCGCGGCTGGAATCCCCGGCTGCACCCGGTGGTGCAGGAGGCCGCGCTGCGCCAGGCGGTCCGCGAGAACCGGCTGGCCGGTTACCGGGCCGCGCAGGAGCGCGAGCGGCTCACCTGGCACGAGGCCGAGGCCGCCGCCGAGGCGTTGCGGAGCCTGCGGATCGAGGCCGCGGCGGCCGCGACCACCACGCGCGTCGATGCCGGGCAACCGGTCGCCGATGAACGTTGGTGGGCCGACCAGTGGACCACGGCAGAGCTGCCGGCGGCGGCCTAGAAGTCCTGTATGGAGGGCATTCGCATTCCCCCGCGAGTGTCGGTCAGGCCAGGTACCGTTGCCGCATTCGACCGCCGCGGCTTCGACGGTTAGGGGAAACGAGCGTGACGCAGACTCCGGCGGATGCCCCACTGCCCGTGGTCCGGATGCACCGGGCCGCGGTGGTGGAGGATGCGCTGCACGACATCGTCGAGCGCCGGCTGCGCAACCGCGGCTGGCGCCCGGTGATCACGGCGTACGCCGGTTACGGCGCGCCCGGCTGGGCCCGGGTGATGGGCCGGGTCGTGCTCACCCGGGGCGTACAGACCCAGAGGCAGCTGGAAAAGGTGCGCGGCTGGCGCAGCTTCATGAGCTCGCCGGTGGCCAGTGCCGTGGTGCGCATCGAGGTCGGCGGCAGCGTCACCGAGACCCGCACCGACCGCAGCGGCTACGTGGACTGCCGGGTCAAGGGCGACCTCGCGCCCGGCTGGGGCAAGGCGCGCCTGTTCATCGAGGGCGCCGACCCGGTCGAGGCGCCGATCCGGGTGGTCGACCCGGAGTGCCGGTTCGGCGTCGTCTCCGACATCGACGACACGGTGATGGTCACCGCGCTGCCGCGTCCGCTGCTCGCGGCGTGGAACACATTCGTCCTCGACGAGCACGCCCGCGCGGCGGTGCCCGGGATGGCGGTCCTCTACGAGCGGCTGATCACGGCGAACGCCGGCACCCCGGTGTTCTATCTCTCGACCGGCGCGTGGAACGTGGCGCCCACGCTCACCCGCTTCCTGTCCCGGCACCTTTATCCCGCCGGGCCGCTGCTGCTCACCGACTGGGGCCCGACGTCGGACCGCTGGTTCCGCAGCGGCCAGGAGCACAAGCGCAACACGCTGCGCCGCCTCTCCCAGGAGTTCCCGAACGTCAAGTGGCTGCTCATCGGCGACGACGGCCAGCACGACCAGGAGATCTACTCCGAATTCGCGCACGCCCACCCGGAAAACGTCGCGGCCGTGGCAATCCGCCGCCTGTCACCCACCCAGGCGGTGCTGGCCGGTGCCATCCCCGGCCCGGCCGGCTCACCCGAGGCGGTCGGCTCGGGCGGCAAGACATGGTTCACCGCGCCGGACGGCGCAGGGTTGTGGTCGCTACTCCGCGACACCGATGTCGTCTGAAGCCGACTCAGCCACTCGTTCGTGCAGGCGTGCCCGCACCTCGGCCGGGGTATACGCACGGCGCCGCCGTTCTGCCCGGGCCACCACGACTCCGGTGGCCGCCACGCCTGCCAATCCGGCCAACCCGACTACCTTCCACCAACGCATCATCCGAGGATAGACACGTGGACGCCGCTATAAGCCTGGACCAGGCCATCGACTTGACCCGAACCGGTGACATCTGGATATTTCGCGGACGATCCGGACCCGACCGCGCGATCCAGACGTTGACCAACAGCCCCGTGAACCATGTCGGCATGTCGCTGGTGATCGAGGACATGCCACCCCTGATGTGGCACGCCGAACTCGGCAAGTCCCTGCCCGACCTGTGGTCCGGCACGTTCCAGCGCGGCGTGCAACTGCACGACCTGCGGGACGCCGTCTCCGTGTGGGCACACCGCTACGGCCAGCGCGGCTGGCTGCGCCAGCTGGAGCCGTCGGTCACCCGGTCGATGGAGGACAAGGCCCTCACGACGGTGGCGAGGCTGGACGGCACGCCGTTCCCGTCCTCGGCCCAGCTGGCGTGGCGCTGGGTGCGCGGCCGGGTGCCGCAGATCCGCCCCCGCCGCTGGCCGCACCGGCCCGAGCGCCCGGTGAACGACGCCGACCTGGAGACGGCCTACTGCGCCGAGGTGGTCGCGGTCACCTATGAGGACATGGGCCTGCTGCCCCGGGGCCGCCAGCCGAACTGGTACGACCCGGGCCGCTTCTGGAGCGGCGACGCCCTGGACCTGTGCGCCGGCTTCACCCTGGGCGACGAGATCGAGGTCGACGTCCCCGCAAAGTAGCCCGCCGCCCAAGATCTCGGCTGCCGCACCACCAAACCCGGTAGCGCACTCCGCCAGTGCCGTGACCGGCATTCTCGGTCCCAGTCGGTGGTTCCCGGCAACCGAATGTCGGGACAGGCCCCCGCGCCGTGGCCGTCGTCCTGACAAGTGGACGATCGTTCCCGTCAGTCGGTAATTCCGCGGGAACAAAGCCACGGTCCGTCTAAAAGGTCGCGCCGCGGGTGGACCTTGTCGACTTCCTGTTCGACCGGAACGCAAACTCCACATGATCTCTGCAACCCGGCCGCCATCGCCCTGACGGCGGCGGGGTAGCCGTGCGCGAGCGCCAGCGGGGGACGTTTGCGGAAAGGCGCCGTACTGCGGGGCGGACGTGACATCGCGAGTCCACTACACCGCGGTCGCGGGTT
>NZ_BOMV01000002.1 GCF_016862375.1 Paractinoplanes rishiriensis | reverse complement strand
GCCAAGGTCGCGCAGGGCGGAAGCCGACTGTCCGCATCCCCCGAGATCTTGGCGTAGGCACCGCCGGTGCGGTTGTCGATCTGCCAAGGTCGCGGGTCGGGGAGTGGCGTCGGGGAGCAGCGTCGGGGAGTGGCGTCGGGGAGTGGCAAGGCCTCCGGGTTATCGGGCGGAGCGGCGGCCGGCCCGGGTGCTGGACGAGAAGGCGGCGGCGCCGCCGGACTGGCTCGTGTGGACCGGGGTGGAGCCGGTGCGGGGCTGGCCGGAACCGCGGCGGGCGCGACCCGTGCCGCCCTGCTCGTGGCGGGCGGTGCCGGGGCGGGCCGGCTCGGTGCCGTGGCCCGAACCGCGGCGGCGGCCGGAAGCGGCGGCCTCCCCGCCCTGCCGGGCCTCGGCCGGGCGGGCACCGCGGCGGGGACGCTTGCCGCCGGCCGCGTTGCGGTGGTCGGCGCCGCCGGCCTCGGCGGACGGCTGACCGGTCCGGCGCGCGGGCCCGGCCTGGGCCGGCTGTGCGCCGCCGCGACGGGCGGCGGATGCGGATTCGGTCGGCTGTGCGCCGCCGCGACGGGCGGCGGAAGCGGATTCGGTCGGTTGGGCGCCGCCCCGGCGGCCGGTGGTGGCGGGCGCGGCGGTGGACGGAGCGGTGGCGGCGCGGCCTCGGCCCCGGCCTCGGCGGCCCGCGGCCGGCTCGCCGGCCGGCGGGGGCGTGACGAAAGTGCGTTCGCCGGGGGCCAGGCGGGACAGCAGCGGGTCGCCCGGGCGGGTGCGGCTCGTGGTCGGGCGGACGCCGGCGCGGCGGGTCAGGTCGCGGACCTCGGCCTGCTGGTCGTCGGTCATCAGGGTGATCACCGTGCCCTGGGCGCCGGCGCGGGCGGTGCGGCCGGAGCGGTGCAGGTATGCCTTGTGTTCCACCGGTGGGTCGGCGTGGATCACCAGGGCCACGTCGTCGACGTGAATGCCGCGGGCCGCGATGTCGGTGGCCACCAGGGTTTCGGCGCTGCCCTCGGAGAATGCCGCCAGGTTGCGGTTGCGGGCGTTCTGGGCCAGGTTGCCGTGCAGTTCGACGGCGGGGACGCCGGCCGCGATCAGCTGGCGGGTGAGGACCTTGGCGCGCCGCTTGGTGCGGGTGAAGACCACCGTGCGGCCGGGGGCGGACAGCAGGTCGACGAGCACGCCGAAGCGGTCGTCGCCCCGGACGTGCAGGACGTGGTGTGACATCTCGACCGGTGCCTCGGCCGCCGCGTCGACCGCGTGCGTGACCGGCTTGCGCATGAAGCGCTTGACCAGCACGTCGACGCCGTTGTCCAGGGTGGCCGAGAAGAGCAGCCGCTGGCCGTCGCGCGGGGTCTGTTCGAGCAGGCGGCGGACCACCGGCAGGAAGCCCAGGTCGGCCATGTGGTCGGCCTCGTCCAGGACGGTGATCTCCACGGCGTCCAGCGAGGCGTGGCCGTTGCGCAGGTGGTCGTCCAGCCGGCCGGGGCAGGCCACCAGCACGTCGACGCCCTGGCGGAGGCCGTTGATCTGCGGGCCGGCGCCGACGCCGCCGAACACCACGAGGGTGCGCAGGCCGAGCTTGGCGGCCAGCGGGGCGAGCGACGCGTCGATCTGGGCGGCCAGCTCGCGGGTGGGCGCCAGGATCAGCGCGCGTGGGCGGCCGGGACGGCGCGGCGACCGGGAAGCGGCCAGGCGGGTCAGCACCGGCAGCGCGAACGCGTACGTCTTGCCGGAACCGGTGCGGCCGCGGCCGAGCACGTCCCGGCCGGCCAGGGAGTCTGGCAGGGTCGCGGCCTGAATCGGGAAGGGTGTGGTGATGCCGAGGTCGGCCAGTGCCGCGGTCAGGACGGCGGGCACGCCGAACTCGGTGAAGGTCGTCATACGGGTGGAAACTCCCAGTGTCGAGGGGGACCGGCGGCCCGGCGCAGACGGTGTGCGCAGCCAGGGCGCTGAGGTGGCCGATCCGAGGGCGGTGTCAAACCGCGTGATCAAGCATACCCGCTGCAGCAAACAACCGTCCTGCACCCGAAGGGGACCTGCTTAGCACTCAACGCCGATCACCGTTTCTCCTCAGTGCCCGGGAAACTCCCCCGCTCCGGGCGGCAACGCGAGGAGACCCCCCATGAGCGGTGCCCCAGCCGAAGAACGCCGTCGCGAAGACGTCGTTCAGGACCACATGGCGCTGGTCGGCCACCTGGTGCGCGAGATGCTCGCCCGGGTGCCGGCACACGTCAACCGGGACGACCTGATGTCGGCCGGCTACGCGGCGCTGGTGCACGCGGCCCGTGGCTTCGACGCCAGCCGTGGTGTCCCGTTCGCCCGGTTCGCCGCGGCCCGGGTACGCGGTGCCCTGCTGGACGAGCTGCGTGGCCTCGACTGGGCCAGCCGCTCGGTGCGCCAGCGGGCCCGCCGCACCGACACGGCGCGCCAGGAACTGACTGCCGAGCTGGGCCGCACCCCCACCGTCCAGGAGGTCGCGGACCGGCTCGGCTGCCGCGTCGAGGACATCGAGAGCGCCGACGACGACGTGCATCGCGCCGTGGTGTTCAGCCTCCAGGGCTTCGCCACGGCCGGCGCCGACGACATGGTGACCGAGCCCAGCGCCGGCCCCGAGGAGATGCTGATCCGCCGGGAGCGGCTCGGCTACCTGCGGCACGCGGTCGACGCGCTGCCGGAGCGGCTGCGCGCCGTGGTGCAGGGCTACTTCTTCGAAGAGCGGCCGATGGCCAAGATCGCCGACGAGCTGGGCGTTACCGAGTCCCGCGTGTCGCAGCTGCGTGCCGAGGCCCTCAGCCTGCTGCGCGACGGTCTCAACACGCACCTCGACCCGGCCCTGGCCGCGCAGGTCCCGGCCAAAGAGGGCTGCGTGGCCCGGCGGCGGACGGCCTACTACGACCAGATCGCGGTGCGCGGCACGCTGCACACCCGGCTGGCCCTGACCGGACCGGACGGCCTGCCGGTGGCCGCCTGAGCACACCTGACGGTGCCCGCCGCGACTGTTGACGCGGCGGGCACCGTGCTGTGCGAAGGTCACTGACCGGCGCAGGTGCCGGCCTTCTTCTGGGCGGCGATGGCCTTGGCGGCGCCCAGCTTGTAGAGCGCGAGCCCCTCCTTGGCGGGCTCCAGCTTCCACGCGTTGCCCTCGTACACCATCGTGTACGACTGGGCCGCCACCAGCTGCTTGGCGATCACGATGGCGCGGTCGGCGCCCTCCATCCGCGCGCTGGTGAGCTGGATCGCGAGGCCCTTGCGGGAGCATGCCTGGTTCAGCTTGACGTAGTCGTCCTTGCTGATCGCCTGCTTGCCGGCCGCGGTGTACATGTCCCAGGCTCCGGCGAAGTCGCCGCCCGCGAAGCGGTCGAACACCGTCTGCGCGGCAGCCTTGGCGCCCTCGACGGACTTGGGCTCGGGACCACCGGCGGCCGCGGCGGCGTTGCCGGCCGGCTCCTCGTCGTCGCCGGAGCAGGCCGTGGTCAGGGTGAGGGCGGCGGTCGCGATGAGGGCCAGCGCGCCGAGACGTCGGATCGGGTGGTTGTGGGTCATGCCGGGGTTAATTCCGATCGGCCGTTGTGCGTAACGGCTCGCCGGAGACATTGACGGATTGCTGACACTTCGGCCCGGAACCGTTACCTGCGCTACACCGGTTGGGGCACGGCCGTCGATGCGCTAATCTGAGCGTTTGCCGAGCAACAAAAAAGGCGACCTGTAAAGGTCGCCGACTGCGGAATGATAACACTAAGGGGAGTGGCTTTGTCAAGCTCCGCCGCGGACGACCTCAGTTCCGAACAGGCGTACCTCACCACCCTCTACGAGCGGCTGGACCACCTGCGTGACCAGGCCGACCAGCGGCTTCGTGCGATTCTGCTGGAGGCCGGCGGCACCCCGCAGGGCCGCACCCAGCGCGAGGCCACCCGGAGTCACTACGCCGAACAACTGGCGCAGATGAATGCCGTGGAGAACGGTTTGTGTTTCGGGCGGCTCGATTTCACCGCCGGGGAACCGCGGTATATCGGGCGACTCGGGCTCGCCGCTCCGGAACATGGTCGCGACCCGTTGCTGATCGACTGGCGGGCACCCGCGGCCCGGTCCTTCTATCTGGCGACCGCGGTGTCACCGGACGGGGTGAAGCGCCGCCGCCATCTGCGCACCCGCGGCCGGACGCTCACCGGCATCGACGACGAGGTGCTCGACCTCGAGGCCGGCGCGACCGGCGGCCGCGAGGACGTGACCGGCGAGGCGGCGCTGTTGTCGGCGCTCACCGCGAACCGCACCGGCCGGATGCGCGACATCGTCGAGACCATCCAGGCCGAACAGGACGCGGTGATCCGGGCCGGGCTCAACGGCGCGCTCGTCGTGCAGGGCGGCCCGGGCACCGGCAAGACCGCGGTGGCGCTGCACCGGGCGGCCTACCTGCTCTACACGTACCGCTCCCAGCTGACCAAGCAGGGCGTGCTGATCCTCGGCCCGAACCCCACCTTCCTGCGCTACATCTCCCAGGTGCTGCCGTCGCTGGCCGAGACCGGCGTGCTGCTGGCCACCCTCGGTGACATGTACCCGGGAGTCCGCGCCCGGGCCGTCGAGCGGCCGGCCGCCGCCGCGGTCAAGGGCCGCCTCGCCATGCTCACGGTGCTGGAGCGCGCGGTGGCCGACTGGCAGACCGTGCCCGACGACCACGTCGAGGTCGACCACGACGGCTACCCGCTGCGCATCGAGCGGGCGATGCTGGAGGACGCCCGGGCGGTGGCCCGCCGGTCCGGCCGCCCGCACAACGTGGCCCGGCAGCTGTTCGTGACCGAGGCGATCCACGCGCTGTCGCTGGCCATCGCCGACAAGATCGGCGCTGACCCGCTCGGCGGCGACAATCTGCTGTCCGAGTCCGACCTGGCCGAGACCCGGCGCGAGCTGCGCGAGGACGTGGACGTGCAGCAGGCGCTGTTCGAGTTCTGGCCGGTGCTCACCCCGCGCCGGGTGCTGCGCGAGCTGCTCGCCGACCCCGAGCGGCTGGCCGCCGCGGCCGGCGACCTCACCGGCGAGGAACGCGCCCTGTTGCTGCGCGAGCACGACGCCGCCTGGACCCCGGCCGACGTGCCGCTGCTCGACGAACTGGCCGAACTGCTCGGTGTCGACGACACGCTCAAGGCCCGGACCGCGGCCCGCGAGCGCCGCGAGGCGATCGAATACGCCGAGGGTGTGCTGGAGATCGTCGAGGGCTCCCGGTCGCTCGACTTCGAGGACGACTCCGAGGAGGAGATACTCTCCGCGATCGACGTGGTGGACGCGAGCGCGTTCGCCGAGCGGCACGAGGTGATCGACACCCGGACCGCGGCGGAGCGGGCGGCGGCCGACCGCACCTGGGTCTTCGGGCACGTGATCATCGACGAGGCGCAGGAGCTGTCCCCGCTGGCCTGGCGGCTGCTGATGCGCCGCTGCCCGAGCCGGTCGATGACCGTGGTGGGTGACGTGGCGCAGACCTCCGAGCTGGCCGGCACCACCGGCTGGGAGCAGGTCTTCGAGCCCTATGTGGGGCAGCGCTGGAACCTGGTCGAGCTGACCGTCAACTACCGCACGCCGGCCGAGGTGATGGCGGTGGCCGCGGACGTGCTGGCGGCCGTCGACCCGGCGCTGCAGCCGCCCCGGTCGGTGCGGTCGGCCGGCGTGGCGCCGTGGTCCCTCCGGGTGCCGCCGGCCGCGCTTCCCGCGGAGATCATTGCAGCCGTACGCCTGGAGGCCGCCGAAGCCGGCGACGGCCGGGTCGGGGTGCTGGTGCCCGAGGCGCTCGAGCCGGAACTGGGCCGGCACCTCGTCGAGGCGGTGCCCGGTGCGGCCGCCGGCGAGCAGCCCGACCTGCTCAACCAGGTGGTCCTGATGACGGTCCGGCAGGCCAAGGGCCTCGAGTTCGACGCCGTCATCGTGGTCGAGCCGGACGTGATCATCGCGGAGAGCCCGCGCGGCCTGTCCGACCTCTACGTGGCGGTCACCCGGGCCACCCGGCGGTTGGGCGTGCTGCACACCGGCGACCTGCCCAAGGTGCTCACCGCGCTGGCCGGCTGAGGATCCGACGACGAGGGGTCCGGCAGTTGCCGGACCCCTCGGTCGGTCGTTACGCGGCCGCGGCCGTGGGACGCATGGCGCCGACACCGTACGCGGTGTGGCCGTTCGCGTTGGTCATCGCCAGCCGGCCGTGCATCGACGTGGTGGTGGCGATGTTGGCGTAGTAGTTCTGCCGGCGGCGGGCGGTGATGCTCTCCGGGTTGTCCGGCACCGGGGCGAGCTCCGGGTTCAGGTGCGTGTTCAGGCCGTCCTTGAGCAGCGACAGCGCCTCGGCCCGCAGCTGGCTGATCCGGCTCTCGGTGACGCCCAGGTCGGCGGCGATGTCGGCCATCGGGCGCTCGTGCAGGAAGTACTCGGTGATGACGGTCTGCAGGCGCTCCGGCAGCGACTCGATGGCGTGGTGCAGGTAGCCGATCTGCTCGCGGCGGATCAGCATGTCCTCCGGGCCCGGGTTCTTCTCGGTGACCAGGTCGTCGGCGCTGCTGGTGGTGAAGCCCTGCAGCGACAGTACGGTGGCGCGCTGCACGTCGGTGTCGGTCTGCTGCAGGTCGCCCGTGGTGGTGCCGAGCGCCTGGGCCAGCTCGTCGGCGGTGGGCGTACGGCCCAGCGTGGTGGTCAGGTGCTGGCGGGTGGTGTCGGTGGCGCGGGCCTTGGTACGCACCGAACGGGTCGCCCAGTCCAGCGAGCGCAGCTCGTCCAGGATGGCGCCGCGGATGCGGGTGCTGGCGAAGCGGTGGAACGGGATGCCGCGGTCCGGGTCCCAGCCGCGCGCCGCGGTCACCAGGGCGTGCAGGCCGGCGCTGGTGAGGTCGTCGCGGTGGATGTGGTTGGGGATGCGGGTGAGCATGTCGCGCACCAGGTGGCCGACGAGCGGCATGTGGGTGCGGATCAGCTCCTCCTGCTCGGCGGCGGAGAGCACCGTCACGGCGGCGGCGGTGTCGGCAGCGAGGTCGGCAACGGTCGTCACGGTGCTGGTCATGTTTCTATCCCCCCGGTTGTTGTCGGCGGGCCCCTGATCAGGGGCTCACCGGCTGACAGGGAGAACTTTGGGCGACCAGGGTTGCCCGTTCCGGTCCCGTGCGGGTGCGTACCGGTTGCTCTGCAATCCGCTGCTTAGAGGACGTGGCCATGTGATCGGCCGAGGGGTGCCCGGGTTGAGGTTTGTGGGCGTAGGGCATCCTCGGCGCATGGATCTGACCGACACCGGCGCGGCCGTCAACGTCATCGCCGGGATCGCGATCGTGCTGGGCGTGCTCGGCGTGGTGATCCCGGTGCTGCCGGGCCTGCTGCTCAGCTGGGCCGGGGTGCTGTTCTGGGCGCTGCTCGGCGACGCCGGGGCCGGGCGCTGGGCGGTGCTCGCGGTGGCCACCCTGGTGGCCGGCCTGGGCGCCCTGATCAAATACCTGATCCCGGGCAAGCGGCTCAAGGCGGCCGGCGTGCCCAACTCGGCGCTGCTGGCCGGCGGCCTGCTCGGGCTCGTCGGCTTCTTCGTGGTGCCGGTGGTGGGCCTGATCCTCGGCTTCGTGCTCGGCGTCTTCCTGGTCGAGCGCGCCCGCCTCGGGCCGGGTCAGGCCTGGCCGTCGACCAAGGAGGCGCTCGGCGCGGCCGGGATGGCCATGCTGATCGAGTTCACCGCGGCCCTCGCGGTGCTGGTGATCTGGGTGTTCGGCCTGATCGTCACCTGACCGGCCGGACCGGTGCGCGGCTCGGCCGGCGGACCGGGCGCCGGCGGCGGCGCTGGGTCAGCAGCAGGAGCAGCGGGGTGCCGGTCAGCACGATCGCCATGGTCGCGGCCGCGGCCACGGTCAGCATGCCCGGCCCGGCGGGCGGCCGGATCGCCGGTGCGGCCTGCGGCGCCGCCTTTTCCAAGCGGGTCGTCCCGGTCGCGGTGCCGGACTCGGCCGCCACCTCCTCGGGCGAGATCAGCTTGCCGACCGACGCGTCCCTGGGCAGCGCGAAGCCCCAGTCCAGCAGTGCCGCGCCCTGCTGCCAGCCGCGCAGCGGACGGGCCTCGGCGCCGAGCAGGGTGACCACCAGCCGGCGGCCGTTGCGCTCGGCGGCGCCCACGTAGCTGTGCCGGGCCAGCGTGGTGAACCCGGTCTTGCCGCCCAGCGCGCCCGGGTAGTTGTAGAGCAGCCGGTTCTCGTTCTGGAACTGGAAGCCCTTCTTCTTCAGGTGCGGCTGCGCCGGCATCTGGGCGTTCCGGGCGAGCACGTACCGGCGGAAGTCCGGGTTGGCGAACGCCACCCGGGCGATCAGGGCGAGGTCGTACGAGCTGGTGAACTGGCCCCGGCCGTCGAGGCCGGACGGGGTGACGGCGCGGGTCTGGAACGCGCCGATCCGCTGCGCCTCGGCGTTCATCCGGGCGACCGTCTTGGCCACGCCGTCGGCGCCGCCGCCACCGGCCAGCCGGGCCAGGGCGTTGGCCGCGTCGTTGCCCGAGTTGAGCAGCAGGCCCAGCCACAGCGTGGAGATCTGGTATTTCCCGCCGACCACCAGGCCGACCGCCGAACTGCCCGGCTCGATCTCGAGGTCGCTGCGCTGGACGGTCATCTGCTGTTTCGGATCGAGGTCGCCGATCACCGCGGCGGCCAGCAGCGTCTTCTGCACGCTGGCCGGGGTCTGGTAGACGTGCGGGCCGCAGCCGCCCAGCACCTCGCCGGTGTCCAGGTCGGCGACCAGCCAGGTGGTGGCGGTCACCGGTGGTGGCTTCCTGGCCCCGGCCGGGACGATCAACCCGTGGGTGGCCAGCGCGTCACCGCCCACCGCGCTGTTCACCGGGTTGTCCGGTGGCGGGACGGGGCGGGCCGGGATGTTTTTCGGCTTCGCCACGTCGGGCTTCGGGCAGGGCACCTCAGGGGCAGCCGCAAGGCTCGCGGTCGGGGTCGCGAGCGGAAGGAACAAGGCGACGGTGAGGGCCGCCGCCAGACGGCGAGGGGTGCTGCGGATCAAGGCCAGGAGACTCCCGCTTCGAGTCGCTGATCGAGCAACTGGGCAAGGGGTATGGTCTCGCCGTCACCGCCACCCGCGCCGACGATCAGCCGGGGCGTGCTGGGCGACAGGTCGGCGCCGGTGAGCCGGGCGCGCAGCGAGGCCGGAACGGTGAGAACGTAGTACGCCCCGTCGGCGCCGACGGCGACCGAGCGGTTCGACTTCAGATACCACCCGCGGACACGGGTGCGGTACGTGGCGCCGCCGCCGAAGCTGCGGGCCGACAGGGGATGTGGTGGCAGGCCGCGCTCGGCGGCCCGTCGCACGAAGTCGGCCAGCAGTGCGGCGGCCTCGCGGGCCTCGGCGGCCCGGCTGGCCGCCAGCGCGGCGGCGTGCCCGTCGACGGCCCGCCGGCGTTGCTCGTGCCACGCCGACTGCTCGTCCATGCCTGCGACCCTAAGTGATCCAGACCGGCCGCGGCCAGCCGGGTTTTCCCGCCGATTCGCGCGAATGCCGTACCACCATTTGAATAACGGACCCGTCGCCGGGAGAAAGAATTGCGCTTTCTCGGCCGATGAGTTGCGCGCGCAGGCACTTTCGAGCAACACTTGGGCGCGGTCGGGCGGAATCTCTCGGGAGACATTATGGCGCGGCAAGTTATCACTACTCTGATCGACGATCTGGACGGAAAGAAGGCGGACCGCACAGTCGAGTTCAGCCTCGACGGTATTAACTACACGATCGACCTTTCCGAGGCCAATGCCGGGAAGCTGCGCAAGGCACTGGATCCGTACATCAACGCGGGCACCCGGCTCGGCCGCGGCGCCGGCCGGATCCCGGCCCGCCGCGCCGTCGCGGGCCGCACTGCCGGTTCCCGCGACGAGAACCGGCTGATCCGCGAGTGGGCGGTGGCGAACGGACACCAGATTTCCGAGCGCGGTCGCATTCCGCAGAGCGTCACCGACGCCTACCGAGCCCGATAGCTGAGCTGGCTGCGCTTCGCACCGCGGCGATCGCCTTGTAACCGGTGGTTTCGGTGATCGCGGGTGCGGTGCGAGGCGGTTCAGATGGCGCGTAGTCGGGGCAGGCGGGCGGCTACCGAATCGAGAGTTTTTTCGTCACCGGCGTACCAACTTGAGGCGCGCGGCCAATGGGTGATGGCGTCGGTGAAGCCGAGGGCGGCGGCCCGCTGCACCGCGTCCTCGAAGGCTTCCACGCTGGACAGTGAATAGACCGGGCACGCGTCCAGGGTCAGGTAACGCGTGACCTCGCCGGGTGCGCGGCCGGCTGCGTCGAGTGCTGCGTCGAAGCGTTCCGCGACCTCGGCCACCGAGCGCCACCACGCCTCCGCGGTGTCGGCGAACCGGGTGCCGGTGGTGACCCAGCCGTCGCCGTGCCGGGCGGCCAGGCGCAGCGCGCGCGGGCCGTTCGCGGCCACCACGAACGGCGGCCGGGGCCGCTGGCACGGGCCGGGGGTGCTGCGCGCGTCCACGGCCGCGAAGTATTCGCCGCGCCAGGTGGTCGTCGGGCTGGTGAGGATCGTGCCGAACAGTTCCAGGAACTCGGCGAAGCGGTCCACTCGCTGGCCGGGGGTGAGTTCCGGGCGGCCCAGCACGGCCGAGTCGAAACCGATGCCGCCGGCGCCCAGGCCGAGTAGCAGCCGGCCCTCGGAGATGTCGTCCAGCGCGGTCACCTCGCGGGCGAAGTGCACGGGATGCCGGAAGTTCGGCGAGGCCACGAACGTGCCCAGCCGGATCCGGCGGGTCACCATGGCGGCGGCGGTGAGCGTCGGCACCGCGTCGAACCACGGGCCGTCCACCAGGTCACGCCAGCCGAGGTGGTCGTAGGTCCAGGCGTGGTCGAAGCCGTACTGCTCGGCGCGCTGCCAGCGCCGGCCGGCCACGGACCAGCGTTCGTCGGGAAGAATCACGATGCCGATGCGCATCTGAGGGAAATTACCTCAGGCGGTACGCAGCCCGTCGTCCGCTCCGGTGCGGTCGTCCCCGGCGGCCTCGGCGAACGCCTCGAGCGCGCGCACCAGCTCCTGCTGGGCCGGCGCCGGCATCCGGCCGAGCACCTCGGCAAGCGCGTCCCGGCGGCGCTCGCGCAAATGCTCGAGCAGGCGCTTGGACGCGGCGGTGAGCAGCAGCCGGACCTCGCGGCGGTCGCGCGGGTCGGGCACCCGGCGCAGCAGCCCGGTGGCCTCCAGCCGGTCACAGAGCCGGCTCGCCGACGACGGCACCACGTCGAGTGCCTCGGCCAGCCGGCTCATGTTGGTGTGCCGGTTACCCGCGATGATCGTGAGAACGCGCAGCTGGGCCGGCGGGATCGCGGGGGAGTGGGACAGCCGGGCGGCGTCGAGCACGGACACGATCGAGTCGACCGCCGACTCGACGGCCGCCGCGACGTCGGTGACCCGATCGTCCATGTCCGATGTGTCCCGTCTGCAAACACCAAATGCATCGTGCCGAGCTGCCCTCTACCCGCTCGGTCCCTGAATCATGCCGGTTGCCGGAGCCAATCCAAGCAGACCAGGACCGCGTCGTCGTCGGCGTCGAGGCCGTCGTGGTAGTCCCGCAGCCCGCGGATGACCGTCTGCACGGCCTCCGGTGGCGGCTGCAGACGGGTCCGCCGCAACGCCGTGATCAGGGCGGTCTGCCCGTACGGGACCCGGCCGCCGGGCGCCGCCGCGTGCACGCCGTCGCTGGCCACCAGCAACCGGTCGCCCGGCTGCAGCTGGAATTTCTGGGTCTCGTACCGGGTGTCGCCGAACATGCCGAGCGGCAACTGCTGTTCGAGGGTGACCGGACGGATGTCGCCGTCGTGGGCGATCATGGCGCGCGGTGAGCCGGCGTCGACCGCCTCCACGCCGCCGTCGGTCAGGTCGATCTCGAGCAGCAGGGTGGCCGCGTGCGCGTTGCCGCCGTACCGGGACCACACCGCGTCCGAGGCGAGTTCGGCCTGCTCCACGATGCCCGCGCCGGAGCGCCGGGCGTTGCGCATGGCGTTGACCGCCACGGCGGTGAGCAGGGTGGCCTCGATGCCGTCGCCGTGCCCGTTGAGCACGGTGAGGGTGAGCCTGTCGCCGGTGACCGCCCAGTCGTAGTGGTCGCCGTAGACGGCGTACGCCGGTTCCAGCCCCCCGGCCAGCCGGAACCGCTCGCCGCTCAGCGAGCGGCCGGGCAGCAGGTCCCACTGGAGCTCGGCGGCCATGGTGAGTCGCTGCCGGCGGCGCACCAGGTGATAGCGGTCGGTGTCCCGGTCGGCGGTGCGCAGCGCCATGGCCAGCTCGCCGGCCAGGCCGGAAAGTTCCGCGGTGAGGTCCGGGCCGGCCGGCTGCGCGGTTTCCACCCGCAGCACGCCGAGCCGGTCACCCCAGACGGTGAGCGGAACCAGCACCCGGGCCGTGCCGTCGGGCCGGCCGTCGACGACCGGCTGCTGGCTGCCGAAGCAGCGCTGCTCGAGCGGGCCGCCGGCCGGTCCCTCGGGGTCGAGGACGGGCCACAGGCCGGTCATCGCGAGATCGCCGAGCAGGATCTCGGTCCGCGCGACCGGATAACGGTCGCGCAGGTGCTGGGCGGTGACCTCGGGAAGGCGATCGGGCGGCGCCGCTCGCAGCAGGGCGCCGACAGATGCCGGGCCGTCGGACACTCGATCTCCTTTCGCACAGGCAATAGTTGCCGGAGAGCAAGCATGATAGTGGCCTTGCTCCCGGTGCGGCTGACAGGCCTAGGCGAACGACTTCTCGAAGTGGATGAGACTCCCGCGGCGGGGCACGGAGTGCATCCGTACGTTCTCGCCGAGCGCTTTGATCAACAAGAGTCCGCGGCCGCGCTCGCTGCTCGCCTCGGGCGTCCCGGCGCACGCGTCGGGGTCGAAGCCGTCCCCGTCGTCGCACACGTCGATCGCGCAGTGGTCATCCGCCACGTCGAGACGAACCTCGAAGCTCTCGGCTCCGGAGGCGTGCTTCACCACGTTGGTGCAAGCCTCGGTGATGGCGATCTCGAGGTCGTCCCGGGACGGATGGTCCACGTGCAGGACGGTGAGGGCGCAGCGCAGCAGCCGGCGAACGGCGGGGATGCTCCCCGCCTCACGCGGAAGATCGAGCCGGACTGTCATACGCATGGGATATCTGTGCCCGGCGACGGCGCCGGTTAATCCACTCGGTCATCCGGGTCACGCCGGAAAACGTGTTATCCAGGGACGGCTCGCTGGTCTCCATCCCCAGCAACGGAGACCGAGAGGTAGGAACATGGCCGACCAACCCGATATCCCGACGGTCATCGCGGCCCGGGCCGGCGACCCGGCCGCCGTCGACCGGCTCGTCGCGGGTTACCTGCCGCTGGTCTACACGATCGTGGGACGGGCCCTGGAGGGGCACGCGGACGTCGACGACGTGGTGCAGGACGTCATGCTGCGGGTCCTGCGCAACCTCGGTGACCTGCGCGAACCCGAGTCGTTCCGGTCGTGGCTGGTGGCCATCACGGTGCGTCAGGTGCGCGAGCGGTACCGGTCCCGGCGGGGCGCTCCGGAGGGGCTGGTGCACGAGGACGTCCGCGATCCCGGCGCCGACTTCACCGACCTGGCGATCACCCGGCTCGAACTGTCCGGGCAGCGCCGCGAGACCGCCGAGGCGACCCGCTGGCTCGACGAGGACAACCGGGAACTCCTCTCGCTGTGGTGGCTGGAGGCGTCCGGCGAGCTGACCCGGGACGAGATCGTGGCGGCCACCGACGTGTCCCGGCAGCACGCCGCGGTGCGGATCCAGCGGATGAAGGCCCAGCTGGAGACGGCCCGGGTGGTGGTGCGGGCGCTCGCCGCCCAGCCGTCCTGCCCCGACCTGCGCCTGCTCACCGTGCCGTGGGACGGGCGGCCCGGGCCGCTGTGGCGCAAGCGGATCGCCCGGCACACCCGGGACTGCCGGGTCTGCGCGCCCGCCTGGGACGGGCTGGTCGCGGCCGAGCGGCTGCTGGCCGGCCTGGCGCTGGTGCCGATACCGGCGTCGCTGGCCGGCCAGGTCGTGGTGACCAAGGCGGCCACCGGCGGTGCCGCCCAGCTGGTCGCCAAGATCGGCTTCAGCCTGTCCCGCAAGGTGCTGACCGCGGCGCTGTCCACCACCACGGTGGCCGGCGGGGCGGCGGCGGTGGTCGTCTACCGGCAGGCCGACCCGCCGCCCGCTCCGGCAGCCGTGGTCGCCGCGCCGCCGCCGACGAGTCGTCCGGCTCAAACCGCGTCGCCGTCGGCCCCGTCCTCGCGTACCCCCTCTGCTTTTAAAACGACGCCCAGCGCTCCGGCCGCGCCCAGCGCGAGAACCTCGGAGAAGAAGGGCGTCAGCGTCTGGAAGTTCACCGGTCTCAAGGCGGCGCTCGCCGACGTCGGCGCCGGGTGGTATTACAACTGGGCGCCGCACAACGACGACGTGCCCGGACCGGCCGGGGTCGAGTTCGTGCCGATGATCTGGGGAAAGGCGAACGTCACCGACGGCACCCTCGCCCAGGCCGAGCGCGAGGGCGACGTGCTGCTCGGCTTCAACGAGCCGGACCTGGCCGGGCAGGCGAACATGAGCGTCGACGACGCGCTGGCGGCCTGGCCCCGGCTGGCCTCGACGGAGATGCGGCTCGGCAGCCCGGCGGTCGCCTTCGGCGCGGACAAATCGGGCGGCTGGCTGGAGCGGTTCATGGCCGGGGCCTCGGCGCGGGGCCTGCGGGTCGACTTCATCACGCTGCACTGGTACGGCTCGGACTTCAGCGACGCGGCGGTCGGGCAGTTCCTCGGCTACGTCGACGCGGTGCACCGCAAATACGGCAAACCGATCTGGGTGACCGAGTACGGCCTGATGAACTTCTCCGGAACGCCGAAGTACCCGACCGCGGCCCAGGAGGTCGCTTTCATCAAGGGCAGCACGAAGGGCCTGGAGAGCCGGTCGTACGTGGAGCGGTATGCGTGGTTCGCCCTGCCGGCCGTCGGCGACAGCCGCGACTACGGCCTCTACCTGGACGGAGATTCCCCCACAGCGGCGGGCAAGGCGTACCGCGCGGCGGGTTAGGGTTCGTTCATGATTCGGTTCGGGTACAAGGCCTCGGCGGAACAGTTCCCGCCGGCAGAGCTTCTCGGGTACGGCGAGCAGGCGGAACAACTGGGCTTCGACTCGGTCTTCATCAGCGACCACCTCCAGCCGTGGCGCCACGACGGCGGCCATGCTCCCGCGGCCCTGCCCTGGCTGGGCGCGCTGGCCGCCCGCACCGAACGCGTGCTGATCGGCACCAGCGTGCTGACCCCGACATTCCGCTACCACCCCGCGGTGGTGGCCCAGGCGTTCGCCACCCTCGGCTGCCTGGCTCCCGGCCGGGTCGTGCTGGGCGTCGGCTCGGGCGAGTCACTCAACGAGGTGCCGCTGGGCGCCACCTGGCCGGACGGCAAGGAACGCTTCGCCCGGCTCAAGGAGGCGGTCCTGCTGATCCAGAAGCTGTGGACCTCGGACCGGGTGACCCACGAGGGCCAGTTCTACCGAACCGTCGACGCCACCATCTACGACAAGCCGGAAACGCCGGTGCCGATCTACATCGGTGCGTCCGGCCCGGCCGCGACCCGGCTGGCCGGGCGGATCGCCGACGGCTTCATCACCACCAGCGGCAAGGGGCACGGGCTCTACACGGACACCTTGCTGCCCGCGGTGCGCGAGGGAGCGGAAAAGGCGGGCCGCAAGCTTGATGACGACCTGGACCTGATGATCGAGGTCAAGGTGTCGTTCGACGAAGATCTGGCGCGGGCCCGGGAGGACACCCGGTACTGGGGTGCGCTGGCCCTGTCGCCGGAGGAGAAGACCGGCGTGGAGGACCCGATCGAGATGCAGCGGCGGGCGGACGCGCTGCCGGTGGAGCGGACGGTGACGCGCTGGATCGTGTCGTCCGATCCGGCGGAACATGCGGCCAAGGTGGCGGAGTATCTGGACATGGGCTTCAAGCACCTGGTTTTCCACGCGCCTGGGCCGGACCAGGATCGGTTCCTTCGGCTGTATGCGGGGGAGATTCTGCCGCGGTTGCGGGAGCGCGGGTAGGCCGCTCGTGTGAGGCGGCGCTCTGTCTGCGGCGCGCTCTGTGTCGGTGATCTGCGGGGGCGGGGTCGGGTGCCAGGGCGGGGTCGGGTGCCAGGGCGGGGTCAGGTGCTGGGGTTGTCTCGGGGGACGGGGCGGAGGCGGCCGCTGCCGGTGCGGCGGTTGCCGGTGCCCTCGCCGTTGATCAGGCGCAGGTCGGGGCGGTTGCGGTAGCCCTCGAGGTGGCGGCGGTTGACGCCCACCTCGCGCCGGGACTGGGGCGGCAGGTGCCGGGCCGCGGACGTGTCCGGGCGGCTGTCGTCGGCCGAGCGCGGCTTCACGTCGGAGCGGTCGCCGTGGCTGGGGCGCCAGGCCTGCGGCTTTGCGTTGTCGCTGGAGCGGGCCGACAGGTGCGGGGTGCGGTTCTCGCCGTCGCGCCACAGGTCGGCCGCGGGCATCGGGCGGCGGCGCGGCGGGGCCCAGATCGGCTGGCCGCTCTTGTCGTCGGTCGTCGGCCACGGTTCGGCGGTCAGGTCGGCCGTGGCGGTTGCGGCCGGATCCGACGCGGCGTGCTCGGGATGGCCGGCGTGCTCGGGATGGCCGGCGTGCTCGGGATGGCCGGCATGCTCGGGATGGCCGGCATGCTCGGGATGGCCGG
>NZ_BOMV01000001.1 GCF_016862375.1 Paractinoplanes rishiriensis | reverse complement strand
CGGGATGGCCGGCGTGCTCGGGATGGCCGGCATGCTCGGGATGGCCGGCATGCTCGGGATGGCCGGCATGCTCGGGATGGCCGGCATGCTCGGGGCGGCGGGGGTGGCCGGCGTGGCCGAGGTGCTCAGGATGGCGGGCGTGTTCGGGGCGGCGCGGGCGCAGCGGGGCCACCAGCGCCTCGCCGGCGGCGGCCGCGGCCGTGTGCCGGGCGGAATGGTGGGCGGAATGGTGGGCGTACTCGCGGGCCATCACCCGGATCCAGTGCCGGAATCGAGCCCGTTCGCAGCGGGCCGGGCGGCGCATCCGGGGGTAGGCGACGCTGCCCACCTCGGTTACCCGCAGGCCCCGGGCCTCGGGACGCACCGCCAGCAGCGGGCCTATCTCGGGACCGTCGCCCCAGGCGGCCGCGTACCGGCCGGACGGGTCGGGCAGGTCGAGGCGGTCCAGGGCGTCGCGCCAGAACGCGGCGTAGCCGAAACCGGGGTCGGTGCGGCGGCTGCCGAACAGCGTGTTCACCAGCCAGATCAGGGCCAGGTCGAACCAGCGGCGGAACCGGCCGCCGGTCAGGTCGCGGCCGCCGTCGCGGTAGCGGGAGCCCAGGGCCACGTCGGCGCCGCCGGTCAGGGCCGCTATGTACCGCGGGATCTCGCCGGGGTCGGTGGAGCCGTCGCCGTTCAGCGTCACCACCACGTCGCCGCTGCTCGCGGCCAGGCCGCTGGCCAGGGCGTTGCCCGCACCGGGGCGGCCGGAGCGGATCACCCGGGCGTCGGGGCGGGTGGCGGCTACGGCGGCGGCCGTGTCGCCCGCGGCGCCGTCGGTGACCACGATGACCTCGTCGACGGCGGGCAGGCCGCGCAGCATCAGGGGCAGGCCGCCGGGATCGCGGCAGGGGATCACCACGCTCACCGACGGTGATGGACGGCGGGGGCGGCTCGTCGCTGGGTTGAGCGGCGAAGGAGGCATGGCGGTGCTCCTTACGGTGACTGCTGATCTTCGAAGCTACCGGTCGGCAACCAAATGGCAACTCAGCGGAACGGGGGAGCGAGATCCTCTGGGCGGACCGAACCGGACTCGGAGGCTTAGTCACGCGCGGCTACCGTCCGTACATGTAAAGGGGCCGGGGGTAGGGTTTGCCTGTGAAACTTGGCTTGCACATCGCAAACTTCACCTGGCCCGAGGGGGCGCCGCGACTCGGTGCCGTGCTCGCCGACGTCGCCGCCACGGCCGACGAGGTGGGCTTCGAGCGGATCAGCGTGATGGACCACGTGTGGCAGATCGGGGTGATGGGCCCGCCGGAGCACGAGATGCTCGAGGCGTACACGGCTCTGGGCTTCCTCGCCGCCCACACCAAGACCGCCAAGCTGCTGACCCTGGTCACCGGCGTGACCTACCGCGACCCCGGCCTGCTGGCCAAGGCGATCACCACCCTCGACGTGCTCTCCGGCGGCCGGGCGATCATGGGCATCGGCGCTGCCTGGAACGAGGAGGAGTCGCGCGGCCTCGGCCTGCTGTTCCCGTCCACCAAGGAACGGTTCGAGCGGCTCGAGGAGGCGCTGCTCATCCTGCGGCAGATGTTCGCGGGCGACGAGACGGCGTTTGAGGGCAAGCACTACCGGCTCGGCCGGCTGCTCAACTCGCCGCTGCCGCTGAGCCGGCCGCATCCGCCGATCCTGATCGGCGGCGGCGGGGAGAAAAAGACGCTGCTGCTGGTCGCGAAATACGCCGACGAGTGCAACCTGTTCCCCACCCCCGAGGTGCAGCACAAGCTGGACGTGCTGAAGCGGCACTGCGACACGGTCGGCCGCAATTACGACGAGATTCGCAAGACGGTGCTGTACCGCTTCGATCTGGCCGAGAAGTCGCCGAAGGAGATCATCGAGGACCTGGGCCGGCTGTCGGCCCTCGGGTTCGACGTGGCGCACGGCGGGCTGACGAAGGCGTACGACACCTCGCAGTTCGAGATCTTCCAGAAGGAGATCCTGCCCGCCGCCGAGGCCCTGTGAGCACGATCGAGGCGGTGGTCTTCGACCTGGACGGCGTCATCATCGACACCGAGGAGGTCTGGGAGGACGTCCGCCGCGGTTACGTCGCCGAGTTCGGCCGCGAGTTCCTGCCGGACAGCCAGGACCGGATGATGGGCATGAGCACCGGCGAGTGGTCGGCGCACCTGGCCGTCGACGTGGGCGTGCCGCGCACCCCGGAGCAGGTCGCGGCCGACGTGCTCGACCGGATGGCCGAGCGGTACCGCAGCGCGCTGCCGCTCATCCCGGGCTCGGTCGAGACCGTGCGCCGGCTCGGCGAGCGGTACACGCTGGCGCTGGCCAGTTCGTCGGCGCGGGTGCTGATCGACCAGGTGCTGGCCACCGCGGGACTGACCGGTGAGTTCCAGGTGACCCTCTCCACCGAGGAGGTCCCGCGCGGCAAGCCGTACCCGGATGTCTATCTGGCCGCGACCGACAAACTCGGGCTCTCCCCGGCGGTGTGCGCCGCGATCGAGGATTCGAGCAACGGCCTGCGGTCGGCGGGCGCGGCCGGCCTCGCGGTGATCGCGGTGCCGCACGGTGTATACCCACCCGCACCGGACGCGCTCGAGATGGCAAGCCTTGTGGTGTCGGATTTACGCGAGCTCACCGTGGAAGCGATCGATAGGCTTCGCTGATGGGGGAGTTTCGCTCGGCCGCGAGCACCGGACTGCACTACGAGCTGCGCGGAAACGGGCCGCTTCTGGTCTGCCAGCCCGGCGGGCCGGGGCGGCCCGCGTCGTACCTGGACGATCTGGGCGGCGTCGCCCGCACCCTGGTGCTCCTCGATCCGCGGGGCAGCGGTGGTTCGGCGCCGGCCGCCGGGCACTCCTTCGCCGAGCTGGCCGACGACCTCGAGGAGCTGCGCCGGCACCTCGGGGTGGAGCGGCTCGACCTGCTGGGTCACTCGGCCGGCTGCTGGCCAGTGCTCGCGTACGCGGCCCGGCACCCGGACCGGGTGGCGCATCTGGTGCTGCTGACGCCGTCCCGCCGGCCGATCCCGCGCGGCGGTGACGAGCCGACCCAGGACGAGCTGGTGAAGCGCTGGTTCTCCGCCGAGCCGTGGTATCCGAAGGCGAAAGCGGCCTGGGACGCGGACGACATGGTGGGTTTCAGTCCGCTGGTCTACGCGGCCGACACCCCGGCCGTCCGCGCGCACGCGGCCCGCGACGAGCGCAGCGTCGACTATCCCGGCTTCTGGTCGTCCGTGCTCGACCCGGCCGACCTGGCCGCGGTCTCGGTGCCGGTCAGCATCGTGGCGGCCGACCGGGATGTGGTGACCGGCCTGGTCGCCCCGCACATCCTGGCGTCCTGGCTGCCGACCGCCGCGGTCACCTGGCTGCCGGACGCCGGCCACTTCCCGTGGGTGACCCATCCGGTGATCACCCGCGACGCCATCGATCTGGCGCTCAGCGAACCACTGGTGTGAATGTTCCTCGCAACGGGTAGACGGTGGCCGACTTCCCCCTGGAGGTGACCATGCGGGTGCTCGCGGCGAGCGAACTGCGGCTCGATCTCGACGTCTTCGACTACCTGATCCTCGCGCTCTACTTCATCACCGTCCTGGGCATCGGCTTCGCGGCCCGTGCCGCGATCAAGACCAGTGCCGACTTCTTCCTGTCCGGCCGGTCGATGCCGGCCTGGGTCACCGGTCTCGCGTTCGTCTCGGCCAACCTGGGCGCTCTCGAGATCCTCGGGATGGCTGCGAACGGGGCCCAGTACGGCCTCATGACGCTGCACTACTACTGGATCGGCGCGGTGCCGGCCATGGTCTTCCTCGGCATCGTGATGATGCCGTTCTACTACGGCTCCAAGGTGCGAAGCGTCCCCGAGTTCCTGCGCCGCCGGTTCAACAACAGCACCCACCTGTTCAACGCGCTCAGCTTCGCGGTGGCCCAGGTGCTGATCGCCGGCGTCAACCTCTACGCCCTGGCGCTGATCCTGCAGACGCTGCTCGGCTGGCCGTTGTGGATCTCGATCTGTCTCGGCGCCGTCATCGTGCTGGTCTACATCACGGTGGGCGGCCTGTCCTCGGCGATCTACAACGAGGTGCTCCAGTTCTTCGTGATCCTGGCCGGCCTCATCCCGATCACGGTGATCGGCCTGGTCAAGGTCGGCGGCATCGACGGCCTGTTCGACAAGGTGCGGCAGACCCCGCTCGGCGAGCCCGGCCTGCACACCTGGCAGGACACCGCGACCACCGACAACCCGCTGGGCGCCTCGTGGATCGGCATCCTGTTCGGCCTTGGCTTCGTGCTGTCGTTCGGCTACTGGACGACGAACTTCGCCGAGGTGCAGCGGGCGCTGTCGGCCAAGGACATGAGCGCGGCCCGGCGCACCCCGATCATCGCGGCGTTCCCCAAGCTGCTGATCCCGGCGGTCACCGTGATCCCCGGCCTGATCGCCATCGTCACGGTGAAGGGGCTGGGCACCGGCGGCGGCAACCTGGAATACAACTACGCGATTCCGGCGCTGATGCGCGACCTGCTGCCCAACGGCGTGCTCGGGGTGGCGGTGACCGGCCTGCTGGCCTCGTTCATGGCGGGCATGGCGGCCAACGTCTCCGGGTTCAACACCGTTTTCACGTACGACCTCTGGCAGGCCTACGTTCGCAAGGACCGCAGCGACGAGTACTACCTCCGAGTGGGCCGGATCGCCACCGTCGGCGGCGTGCTGGTCGGCATCGGCGCCGCGTTCATCGCGGCCGGCTACGACAACATCATGAACTACATCCAGGCGCTGTTCTCGCTGTTCAACGCCCCGCTGTTCGCCACCTTCATCGTGGGCATGTTCTGGAAGCGGATGACCGCCTGGGCCGGCTTCTGGTCGCTGCTGCTCGGCTTCCTGGCCTCGCTCACGATCTACCTGCTCCATCTGGCCGACGTCCTAAAGTTCAAGACCGACCTGGACGAGAGCTTCTGGGGTGCCGGCGTCGCGTTCGTGGTGGCCGTGGTGGTGGCGATCATCGTGACCCAGTTCACTCCGTCGAAGCCGGAAGAGGAACTCCGCGGCCTGGTCTACGGCCTGGCGGGGCCGACCGCCTCGGGTGAGGTGATCATGTCCGGCGACAAGGTCTGGTGGCGCAACCCGCTGCTGCTCGGCGGGATCGCCGTCGCGCTGGCACTCCTGCTCTACATCCCGGTCTGGTGAGGAGACAACCATGACGAACGAGGAACAGAGGGCGGCCCGGCTCTTCGACGTGCGCCGGGTGATCGGCGGCCTGTTCGTGATCTACGGCGTGATCGTCGGGCTGATCGGCCTGTTCGACTCGCCCGGCGAGCTGGACAAGGCGCAGGGCGTCCGGATCAACCTCTGGATGGGTCTCGCCATGCTGGTGTTCGGCCTGCTGATGCTGCTGTGGCTGCGGCTGAACCCGCCGTCCGGACCGGCCCGGCCCGATGAGGAGGGACCGACCGGACCGGCCGCCCCGGACGAGGACCGGACCGCATGATGGCCGGGGAGGTGCGCCACCGGTGCGATCCGGTTGCACACCTCCCCGAAACCTTCGACTGAGCCGTCTGACCTTCCGATACACGGGGCATGGAACCAGTCGCTTCGATCAGCCTCGCCAGGTACGGAGGGAGCCGCCCCGCCGGCTGGCAGGCACAAGTCAGAATCGATTACGTCGTCAACAAGGTCGCGCAGAGCCATCGGGGTCAGGCCGAGGATCAGGTCGAGAAGGCCATTCACGAGCAACTCCGGGCGGTCGGGGTGGTCCCCAACAACCGCCAGATCAAGCAGTACGCGACCGCGATCTCGGCCCTGTCGCAGCTGCCGCGGCACGGTTGAAACTCGTGGCCCGGTCCAGCGGCGGACCGGGCCACGAAACTTTTGACACCTATCCAGCCGGCGGGAACCGCAGGATCCGGTCGTCGCCGTCGCGCACGTCGCCGCGGCCGTCCCGGTTCGAGGTGGTGACCCACAGCGCGCCGTCCGGCGCCACCTCGACCGTGCGCAGCCGGCCGTACTTCCCGGTGAACTCGGCCTTGGGCTCGCCACCGCCGAGCGGCACCGTCCACAGCCGCTCGCCGCGCAGGCCGGCCACGTAGAGGGTGTCGCCCGCGATCGCCGCCCCGGACGGCGACGCCTCGTCGGTGCCCCACTGCACGATCGGGTCCACGTACCGCGGGGCGCCGCCCTTGCCCTCGGCCGCCGGCCAGCCGTAGTTCTTGCCGGGCTCGATCACGTTGACCTCGTCCCAGGTGTTCTGGCCGAACTCGGTGGCGTACATCGTGCCGTCCTGCGCCCAGGCCAGCCCCTGCACGTTGCGGTGACCCACCGACCAGATCGGCGAGCCCCCGGTCGGGTTGCCGGGCGCCGCCGCGCCGTCCCGGGTGATCCGCAGAATCTTGCCGTTCACGTTTTTCGGGTCCTGCGAGATGTCCCGCTCGGCGGCGTCGCCGGTGCCGACGTAGAGGAAACCGTCGGGGCCGAACACGATCCGGCCGCCGTTGTGGTTGCCGGCCTTGTCGATGCCGTCGAAGATCACCTTGGGGTTGCGCTCGCCGAGCTTGAACCGCACGATCCGGTTGTCGTCCGACGCGGTGTAGTAGGCGTAGACGTACTCGTTCGACGCGTACTCCGGGTCGACCGCGAGGCCCAGCAGGCCGCCCTCGCCGCCCGGGTCGACGCCCGGCACCTCGAGCACCTCGCGCGGGTTGCCGCCGCCCACCGGGATCTGCAGGATGCGGGCCCGGTCGCGCTCGGCCACCAGCGCGCTCCCGTCCGGCAGGAAGGCCAGTCCCCACGGCACGTCGAGGCCGGTCGCGACGGTCTGCGGCGCCGAGAGGTCGGGCTCGGCGGCGGGCTTCGCGGGGCCGGAGGCGCTGGCGGCGGGCGAGGGCAGCGTCGGCACCGGGGTGGCACCCTGCGGCTCGGCGCCACCCGAGTCGGACGAGCAGGCGGTCAGCAGCGCGGCGCCGGCGGCGGCAACCAGCAGGCGGAGTCGGGAACCGGGGGACGTCATGCGATCAACGGTGCCACGCCCCGGCGAACTTCAACCATTCGCCTGACTGGCGATCATGGTTCGTCCGAAGATGGGGCCGCGCGGTGCGGCTGCCGTGCAGGGCGGAGAGACATCGCGGTGCGAGCTTTGGCGCGACCCTTGCGGACCGCGGTGGTCACGGTCTCTTTCCTGCTCGCGTACGCGGTGACGGCCGCGCACGCAGGCACCGGCGAGACCCCGGCCATCGCGTGGGCGCCGTGCCCGGAGGACAAGGTCGTGCAGTGCGGGACCATGACGGTGCCGGCCGACTGGGCCGACCCGTTCGGCCCCACCACGACGCTCACCGTCGCCCGCCGCCCGGCCACCGACCCGGACCGGCGGATCGGCGCCTTACTGGTCAACCCGGGCGGCCCGGGCGGGTCCGCGGTGGACTTCACGTTCGGCGCCGGCACGTTCTTCGGCGCCGAACTGCGCAAGCGCTTCGACATCGTCGGGATGGACCCGCGCGGGGTGGGCCGCAGTTCGCCGGTGCTCTGCTCGCGCGACCTGGTGGACGCCAAGCCGAACCCGCTGATCGCGTCGGAGCAGGCGTACATCGACATGATCGCCTACAACCGGCGGCTGGCGGCGGACTGCGCCCGGCGCACCGGGCCGGTCTTCGGGCACGTCGACACCGCCAGCGTGGTGCGCGACATGGACGCGGTGCGGAAGGCGCTCGGCGAGGAGAAGATCAGCTTCTACGGCGCCTCGTACGGGTCGCTGATGGGCCAGCAGTACGCCGAGATGTTCCCGGACCGGCTGCGCGCCCTGGTCCTGGACGGCGTGATGGATCACAGCGCCAACCTGGCCAGCTTCCTGATCCACGAGACCGACGCGGCGCAGGACTCGTTCCGCGAGTTCGTGGCCTGGTGCGCCCGGGACACCAAGTGCGTGCTGCGCGGCCGGGACATCACCGCGCTGTGGGCCACCCTGATGACCCGGGCCCGGGCCGGCACCCTGGAGCACCCGTACGACCGGCCGGCCAAGCTGACCCCGGCCGACCTGATCGGGGCCGCGTTCGCCGCGTTCTACGACCCGCAGTGGTACTCGTTCGCCTACTACCTGCGCGACGCGGCCGGCATCGCCCCGGCCGGCCGCAGTGCGCCACCGATCCCGGTGGACATCATCGACCACAGCTTCCCCGCGGTGATCTGCGCCGACTGGTACCTGCCCATCGTGGGCTTCGCCGACCTGCGCCGGCGGCTGCGCATCCTGGCCGCCCGGGCGCCGCAGATGCTGGTCTCGCCGCTCGCCCTGAACGCGCTGACCGGCTGCCTCGGCTGGCCGGCCGCCCCGGCCAACCCGCAGCGCCCCACGGTGCCGCCGCCCGGCCTGCCGCCGGTGGTGCTGATCGGCGCGGAGCACGACCCGGCCACCGCGTACGTCTGGGCCCAGCAGGTCGCCAAGCGGTTCGGCGCGGGCGGCGCGCTGATCACCTACCAGGGCTGGGGCCACGTGGTCTATAACCAGAGCCCGTGCGTCGCCGCGCTGGCCGACAAGTACCTGATCACGCTGATCCCGCCGGCCGCCGGCAGCAGTTGCCCGGCGATCGAACCGGAGCCGTTCGGCGTGGGCTGAGGCCTGCGTCACTCTGGGGCCCGCGTCACTCTGGCGCTTCCGGACGGATGGAGTATCGTTAGCCAGGCTAACTACCGGTACCGGGGAGGCGCCGTTGAGCCGCCGCGCGCCCAAGGCGTCCATCGATCCGGACGCCGGCAAGGGCTGGCTGCGCCGCGCGCTGCCGCTCGTCAAGGCCCACCGCGGGCTGCTGATCACGTCGCTGGCGCTGTCCTTCGTCGGGCTCATCGTCCAGGTGCAGATTCCCAACCTGGTCCGGCTCGGCATCGACGAGGCCATCGTGGAACGGTCAGCCCAGCTCTCCCCGTACGTCTGGGGAATTGTGGGGTTGGCTCTTCTCCAGGGGTTGATCAATTACCTGGCCCGGCTCTACCTGCTGCGGACCGCGTACGAACTCGAGTACGACCTGCGCAACATCCTCTACACCCACATGATGCGGATGCCGTTCGCCTTCTACGACCGGGTGCAGTCGGGCGAGTTGATGTCCCGCTCCGGTTCGGACATCCGGGCCGTGCAGATGTACCTGTCGTTCGGGCCGTCGATCCTGGTGCAGTGCCTGATCGCGGTGGTCGCGTTCGGGCTGATGCTCTCGATCAACGTGCCGCTGGCGATCGTGGCCATGGTGACCATGCCGGTGATCGGGGTGCTCGGGGTGAGCATGCGCAAGGCGATCTTCCCGGTCTCCTGGCTGATCCAGGCCCGGCTGGCCCGTCTGGCCACCGTCGTGGACGAGAACATTCAGGGGGTACGCATCGTCAAGGCGTTCGCGGCCGAGGGGCGTCAGCTGCGGACGCTGGCCGAGAGCGCCGACCGGATCCGCTGGGCCTACCGCCAGGACGCGCGCATCCGCAGCCGGTGGAACCCGGTGCTGGACAACCTGCCCCGGCTCGGCCTCGCGCTGGTGCTGCTGATCGGCGGGATCATGGTGATCGAGGGCAACACCACGGTGGGCACGATCGTCGCGTTCAACTCGTACGTACTCATGCTCCAGCCGCCGTTCCGCCTGCTCGGCATGATGATCATGATGGGCCAGCGGGCGTCGGCGTCGGCGCGCCGGATCTACGAGATCCTGGACACCCCGAGCGACGTGGTGGACGGCCCGGACCCGCAGGTGCCGCCGGCGCGCGGCGATCTCGAGTTTGTGAACGTCGGTTTCGCGTACCCGAATGGGACCCTGGCTCTTGATCGTCTGAACCTGACCGTGCGGGCCGGCGAAACCGTGGCGGTGGTGGGCGGGACCGGCTCCGGCAAGTCGACGCTGGGCCGGCTCGCGGCCCGGTTCTACGACGTCACCTCGGGGCGGGTGACGGTCGACGGGGTGGACGTGCGCGACTTCCGGCTGTCCGCGCTGCGCGAGCGGGTGGGCATCGTGCCGGACGAGCCGTTCCTGTTCTCGCTGTCGATCCACGACAACATCGCCTACGGGCGGCCGGACGCGTCGCGGGACGAGGTGCAGGCGGCCGCCGTGGCCGCGGGCGCCGACGACTTCGTGCGCGAGCTCCCGGAGGGTTACGACTCCGTGGTGGGCGAGCGCGGCTACACGCTCTCCGGCGGACAGCGGCAGCGCATCGCGATCGCCCGGGCGCTGCTGGTCAACCCGCCGATCCTGGTGCTCGACGACGCCACCAGCGCGGTCGACGTGACGGTCGAGCAGCGCATCCACGAGTCGCTGCGGGAGCAGATGCGCGGCCGCACCACGCTGATCGTGGCGCACCGGCTGTCCACCATCAGCCTGGCCGACCGGGTGGTGCTGATGGCCGGCGGCCGGGTGATCGCCGACGGCACGCATGCGTCGCTGCTGGCCGGCGAGCCGCGCTACGCCGAGGTGCTCGCCTCGCAGGAGGTGACCACAGCATGAGAGGCGGCACAGCATGAGCCTCTACGGCGGTGGGTTCGGCGGGTTCCGGGCCGGTGGGCACTCGGTGGTCGGGGCCGCCGGCAAGGGACACGCGCAGCCGTTCGCCGAACTCGCCGACGGCATCGCCCGGCTGGAGGCCCTGGAGCCGGATCACGGCGATCCGGAGGCGCCGTTCGAGCCGGTCGCCGACACCGGCGGCCGGGTGTCGTTGCGCCGGCTGCTGGCCGGCCGGCCCGGGCTGCTGGCCGCCGCCACGGCCGCGATCCTGGTCGAGACGCTGCTGCTGCAGGCCGGTCCCTATCTCGTGCAGGTCGGCATCGACCACGGCATCGCCGGCCGGGACCTGAGCGTGCTGGTCTGGACCACCGCCGGTTTCGTGGCCGCCGTGCTGCTCACCGGCCTGGCCACCGCGGTGCGGATGCGCAAGAGCGGCATGCTGGCCGCCTCCGCCACCCGTGACCTGCGGATCCGCATCTTCGCCCACCTCCAGCGCCAGTCCCTCGACTACTACACCCGGGAGAAGGCCGGGGTCACCATGACCCGGATGACGTCCGACGTGGAGGCACTGCAAAATCTGCTCCAGGACGGCTTCGCCCAGTTCCTCATCCAGGGGCTGACCATGGTGGTGGTCACCGGCGTCCTGTTCCACTACGACGCGGACCTGGCGATCATCACGTTGGTCCTGGTGGTGCCGCCGCTCGCGCTCGCGTCATTGTGGTTCCGGTACGCGGCGGACCGCGGCTACAGCCGGCAGCGGGACACCATCGCGGCCATGTTCGCCGACCTGTCCGAAAGCCTCAACGGGGTACGCGTCGTGACCGCGCACAACCGGCAGGAGCGCAACGTGGTGGCGCACCGCTCGGTGGTCGGCGCCTACCGGGACGCCAACGACTGGACCGGGCGGATCAACGCGATCTACGGGCCCGGCACGTCGGTGATCGGGCTGATCGCCATGGCGGTGGTGCTGCTGATCGGCGGCCGGATGGTGCTGCGCGGCGAACTCACCATCGGCGAGCTGACCGCGTTCGTGCTCTACGTCAACGCGTTCTTCCAGCCGGTGCAGCAGCTGGTCCAGCTCTACACGCAGTACCAGCAGGGCAAGGCGGCGATCGCCAAGATCCGCGGGCTGCTGTCCACCGGGCCCACGGTGCGCGAGTCGCCGGCCGCGGTCGTCCTGCCGCCCGTCTCGGGCCTGATCGAATTCGACGACGTAACTTTTGAATATCTGCCGTCTCGTCCGGTTCTGTCCGGGCTTTCCCTCCGGATTGAGCCGGGGGAGACGGTGGCCTGCGTCGGCCCCACCGGCGCGGGAAAGTCGACACTCGCCAAGCTGGTGACCCGCTTCTACGACCCGTCTTCCGGAGGTATCCGCATCGACGGGTATGACCTGCGGGAGGTGACCCTCGCGTCGCTGCGCCGGCAGATCGGGGTGGTGCCGCAGGAGCCGTTCCTGTTCGCCGGTTCGCTGCGGGACAACATCGCGTTCGCCCGGCCGGAGGCCACCGACGAGGAGGTGTGGGCCGCGGTCGACGCGGTCGGCCTGCGCGAACTCGTCGAGCGGTCGCCCGAGGGCCTGTCCACGCCGCTGCACGAGCGCGGCCAGTCGGTCTCGTCCGGCGAGCGGCAGCTGCTGGCGCTCGCCCGGGCGTTCCTGGCCGAGCCCCGGGTGGTGGTGCTCGACGAGGCGACCTCGAACCTCGACCTGCGCTCCGAGCTGCGGGTCGAGGCCGCGCTCGACGTGCTGCTGGCCGGCCGGACCGCGATTCTGGTGGCGCACCGGCTCTCCACCGCGATGCGCGCCGACCGCATCATCGTGGTCGACGACCTGGGCATCGTCGAGTCCGGCTCGCACGCCGAGCTGATCCGGTCCGGCGGCCGGTACGCGGCCATGTTCGAGCAGTGGACCGCATCTTCTGGTAGGCAGTGTTAGACCCCTACATTGGAGGATCGATGCGGATTCTGCCGGTGCTCGCAGCAGCTTCCCTGACCACAGTCTTCCTCGCGGCGCCGGCCACGGCCGCGCCACCGGCGCTGGGCCCGACCGCCACCGGATACGGCGGTGCGGTCTCGACGGTCGACCCGACCGCGACCGCCGTCGGCATCGACGTCCTGCGCCGCGGCGGCAACGCGGTGGACGCGGCCATCGCCGCGGCCGCCACCCTGGGCGTGACCGAGCCGTTCTCGGCCGGCATCGGCGGCGGCGGCTTCTTCGTCTACTACGACGCGAAGCGGCGCTCCGTCTCGACCATCGACGGCCGGGAGACCGGCCCGGCGACGATGCGGGAAGATCACTTCGTCGACCCGGCCGACGGCCTGCCGTACGACTTCCCCGAGGCCCGCGTCTCCGGCCTGTCCGTCGGCACCCCCGGCACGCTGGCCACCTGGCAGTCCGCGGCCCGCAAGTGGGGCACCCGGTCGCTGGCGTCGCTGCTCCAGCCGGCCGCCCGGGTCGCCGACCGCGGCTTCCCGGTGGACGCCACGTTCCGCCAGCAGGTCGCCGACAACGCGGCCGCGTTCGGCCAGTTCGACGCGACCGCCGAGCTCTACCTGCCGGGCGGCGCCCCGCCCGCGGTCGGCTCGGTGCAGCGCAACCCCGACCTCGCCGACACCTACCGGCTGATCGCCCGCCAGGGCATCGACGTCTTCTACCGGGGCCTGGTCGGCCGCGACATCGTGCGGACCGTGCAGCATCCGCCGGTCTCCGACACCCCGGTCGGCACCTGGACCTTCCCGATCCGGCCCGGCACGCTGACCACGGCCGACCTGGCCGGCTACGAGTTGCGGCACCCGGCGCCGACGAAATCGCAGTTCCGCGACCTGACCGTCTACGGCATGTCCACCCCGTCCAGCGGCGGCGTCGCGGTCGGCGAGGCGCTCAACATCCTCGAGCGGGCCCGGGTCGACGGCCGGGACGTGACGAAGGCGCTGCACTACTACCTCGAGGCGTCCGCGCTGGCCTTCGCCGACCGGAACCGCTACGTCGGCGCGTACACGTCTCCCTCGGTCCTGAAGAAGTTGATCTCGGACTCCTGGGCCGCCCAGCGCGAGTGCCAGATCTCCCCGACCCGGGCGCTGACCAAGCCGGTGCCGCCCGGTGACATCACCGCGACCGGCTGCACCCCGGCGCCGGTGGGCGGACCGGTCGAGCAGGGCGTCAGCACCACCAACCTGACCGTGGCCGACCGCTGGGGCAACGTGGTGGAGTACACCTTCACCATCGAGCAGACCGGCGGCAACGCGATGGTCGTGCCGGGTCGCGGCTTCCTGCTCAACAACGAGCTGACCGACTTCAACTTCACCGGTACGCAGGGCACCGCGCCCGACCCCAACCTGCCCGGCCCGAACAAGCGGCCGCGCAGTTCGATGTCGCCCACGATCGTGCTGAAGGACGGCAAGCCGTTCCTGGCCCTCGGCTCGCCGGGCGGCGCCACCATCATCACTACCGTGCTCCAGGTGCTGCTCAACCGGGTGGTGCTGGGCATGAGCCTGCCCGACGCGATGGCCGCGCCGCGGGCCTCGCAGCGCAACTCGGCCGGCATCCAGGCCGAGGCCGCGTTCCGCACCACCTACGGGCCGCAGCTGACCCCGCTGGGCCATGCCTTCACCACCGTCGACGCACCCGAGTTGGGCGCGGCCACCGCCATCGAGTTCACCGGCCGCGGCGGCATGATCGCCTCGGCCGAACCGGTCCGGCGCGGCGGTGGTGCGGCCGCCGTGGTCCACCCGCGCTGACCCGCCTCAGGTTGCGGGGATAGCCGTTCGCGGCTGTCCCCGCAATTTCTTTTGGGGATTTCCTTAGGTGCAGAACGGTTGCGGACGATCCTCTCGGTGTAAGCGGCAGCACGCGTCGGGGGGCGTTGCGTTATGTACGGTATGAACCTTTTTGGAAGCCTTACGGTGGCCGGTGCCCTGCTGGGGACTTTTCTTCAGCCCGCGGTGGCGCAGGCTGCGACTCCCACCACCCGCAGTCTGGTCGCGTACATGCGCGGCGGCGACATCTACGTGAGCAAGGGCGCCACCGAGCAGCGGCTCACCACCGGTGGCACCAACACCCGGCCGCGCTGGTCGCCGGACGGTAAGCGGATCGCGTACCTGGCCGGCGCCCAGCTGTGGACCATGCTGGCGGACGGCAGCGGCAAGCGCCGGCTCACCACCCGCGCCGCGGCCGGGCCGTCCTGGTCGCCGGACGGCAAGTGGCTCGCATTCGCCTCGCTCTCGTGCAGCGGCGGCCCGGGCGTCTACCGGATCTCGGCGACCGCGCCGAAGCCGGCCGCCGAGGTGCTGTTCCCGCGCGACTGCCGGGGCGAGGACCTGCCGGACGAGCCGGCGCTCCCGGCGCCGCGGACCGGATCGCTGACCGAGCGGCTGCGCACCGACGACGCGGTGGCCTGGTCGCCGGACGGCAAGCGGATCGCGTTCCGCGGCGGCGACTGCGAGTCGATCTACGACGCCTGCCTGTCGGTCGGCACGGTGGCCGGCGGCGGCGAGCAGACCGTGGCCGCGTACGGCGGTGGCAGCTACCAGACCCGCGGCTTCGCGGTGGTGCCCGGCTGGCGGGCGGACGGCGCCAAGCTGACCTGGACCGCCTACCAGGAAGGCGAGACCAAGGCCGACAACCAGCCGGTGCACCTGGTCGAGTACGACCCGGCGACGCGGGCCAAGCGGACCGTCGGCGGCGTGCTGGACCGCGAGATGGCCTACCTCGACACCGCCCGCGGGGTGGCGACCGCGCAGTACCGCGGCGGCTCCTGGGTGATGATCGTCGGCCTGGCCGACGGTTCCCGGGTGCCGTTCCGGTCCGGTTCGCAGCCGAGCGTGCAGCCCGTCCGCTAAGCCGGTCCGCTAAGCGATGGCCGGAAACCTTCCGAATAGAGAATCAGACCGCCTGATGGGGGATTTGCGATGACCGTCTCCGGCCTGGGTTCCGCGCGCACGCCGCACCCGCCTGTCACCACGCCCGCCCGGCCGCCGCGGCCCGAGCGGCTGGCCGAGCGCTCTCCCTTCGACCAGCTCACCGGCGCCGACCGGGAGCTGATCTTCAGGGCCACCGGCCAGCGGATCGCACCCGGTTTCGACCCGGCCCGGGAGACGCCGACCGCCTTCGCCGCCGCGCTCGCCGCCGAGCGGGCCGGCGGCCGGCTGGCGCCCGGGCAGCCGGTCACCGCGGTCTACCTCAAGGACCTGCACCACCGGTACCAGCGGGTGGCCGGGCCCAACCCGGTCACCCCGTACCTGGACAAGGCACTGGCCTACCTCAACGCCAGCGGCAACCGCCGGATCGACGTCACCGCCTGACTGGCTATCGTGGGGAGGTCATGACGCACCCCCCGATTCGTACCTTCCACCCCCGCCGCGGGCGGATGAGCGGCCGGCATACGGACGCATACACCGAACTCTGGCCGCGCCTCGGGTTCACCGTGATCGACGGCGACCGCACACCGCTCGATGTGGGCACGCTGTTCGGGCGTACGGCTCCCGTGGTTGTGGAAATTGGGTTTGGCATGGGCGACACCACCGCGGCGATGGCGGCGGCCGACCCGGACCGCGACTACCTGGGCGTCGAGGTGCACACCCCGGGCATCGGCAACCTGCTCGCGCTGGTGGGGGAGCAGGGCCTGGACAACGTACGGGTGGCCCGCGGCGACGCCATGCAGCTGGTGCACCGGATCGCCCCGGGCGCGCTGGACGCCGTACACGTCTTCTTCCCGGACCCGTGGCCGAAGGCCCGGCACCACAAACGCCGGCTGATCCGCCCGGACAACGTGGCCCTGCTGCGCGACCGGCTGCGCCCCGGCGGCCTGCTGCACTGCGCCACCGACTGGCCGGACTACGCCGAGGCGATGGCCGCGACGCTGGACGCCGACCCCGGACTGGAGCGCTGCGGCGACGACCGGGCGGGCCGTCCCGAGACCAAGTTCGAGCGCCGCGGCACGGCCGCCGGACGGCCCATCGCCGACCTGCGCTACCTGGCTGTTCGCCGGTTTTAACCGTATTGCACGCCTTAGGCTGGAGGCCGGAGGTACGGATGCGGCGAGAGGACCCCGGCCTGAATGCCGGACGGGCGTGGGGCGCCGCGACGGCGACAATCGCGGGCGGCGAGTGGCGTCCCGGCGTGCTCGAGGAGGGTCTGCTGCACAACCACCCGGAGATGCGTCGTGGCGTGCTGACCAGCGGCGCCGCCGACCAGCTGGCCGCGCTGGCGGCCCGGGCCGCGAACGCGCCGGTCGGTCTCATCCACTTCGTGCAGGGTGGCCGGCTGCGGCTCTACGGCGGCTGGGGCCTGGCCGGGTCCTGGGACGCGGTGGCCGACGCGCCGGTCGAGCAGTCGCTGGCCGGGGTGGTGCTGCGCACCGACGGCCCGCTGCTGATCAGCGACCTGAGCACCGACGAGCGGGTGCCGCCGGGCGCGGTGCTGCCCGCCGGCACCGGCGCCTACCTGGGTCATCCCGTACGCGACCAGCACGGTGACGTGCTCGGCATCTGCTGCGCCTGCGACGACGAACCCCGCGAGTGGACCGCCGACGAGGTGGCCGCGGTCGCCGAGGCGGCGCAGGTGTGCACCCTGCTGATCACCGAGCAACTGGCCCGGTACGAGATCGACCAGCAGCGCCGGTTCCTCGACGCGGTGCTGGACAGCCTGCACGACGGGGTGGCCGCCTGCGACGCGGACGGCCGGGTCGTGTTCGTCAACGAGCGGATGCGCAAGCTCTGGGGCGACGGCCTCGCCGACGGCGTGCTGCCGGACGGCCTGGCCGACGCGGCCGGCAACCCGCTCGGGCGCGAGGACCTCGGCCTGTTCCGGGCGCTGCGCGGCGAGCACCTGCGCGACGACGAGGTGGTGCTGCGTACGCCGCACGGGCGCACCCGGCACTACCTGGTCGACGCGCACCCGATCGCCGGGCCGGACGGCGAGACGGTCGGCGCGGTCCAGGCCGTCCAGGACGTCACCCGGCGCAAACGGGTCGAGCGGTTCCGCACCTGCGAACTGGCGGTGACCACGGCGCTGGCCGAGGCCACCAGCATCGAGGCGGCCGGTCCGCTGGTGCTCGAGGCGGTGGTCAGCACGCTGGACTGGGCGCACGCCGAACTGTGGCTGGTCGACGACGCGGCCGGGGTGGTCCGCTCGGCGGCACAGTGGAGCGCGCCCGGGTGGCAGGCCGACATCGACGTGCCGGTGGACCTGCCGTACGGACAGGGCCTGGCCGGCCGCGCGTGGCAGGTCGGCAAGCCACTGTGGATCCGGGACGTGGGCCGGCCGCAGAGCCTGATCTCGGAGGAGACGGCGAAGTCGTCGCGACTGCACGCCGCGCTGGCCGTGCCGGTCCGGGAGGGCTTCGAGACGCTCGGCGTGCTGACCGTGTTCGCCGACTCGGTCGAGGGGCCGGAGGACGAACTGCTGGCGCTGATCTCGGGGATCGCGGCGCACATCGGACAGTTCGTGGAGCGGCGCCTGGTCGACGACCTCCAGCGGCAACTCACCCGCAGCAAGAACGAGTATCTGGCGCTCATCGGGCACGAGCTGCGCACCCCGCTCACGTCGATCAGCGCGTACACCGAACTGCTGCGCGAGGCGGACGACAAGACCCTGGTGACCGAGGGTCCCCGGCTGCTCGAGGTGATCGAGCGGAACACCAACCAGCTGCGGCACATCATCAACGAGCTGATGGAACTGTCCGCGCTGGACGCCGGCCACGCCGACGTCCAGCTGGCCCCGATGGACCTGGCCGAGGTGGTACGCGACTCGCTGGCCAAGGCCCGGGCCGCGGTGGTCGACGCGCCGCTCCAGATCTCCGACGAACTGCCCGGCGAACTGGTGCTGCCCGGCGACCGCAAGCGGCTGCGCCAGGTGGTCGACAACCTGCTCGGCAACGCGGTCAAATACAGCCCCGACGGCGGGCAGATCCGGGTGACGCTCAAGGTCGCCGGCCGGGCCGCCGAGCTGGCCGTGTCGGACACCGGGCTGGGGGTGCCGACCGACGAGCGGGAAAAGATGTTCACCGGCCTGTACCGCACCAGCCGGGCCCGGGACAAGGCGATCCCCGGCACCGGACTGGGCCTCACGCTGAGCCGCGCGGTGGTGGGCCGGCACCACGGCAGCATCGAACTGGTCGAGCACGGCGGCGCCGGTACCACCGTCCTGGTGCGCCTGCCCATGGACACGCGTTGACAGGTCGTTGACAGTTGTAACCCTGGTCAACCAGGCCCGGCAGGGTGAGGATGACCTGCATGACCCGGTGGACTCCTGACCCGACGTTCTATCCCTCACCGCGCGACGCGGCGGGCGCACCGGCTGAACAGCTGGCGTACGTGGCCGCCTTCGACCGTGCCGCGGAACAACCCGACGCCATCGCGGTGATCGACACCGATCCCGCCTCCGACACCTACGGCCGCGTGGTCGGCTGGACCGACTTGCCGAACACCGGCGACGAGCTGCACCACTTCGGGTGGAACGCGTGCAGTAGCGCGCTGTGCCCGACCGCGCCCCATCCGCACGTCGAGCGCCGCTACCTGATCGTGCCCGGCCTGCGCTCCTCGCGGATCTACGTGCTGGACACCAAGGACGACCCGCGCAACCCGCGGGTCGTCAAGGAGATACCGGCCGAGGAACTCGCGGCCAAGGCCAACTACTCCCGGCCGCACACGATCCACTGCGGCCCCGACGGCATCTACGTCTCGGCCCTGGGCGCCGGCAGCGGGGGCAGCGGCCCCGGCGGCATCGCGGTGCTCGACCACACCACGTTCGACGTGCGCGGCCAGTGGGAGGCCGACCGCGGCGACCAGTTCCTGGCGTACGACTTCTGGTGGCACCTCACCCGGGACGTGCTGGTCAGCTCCGAGTGGGGCACCCCCGAGATGATCGAGGACGGGATCAACCCCGAACTCCTGCTCGGCCGCAAGTACGGCCACCGGGTGCACTTCTGGGACCTGGCGAAACGCACCCTGGTCCAGTCCGTGGACCTGGGCGACCAATACCAGATGCCGCTCGAGCTGCGCCCCGCCCACGACCCCACCAAGGAGTACGGCTTCGTCGGCGTGGTGATCAGCGTGGAGGACCTGTCCGCGTCGGTCTGGCTGTGGCACCGCGAGGCCGGCGAGTTCACGATCAGCAAGGTCATCGACATCCCCGCCGAGCCGGCCGACCCGGCCGACCTGCCGCCGGCCCTCAAGCCGTTCGGCGCGGTGCCGCCCCTGGTGTCCGACATCGACCTGTCGGTCGACGACAAATACCTGTACGTGTCCTGCTGGGGGACCGGCGAGCTGAAGCAGTACGACGTGAGCGACCCGTTCCAGCCGGTGGCCACGGGCTCGATCCGGCTGGGCGGCATCGTCGGCCGCGCGGCGCACCCGTCGTTCCCCGACGAGCGGCTGGCGGGCGGCCCCCAGATGGTCGAGGTGTCCCGAGACGGCAAGCGGGTGTACGTCACAAACTCGCTGTACGGCTCGTGGGACGACCAGTTCTACCCCGACGGCGTCGGCGCCTGGCTGGCCAAGATAGACGTCGACGCGGAGAACGGCGGCATGGACCTGGACCCGCGCTTCTTCCCGCACGGCGACGAGTTCCGCGGCCGCCGTGTCCACCAGACCCGACTGCAGGGCGGCGACGCCAGCTCCGACTCGTACTGCTTCCCGTGACCGTTGGCTCCTGGGCCGCGCTGATCGCGCTGGGCGCGTTCCACGGCCTGAACCCGGCGATGGGCTGGCTGTTCGCGGTGGCCCGCGGCATGCAGGAACGCTCCCGGCGCACGCTGCTAACCTCCCTGCCCCCGATCGCGGCCGGCCACCTGGCTTCGGTCGCGATCGTGGCGGCGGTGGTCTCCGCGACGCAGTCGGTGGTGGCGGCGAACGTGGTCGGCATCGCCGGCGGGGTGCTGCTGGTGGGGTTCGGTCTGTGGCGGTTGCTGTCCGAGCGGCATTTCCGGTGGGCAGGCATGCGCCTGTCGAGCATGCAACTGGCCGGCTGGTCGTTCCTGATGTCCTCGGCGCACGGGGCGGGCCTGATGCTGCTGCCGGTCCTGGCCACGGCGCCGATGCCCACCCACGGCAACCACGCCCTGCCCGCGGCCGGTTCGGCGCTGCCCGGGCTGGCCGCGGCCGGCGTCCACACGGTGGCGATGCTGGCCGCGATGGCGTTGTGTGCCCTGCTGGTCTACGAATTCGTCGGCGTCAACATCCTGCGCCGAGCGTGGTTCAACATGGACAAACTCTGGGCCGGCGTCCTGGTGGCGGCCGGCGCCTTGACGATCGCCATGACGGCCTGACCCCCGCGCCACCCAGGCCCCGCGCCGCCCCGGCCCCGCACCGGGGTCTGACGAAGTCGCTCCATCGACGACAGTGCGAGTCCGCCACGCGATCGGTGGTTTGACACCAGCAAGCCCCGGATCCACGCAGAGTTCGGTGGTGTTGGTGCCAAAGGGTCGCCGCCGATGTTGGCAGTTCCGCTACCGGTTCCGGTGGTGGGGGAGTCAAGATCCGGCGTTGGCCACCCTGGCGATGCCGATTGCGCTGCGCCCGACTTTTGCCAATCCGCTTCTGCCCGCCAGGGCCGGTGATCGACACCGGGTGGCGCCGACGTCGGCCACTCCAAGGGCTGTTGTCCGGCCCTTGCGCTGGCCGGCCCCGTCCCACTTTCAGAGATCTTGTGGACTGCGTGTTCCGGTGAAACGGTGATTCGACAAGATCCATCGACCCGTCCGCTAAATGCCCGATATGCGGCCTTCGTGCGACGGTCCAATGCCAGGTCAGGGAATGATCGTCCACTTGTCAGGATGGTGGCCACGGTGCGGCAGCCGATGATGACGCCAGGGTGCCTCGCTGACTCCGAAACCACGGGCCGGTTCCCGCCGGGCAATGCTGCTCAGGTCTCCTCGACGCCGAGTTCGTGCAGGGCGTCCAGCGGATCCACGCCAGCGGCGACCAGCAGCAGGATGTCGGCGTGGCACGGTTCGTCGGGCGGGCACCAGCAGGCCAGGTCGCGGCCCACCAGGTCGCGGCGGACCGCTGACATCAGGTCGGGGTCGGCTGCCAGGTCGCGGGTGAAGGCGGCCACCGAACTCGCGCGGTCGTGGCCGGCCTGGCAGGTGCGGCAGCCGCGGAGCGGGTGGCGGTTCTGGAACGGGCTGCCCTGCAGGTAGGGCGCCGGCCGCCCGACGTAGACCAGGTCGCCGGGAAGGTATTTGCCGCCGAAGCGGCCGCCGGGGACCTGGACGCGTCGCGGGGTCATGCGCCTATTGTGCGGCCGCGTTGGTGGCTCGGCGGTCGGCGGCCGTCCGGGTGGCGCGGCGCAGGGAGGCCGGGGTGCCGGCGGCGGCGAGACCGAAGGTGGGCATGTTGCCGTAGAGCGCCTCGAACGTCCCCTCGCGGACCACGAAAGTTTCGTGCCAGATGCCCACGTCGCCGCTGTTGCCGATGCGCTGGTTCCAGCGCTTCCAGGCCGGGCGATGGGTCAAATTCGGGTCTTTGGCGAACGCCTCCAGCTGCTCGACGCTGCGCCAGTACTGCACGATCATCGGGCCGCCGGGGCCGATCCACGAGGTGAAGTGCAGCAGGCCCAGGTCGGGCTGTTTGCTCAGTTCGCGCAGCATCGGCCCCATCGCGGCCGCCACCGGCAGCCATTTGTGCAGCTTCCACCACTTGTTGACGCGCATGCCGATCAGGAAGACCACGAAGTCCCCTTCCAGCTCGGCGGTGAAGTAGCCCGGAACGACCTTCGCCATCGGAACCCTCCTACGGTTTGGATAGCGGTGCTATCCGCTTCAGATAGTTACACTATCCATCGGAAGGGCGGTGATCGCAAGGTGCGAGTGGGAGAACTGAGCCGGCGCAGCGGGGTGCCGATCCCGACGATCAAGTACTACCTGCGCGAGGGCCTGCTGGCGCCGGGTGTCGCGACCGCCGCAAACCAGGCCGACTACACCGAGGAGCACGTACGCCGCCTGAAGCTGATCCGCGCCCTGATCGACGTGGGCCGGGTGTCGGTGGCCGGCGCGCGCGAGGTGATCGACGCCCTGTCCGCGGACGGCAGGGACCCGCTCGACCTGCTCGGCGAAGCCCAGTACGCGATCGCCCCCCGCCACCGCCCCGGCCGCGAGTCTCCCGAGTGGCCGGCCGCCCGCGAGCGCGTCGTTGCCCTGGTCGAGGCCCGAGGCTGGCTGGTGCACCCCGACTCCGACGTGATCGACCTGGTCGCCGACGCTCTCTCCGCCGGCGACCGCCTGGGTGTCGCCGAGTTCTTTCACAACCTTGAGGGGTACGCGGACGCAGCCGTGCAGGTGGCGGCCATGGAGGTGCGCTCGGTCCTGGCCCGCCCCGACCCCGCCGCCCAGATGGAGCTGGTGGTGCTGGGCACGGTCCTGGGCGAAGCCCTGTTCAGCGCCCTGCGCATGCTGGCCCACCAACACGAGAGCGCCCGTCAGTTGGGCTTCTCGCCGCCCACCCCAGCCGATCATGGCGTGAACCCGGCACCCTGACCCGCCGCTGGTGCGGCCCGACCACGGCAGCTACCCGGCGGTCCGGCCCGCCGGGGCGGCGGTGCAGGCCGCTGGGCAGCGGATCTGCCTGCCGGACGGTGGTGCAGGGTGCCGGACGGTGGTGCAGGGTGCCGGGCGGTGGTGCAGGGTGCCGGGCGGCGGTGCAGGGTGCCGGGCGGTGGTGCAAGGGGTAGGCGCGGCCGCCCCGGGGTGACGCGGGCGGCGGACCGGGGCGGCCGCGGGTCAGGTGGCGATCGCGGTCAGGTGGCGATCACGGTCAGGCGGTTGCGGTGGTGGCCCACATCGCGGTGAAGGCGGCTGCCTCGCCCGCGAGCCAGGCCTCGATGTCGGCGGGTTTGACGGACGGATCTATCTGGTGTGTGGTGCCCCGGCGCAGGTCGACCAGGACCGGGGTGGCGTTGGGCAGGATCTGGTCGATGTGGGCGGCCATCAGGTGGAGCGTGGCGGTGACGGCCTCGGGGGTCGGCGGGGCCTCGTCGAAGTGCAACCGCACGGCTTCGCGACGGCCATCCTCGTACCGCAGTCCGAAGTGGGGGTTGATCTTCAAGGCGAGCGGGCCCACGGTGACCAGCGCGTCGTGGGTCTGGGCGAGGCTGAGCTGGTCGGGATCGCCGAGGGAGGCCAGGTAGGTCAGGGCGCCGGCGCTGACGGCGTCGTAAAGCGGCTTCCAGCGATCCTTGACCAGATCGGTCACCGAGGCCAGGTAGCTCCCGCCGGTGCGGAAGGCGATGTCGGCCTTCAGTGCCTTGACCAGCTGGCCATGGGGGTTGAAACCGGACCGGCGCTCACGGGCGCGGCGCAGGCCACCGACGAACGTCGCCTTGGCCGGGCCGGTGCGGGTCACGTAGCGGGTGAAGCCGAGCATGGTCGCATACGGCGGGATCACGGGCACGGGCGAGTTGGAAACCGGCACAGTGGACAAAACAGGCGCGTTCACGTTGATCTCCTCGCAGGTCACGGGCCTTTTTAGTACACACATTCTAATCGACGGGTACGACATTCCCCAACCTCGGAGGCTCACTCGCCAGTGTCCCGTCCGCGCGAACCTTGCGAGTGTCCGGGTTACCTTGCGAGTGATCTTGCGAGCCGTCCGGGTTACCTTGCGAGTTCACTCTTACGTGCCGAGTTGGTAGCGCATGATCGGCGTCGATGAAGCGGAAGATGCCGTGGCATGACTGTCGATTCGTCGATGGATGTGGAAGCGGTGCGGCCGGTCGCCCGGAACCGGCCGCGTACGTCTGGTCGGCCGTACCGGGTGCACGTGCGGTTGACGAGCGAAGAGTGGAACGACATCAGGGCGGCTGCCGCGCGTGCCGGGTTGAAACCGACCGCGTACGCCGGGGTCGCAGCGGTCTCGGCGGCCAGGGCCGTCGTGGCCGATAGCAGTGCTGGTGCGACGCGGGCGGAGCTGGCGGCGGTTCAGCGTGAGGTGTTCGCCGCCCGGTCGGCCCTGATCCAAGCGGTGCAGGTGCCGCCCGGCGGGCAGGACCTGGGCTTGGGCGGTGCCGGCGTGGTGCTGGTCGGGCGCCTTGACGCGATCGCTGAGCGGCTGCACGCGCTGTTGAAACGGGCATCATCGTGATCCCCCGCGTGCGGCCTCGCAGCGCGAACGTCGGTGACGCGCTGCGTTACCTGTTCGGGCCTGGTGACGACGGCGAGCACCACGATCAACGGCTGGTCGGGGCGTGGGAGGCAGCAACGGTACGAGGTATATGTGACCTCCAGCCGCAGAAAAGCAACGGCGTGTGGTCGGTCGCGCAGCTGGCTGGCCTGCTGGAGCAGCCCGTCCTTGCCGGCAACAATCCGCCGCGCAAGCCGGTGTGGCATTGCTCGCTGCACAACCACGCCGAGGATCCGGTGTTGACGGATGCGCAGTGGGGGCAGGTCGCGGCCGACTTCCTGGACGGTGTCGGGCTGGCTCCGGTGGGGGATCCGGCTGCTGTCCGCTGGGTCGCAGTCCGCCACGCCGCCGACCACGTGCACTTGGTGGTGACCCTGGTACGCCAGGACGGCCGGAACCGCTGGATACGCTACGACTTTCGCCGCAGCCAGACAGCGGCCCGCGCGATCGAGAGCCGGCTTGGCCTGCGGGCGGGTGGCCCCGCACGAACTCCTGCTGGGACCGGGCATGGCTGAGCCGGGCGGGTTGCGGTTGCTTCCCGGCGGCGCAGTAGGCGGCCCCGAGGGCGGGTTCGAGGTGGGCTATATCGCCGAGGACGGCACCGATCGCCGGATCGCATTGCGCGATGCTGGACAGACCCGGTTCGAGTGGAGCCGGCCAGCGCGACGGTTTCCCCAGTACAAGGGGCAGAAGCACATGCCGGGGCGTTGGTGGACCGCGACGATGGGCTGCCATGTCGGCTACGAGTCGTGGCTGGAACGCGATCACCTGATGCTGCTGGATTTCGATCCGGCCGTGGTCGCGGTGGCGTCCCAGCCGTTCTGGCTCTTCTGGACCAACGATCAGGGCAAGGTCCGGTCGCACGCACCGGACTACTTCGCTCGGCTCGCCGCCGGCGGCGCTGTCGTGGTCGACTGCCGGCCGGCCGAGCGGATCATGCCGCGAGACGCGGCAGCGTTCGCTGCCACCCGTCTGGCCTGTGAGCAACTCGGCTGGGGATACCGCGTGTCTGGGGCGCCGGAGCCGACCAGCACCCGCAATATCCGCTGGCTTTCCGGCTACCGGCATCCGCGACACGACCTTCCGGCCGTCGCAGCCGTGTTGCGTCAGGTGTTCAACCAGCCCGGCGGCCTGATGGCCGGGGCAGAGGCAGCAGGTGACCCGATCTCGGTGCTTCCGGTGCTGTTCCACCTGCTCTGGCGACATGAATTACGTGCTGACCTGTCCATGCCGCTGCACCCAGACACGGTCGTGATGACCGAGGAGGTGACCGGCTGATGGCGGGCTGGCCGGTACTGCGCCCGGGAGACCGGGTGAGTTTCGACAATGACGAGCACCAGGTGGTGGGCCTGTCCGGCACGGCGGTCCGGTTGCGGTCCGGCTCCGGCGCCGAACAACTCGTGCTGGCGGGACACTTGATCGCCTCGCCGGACTTCGCGGTCCTCGACGCGGCGCCCGCACCCTTGATCGACCAGTTCGGGCTGTTGGACGCGTTGCCCGAGGACGTGCTCGCCGCCGCAAAGCGGTGGGAACATCACGTCGTGGAGGTCGAGACCGGCCTGCCAACAGGGGCACCAGAAGGCACAACACCGAAGCCCGAATACGACCCGGCCCTGACCACGCTCAACGAGCGGGACGCGACGAAGGCCGCTGAGCTGGGCATCAGCGTCCGCAACATCCAGGGCCGGCGAGCCCGCTACGCCACGCAAGGGCTGTGGGGCCTGGTCGACCAGCGCGCGGCGCGAGCGTTCGACGGAACCGGCCGCGCCGACGCCCGGCTGGTCGAGGCGGCTCGGGAGATCATCGCCGAGCAGACGGACGCGTCGACCGGCACCCGGTCGCGGTTGATCCGCCGGGTGGTCAAGCGGGTCGAGCAGATCCACGGGCCCGGAGTCGTGCCGCTGCCGGGACGGACCGCGTTCTACGAGCTGGTGGACCGGCTGTCGCAGGGCAAGCACACCTTCGGCTCCGCGGTGACGCGCCGGCAGATGGCCAACCGGCCGTCCGGCGTGTTCACGCCGACGTTCGCGTCCCGGCCGGGTGAGCAGGTCCAGATCGACTCCACCCCGATCGACGTGATGGTGATCCTCGACGACGGCCTCCCAGTCCGCGCGGATATGACGATCGCCGTCGATGTCGCCACGCGCACGATCTGCGCCGGGGTGCTGCGCCCGGTCGGCACTAAGGCCGTCGACGCCGCGTTGCTGCTGGCCAAGATGCTCGTCCCGGAGCCGATGCGGCCGGGGTGGGCCGATGCGCTGCGGCTGTCCGCGTCGCGGATGCCTTATGCACGGCTGGTCGACATCGACACCCGGATGCGGGAGGCCGCGGCCCGGCCGGTCATCGTCCCGGACCAGATCGTCATCGACCACGGCCGGGTCTTCGTGTCGGAGACCTTCATTCGGGCCTGCGACCGGCTCGGCATCTCGGTGCAAGCTTGCCGGCCGGGAACCCCGACGGACAAGGGTGTCGTCGAGGCCACCAACGCCTCAGTAAAGACCTTGTTCGCGCAGCACGTCGCCGGTTACACCGGCGGGAACCCGACCATGCGCGGCCGTGACGTGACCGGGGAGTGGACCATCGGCGAGTTGCAGGACCTGCTCGACGAGTGGCTGATCTGCTGGCAGCACCGACCGCACGACGATTTGCGGGATCCGTATCAGCCCCGGCGGGTGCTGACGCCGAATGAGAAGTACGCCGCGCTGGTCGCCGCGGCCGGCTATCTGCCGCTGACCCTGTCCGGCGAGGACTATCTGGAGCTACTGCCGGTGGAGTGGCGGCGGATCACCGACGCGGGCATCACGATCAACAACCGCACCTACAACGACGCCGCGCTCGGCCCCTACCGGAATGATCGCTCCGGGATCGTTGCCAAAGGCAACCGCTGGGAGGTGCACGTCGATCCCTACGACGTCTCCCAGGTCCACCTGCGCACTCGGGACGGCTGGATCACCGTCCCGTGGATCTACCTGCCGATGGTGTCCGCGCCGTTCGCCGACTTCACCTGGCGCCACGCCCGCCGTCTGGCCGGCGCCGGAGCGACCGAGGCCGAAATCGCCCGAGTCCTCGACGAACTGCTCACCCGCGCCGAACACGGGCCGGACAAGGCCGGCGCCCGGATCACCGCCCGCACACGGGCCAGCCAGGCCGCCCACCGGCCGCCGCTGCCCGAGCCCGACCCCGGTCCGGTCGCCGAGGAGGTCACCGAGCCGGACGCCGAAGTCATCCCCTTCGGGATCTTCGACGCCGACGCCGAGGCAGAAAGGTGGATATGAACGCCGTTCCCAACGATGCGATCACGCCGGACGACCCGCCGACGACCAAGGAAGGCTGGCGCCGGTTCGTCGACTACCAGCCCGAACCACCCACCATGCTCACCGCCAAGCAACTCCTCGCGCTTGATCAGCGGCAGCGGGCCGCGCACGACGAAGCCCGCCGCGATTACCACGCCGAACTGCCGCTGGTGCATACACCGACCATCCGGCAACTGCTCGGCACCGGCCGGCTGCTGGTCCAGCTCAACCGGCGGCAGGTCTCCGCCAGGCGCGGCCTGATCCTTTCCGGAGCTTCGGGCACCGGCAAGACCACCGCGCTAATGCAGCTCGGCCGCACCCACGAACGCGCCGTCCGCCGACGGCACCCCGGCAGCCAGCACCGGCTCCCGGTCGCCTACGTCACCGTCCCGCCGGCCGCGACCGCGAAGATGCTCGCCGTCGAGTTCGCCCGCTTCTACGGCCTGGATTTCTCCGCCCGGGCCAACATGCCCGACATCGTCAACGCGGTCTGCGCGACCGCCGCCAACACGGCCGTCGAGCTGGTGCTGGTGGACGAGATTCACAACCTGAATCTGGCCACCCGGGCTGGTGCTGAGGTGTCTGACCAGCTGAAATATTTCGCGGAGCGGTTGCCGGCCACGTTTGTCTACTCGGGCATCGACGTCGAAGGCGAAGGGTTGTTCGCCGGGGTCCGCGGCCGGCAGATCGCCGGCCGGTTCACTGTGATCGTGTCCACCCCGTTCGCCTACGGCACCATCGAGCAGCGCACCGCCTGGCGGTCCCTGATCGCCACCCTCGAAGCCACGCTACGCCTGCACCAGCACGTCTCCGGCTCCCTGGGCGCGCTGGACGAATATCTCTACCGCCGCAGCAGCGGCATGATCGGCAGCCTGTCCCAGCTCATCCGCGGCGCGGCGATCCTGGCCATCGAGGACGGCACCGAACAGATCACCCGCGACCTGCTCGACCTGGTCCCCGTCGACTTCGCCGCCGAGAGAGCCGCCCGGCCAACCGCATCTCGCCAACGCAAACGCCCGACCGCCAAAACCGCCGCCGCGACGGCCTGATGCACGCTCGCTTGCCGATCGTGGTCGCGCCCGCCCACCACGAAACCGCCACCTCCTACATCGCGAGGCTCGCCAACCTGCATGGCATCCCATTCTCCGAGCTCTGGCGACAGGTCAGCCGCCCCCGCCAACCGGCCAGCACCACCATGGTGATCGCCGCCGACCGGCTCGCCGCCGTCACCGGCATCCCGCACACCCGGCTGGCTCGCGCCCTTATCGAGATCCGCCACCCCGAACCCGACTGGCTCGCCTTCCGCCACGAACCCCAACACGGATGCCCCCGCTGCACCGGACGCCACCCCGGCGGCACCGTCCGGCAGCTCTTTCCGCATCACCGCTACGTCTGCACCCGCCATCGCATCTGGATCGGTCCACCCGACCTGACCGACCAGCCCTACCCGATCCTCGACCAGCTACCCGAGATCGTCGCCGCGCAACGCGCCCACCTGCGCCTGCTGAACCGCCTCGGCCCCGCCGCCACCTACGACGCCGTCCTCACCGGTTTCCTCATCTGCGGCCACCGCTGGGACCAACAACCCGACCCGATCACGGACCTCGACGCCCGGCACGCCTGGCGGATCCGAGTCGACGCGCTCATCCCACCCGGCACCGAACAGACCACGTTCAGCACCTCACGACTGTTCGCCGCGACCTACCCCGAAGCCGTCAAGATCGCCGCGCTCGTCGGCTCACTGCACTGGCGCCGACAAGCCGCCGGCGACCCCGACGGGCAACGCCGCTTCGCCGCCGAAATCGGCCGCCGTCTCGGCCAACCCGACTACCGGCCCAAAGTCACCAAGGACTCGATCGCCCACTGGATCGACGACGACTGCTGGCGACCACCCACCCTGCCGCCAACCACCTACCGCACCCTGCCCGGCTTCGGCAACCCGACCATCACCAAACCCAACCAGCACAGCCTCGACCGCCACCACCGCAGCGCACGCTGGTTCGCCCGCAACCGCCGCGGCGGACGCGTCATCCTCTACCACCGCCACGTCGGCTCCGTCCTCGCCCGCGACTGGTCACGCAAAATGGAAGAGTTTGTCGGCACCGTCGAAGCCAGCGCCGAAACCCGCACCTTCAACGACATCGACAGGCAGGAAATGACCCTGGATGCAGCCGTCTACGTCAGACCGACGGCCAGGAAATCCGACTACCTCGACGCCGCCGCGAAAAATTCCGCCGGTCGGGACACCTTTCTCAGGAAGCTGATCGAGACGCATCCGTCGATCAGGACGGATCCAGCCATTACCTGATTGATGCCACGATCGACAGTGACCTGCTGCTACTTCGATCCCAGCGGACTGCAAGATGAGACGATCGTCGATCGGCTGCGGTTGCCTGTTGAGCTGGGGCATCGGAACACTTGTGCGAACCACGCCGAAACATCGACGCAAGATGTCGGTACGTTCCGTTACGATGTCCACTGCAAACAGAAGGACCCCGGGCGCCTCGCGCGCGGGCGACGGCATCCGGGGTCAACTCCTTGATGTGGTGTCAGGACCATACCCCGAACTCACGCCTTGGCGTCAGCTACTCCGCTAAGGTGTGATCTTTGCCTGCCCAGCTCCAGCGCTCGTGGGTCTCTCCCTATGGATGGAGATCCATTGAAGTTCATCAAGGCAAAGGTGACCTACTATCGCTCGATCGCGGACTCCGAGGAGTTCCGTGTCGAGGAGGACGTCACATGCCTGGTTGGCAAGAACGAGTCCGGCAAGACCAACATCCTGCAGGCCCTTTTCCGCCTGAAGCCGATCGAGAAGAAGCCGCTCGACAAGGTCGTCGATTTCCCGGCGAACATGGGCCGCAAGCGCCGGGAGCTGGGTGACTCCCGCATCCCGGTCGTCGAGGCGACGTTCCGCTACGACGACAACGAGGTCAAGCAGATCGAGGACGACCTCGGCCGCGGGGCGCTGGCCAGCCGAGAGTTCGTTCTCAGCATCCCCTACAAGGGAGACCGCTACTACACCCACCAGGTCAACGAGGTGGCGATTGCCAACCACCTCCGTTCGGGGTTTGACCTGCCGGTCTCCGTCGGCGGTGGAGTCGCCAAGGCCAAGACGCTCGCGCAGCTGTTGACCGCAGTCGAGGAGCTCGAGGAGCCGACCTCGGGCGCAACAGCGGCGGCAGAACGCATCCGCGGATGGCGCGACCGGAACGTCAGGCTTTACTTGATCGACGAGTATGCGGCACCGCTCATGCCGCACTTCGTCTACTTCGGTGACTACGACATCATGCCCGGCAAGGTGTCGATCCCCGACCTCATCGCCCGCGAGAAGAACGACACCCTCCAGCGCGGCGAGAAGGCGCTGATCAGCCTCCTCGACCTGGCAGGCGTCAGCCTGGAAGAGTTCAACGTCGCTGACAACCACGAGCGACTTATCCGTGAGCTGGAGAACGCCAGCAACGCCATCACCGAGGAGGTTTTCGAGTACTGGTCGCAGAACACCGACCTGGAGGTCGACCTCAAGGTCCTGCAGCCCGAGGTCGGCGCGCTCGCCCCGCTGAACGTCGGCCCGATCCTGCAGGTCCGCGTCCGCAACCGACGGCACGGCGTCACGGTCCCGTTCGACGACCGCTCGCGAGGCTTCGTCTGGTTCTTCAGCTTCCTCGCCTATTTCAACAAGGTCGAGGAGAACACCGACGGCGACCTCATCCTGCTGCTCGACGAGCCGGGCCTGTCCCTGCACGGCCGCGCACAGGAAGACCTCCTCACGCTCATCGACGAACGGCTGGCCACAAAGCACCAGGTCATCTACACGACGCACTCGCCGTTCATGGTCTCGCCCAAGCACTTCGAGCGGGTCCGCACGGTCATCGACCACCTCGACGGCGGCACCAAGGTCTCCGAGGAGATCTTCAAGGCCGACACCGACACGGCCTTCCCGCTGCTGGCCGCCATGGGCATCGAAATGACCCAGACCTTGTTCGTCGCCGACGACACCCTGCTCGTCGAAGGCCCCAGCGACATGATCTACCTGGACATCTTCAACGACGCGGCCGAAGCCGCCCGCCGGACCGGCCTCGACCAGCGCTGGGTAGTCACTCCTATCGGCGGAGCCGGCAAGCTCTCAACGTTCGCCGCCTTGCTCGGCGCCAACAAGATCAACGTCGCGGTCCTGGTCGACTCCAGCACCAAGGACGTCCAGGCCGTCCAGCAGCTTCGCGCCAACGACCAGCTCGCCAAGAACGGCCTGATCGAGATCAAGGAGTTCACCGGCACCGCGGACGCCGACATCGAGGACCTCTTCGACCGCGACTTCTACATCGAGCTCGTCAACCGCGCTTACGCCAGCGAGCTGCCCACGCCGATCACCGCCGCCGACCTCAACGCACGGGATCCGCGCATCGTCCGCCAGATCGAGGCTTACTTCCAGAAGAAGAAGATCGCCGGCGGCAAGTTCAACCACTACAAGCCCGCCCGCACCTACCTGCGCGAACAAGCGTCCCTGCCCGATCTCGACGCCGCCACCCTCGACCGCATCGAGAAGCTCTTCCAGCGGCTCAACGGCCTGATCCGCAAGACCAAGAAGAAGTAGCACGATGGCGATCCGGCGTCGACTGCTGACCCAGCGTCGGCGCCGGACACGGCCAAACCAAGCGGCTGCAGTTCCGGACTCGCCGTCCGGTCTCGCGCCCGATGTCGGTCGTTCGCCCACTGGATCCGCTTCTGACCGATATAGAGGTAGGAGCGGCGTTCAAACAGTTGAAGCCGCATGTCGAAGGGCAGCACGATGTCGATCATCGGAAGCATGGACGACCAGTTCCACGTCGAGACGACACGCAACAAGGATGAGACCGCTGTCGTCCTGGAGTGCTGGGAGCGCGTTGACGTCAACCGCTGGTCGACCGGCCGGGAAGACAAGATCAAGCTGGCGATTTTGAGCGACCAAGACGCGCATGACAAGGTCGTCCTCGCGGCGGCGGAGCATCTGATCTCAGCAGCGCGGCACCGCGCCGAAGCACGGTCGAACGGCGCATAGTCCCCGACCTGGCGTCGGAAATTCGCAGAGTAGGTCCGGACGGCAGGGGCCGAAGCCACTCGGATCTACTTTGCGAGCCGCTGGTCGGCGCCTTGATCATTCGCAGGCTTCATCCGGACGCGACAGCCAGTTCCGCGCCGGAAGGCGCGGCTCCCACCGGTGGCGACACCACCCAGGTCGTCACCTTCCGGCGCACCGCGGCCGGAACAGGCGCGGGCGACCGGACCACATTCGTCCCGCCCCGGCCCGAAGTCATCACCTGCTATGCCGACGGTGCGAACAACCCCGAGTTGCGGAGGCTCGCTGGCTTGGGGGTGGTCACCTACGACGGCATGGGCTGGTGCACCTCACCGATCACGCGGATCGATGTCACGGTGAAGCTGTTCCGGGACGACGTGCGAACCGGCGGAATCGGCTTCGACTCCAGGCGGACCACCGTGTCGGTCAGCGCCCAGGCCGCGGACCGCTGCGTGCCGGGGACGTACCACGGCGTCGTCGACGCGACGTTCATCATCCCGCCCGGGTACGGCAAGGCGTCGATGAACCTCGTGGGCCGGTCCAACCTGGCCTTTACTCCTGCGACTGACCAACGTCAGGGAGTGTCGTGTGCCGGGCCGGTCGGTGTGTTGGCGCCTGGCCCGGTGGGCGTGGACAACGGTCATTTCGGCCGCTCTGAAACACTGGTCGGGTGGCGGACGAACGCAGGATGCGAGTTCAAGATGTGCGCAGCCGGCTTGCCAAGGACGGCCCGGTGTGGACGCGCGGGCCCGACCTCGACTTTCCGACCGTGACCCTGCCCGAACGCGACTGCGATCTCGTTCGTGATCTCCTGATTGCCGAAAAGGTGCAGACGGTCGTGGAGATCGGGCTCGCCTACGGGAGTTCCGCCCTCGCCATCGGCGAGGCTCTGCTGGCCGTCGGCGCACCGGATGCCCGCCACCTGGTGATCGACCCGTTCCAGCAGCAGGCGTACAACAACGTCGGGTGGGACCTGCTGTGTTCCGCCGGGCTGGACTCCATTGTCGATCTCGTCACCGCTCCGTCGTCGCTGGCGCTCGCCCAACTCGTCATGGACGGGGTGGTGGCCGATGCGGCCTTCGTCGACGGCAGCCACCGGTTCCACGAGGTCTTCGTCGATCTGTACTTCCTTCGCAAGATCGTCAAGCCGGGCGGTCTGATCCTTCTTGACGACGACTACCATCCCTCGGTCCGAGCCGCGGTGCGATATTACGAGCGGAACATGGGGTTCACGGAGGTCCCGGAGGCCTTCGCGACCGGATCGCTCAAGAACCTCGGAGGGGACGACGCGGCCGAGGTGGTCCGCCGATGCCGAGCCGTCCGGCTCCCGGACCCGTCGTTCGAGCCGGCGTTCGAGGATTTCCGGCCGTTCTAATGTGGTCCTTCGAGCCCCGTTTCGCAGCACCAGAGAGGACTTCATGGCCGACACCGATCTGATCGTTGCGGTGCAACCCGGCGACGGCGATGACCTCCGCGAGCGGCAGCGCCTGACCGAGCAGTTGCGGGCCGCCCTGCTCGACCTGGACATCGACGCCGCCGACCGGGTTTCCGGCGGCACCGCACCTGCGGGCAGCAAGGGCGCGGGGCTGATCGAGTCGCTGGTCGTCAAGCTGGGTGTGGTGGCCGTGACCACCGCGGTCGTGAAGATCAGGGAGTGGGCCGGCCGCAGCAACCGCAGCGTCAAGATCAGCATCGACGGCGACAGCATCGAGCTCACCTGTGTCACCGCGGCGCAGCAGCAGGAACTGCTCGACATCTGGCTGGCGCGGCATGCTGCTCCGCGCTCCTGACCTGCCGGCCGGGCCGCGGGACGCGTTGATCGTGGCCACCACCGGGTACGCCGATCCGGACCTGGCCGACCTGCGTGCACCCGCTCAGGACAGCGCCGACATGGCGGAGGTCCTCGGCGACCCGGGGATCGGCGGGTTCGCCGTCAGCGCGGTGCGGGACAAGCTCCATCACGAGGTCAGGCATGCGATCGGGGAGTTCCTCGCCGACCGCCGGCCGCGCGACACCGTCCTGCTCTACCTGTCCTGCCACGGCCTGCTGAACCCGCGCGGCGACCTGTACTTCGCCACCGCGGACACCATGCGCGGCGGGCTCAGCTACACCGCTGTCGAGGCGTCCTGGCTGCGCGACCGCCTCGAGGAATGCGACGCCGGCCGGCGGATCCTGATCCTGGACTGCTGTCACAGCGGCTCGTTCCCCGGCATCAAGGCCGCCACCGACCTCGACCTGGAACGCCGGCTCATCGGTTCCGGCCGCGGCGTCGACCTGCTGGCCGCCTCCCGCGCCAGCGAATACTCCTACGAGACCGACCTGCCGCCGGACCGGCAGCCGGTGCGCTCCGTGTTCACCGGGGCGCTGGCCGACGGCATCCGCAGCGGTGCCGCCGACACCGACAAGGACGGCCTCATCACGGTCGAGGATGCGTACTTCTACGCCGAGGACGCGCTGCGAGCCGCCGGCGCCAACCAGAGCCCGCAATACTCGCGCAGCCGGGGCGAGGGAAAGATCTTTCTGGCCCGCGCTCCGCGGAACGTCACCGTGACGTCCGACCACCTCCCCGAGGACCTGCGAGTCAGCCTCGGCAGCCGCTATCCCGAGGTCCGCGCCGGTGCGGTCAAGGTGCTCGGCTCCTGGCTCCGGTCGGCGGATCCCGCCGAGGTCCTCGCGGCGCAGACCCGGCTCGCATGGTTCGCCCGCAACGACACTGCGGACGTCGCCGAGGTCGCCCGCACCCTGCTGGCCGCGCCGGACGATCTGATCACCTCCTACCCCAGCGCCCGTCCCGGTCCGGCCGGTGCCCAGCACGGCGTCGGCATCACCGTGCTGGTCACCGATCTGGCCCGCTCGATCACCTTCTACCGTGACCTGCTCGGCTTCGTCTCCATCACCGCCGGGGACAGCAGCGCGGTGCTGGCCTCCGGCGACACGCGCCTGGTGCTGCGCCAGGTTCCCGACGTGGCCGGCCGTCCCGGGCGCCAGATCTACCTGAACCTCGAGGTGGGCGACGTGGAGGCGGTGTATCAGCAGCTGACGTCGGCGGGAATCCGGTTCGTGCACGCGCCGCGCGCCGTCAACCGCGGCGACAAACTCGAGCTCTGGGCCGCCACCTTCAGTGATCCGGACGGCCATTCCATTGCCATCACCCAGTGGCAGGCCATCCGGCGACCGGCGTAAAAATAGAAAATCATGGATGCGTACGCCCTAGACTGCGGGCGTGGGGACGACGCCTGAGGTGGTTTGGGAGTTCGCCGGTGAGCTGCGCGGGCTGGGCTGGGTCACCGATCTGATGGTGGCCGGGTCGCTCGCGACCGGTGACTACGTGCCGGGGGTCAGCGACCTCGACCTGGTCGCACTCACCGACGGGCCGGTCAGCGCCGGACGCCAGGCGGCGCTTGTGGCGATCCACGACAAGCTGGACACCGGCCTCAACCTCGGCTGTGTCTACGTCGACGCCGCGACCGTCTCCGACACCGGACGGCAGCATCCGACGTGGACGCACGGGCAGTTGGTGCAGCGCATCCTCTCCGGCATCACTCGGGCCGAGCTGGCCCGGCACGGCTACGAGGTCTTCGGCCGCCCGCCGCGCGCCGTGTTCCCGCGGGTCTCGGACGACGACATCCGCGCGGCAGCCCGGGCCGAGCTCACCGGCTACTGGTCGTGGGCCGCGCGACGGCCGTGGATCTGGATCGGCCCGGTGATCGCCGACCTGGGCCTCACCTCGATGGCCCGCGGCCGGCACGCGCTGCGCACCGGCGAACTGCTCACCAAGTCCGAGGCCGTCGAACAGGCCGACGCCCCGGCCTGGCTGATCGCCCAGCTCGCCGCCCGCCGGCAGGGCCGGACCGGCGTCACGTCGCCCCGGCTGCGAACCGCCTGGATCGCCTGGCGTGACGCCCGCCGGACGGTCGCCGAGGCCCGCCGCCGGTAAATCGGAGACGCACTGCGACGGCAACTGGGACTACACACCCTGCTGAGGTGGCGGGGTAACTACTCGTCGCGGGTCTGTTCGGCCAGGAAGCGTTCCAGCTCGGCACCCAGCTCGTCGGCCGTCGGCAGCGACTCGCTGCGGTCGGCCAGCAGGTTGGCCTCGCGACCGCGGATGAAGGCGTCGTACTGCGCCTCCAGGGACGCCACCAGGCGGCCGGCCTGCTCGTCCTCGGCGATCTGCTTGTCGACGTCCTCGCGGACCAGCCTTGCCTGCTGGCGGAGTTCGCCGGTGGGCAGGGCCAGGCCGGTGCCGGCCGAGACCGAATCGATCAGCAGCTCGGTGGCCGCCGGGTAGTTGGTCTGCGCCAGGTAGTGCGGGACGTGTGCCGCGTACCCCATTGCGGCGTGACCTTTCTCACCCAGCCGGAACTCCAGCAGATTGCCCACACTCGCCGGGACCTGGACCCGCTGCAACCAGCTCTCGTGCTCGCCCAGCAGGCTCTGGTCGGTGGCGTGTGCGGTGACGCTGACCGGGCGGGTGTGCGGAACGGCCATCGGGATCGCGTTGAGGCCGATCGTGAGTTTGACCCCGAACCGCTCGATGAGGGCCGTGAGGGCCGCGATGAACCGTTCCCACTGCAGGTCGGGCTCGGGGCCGGCGAGCATCAGGAACTCCGCGCCGAGCTGGTCCTTGACCAGGTGCAGGGCCAGGCTGGGCGCCTCGTAGCTCTCCCAGTGGTCCTCGACGAATATCATCGGGGGACGGCGGGAACGGTAGTCCAGGAGCTGGTCGAGATCGAAGGTCGCGACCACCCGGCTGTCGAGGTGTTCCAGGACGTTCTCGCGGAACAGCTGGATGGCGCTGCCGGCGTCGACAAACCCGGTGAGCGCCTGGACGAGCACCGGCTGGTCCAGGGCCGGCAGGTCGTCGGCCAGCTCGTAGAGCTCGGTGGGGTCGAGCACGTCCAGGACCTCCTGTGCAGAAGAGCGGGTAACCGCTTGTAACAAGGTATTGCCGGCGTTCATTCCGGCCTGGAGATCTCAGCACAGAAACAAACGATCATCGACCCTCGCGTGCACGTGCATGTGCACGGCACAATGGCGGCAGGATCTTTCCCTTCCCCCCGCGGAGCGATCTGGTGACTGACTCATTGGAAGAGATCGCCGAAACCGACGCGCCACCCAGCACGCTGTGGTCGCGCATGCGGGCCGACCCGCAGTACGCGCCCGAGCACCTCGCGCTCGAAGCCGTACGCCGGCTCGGCCCGGAAGCGGCTGCCTGGGCCGAACAGGCCCGCGCCGAGCGGCCGGACGCGACACCGGAGGCGCTGGCCGACCTGGTCGTCAAGCGCTTCACCACGCTGGCCCGGATATCCGGAGCGGTCGCCGGTGCCACCGGCCTGCCCGGCGCCGTGCTGGACGTGGGCGTGCTGGCGTGGACCCAGAGCCGGATGGTGCTGCATGTGGCGGCCGCGTACGGCACCGACCCGACCGTCCCGGAGCGGGCCACCGAAATGCTCGTGCTCCAGCGGGTGCACAAGGTGGCCGAAACCGCCCGGGTCGCCCTTGGGGTGGCCGCCGGACGGGAACGCGCGAGCCGCCTGTTCGCCGACTCGACCGGCCGCCCGATCGCCGGGATGGTCAAGCTCGGCGTCAAGCTGGCCCAGATGGCCGGCGTGCACGCGGCCCGGCGGATGTTCGCCAAGATCGTGCCCGGCGCCTCCATCGTCCTGGGCTCCTGGGTCAACTCGGCGGCCACCAAAGACCTGGCCCGCCGCACCCGTGAGCTGTACCGCCAAAGCTGAGGGCTAAGCGACTCACCGGCCCGGCCGATCTGATCCGGAGAACGAGCGGATCGACATCGGGGAGGCGGGCCGTGCGCCGTCAATGGCTGGCAACATTGCTGCTCACGCCGCTGCTGCTGAGCGGCTGCGGCAAGGACGGCGGTGCGCCGGGCGCCGACGAGGCCGATGAGGCCACGGGCGACTCGTGGGTGCTGGTGGACCAGGGGAAGGCCACCGCCGCGCCGGGCGATGCCAGCAACTTCAAGCCGCGCGCCGGGTATCCCACCGGCTACCTGCCGCTGCCCACCACCTCGCCGGCGCCCACGCCGACCGGAACCGGTGGCTGCCCGCCGGTGGGCGAGATCGTGATGAACGCGGCCTCGGTCGAGCCGGGCACCACGAGCGCCGCGGTGACCTTCTACAACCCCGGCGGCACCGGCCTGGTCCAGTACCGGATCACCGCCATCTCCCAGGATCTCCAGCTGGGCGATCAGCGCGACGTCGGCTGGACCGTGCTCACCCCGGGCACCGGCTGCGGCTACCTGACCGGCACGGTGACCGGGCTCGACCCCGCGACCGACTACGTCTTCTCGGTGGACGCCGTCTTCACCCAGCACGACCGGGACGGGACCCGCTCGAGCACGGTGGCCCGCTCCGGCGTGGTCAGAACCAACTGAGCGTCCGCTCCGGCCGCCAGCCCTGCTCGCGGGCCTTGGCGATGTCGAGCACCATGCCGTCGGTGACCTGGTCGATCCCGTACCGCGTGAGTGCGGGCCCGGCCACCACGGCCGCGGCCCGCGCCAGCGCGATCGGCACGTGCCGCACCGGCACGCCCAGCACCGCGGAGATCGCCGCGTCCCGCCGGTAGGTCACGCCGTCGGCGATGTTGTAGGCGCCGGCCGGCCAGCCGACCGCGGCGAGACAGGCGGAGGCGAGGTTGTCCACGGCGGTCAGGCTCAGCGGCACGTCCGGTCCGGGCAACCAGGCCCGGCCACCACGGACGGTCCGGCGCAGCCGTGGCAGCAGGTGCGGGTCGCCGTCGCCGTAGACCGCCCGCGGCCGCAGCACGACCGCGCCGGCGGCGAGAGCCAGTCGCTCACCTTCCGCTTTTGTTCTGCCGTACGCGTTCCGCTGTCCCGACGCGGGGTGGTCCTCCCGCAATGGGTGGGCATAGGGCCCCGGCTCGTAGACGCTCGCGCTGCTCACCCACACCACGGGCCGTCCGGCCGCGGCCGCCAGCAGCCGCCAGGTCCCGTCCACGTTCACCCGCCGGAACGCGGCCTCGACGGCCCGGCCCGGTCCCGGATCGCCGACCGCTGCGGCGAGGTGCAGCACGGCGTCGGCGCCGGCCAGATCTGGTACGTCGCGGGTGGCGTCCCAGGGCACGTGCCGCCCGACCGGACCGGGTCGCCGGCCCACGCAGATCACGTCGGCACCGCGTACGGCCGCCAATCGGGCGACCGCACCGCCGCAGAACCCGCTGGCCCCGGTGACGGCGATCTTCATCGGGCGGCCACCACCAGTTCGCGCCAGCCCGGCAGCGCCGACCGGCGGTCCACCCGCGCCCGGAGCACGGCCGGCCGATGCGGTGCCAGCGCCGCGAGCAGGTCACCGAGCTGGGCCCGGGCCAGCCGCGCACCCGGGCAGAAGTGCGGCCCCGCCCCGAAGACAAGATTCGCTACCTGCGCCGGGGCCGGACACTCCGGATTGGGGGCTGCGCGGTGGGCATCGGCCGCGTGTCGCGCGATCAGCATCATCCGGTCGCCGGCGCGCACCGGGCAGCCACCCAGGTCACCCGGGCCGGCGGCGACGCGAGGCAGGAGCGGCGTGGGCGCGGTGACGCGCAACAGCTCATCGACCAGCCCGGGATCTTTCCCGTACGCCCACAGCCCGTCGCGGCACATCCAGGCCGCGGCCCGCGGCAGCGCGGCCACGGTGGTGTTGACGGCCGCGATGGTCAACATGACGGCGAGCCCGCGGCCGGCACCGCCGGGCGCCACCAGATCGACCAGCCGGGCGGTGGCCGCCGCGGCGTGCCGCTGGTACCGGCGGCGCCCCGGGCCAGGCAGGTGGGCGCGGGCCGCGGCGGCGCCTGCCTCGCGCGCGGCGGTGGCCAGTCTGATCGGGTCGACGTCCAGGTCCAGCAGGGCTGCCGCGGTCCGGCCGGCCATCTCGGCGGCCAGCGGCACCAGGTCGACCGGCCGGCCGTCGACGAGCGCGGCAACCTGCCGGTCGACCACGGTCGTCCAGATCGGACGGAGGCTCTCGACGCCGGCCGCGCCGAGCCGGGCGGCGGTGTCCCGGCGGGTGCGGCGATGCTCGTCGCCCTGCTGGTCGAACAGCGCCCCCGGCCCGGCCAGCTCCCCGGCCGCGCCGCCGGTGGTACCGGGCGCCGTGCGATCGAGCGGGATCCGGGTGAGCGCTTCCGTGTAGGCATCCCGCCCATGCACCAGCAGCGTCCCGCCGATCCGCCGGACGGCCCGCCCGCGGGTAGCCGCCAGCACCGCGAACAGCACCGGGTGGCTGCCCAGATATACACGCCGGTCGAGCCGCCGCGCCGCCCCGCTCACGACCCGGCCGCCAATCGGGCGGTGGCGGCTCGGTCGGGTTTGCGGGAGCGGCCGGACAGCGGGATCTGGGCGAAGACGACCCGGTCCGGGCGGGCGGCGCCCATCCGGGTCAGTGGGGCGTCCAGGGCGGCGCGAAGCGTGGACTCCGGCGTGCCGGTGGCCGGCTGGATGACGGCCACCACCTGTTCGTCGCCGTCGGCGGCCGGGACGCCTACCAGCAGGGCCAGCTCGACGCCGGGGACGTGCAGGGACGGCTCGTACAGGCCCGGGTAGATGTTCTCGGCGCGGCGCAGGATCATGTCCTTCAGCCGGCCGCCCAGGACCACCCGGCGGTTGTCCAGGCGGGCCAGGTCGCCCGTCGGCACCCCGTCGAACGGGGGCTCGCCCAGGTAGCGATCGGCCGCCGTGGGGCCGCCCAGCAGCAGCTGGCCGTCGTCGTCGATCCGCGCGGTGACGCCGGGCAGCAGGTCGCCCACCAGGTCGCCGTCGCCGGTCCAGGCGGACTTCGCGGTTGACTCGACCGCCGCGGCCGGGAACACCTCGGTCAGCGCGTACACGCCCCAGGCCTCGCGGGCGCCGGCCTGCCGCACCGCGGACAGCAACTCGGCGCTGACCGGAGCCGAACCGCTGTAGACCCGGCCGGTGAAACGGGTGCCCGCCGCCAGCGCCTGCCGCAGCGCCGGTGGGGTCAGGTAGGTGGCCTGCGGTTGCCGGCTGCGGATCTGTCTCGGCAGGTGGTGCCGGGACGGCAGGGCCACCGGTGCGCCGGCGGCCAGCGACGGCAGCAGCACGAAGAACGTGCCGCCCAGCACCGGACGGCCCGGTTCGGGGCGCACCAGGTCGGCCACCGCACGCATCCCGGCGGACAGCGAGCGGCGGGTGTGCACCACCGCGCGCGGGCGGCTGGTCGTACCGGACGTGAACACGATCACCGCGTCGCCGTCTCCGGCGTACGGCCGCGGAATTTGACCTTGGTGGGGTCGCAGAGCCGGCGCCGAGCCGGGAAGCCGGTGGCCCACCGTGCGTACCGGCGCGATCGCGCCGAGATCGGGCAGCGCGAGATGGGCCCGGCGGGCGATCGGCGCCAGCCAGCCGGACACCGCCTGCGCGGTCGCGTCGGCGAGGACCAGGCGTGGCTCGGCCAGCGCCAAGCGGGCCAGGAGCACGTCGGGCCCGGCGGTCGGGTCCAGCACGGCGATGCGCAAGCCCATCCGGTACGCGGCCAGCAGTGTCGCCAGTGCCCGGGCGCCGGGCCGCACCGCGAGGCCGACCGTGTCACCGGGGGTGAGGCCCTCCTCGCGCAGCGCCCGGTGGTAGCCGCCGACCAGGCGGGCCAGGTCGCCCCTCGTCGCCACGCCGGCCAGCGCCGGACGGTCGTCGTCCTCGCGCAGGGAGTCGAGCAGTTCGGCGAGCATCAGCGCGGGTCCGCCGTCCGGCCGCCGCTGCCCCGGTCGAGATACCACTTCGCGGTGCCGACCACGCCGTATGCCTTGATCCGCCGGGTCGAGTTGGCCACCACCATGTGCCGGCTGTGCACGATCGCGGGGCTGGTGCGGCGCACCCGGTTGAGGAACGTGCGGTCGGTGGGCGAGGGGCGCCGGGGCATGCCGCCGCACGCCTCGTAGAGCTCCGCGGTGATCGCCATGTTGTTGCCGGCGTGCATCCGGTACGGCGCCAGGTATTCGCCGTTGTGGTGCGCCGGGCGGAGGCGCCCGAACAGGGCCGCGGTGCCGACCAGCGCGCGGAAGACGGCCCGGCCGGCCGGGCCGTGCTCGTCCCGGCGCGCCACGATCCGGCCGCAGGCCAGTCCCCGGCCCTCGACCAGCGCCCGGCGGGCCGCCGCCACCCAGCCCGGCTCCGGCAGGCAGTCGGCATCGGTCCGGGCCAGGTGGATCGCACCCTGCGCGATGGCGTGCCGGAAGCCGGTGTCCACCGCGCAGCCGACACCCTTCTCCGGTTCGATCAGCACGTGCACCGGGAACGGGCCGCGGAACTGCCGGGCCACCTCGGCGGTCGCGTCGGTCGAGCCGTTGTCGACCACCAGCAGGGTGAAGTCGGTGTCGGTCTGCGCGGCCAGCGCGCGCAGCGTGTCGCCGAGGCGCCCGGCCTCGTTGTAGGCCGGCACGACGACCCAGAGCGGGACGGTCACGACACCTCCCAGACCATGGTCATCAGGCTGACGCCGCCGCCCAGGCCGACCAGCAGCACCCGGTCGCCGGGCCCGAGGTGCGGGCGCACCCGGGCCAGCTGGACGCCGAGGGTGGCCGAGGCGAGGTTGCCCAACTCGCCGACGGTGATTTCGAGCTTGTCCCGCGGCACGCCGATGATCTCGGCGAACCGGTCCAGATAGGGCATCGTGACCTGATGGACCAGCACCCGGGCGTAGTCGTCCCAGCCGAACCCGGTGCGCTGCGCGACCCGCTCCACCAGGCCGAACCCGATCTCCTCGAAGATCCGGCGCAGCCGGTGCCCGTCGCCGGTGAAGTACGTGTGCTCGTCGCCGCGCGGGTGCCGGGAGCCGCCGCCAAAGATGCCGCCGGCCGGCCAGTGCTCGGAGTGCGTCTCGGCGTCGACGTCGAGGATGCCGCCGGACGGCACCGGCTCGATCAGCACGGCCGCGCCGGCGTCGCCGAACGTGTAGCCGGCGAACGCGCTGCGGGCCTGGGCCAGGTCGTCCACCCGGGGCCGCATCGACCGGGTGGGTGTCTCGCCGGTCACCACGAGGGCCCGCCGGCAGCGGCCGGCCAGGATCATCGAACGGGCCAGGTCGATGCCGTTGAGGAAGCTGTTGCAGGCGTTGGTGACGTCCATGGCGTGGGCGCGGCTGCCCAGGGCGGCCTGCACGATGTGCGCGGTGGCCGGTTCGACCATGTCCCGGGTGGCGCTGGCGAACAGCAGCAGGTCGATGTCGAGCGGGTCGCGGCCGGTGTCGGCCAGCACCTTCATGGCGGCGTCCACGGCCAGGCCGGACGCGTACTCACCGTCGGCCACCACCCGGCGCCGCCGGATGCCGGTGGCCTGCTCGAACATGCGTGGTGGCAGGCGCAGGCCGCTGGCCGCCGCCACCCGTTCCTGGAGTTCCTCGGTGCGTACCTCACGGGCCGGCAGGGCGTGCGCTATTCCGGTGATCCCCACATTCATGCGCGACAGCCTTCCGCATTCCCGATCTCCGTGGCCTGAGTAGAACGGCTCATCTTCCCGGACCGGGCAGTGACTATCGGCACGAGGTGTTCAACGGCCGGATTCAATAAGCTTTCCGGCCATGGGAGGCATCGTTGACGTGGTCGTCCTGGTGGCGATCGCGGTGCTGGGCGCGGCCCTGGCCCGCCGGCTCGGCTTCGTGGCACCGCTGGTGCTGCTGGTGGCCGGGCTCGGCCTGTCCTACGTGCCGGGCTTCCCGGAGGCGCACCTCGAGCCCGAACTCGTGCTGATCGGCATCCTGCCGCCGCTGCTGTACGTGGCGGCGCTGCAGACCTCGGTGCCCGCGTTCCGCCGTGCGTTGCGCCCGATCCTGCTGCTCGCGGTCGGCCTGGTGCTGTTCACCGCGTTCGCCGTGGGCATCGTGGTGCACCTGCTGCTGCCCGAGGTGCCGTTCGCGGCCTGCATCGCGCTCGGCGCCATCGCGGCCCCGCCGGACGCGGTGTCGGCCACCGCGATCGCGCGCCGGGTCGGCCTGCCGCGCCGGGTGGTGACCCTCCTCGAGGGCGAGAGCCTGCTGAACGACGCGACCGCGCTGGTGCTGGTGCGCATCGCGGTGGGCGCGCTGGCCGGCACCGCGGTGGGCTTCTGGCCGATCGTCGGCGAGGTCGCGCTCAAGGCCGGCGGCGGCGTGCTGATCGGCCTGAGTGCGGCGGTGCTGGCGGCCTGGCTGCACCGCAAGATCGTCGATCCGCTGCTGGACGACGCGGTGTCGCTGCTCACCCCGTTCGTGGTGGTGCTGATCGCCGAGCGGCTGCACACCTCCAGCATCGTGGCCGTGGTGATCGCGGGGCTCTATCTGGGGCACCGGATCCCGTACCTGCTCTCGGCCACCTCCCGCCTGCAGATGGACGCGGTCTGGCGGCTGATCATCTTCCTCCTCGAGGGCGTGGTGTTTCTGCTGGTCGGCCTCCAGTTGCGAACGCTGGTCGGCGAGATCGAATCGGACCTGGCGACCACCCTGGCGGTCACCGGCGCGGTCTTCGCCACCCTGGTGCTGTCCCGGTTCGTCTGGATGTACCCGGCCACCTACCTGGCCCGGCTGGTGCCGCGGGTGCGCAACCGGGAGAAGCGCCCGCCGGTCTCGGTGCCCACGGTCGTCTCCTGGGCCGGGATGCGCGGCGTGGTCACCCTGGCCGCCGCGCAGACGCTGCCCGAGGAGGGCACCCCGCCGTATCACCGGGAGCTGTTCATCTTCGTCGCGTTCGCGGTGATCGTGCTCACCCTGCTGGTGCAGGGCACCACGCTGCCGTGGCTGTCGGTGCGGCTCGGCGTGCGGCAGGACAGCACCGCCGAGGACGCGCTGGCCGAGGCCGGCGTGCAGCACGACGCCGGCCGGGCCGCGCTGGCCGCGCTCGAGGAACACGCCGACGGCGCGCCGCCCGAGGTGGTCGAGCGGCTGCGGCGGCTGGTCGACAGCCGGGCCAACAACGCGTGGGAACGGCTCGGCAGTCAGCAGCAGGAAACGCCGTCGGCGGCGTACGGTCGGCTGCGGCGCGAGATGATCGGCGCCGAGCGGCACGTCTTCAAGGTCGCCCGCAACGAGGGGCGGATTCCCGAAGAGGTGCTCACCCGGGCCCAGCGCGAGCTCGACCTGGAAGAGTCCCAGCTGCAACGGAGTGACGACGAGTGACCTGCGAGCATCTGATGGCGGCCGGCGAACCGGAACCGCGGACGGCGTACGAGGACGGCTGCCCGCGGTGCGTGGCCGACGGTTTCACCGGGTGGGTGCACCTGCGGCTGTGCCTCGGCTGCGGGCTGGTGGCCTGCTGCGACTCGTCGCCGCGCCGGCACATGGCGGCACACTACGCCGAGGAGGCGCACCCGGTGATGCGCTCGTACGAGCCGGGGGAGAAGTGGCGCTGGTGCTTCGAGGACGAGCAACTCGGCTGAGCTGCCCCTAGGGTTGCCCTGTGCGAATTCTTATCGTCGGCGCCGGTGCCACCGGTGGATACTTCGGCGGCCGGCTGGCCGCGGCCGGCCGGGACGTCACGTTCCTGGTGCGGCCCGGCCGCGCCGGCACGCTGCGCGAGCGCGGGCTGCGGATCAAGGGCCCGGACGGTGAGGCCTGGGTGGAGCGGCCACGCACGATCACCGCGGACACTGTGGACGGCCCGTACGACCTGATCCTGCTCGCGGTGAAGAGTTATGCGCTGGAGCAGGCGCTGCTCGACCTGGCCCCCGCGGTGGGGCCGCGGACCGTGGTGGTGCCGCTGCTCAACGGCATGCGGCACGTGGACGAGTTGCTCGGCGCGTTCGGCCCGGAGCGGGCCTGGGGCGCCATCTGCATGATCCACGCCAGCCTGGACGCGGACGGCGACGTGGTGCAGGCGACCGGGCTGCACCGGCTCGACTTCGGCACGCTGGACGGCAGCGCCGACGCCCGGATCCCGGCGGTGACCGAGACGCTGTCCGGAGCGGGCTTCGACTCCCAGGCGTCCGCGACCATCGTCTGGGACATGTGGGAGAAATGGGTGTTCCTGTCCTGCCTGGGCGCGGCCACCACGCTGATGCGCGCGCCGGTCGGCGAGATCAACGCGGCGCCCGGCGGGGCCGACCTGGGCGCCCGGATCGCGGCCGAGGCCATCGCGATCGCCACCGCGGCCGGCTACCCGCCCCGGCCCGGCGCGGTGGCGCTGCTCCAGGCCGGGATCGAGAGCACCGCGCCGATGACGTCCTCGCTCTACCGGGACATGATGCAGGGCCGTCCGGTGGAGGCCGACGCGATCATCGGCGACTTCGTGTCCGAGGCCGGCAAGTACGACGTACCGGCCCCGATGTTCGGCGCCGCGTACACCAACCTCAGCATCTACCAGGCACGGCGAGCGGGCTGAGGCCCGCCCGCCGGATCCGGTGGATCAGCACTTCTTCCAGGCCAGGTGGAAGATCGTCGAGATCTCGGTGTCGGTGGAGTCCATGGTGATCAGGCTGGTGGTGGTCTTGGGGTCGGAGGTGCCGACACCCACCCGCAGCTCGGTGTTGATGTTGAAGAAGCGCTTGGCCCCGCACTTCGCCCACACCAGCGCCTCGATGCCGACGAGGTCGGTGGTCTGCCAGTCGTTGTCGAAGTAGCCCTTGAAGTTGTGCCGGGCCTTGGCCGTGTGCGAGTCGCCCTGGAAGTAGTAGTTGGCCTGCTGGTAGGCCCAGGCACCGGCGGCCAGCCGGGCGAAACCGCGGTAGTCGGTCTTGGCGATCGCGAACGTGTAGCCCTGCGGAACGTGCACATTGAGGATCAACTGGCAGTTGCGGCGGAACTCGTCCGGTTCCGCACCCACGCCGACCTGAGCCTGGTACTCGCTGTAGATCACGGTGAAGGCGGTGTTGTCCCCGGAGACCTGCACTTCCGCGGACTTGTCCGGACAGCCGGAACCGTTCGCACTGGCTACGCCGATGACAATCTTGTCGGGTGGCGGGGCGAACTGGACCGCCGGTCCCGCGGGTGCCGCCAGGGACGAGAGAAACATAATTCCGGCGGTGGCGATTTCCTGCAACATTCTTTCCTCCCGGAAATAGCGAAACAGCTTTACCGAATGACGCCGACAAACTCGCCCCGAAAACTACGTTTCCGCTGGTGGTGGCGCTGCTGTTTCGCCGTTCAAGGAGGCCGTCCGGTCGGATATGCGTCAGGTGTACGGCCAGTTGCCGGAATGCGGCCCGCGATTTGGTGGACCTTGGTATGACCGAATCGCTCGGCCTGCCCCGGCCGTGCGCCGACCTGAGAACACCCGCCGATAAGGCCGACCGCCATCCCAGCCTTTGACCTGATCGTCCGGCAATGCGGCACCCGCCGGGAATCCATCTGATAAATACCACTTTAACCGGGCACCGATAGACCGTCCGGGTTGATCACCCTGGACGGCGGCACCACCGCACTGGCGGTGACCGCAGCATAGCCTAAAACGTTACATAGGCGACCAAAAGCACCCCCGAAGCCAGCGCTTGACATCAACTTTCACAGATCTTGTCGGTCTGCTGGCATCTCGCGTTTCGCCATTCCGGTTGCGCACCCTTACCGGGTCGCCGGCGCGCACAGCTACCTCGCCGCCGTCGGGCGATGGTGGCCCGCGTCGCGATCTTGAAAGGTTCGTGTTCCGGTCGTGACTTCTGCACGGATCAGTGCCGCCTGGGTGTCAACCCACCCATCGAGCGACGCCGGCTGCCGCGTGCCGGTCTGCCCATCCACACCGGGAGAGCTCGTCCCGGATAATGATCGTCATTCCCCATAGATGACCGCACGCTCTCACGATCCGGCATCCCCGCTGGAACGTAACCGGCTAATGCCCCAAAACACATTCTGTGCGGTCTGCACAGCCAGATCTTGTCGATGTGGTGTCTGCCAGGTGCTGCAAGTTCGCCACGATCGCTGCGGCGCGCGTGAAGCTTGTCGATTTCCGGATCGCCTGTTGCAGCAGCTCCACAAGATCGGCAGCCAGCGAACAGCTCAGCAAGATCGACCGCCCACCGCCCACCGCCCACCGCCCACCGCCCACCGCCCACTGCCCACCGCCCACTGCCCACCGCCCACCGTCCACCGCACCGCCCACAGATCTTGTCGATTTCGCGTTCGACTGGCGCAACCCGACATGATCGAGAATCCAGAGCCCCCGCCGCCGCCCTCGATACATCTCCGGGTGCCACGAGACCGGGAAGCGGAAGCCACTCGACCGAGGGCTTGACGCCGAGGCATCACCGGTCCACGCAAAAGACTCGGTCGAGCAGGAACTCGACCAGGTCCGTCCGTGGCGCGACCTTATGGGAGGTTCCGTGGCTTTTGCTCCCTCGGATTTACCGACTGACGGGAACGATCGACCACTTTCCGGGACGACCGCCACGGCGTGGGGCCTGTCTCGACATTTGGTTGCTGGGAACCACGGCTGGGAACGAAGAATGCCGCTCAGGAGTTCGGCAGGTCTCCTTCTCATAACACGCATAACGGGTGGCGAAAGTGAAGCTGTCATCCACGAACTATCCACGAGCGGCAGATCGACAACATCGTGTCGCGGGCGAGAGCCGGGGCGGGCGTTTGCGGCAAAATGCCCAGGCGAACGCCGTGTCGCCAGGGCCAGCCGGACCCGGCAACACCGATCCACTAGTCGCAGCCCAGGGTGGCCGCGGTGGCCAGCAGGTCGGCGGCGACGGCGGCCGAGCCGTTGACCTCGTGCGGGTAGGCGGTCACGGCGCGACGGCCGGCCAGCAGCCGGCAGTAGCCGGCCGCGTCACCGGTGACGGTCGCCGCGACCGGGCCGTCCGGCGGGATGCCGGGGTGCAGCGGGACGGTCCACTCGCCGCCGCCGTCGCCGGTCAGCACCAGCATCGCGGCGCCGCCGGGCCGGTGCCGCCCGGTGGCCAGCAGCGCACCCGGCAGCAGTCGGACGCTCAGCGCGACGATGGCCCGCACCTGGTCGGGCGGCGCCGGGCGCAGCGGCCGGCCGACCGCGGCGCGGACGTCGTCGGCGTGGATCCAGGTCTCGAAGCCGCGCTGCACGAGAGCGTCGGACAGCGGCCGGACGGCACCCCAGCGGCCGGCCAGCCGCACCGGCCGGGCGGCCACCATGGCACCGGCGCCGCCCACCCGGAGCAGCAGACCCTCCGCGCTGCCGCGCCAGGCCGCCCTGGCCCCCGCCTCGGCCTCGGCCGGCGCGGCGGCCTCGCGCAGCGGCGGGTCGATGGTGACCAGGCGGTCGTTGCCGGACAGGTGGGCCACCACGCCGCGGACCGTGGCGTGCTTGGCCACCGGTGCCCGCCACTGGCCGGCGGTGAGCGTGGCCAGTTCGGCGTCCAGCGCGGCGATCTGGCCGGCCCAGCGGCGCAGGTCGGCGGTCAGCGGGGAATGGCAGGGTTCGCGGTGGTCGCGGGCCGCGGCCAGCACCTGACCGCGCAGCGCGGACGGTGGCTCGACGGCCGGCACCGAGTAGCCGAGCCAGCCCACCGCCTGGCGGAACGTCGCGGCGCGCGCCCGGCAGACCGGGCACGTCTCCAAGTGGGCGCGGAGCCGGGAGTCTTCGGCCGGGTCGCCGCCGCCCAGGGCCCAGGCGGCCAGTTCGTCGAGGTCGCAGCCGTCGTCAATCGTCATGACCGGGTGTCCGTCCGGACAGGGCCGGCACCCGCGCGGGGACGGGTGTGGCCGGCAGGATGGTGGAGAGTTCGGCCCGGCCCCCGATTCCGAGCTTCTGATAGACCCGGCCCAGCACGTTGTCGACCGTGCGGACCGACAGGCCGAGCCGCGCCGCGATCTCCCGGCTCGGCAGGGCCGGCGCCAGCAGGGCCACCTCGCGCTCGCGCAGGGTCAGCGCGGCCGGCGCCCGTCCGCGGGTGGCCCCGCCGCCGAGGAGCGGAGTGCGCACCCCCGGGCAGAGTCCGGCCAGGGTGGCGGCCCGCTCGGCGGCGCGGCGGGTGCCGTCGGTGCGGCCGGCGCGGCGGTACGCGTCCAGCGCGGCCACCGCGACCTCGGCGGCGAGCAGGGTGTGCCCGCGGGCGGCCAGCGCCGCGGTGGCCCGCTCCAGCACGGCCGGGTCCCGGTCGGCCAGGCCGCCGGCCGCGTCGGCCAGCACCCCGGCGAAGCCGTCCGGCAGGCGGGCGGCCAGTTCGCGCAGGCGGTGCCGGGCCCGGTGGGCGGCGCCCAGCCGGGCCGCGTCGTAGTGGCAGAGCACCTCGAGGCCGGGCTGCTGGGTCTCGCGGGCGAGCCGGGCCGCGTGCTCGACCCGGCGAACCGCCGCCGGGACGCTGCCGCCGGCCGCCAGCACCCAGGCCCGGTTGCGCTCGGCCCAGGCCACGAAGATCCGGTTGGCGGCGGTCCGGTGCTCGTCCGAGCGGGCCAGGCACGCGGCCGCCTCGGCGGTGTCGCCGGCCAGTGCGCAGGCACCGGCCAGTTCGGCCAGCAGCACCCAGCTCAGGTGCGCCGGGTCGGCCCCGTCGAGCAGCACCAGCGCCTCACGCAGCGCGGCCCGCCCGGTGGCCGGCCGGCCCATCGCGGTCGCCGCCATGCCGCGCAGCCCGGCCCACACCCCGGCCAGCGCCGGCGCCTCGGCGAACACGGCCGCCCGGTGCCCGTCCTCGGCCAGCGAACCGGCGGCCGCCGGCTCACCCGCCACCAGCCGCGCCGCGCAGAGCCCGAAACCGGCCAGCGCCCGGCCCCACGGGTCGTCACCGGCGGCCGCGGCACCGGCGGCGGCCAGCTCGCCGGCCCGGGCGCGCCGGCCCAGCAGGCCGGCCGCGAGAGCGCCGGCCGCGGCGGCCCGCAGCAGCGCGGGGCGGCCGGCGGCGGGCGGCAGCGCCGGGCCGGCCACCGACTCGGCGGTGGTCAGGGCGTCGTGGCAGTGGCCGTCGAAGAGCAGCAGCCACGAGCGCGTGGCGCGGGTCAGCGGGTGGCCGCCGTGCAGCGCCCGCTCCGCCTCGACCACCCGGTTGAGGCCCCAGTAGCGGACCAGGCCTCCGGTTACGTCCTGGCCGGGGGTGCGCGGCGGCACGGTGGGCAGCACCGCGGCGGCCTCGGCGCTCCGGCCGCGCAGCAGCAGGATCTCGGCGAGCAGCCAGTCGGCGGCGGGGTGGCCGGCGTCGCGGGCGGCGGCGGCCAGGCGTTCGGCCGGGGCCAGGTCGAACCGGGCCACCGCGCGCCGGGCCGCCGCCATCAGCAGGCCGCGGTGCCGCACACCGGCGAGCAGCACGTCGTCGTGCAGGCGCACCGGGCCGGATCCGTGGGTGCCGGTCAGGTCGCGCCGGATCGCGGTGGCCCGGCCGGCCGGCAGCCCGGCGCGCAGCACCACGCCGGCCAGCGGCTGGGCGAGGCGCAGCCGGCTGCGGGTGCCGTCGCGGTCGGCCACCGCGAGGCCGCTGCGCTCGGCCGCCTCGATCGCGGCCGGGCCGGTGACCTGCTCGGCCCGGGCCAGGATGAGCGGCTCGGCGGCGGCGACCAGTTCGAGCACGGCGCGGACGTCGGCCGGCAGGGTGCGCAGCCGGGAGGTGATCGTGCCGGTCAGGCGGCGGCCGGCCGGCACCCGGCCGGTCCAGTGCCAGCAGCCCTCGGTGCGGTCCAGCTCGCCGCCCTCCAGCGTGTCGGTGAGGAGTTCGCGCAGCAGCAGCGGGTTGCCGGCGGCCAGCCGGACCAGGCGCCGGGCGCTGATCGGGTCGACGGGGCCACCCAGCGCCGCGGACAGCAGGCGCCGGGCGGCCGGTGGTGGCAGCGGGCCGGTCTCGATCCGGGTGCCGGTGCAGAGTGGCCGCACCGCGTCCGGCACCGGCTCGCCGTCGCGGACCGTGACGACCAGGGTGGCCAGCCGGCGAGCGGCCAGGTGGTGCAGCAGCGTGGCGGAGGCGTCGTCGAGCAGGTGGGCGTCGTCGACTCCGACGAGAACCGGGCCGGGCCGCCGGGCGAACCGGGCCGCCGCCGCGGCCAGCACGGCCGGGAGCTGGCCGGCGCGGAGGCCGGCGGGCAGCAGGTGGGACACGGCCGCGAGCGGCTCGGCGGCGGCTGTCCGGGTGGCGGTCACCCACTCGTGCTCGCCGCCGGTGGCGACCCAGCGGCGCAGCACCTCGCCGGCCAGCCTGGTGCGGCCCACGCCGGGCTGGCCGGTCAGCACGAGGCCGCCGCTGGTCAGGGCCGTCGCGGCCGCCTTGAGTTCGTCGTCCCGGCCGATCAGCGGCCACGTCTCCGCATACTCCACGAGAGTTGTTCGCACGCGGAGCGGATCCGGACGGGCCGGAATGCGAGATTCAGCGCACTATTTCTCCGGAGCGGGGTGGCCGGCACCTGGGCGGCGAGCACGTTCTCAGGTCAGGCGGCCAGGCCGAGCCGGCCGTCCCAGATCTACAGTCCGTGTCCGCGGCGGGTGCGGAGGCCTTAGTCCGAAAACGATCGGCGGGATGTGCGGCACGTCGCCTCGTATGCGGGTCGATTCAGAAGCCGATCAAACCCGTCGGGGGTACGTATCTGCGGGTAACCGGACAGTCGCGCAGACGTTATCAGCCGCATCGGTGAGAATGGCCGCTGACGCGGCCGCACAGGATTACGTCGTCGGCCGATGGGCATCTACAGGGCGCCACGTCGGGTGGCCTGGCGAGGGTGGGAGCACCGCATGCAAGTTTGGCCTGGTCACAGGTACCCGCTCGGGGCAACGTACGACGGCACCGGCACGAACTTCGCCATCTTCTCGGAGGGCGCCGAGGCGGTCGAGCTGTGCCTGTTCGACCCGTCCGGAAACGAACGCAAGGTCCAGCTGCACGAGCAGGACGCGTTCGTGTGGCACGCCTACCTGCCGGGGGTGGAGCCGGGGCAGCGGTACGGCTACCGGGTGTACGGACCGTACGACCCGGCGCGCGGGCTCCGCTACAACCCGCACAAGCTGCTGCTGGACCCGTACGCCCGGGCCGTGGACGCGGACATCGAGTGGCACCCGTCGCTGTACGCGTACGACTTCGACAACCCGGACCGGATGTCGGACCTGGACTCGGCGCCCTACATGGCCAAGGGCGTGGTGGTGAACCCGTACTTCGACTGGGGGAACGACCGCCGCCCGGACATCCCGTACCACCACTCGGTGATCTACGAGACGCACGTGAAGGGGCTCACCGAGCGGCACCCCGAGGTGCCCAAGGACATGCGCGGCAGCTACTCGGCGATCGGCCACCCGGCGATCATCGAGCACCTCAAGAGCCTCGGCATCACCGCGGTCGAGCTGATGCCGGTGCACCAGTTCGTGCACGACAACCGGCTGCACGACCTGGGCCTGCGCAACTACTGGGGCTACAACACGCTCGGCTTCTTCGCGCCGTACCAGGGTTACTCGTCGACCGGCACGCTGGGCCAGCAGACCCAGGAGTTCCGCGGGATGGTCAAGGCCCTGCACAAGGCGGGGATGGAGGTCATCCTCGACGTGGTCTACAACCACACCGCCGAGGGCAACCACCTGGGCCCGACCCTGTCGCTGAAGGGTATCGACAACCGGACCTACTACCGGCTGGTCGACGATCAGCCGCAGTTCTACATGGATTACACCGGCACGGGTAACAGCCTCAACGTGCGCAGCCCGCAGAGCCTCCAGCTGATCATGGATTCGCTGCGGTACTGGGTGACCGAGATGCACGTGGACGGGTTCCGGTTCGACCTGGCGTCCACGCTGGCCCGGGAGTTCTACGACGTGGACCGGCTGTCCACGTTCTTCGAGGTGGTGCAGCAGGACCCGGTGGTCGGGCAGGTCAAGCTGATCGCCGAGCCGTGGGACGTCGGCCCGGGCGGTTACCAGGTCGGCAACTTCCCGCCGAACTGGACCGAATGGAACGGCAAATACCGGGACACCGTACGCGACTTCTGGCGCGGCGAGCCGGCCACGCTGGCCGAGTTCGCGTCCCGGATCACCGGCTCGGCCGACCTCTACCAGGACGACGGCCGCAAGCCGTTCCACTCGATCAACTTCGTGACCGCGCACGACGGGTTCACGCTCAACGACCTGGTCTCGTACAACGACAAGCACAACGAGGCCAACGGCGAGGAGAACCGGGACGGCGAGAGCCACAACCGGTCCTGGAACTGTGGCATCGAGGGCCCGACGTCGGACACCGCGGTGTTGTCGCTGCGTGCCAAGCAGCGGCGCAACTTCCTGGCCACGCTGATGCTCTCGCAGGGCGTGCCGATGATCTCGCACGGCGACGAGTTGGGCCGCACCCAGCAGGGCAACAACAACGCCTACTGCCAGGACAGCGAGCTGGCCTGGATCGACTGGGAGCACGCCGACGAGCGGTTGCTCGAGTTCACCCGCAAGCTCACCGCGTTCCGGCACCGGCACCAGGTGTTCCAGCGCCGCCGCTTCTTCACCGGTCTGCCGGTGACCGCGCGCGGCGGCGGCGACCCGCTGCCCGACCTGGAGTGGTTCACCCCGGACGGCCGGCAGATGGCGGGCGACGACTGGGGCAACGACTTCGGCCGGGCGGTGGCGCTGTTCGTCAACGGTGAGGGCATCCGCGAGCGCGGCCAGTACGGCCAGCGGCACGTGGACAGCTCGTTCCTGCTGTTCTTCAACGCGCACGACGCACCGCTGGAGTTCGCCACTCCTCCCGCCGAGTACGGGGAGAAGTGGGAGAAGGTCATCGAAACGGCCGAGCCGTCCCCGGATCGCCCGTCGGTCGTGGAGGCCGGCAGCAGGCTCTGGGTCCCGGACCGGTCCCTCATCGTGCTGGACAGGACGGTATAACGTGCCCCCTTCCGGAACCTATCGAGTTCAGGTCCGCCCCGAGTTCCCCCTGTCCGCCGCCGCCGAACTCGCCGACTACCTGGCCGACCTCGGTGCCAGCCACCTCTACACCTCGCCGCTGCTGACCGCGGCTCCGGGTTCCGAGCACGGCTACGACGTGGTGGACCACCGGATGGTCAGCCCCGCGCTGGGCGGCGCCGACGGGCTCAAGTCGCTGGCCGGCGCCCTGCGCGCGGCCAACCTGGGCCTGGTGGTCGACATCGTCCCGAACCACGCCGGGGTGGCCGTGCCGCACGCCAACCCGACCTGGTGGGACGTGCTGCGCAACGGCCAGAAGTCGGAGTTCGCCGAGTTCTACGACATCGACTGGTCGCGGGGGCGGCTGCTGCTGCCGGCCCTGGGCACCGACCCCGGCGAGCTCGACAAGCTGACCGTCGAGGACGGCGAACTGCGCTACTACGAGAAACGGTTCCCGATCGCCGAGGGCACCGGCGACGGCTCGCCGCAGGAGATCCACGACCGGCAGCACTACGAGCTGGTGGCCTGGACCCGCGGCGACGCCGAGCTCGGCTACCGCCGGTTCTTCTCCATCGTCGACCTGGCCGGCCTGCGGGTGGAGGATCCGGCGGTCTTCGACGCCACCCACGCCGAGATCCTGCGATGGTACGCCGAGGGCCTGGTGCAGGGCATCCGGGTCGACCACCCGGACGGGTTGCGCGACCCCGGCGCCTACCTGCAACGCCTGCACGACGCCGCGCCGGACGCCTGGCTGGTGGTGGAGAAGATCCTGGAGCCGGGCGAGGAACTGCCGCCCTGGCCGGTGGCCGGCACCACCGGATACGACGCGCTCGCCGAGGTATGCGGCGTCTTCGTCGACCCGGGCACCGAGGCGTTCTTCGACACCCTGCAGCACCACCTGACCGGCACCGAGACGTCCTGGCAGGACCAGGTGCACGAGGCCAAGCTGAACGTGGCGACCACCATGCTGGCCGCCGAGCTGACCCGGCTGACGCGGCTGGTGCCCGATCTGGACGGCGCCCCGCGGGCCCTGGCCGAGCTGGCCGCCTGCTTCCCGGTCTACCGCTCCTATCTGCCGTTCGGCTCGCGGCACCTGGCCAAGGCGCGGGCCGAGGCCGGACGCCGCCGCCCGCAGCTGATCCCGGTGCTGGACCGGCTCACCGCCCGGCTGCGCAACCCCGAAGACGAGTTGGCCGTACTCTTCCAGCAGTTCACCGGCGCGGTGATGGCCAAGGGCGTGGAGGACACCTCCTTCTACCGCTGGACCAGGTTCACCGCCCGCAACGAGGTGGGCAACGACCCGGCCCACTTCGGCGTCAGCCCGGACGAGTTCCACGAGGTCACCGCCGAGCGCGGACGACGCTGGCCGGACGCCATGACCACCCTCTCCACGCATGACACCAAGCGCAGCGAGGACGTGCGGGCCCGGCTCGCGGTGCTCGCCGAGGTGCCGGGGGACTGGACCGAGGTGGTGCGCCGCTGGGTGCGGATCGCACCGCTGCCCGACCCGGCGCTGGCGCACCTGGTCTGGCAGGCCGCGGTCGGTGCCTGGCCGATCTCGCGGGAGCGCCTGCAGGCGTACGCCCAAAAAGCCGCACGGGAGGCAGCCACCGGAACCACCTGGCAGCAGCCCGACGAGGAGTTCGAGAGCCTGCTGCGCGACCTGGTCGACCGGATCTACGACGACCCGGCGCTGCACCGGGAGGTGGCCGGCTTCGCCGAGTCGATCACCCCGCCCGGCTGGTCGAACGCGCTCGGGCAGAAGGCCGTGCAGCTCACCATGCCCGGCGTGCCCGACGTCTACCAGGGCAGCGAGCTGTGGGACTTCTCGCTGGTCGACCCGGACAACCGGCGCCCGGTCGACTTCGCGGCCCGGCGCGAGTTGCTGGCCCGCATCGACGACGGCTGGCAGCCGCCGGTGGACCACAGCGGCGCCGCGAAGCTGCTGGTCACCGCCCGGACCCTGCGCCTGCGCCGGCAGCGGCCGGAGCTGTTCACCGGCTACCACCCGGTGTTCGCCGAGGGCCGGGTGGGCGAGCACGTGCTGGCCTTCGACCGGGGCGGCGCGGTGACGATCGCCACCCGGCTGCCAGTCGGATTGTCACGGCACGGCGGCTGGGGTGACACCACGGTGTCACTCGACGGCCACAGCTGGACGGAAGTCTTCACGAATACCAGTTACGGCGGTAACCGCATCGCGGTGGCCGAGCTGTTGCGCACCTATCCCGTCGCCCTGCTGGTGAAAGAGTAGGCATGCTGTTCGAGGTCTGGGTTCCCGAGAAGACGCCCAAGCTGCTGCTGGCCGGTGCGGAGCGGGAGATGGAACGCGGCGAGGACGGCTGGTGGCGCCTCGACGTCCCGGGGGCAAAATCCGGTGACGAGTACGCGTACGTGCTGCCGGATGCCGAGACGCCGCTGCCCGACCCGCGCTCGCCCTGGCAGCCGCACGGTGTGCACGGTCAGAGCCGGCTGTACGACCACGACGCCTTCGCCTGGACGGATCAGGGCTGGACCGGCCGGCAGCTGCCCGGCGCGGTCCTGTACGAGCTGCACATCGGGACGTTCACTCCGCAGGGCACGTTCGACGCCGCCATCGAGCGCCTCGACCACCTGGTCGAGCTGGGCGTCGACCTGGTCGAGCTGCTGCCGGTGAACGGCTTCAACGGCGAGTACAACTGGGGCTACGACGGGGTCTGCTGGTACGCGCCGCACGAGCCGTACGGCGGCCCGGACGGCCTGAAGCGGTTCGTCGACGCGGCGCACCGGCGCGGCCTCGGCGTGGTGCTCGACGTGGTCTACAACCACTTCGGACCGAGCGGCGCGTACGCACCGATGTTCGCGCCCTACCTGAGCACGTCCGGGTCGAACCCGTGGGGCGACTCGGTCAACCTGGACGGCCCGCACGCCGACGGGGTCCGCCGGTACATCGCCGACAACGTGCTGATGTGGCTGCGCGACTACCACCTCGACGGCCTGCGGCTGGACGCCGTGCACGCGCTGGTCGACCACTCCGCGATCAACCTGCTGGAGCAGCTCGCGGTCGAGGTCGAGACGCTGTCCACCCAGCTGGGCCGGCCGCTGTCGCTGATCGCCGAGTCGGACCTCAACGACCCCAAGCTGATCACGCCGCGCGAGGCCGGCGGCTTCGGCCTGCAGGCCCAGTGGGACGACGACGTGCACCACGCGCTGCACACCCTGCTCACCGGCGAGCGGCAGGGCTACTACGGCGACTTCGGCTCGCTGGACTGCCTGCAGACCGTGCTGGAGGGCGCCTTCTTCCACGCCGGCACCTGGAGCAGCTTCCGGGGCCGGCGGCACGGCCGGCCGGTCAACCGCGGCCTCACGCCCGGCCACCGGTTCGTCGCCTTCCTGCAGAACCACGACCAGATCGGCAACCGGGCCACCGGCGACCGGCTGTCCGCGCTGCTCTCGCCCGGCCTGCTCAAGGTCGGTGCCACCCTGCTGCTCACCTCGCCGTTCACGCCCATGCTGTTCATGGGCGAGGAGTGGGCGGCCAGCAGCCCCTGGCAGTTCTTCACCAGTCATCCCGAGCCGGAACTGGCCGCCGCGGTCCAGACCGGACGGCGGCGCGAGTTCGCGGCGCACGGCTGGGCCGAGGCCGAGGTGCCGGACCCGCAGGACGTGGCCACCTTCGAGCGTTCCAAGCTGGACTGGGCCGAAAAGGACAAGCCCGGCCACGCCGAGATCCTGGCGCTGTACCGCAGGCTGATCGCGCTGCGTCGCAGCCGCGCCGACCTGTCCAACCCGTGGCTCGACCGGGTGCAGGTGTGGCACGGCGACCAGTACGTGGTGATCCGCCGCGGCAACTGCGTGGTGGCGGCCAACCTGGCCCCGGTGCCGCAGACGGTCAGCGTGGGGGCGGTGCCGACCGGGGTGCTGCTGGCCACCGAGCCGGGCGTGGTGCTGCAACGCGACCGGGTGGAACTGCCGGCCGAGAGCGCGGTGGTGGTTGCCACACGATAACTTCGCACTCCCGGTCCCCCGCCGGTGACATTCATGCGACAGCATGAGGTCGCCGATCGAGGATGGGGGCGACGATGGCGGACGTGAATCCCGGCCGCAGTGGTTTGACGGGCCGGCTCGCGTGGCCGGTGCGCCGCCGCACCCCGCCCGGGCCCGAGGGCACCGCCGAGGACATCGCGGTGCAGGACATCGCCGAGCGTGAGGCGGCCGACCGGCGCCTGCCGCCGCCCGAGCCGGAGCCGCTGGTGGAGCCGCCGCCACGGGTCAACCTGGCCGCGTTCCGGCTGGCCGCGCTCGGGCTCGCGCTGGTCCTGACGCTGGCCCTGGCCCTGGTACGGGTGTTCGTGAGCGGCCCGCCGTCGGTGGCCGAGCTGCGCGCGCAGGCCGGTGTGGACGGCTGGACCGAACTGGCCATCGGGGTCAAGGACGATCAGCCCGGCACCGCCTTCCACGACACGGCGAGTCGCATCTGGAGCGGGTTCGACGTCGACATCGCATACATGATCGCGGAGGATCTCGGTTTCCGCCGCGACGAGGTCCGGTTCTACGCGATGGAGAGCGAGGACCGGGTGCGCATGCAGGCCGTCGACGCCAAGGGCAACCGGGTGCCGGTCAAGATGGTGATCGCCACGTACAGCATCACCCCGGAGCGCGAGCAGCGGCCCGGGGTGACCTTCTCGGCGCCCTATCTCTTCACCGAACAGTCGGTGCTGACCCGGCGCGGCCACGAGCGGGTGTCCTCCTGGCGTGACCTGGCCGGCAAGAAGGCGTGCACGATCTCCTCGTCGACCAGCGTGGCCGAGGACCAGGGCGTGATCATGCGGAACCGGAACCGGATCAGCGACTGCGTCACGGACCTGCGCAACGGCGACGTCGAGGCGGTCACCACCGACGCCGCGATCCTGGCCGGCTTCAAGCACAAGTACCGCGACGAGTTCGATCACTGGGATCTCGGCCTGGACCTGACCGAGGCATGGGGTGTCAACGTGGGGGAGAATCTCGCGCTGAAACAGCTCGTGGACCTCACCCTGTACCGCTCGCTGCACGACGCCAAGGACGACCGCTGGGAGCTGGCCTACGAGCGCAACCTGCAGGTCGAGGTGGCCAGCAACGAGAACACCCCGATCGCGGTGGCCAGCCAGCCCGACGTGCCCGCGCCCGAGGTGCGCGACCTGCCCTGGGAGGACGTCCTCCCATGACCGACGTCTACGTCAAGGGTGGTGCCATCCCGCCGCGGCGGCGCCGGGCCCAGCTCAACTGGCTGCTCACCGTCCTGCCCGCGTTCCCGCTGGTGCTGCTCGTGCTCCGGCTGTGGTATCTGAGCCGCCAGGACCTGCCCACCATGCTGCTGCTGGTGCAGTACGTCAGCCCGCTCGGCATGATCAGCGCGCTGTTCATCACGCTGATCTGGACCGTGCCGGCGGCCATCCTGGTGCTGCGCGCGCTCGGCGGCATCCTGCTGGTCAGCGCCCCCGACGACGCCGGCCGGTCGCTGCTGGCGGTGACCGCGCTGCGGATGCCCGACTGGGTGGTGCTGCTGGCCACCATGCTGGCCGCGTTCACCTGGCAGCTGCGGCTGCTGCCGCTGCTCGGGATGCTGCTGGTGTCGATCCTCGGGGTGACCGCGACGCTGCGGTTCCGCACCGAGCGCTGGCTGATGCTGTGGAACACGGTGGGCGTGCCGGTGCTCGTCGGCCTGCTCGTGCTGGTCTTCGTGTGGCCGGGCGTGGTGGCCGCCTGGCGGGCCGGCGAGATCGGCACGGCGCTGCTGCTCGTCGTGCCGCCGTTGCTCGGGCCGCTGCTCACCGGCCCGGTCCCGGTCTGGTCGGCCCGGCTCGTCACGCACTGGCCGGCGGTCGCCGCCGCGCTGGTCGCCCCGCTGGCCGTCGGCGTGATCTTCCTGCGCGCGCCGGTCCTGCCGAACAGCGCGGTCGAGGTCGGCCCCGAGGACGGCGAGCTGGAGGTGGTCCGCGGGCAGCTGATCGCGGTCGACGACACCTCGACCACCGTGCTGACGAGCGAGGGCGAGGTGAGGTTCATCGCCAACGACCAGGTACGCTCCAAAACGCTCTGCCCCGAGCCGGTGCGCCCACCGGACAGCGCCGTCGCGGTCCGCGGCTGGCAGGTCGAAAGGTCGGCGCTGTCCTGGATTGCACCGGCACACCGCGAGACCGAGGTCGATCCACGATGCCTGGGACGCCCGCTAGACCCCAGCTAAAAACCGACGCGCCGCCGCCCGCGTGCAGACAGGCTTGCGGTGATCTGGGAAGCTGCACGCCATGACCTTGCACCTGAGGTGGTCGGCAGTCACCGATCAAGGACACGTCCGCAGCAACAACGAGGACTGTTACTACGCCGGTGACCACCTGCTCGTGGTGGCCGACGGGATGGGCGGGATGGCCGCGGGCGATCTCGCCAGCCGCCTCGCCATCGAGGCGATGACCTCGCTCGACGTGCCGATCGACAACGACGGCCAGATGGACGCGCTGCACCGCGCGCTCGAGATGGCCAACGGCAAGATCGCCGAGCAGGTCGTGGCCGACCCCGACCTGCAGGGCATGGGCACGACGCTCACCGCGGTCATCTTCTCCGGCACCCGCGCCGCCATGGCGCACGTCGGCGACTCCCGCGCCTACCTGCTGCGCGACGGCCGGCTCAACCAGCTGACCAAGGACGACACGTACGTCCAGATGCTGGTCGACCAGGGCCTGATCCGGCCGGACGAGGCCGCCGGGCATCCCCGCCGCTCGGTGGTCACCCGGGTGCTCCAGGGCGAGCCGGTCAGCCCGGCGTACGTGATCGTCGAGCCCGAGGCCGGCGACCGCTGGCTGCTGTGCAGCGACGGGCTCACCGCGGTGGTCACCAACGAGACCATCGAACAGGAGATGCTGGCCGCGGCCGACCCCAAGACGTGCGCCGAACGCCTGGTCGACCTGGCGCTGCGCGGTGGCGGACCGGACAACATCACGGTGATCGTCGCCGACCTGACCCCAGGCGACTGAGTTCCCAGCGATGACGGCGCGCCTGTTCGTCACGCTGACGCTCGTCCTCGGCGCGGTGGTCGTCGGCGAACTGGTCGGTCCGCGGGGGTGGCGGCTCAGCGCCGACGCGGCGCAGGCGGTCGCGGGGGCGGCCGCCGCGTGGGTGTGCCTGGCCGCGGCGGGCCGGCGCACCGGCATCGAACGGCACTGGCGCCGGATGGTCGGCGCCGGCCTGGTCGCCTGGACCGCGCTGCGCGTCGCCTGGGTGGTCCGCGACATCGCCGACCCCGGTCGCGCGGTCACCTCGGCCTGGGACATCGGGTTTCTGGTGCTGCCGCTGTGCATCCTGTTCGGGCTGCTCACCGCCCCGTACGTCCGGCCCCGCCCGGTGCCCACCTCGCCCCGCCGCGACCAGATCGCGCTGCTCATCGACAGCGTGCTGATCGCCGGGTCGCTGCTGGCGCTGGTCTGGTCGGCGCTCCCGGAGCGGCTGATGGACTGGGCCGGGCAGCCGCCGCTGGTGATCGGGATGGCGGTCGCACACCCGATCGCCGACCTGGTGCTGCTGACCATGGTGGTGCTGCTGCTGGCCACCCGGCCGGCCTCGCGGGCCGCGCGGCGCCCGCTCCAGCTGGCCGGGCTGGCCGTCATCGCGTTCGGCGTCACCGACACCCTGCGCCTGGCCAACCTGGCCGACCTGCCGCTCAGCCCGCTGCAGACGGCCGGCCACCTGCTCGGGCCGGCGCTGCTCGCGGTCGCGGCCTCCTGCAACGCGGGCGGCACCGGGCCGGTGCGCCCGAACACCGCGGAACGGGACTGGCTGCACCTGCTGCTGCCGTACGTGCCGGTGACCGCGACCGGCATCGTGATCGCGATCAGCACCGGGGCTGGCAACCCGCTGTCACCGTTCGAGGCCTATCTCGGCTGGCTGGGGCTCGGCCTCGTGGTGGCCCGGCAGATGTTCACCATCGTGGACAACACGGTGCTGCTCGACCGGGTGTCCGAGGGCCAGCGGCGGCTGCACCACCAGGCGTACCACGACCCGCTCACCGGCCTGGCCAACCGGGCGCTGTACCGGGAACGGCTGGTGCTGGCCCTGGACGCGCACCGGCACCGAGGTAGGCCGCTGGCCGTGCTCTTCGCCGACCTTGACGACTTCAAGCTGATCAACGACAGCTTCGGGCACGCGATGGGCGACCGGGTGCTGCGCGCCATCGCCGAACGCCTGCAGGGCTGCGTGCCCGCCGACGACCTGGTGGCCCGGCTCGGCGGCGACGAGTTCGCGGTGCTGCTCGACCACCGCCCGGCCGACGCCGAACCGGTGGGACACCGCATCCTGGCCGCGCTGCGCGAGCCGTTCATCATCGACGGCCACCGGATCGGGGTGGGCGCCAGCATCGGCCTGGTGGTGCCGGAGCCCGGCGAGGCGCTGTCCGCCGACGCGCTGCTGCGCCGCGCCGACGCCGCGATGTACGCCAGCAAGCGGCGTGGCAAGGGCGCGCTGGCCCGGTACGCGGGCGCGGCCGACGCGGCGGCCGACGCCGACCTGCCGCACCTGCTGGCCCAGGCCCTGGCGACCGGCGGCCGGCCCGGTTTCGAGGTGCACTACCAGCCGATCGTCCGGCTGGCCGACGGCGCCACGGTGGCGGTCGAGGCGCTGGCCCGGTGGACCTCGGCGGCCGGTCCGGTGCACCCCGACGTCTTCGTGACCGTCGCCGAACGCACCGGCCAGGTGGCCGCCATTGACGACTTCGTGCTCGACCAGGCCTGCGGCGACGCCACCCGGCTGGCGGTCGTCTACGGCCGCCCGATCGACGTGCACGTGAACGTGTCGGCCGCCCGGCTCGGTCAGGACGGTCTCGAGGAGGCGGTGAACGCCGCGCTGACCGGCCACCACCTGCCGCCGTCCCGGCTGGTCATCGAGATCACCGAGACACACCGCATCCCGGACCTGGCGGTGGCCGCGGCCGCCGCGGGCCGGCTGCGGGCTCTGGGCGTACGCGTGGCTCTTGATGATTTTGGCAGTGGGTTCAACGCCTTGGCCCAGTTGCATGCCCTGCCCGTCGACATCGTAAAGCTCGACTCGACGCTGACGGATGTCGAGGAGGCGCCGGGCCGGGCGGGCGCGGTGTGCCGGTCGATCCTCACCATCTGCGGCGAACTGGACATCGTGGTGGTGGCCGAGGGCATCGAGACGCCGGCCCGGGCGGCGGGACTGTCCGGGCTGGGGTGCCCGCTCGGCCAGGGATACCTGTTCGGGCAGCCGGGCCCGCTGCACCGCCTCGAGTCGCCGGTCATCCCCAGCCAGCCGTCACCCAGCCGTATAGCGGGTGCGCGAGCCGAATGACTCGTCGGCCAGCTCGACGTGGGTGAGCTGCGGCACCCGCTCCGCCAGCCGGCCGAACAGCTCGCGCGCGACCAGCTCGAACGTCGGCCGGAAGGGGAAGGTCTCGGTCCATGGGCGGGCGGTCAGGATGGCGCACTGGGTGTCGAGTTCCTCGGTGAGCGCGTCGGTGTCGAGGAAGCGGCCGTCCTCGTTGAGCTGGTCGTCGGCGAACGTGACGGCGACCCGGACCACGATGTCGACGCCCTCGCCCGGTCCGATCAGGGTGAGGCCGCGCCGGGACCGGATCGGCGAGGAGAGGCCCTGCCGGACCGTGAGCCGGCGCTCGACCTCGACGACGAAGCTCATTGACGTCTCCTGGTGGGCTCGGCGGTGGTCGGATCTTCCGGCCATGGGTGGCGAGGGTAACGGCCGCGCATTTCGGCGCGTACCTGTGGATAGCCCTGATGCCAGAACGAGGCCAGGTCTCTGGTCACGGCTACCGGGCGGCCGGCGGGTGAGAGCAGATGCAGCAGTACGGGTACGCCGGCCAGCCGCGGAGCATCCCGCCAGCCGAACGCCTCCTGGACCTTCACGGCCAGCACCGGGGCGGCGGGGTCGGTGTAGTCGACCCGGATCTTGGAGCCGCTCGGCACCGGCAGGCGTTCGGGTGCCACCTCGTCGAGCCGGCCGGCCACCTCCCAGGACAGCAGGCGGCGCAGGGCCGTGCTGACGTCCAGCTTGGCCAGGTCGGCGCGGCGGCGGCAGGTGCCGAGGTCGAGGCGGTCGAGCAGGGCCTCGTCGGAGACGTCCGGCCAGGGCGCGCCGAGGGTCTCGTGGGCGAAGGCCAGGCGCTGCCGCAGCTCGACGGCGTTGCGGGTCCAGGTGAGCAGGGCGAGGCCCTCACGGCGCAGGCCCTCGTGCAGGGCGGCCTGCACCCGCTGCGGGTCGGGGTCGGCCAGGCGGCGTTCGGTGAGGGTGATCGCGCCCAGCCGGGTCACCTCGCGGGCCACCACGTCGCCGTCGGCCCAGTGGATCTCGGTGTCCCGGGTGAGCATGTGCGCGGCGGCCTCGCGCGCGGTCGCCTCGTCGAGCGGGGCGGCGGTGCGGATGCGGGCGGTGCGTGCGCCGGGGGTGCGGTCGGCGCCGGCCACCGCGATCCAGGTGAGGCCGGCCAGGCCGCTGGCCGGTGCGAGATCGGCCGCCGTGCCGCCGGCCATCAGGTAGGAGCGGGCACCGGGGTCACGGACGCGGGCGACGCGCTCGGGATACGCGAGACCGACGATCAGCCCGGCGGCGAGGTCGTCGGGCAGCCGGAGTTCACTGCGCCCGTCCGCTTCGGCAGACATATCCCTCTTATCAGCTTTCGTCCGCGTGGGTTGTGGGGTCGGGCCGGCCTCGTTGTCGGGGGAGCGGGTCAGGGCCGACGTCAGGCGGCGCACCTCGGACTTCCACCCCGGGTCGTTGCCGCCGCGGGCGCGGCGCCAGGTGGCGACCAGGTCGTCCGACGTGGAGCGGTCCTCGGCCAGCAGGGCCACGATCTCGGCGGCCCGGCGCCGGCCCACCGCCGGCGCGCCGTCCAGCAGCGCCCGGGCCAGCCGCGGATGCAGGCCGGCGTCGGCGAGCGCCCGCCCGCGCGCGGTGACCCGGCCGTCGCTGTCGACCGCTCCCAGGTCGTGCAGGGTGGCCACCGCGGTCTGCAGGGCGCCGGCCGGCGGGCGGTCCGGCAGCGCGAGGCCGGTGCCGTCCGGATGGCCCCACAGGGCGAGGTCGAGCGCGAACCCGGTCAGGTCGGCCGCCGCGATCTCCGGCTCGGGCTGGGCCGGCAGCCGGTCGTGCTGGGCCGGCGACCAGCAGCGGTAGACCCGGCCCGGCGCCTCCCGGCCGGCCCGCCCGGCGCGCTGCTCGGCCGAGGACCGCGACACCGGCACGGTCGCCAGCGCGCCGAGGCCGCGGGCATGGTCCATCCGGGGCACCCGGCTCAGGCCGGCGTCGACCACCGACCGCACGCCCGGCACCGTGAGGCTGCTCTCGGCTACCGCGGTGGCCAGCACCACCCGGCGGCGCGGGCCCGGGCGCAGGGCGGCGTCCTGGACGGCGGCGGGCTGACGGCCGTGCAGCGGCAGGACGTCCGCGTCCAGGCCGCCGAGCCTGCCGGCGACCGTGTCGATCTCGCGGGCGCCGGGCAGGAAGACCAGCACGTCGCCGTCGTCCTCGGCCAGCGCGCGGCGGACGGTGGCGGCCACGTGGTCGAGCAGGCGCGGGTCGACACGCAGGCCGTGCGGCGGGGTGACCGGGGCGGGCGGGGGTGACCAGTGCACCTCGACCGGGAAGAGCCGGGACTCGGCCGCGATGGTGGGTGCGCCGCCGAGGACCTCGGCGATCCGCTGCGCGTCGGCGGTGGCCGAGGTGGCCAGCAGGCGCAGGTCGGGCCGGAGCGCGGCACGCACCTCGACCAGGAACGCGAGTGCCAGGTCGGAGTCGAGGTGGCGTTCGTGGCACTCGTCCAGGATCACGGCGGCCGTGCCGGCCAGTTCCGGGTCGCGGTGCAGGCGGCGGACCAGGACGCCGGTGGTGACGACCTCGACGGCGGTGTGCCCCGAGACGCGCCTTTCACCCCGTACCGTGAAACCCACCCGGCGGCCGACCTCCTCGCCCAGCAGACCGGCCATCCGCCGCGCCGCGGCTCGCGCCGCGAGCCGGCGCGGCTCCGCCACCACCACCTTGCCCGCGGTGCCGGCCAGCGCGAGCGGCACCAGCGTGGTCTTGCCGGTACCCGGCGGCGCCACCAGCACCGCGGCTCCCTCGGTCGCGCGGATCCGCGGCAGCACGGCGCGGATCGGCAGGTCGGGCAGGGCGTGGTCGGCAATCAGCACCCGACCATCCTCGCGTGTCAGGCTGTCCGTGCCGTGCCGGGGAACGCCCGTGTTAATTCCGCGGCAAAGGACTGCACGCGCGCGAGCGATCCTGCTTGACTGATCGACATTAGAAATGGGGTGCCGGATGGACGCGGTCGAGGGTTTCAACTCACTGCCCGCCGCCCGCCTCTCCGACGACCTTCGCGCCTGCTGCGCGGCACCCGGCTGGGGTGCCGCGATCGTGGCCGGACGCCCGTATCCCGACCGGGCCGCGATCATCGCGGTGGCCGACGCGGCCGCCCGGGCACTGACCTGGGACGAGGTCCTGGTCGCGATGGCGGCCCATCCGCGGATCGGCGAGCGGGCCGCCGGCGAGTCGCGCGAGGCGGCCTGGTCCCGGCACGAGCAGTCGGCGGCCGCGCCGGGCGACGACGGTGCTGCGCTGATCGAGGCCAACCGGGCCTACGAGGAACGCTTCGGCCACGTGTTCCTGATCTTCGCGAGCGGCCGCACGCAGGCCGAGATCGTGGCCGCCGCCCGCGAGCGGCTGGCCAACGACGAGGCGACCGAGCGGGCGATCGTGACCGGCGAGCTGGGCAAGATCGCGTTGCTCCGGCTGGAGCGGGTGCTCGATGCCCTCCGCTGACGGCACCGCGGCCGAGTTCCACGCCAAGATCTCCACGCACATCCTCGACACGGTCAGCGGCGAGCCGGCCCGCGACGTCTACGTGCGTCTCGAGCGCCGCGACACCGACGGCTGGCGCACCATCGCCGAGGGCCGCACCGACGACGACGGCCGGCTGCGCTACCGGGTGCCGCTGCACGAATGGCAGGCCGGCGGCTACCGGCTGTTCTTCTACGTGGAGCCCTACCTCGGCGACGACGGCTTCTTCCCTGAGGTCACGGTGGCCTTCCACGTCCGCGACCCGGACCGCCACTACCACGTGCCGCTGCTGCTCAGCCGGTACGGCTACACCACCTATCGAGGGAGCTGACGCGTGGCCATCGTGCTCGGTCCAAACCGTTACGGCAAGGCGGAGACGCGCCTGGTCCGGGTCGTCCGCGACGGGGAGAGCCACCGTCTCGCCGACCTGAACGTGAGCGTGGCGCTCGCCGGTGACCTGGCCGCCACCCACCTGACCGGCGACAACTCCGGCGTGCTGCCGACCGACACGATGAAGAACACGGTGTACGCGTTCGCCAAGAAGCACGGCGTGGGCGAACCCGAGGAGTTCGGCCTGCGGCTGGCCCGCCACTTCGTCACCAGCCGGGCGCAGGTGCACTCGGCCCGGGTCAGCATCGAGTCGCATGGCTGGGACCGGCTCGGCCCGCACTCGTTCCAGCGGCAGGGCAGTCACACGCGGACGGCGACGGTCACCGTGACGGCCGAGGCCGAGCAGGTGGTCTCGGGCATCACCGGACTGGTGCTGCTCAACTCGACCGCGTCGGAGTTCCACGGATTCCCGCGCGACGACTACACCACCCTGACCGGGACCACCGACCGCATCCTGGCCACCGCCGTCGACGCGCGCTGGCGGCACGCGCTGCCGGCCGGGGACTGGGCGACGTCGTACGCGGGTGCGGTCGAGGCGCTGACCGGCGCGTTCGTCGACACGTACAGCTACTCGCTGCAGCAGACGCTGTACGCGATGGGCAGCCGGGTGCTGTCCGCCCGCCCCGAGGTCGCCGAGATCCGGCTGGTGCTGCCCAACAAGCACCACTACCTGGTCGACCTGTCCCCGTTCGGGCTGGCCAACGACAACGAGGTCTTCATCGCCGGCGACCGCCCGTACGGCCTGATCGAGGGCACGGTCACCCGCGACGACGCCCCGGCCGCGAGCGCGGAGTGGTACCTGTGATCGTCATCGAGAACGCCGCGGTAGCCACGGTGGACGCCGCCGACACGTACCACCCCGACGGCCACGTGGTGGTCGGCGACGACGGCCGGATCGTCGCGGTCGGCGCCGGTCACGCCGGCCGGTACCGGGGCCCGCTCCGCCGCATCGACGGCACCGGCTGCCTGGTCACCCCCGGCCTGGTCAACACCCACCACCACCTCTACCAGTGGGCGACCCGGGGCCTGGCCCTCGACGAGACCCTGTTCGGCTGGCTGACCACGCTCTACCCGATCTGGGGCCGCCTGGACGCCGAGATAGTCGGGGCGGCGGCCGGCGCCGGCCTGGGCTGGCTGGCCCTGTCCGGCTGCACCACGACCATGGACCACCACTACGTCTTCCCACGCGACGGCGGCGACGTCCTGGCCGCGGAGATCGAGGCCGCCCGCGCGATCGGCCTGCGCTTCCACCCCACCCGCGGCTCGATGGACCTGAGCCAGAAAGACGGCGGCCTCCCACCCGACCACGTGGTCGAGGACACCGACGAAGCCCTGGCCGCCACCGAAAAGGCCATCGACCAGTGGCACGACCCGTCCCCCGGCGCCATGCTGCAGATCGCGGTGGCCCCCTGCTCCCCGTTCTCGGTGACGTCCCGCCTGATGAGCGAGGCCGCCGCCCTGGCCCGCCGCCGCGGCGTCCGCCTGCACACCCACCTGGCCGAAACCGCCGACGAGGACGACTTCTGCCGCGACCGCTTCAACTGCACCCCCACCGAATACGCCGAAAACCTGGGCTGGCTGGGCCCCGACGTCTGGCTGGCGCACGGCGTCCACCTGGACGCTCCCGCCATCGCGAGGCTGGCCGCCACCGGCACCGGCGTGGCCCACTGCCCGAGCTCGAACGCCCGCCTGGGCGCCGGCGCCGCCCGCATCCGCGAAATGCTCGACGCCAACGTGCCGGTCGGCCTGGGCGTGGACGGCCCCGCCTCCCAGGAGGCGGGACACTTGGGCGAGGAGTTGCGCCAGGCCCTCTACACGGCCCGGGTCCGAGGCGGCCCGAAGGCCATGAACGCCCGCGAGGCCCTGCGCCTGGGCACGATCGGCGGCGCCCGCCTGCTGGGCCGCCAGGACGACCTGGGCTCCCTCGAAAAGGGCAAACTGGCCGACCTGGTCCTCTGGCGCCTGGACGGCCTGCCCCACGAGGGCATCGACGACAAGCTGGCCGCCCTGGTCTTCGGGCCGCCGGCGCCGGTCGAGCTTTCCCTGGTGGGCGGCCGCCCGGTAGTCGAACACGCCCACCTGTCCCACGCCGACGAACACACCCTGACCCGGGAGGCGCGGAGGGCCCATCGTCGCCTGATGAAAGCCCAATAGGGCGGCGGCGGAGGTAAAGCATGGGTGGCGGTGCCCCCGTGGTGGGTTTGGCGGTGGTGCATGCCGGGAGGGGAGCGGGCGGGGTCGAGTTCGCCTGCCGGGGGTGAGGACACGGGGGGATGGGCGCGCCTAGCTTTCGAGGTCGAGGGCGGGAGGGCCGGTGGGGATCGCGGCGGCGTTCTGGTGGGGGGCGTTTGGGGCTTCGGCTCTGTTGGTGGGGGCGCTGGTTGCCTACTGGTTTTCGCCTGGGCGGCGGGTTATTGCGGTTGTCATGGCTCTCGGTACCGGGCTGCTGCTCGGGTCGGTTTCGTTTGAGCTGGTGGCGGAGGCGCTTCGGACCCGGCCGGTCGTCTGGGTTGGTGGGATGGTGCTGGTCGGGGCCCTGGTGTTCGCGGGTGGGGACTGGCTGATCTCGCGGCGTGGGGGTGGGGAGCGGAAAGACTCGGCGGGGAAGCAAGCGCAAGGGTCGCCGCTGGCCATCGTGTTGGGGTCGGTGCTCGACGGGGTGCCGGAGTCGTTCGTGCTGGGGCTCACCGTTCTGCAGGGTGGGGTCAACGTGTCGCTGCTGACCGGCGTTCTGCTGTCCAACCTGCCGGAAGGCATGTCGTCGTCGGCGGGACTGAAGGCGGCGGGATGGCCGCAGCGCAAAGTCGTGCTGATGTGGACGGTCGTGATCCTCGTGTCGGCGGTGTCGGCGGCCGCCGGATACGCGCTGCTCGACCCGGTCAACGGTCGCACCGGCGGGCTGGTGCAGGCGTTCGCGGCGGGGGCGCTGCTCGCGATGCTCGCCGACACCCTGCTGCCCGAAGCCTATGAGGTGGAGGGCGTGCTCACCGGGCCCCTCGTCGTCGTTGGTTTCGCGGCGTCGCTCGGCCTGTCGGCACTCTGAGGGAAGGAGGAGCGGAGGCAACTAGGTCAGGGCCAGCAGGTCGGCTCGGGGAAGGCCGGCATCGCTCAACGCGCCGCAGTCCAAACCCCGGAGCAGGTACGCGGCCAGCGCGCGAGCCGTTGCGGGCTCGTCGGCTATGCCGCTCTCCTGGCGGGACAGATATCTGTGCAGACGGGCCACCGCGGCGTCCCGGCCGTCGCGGAAGAAGGCGTACGTGGCGGCGTATCTCGTCGGGAGTTGGGCGGGATGCAGGTCCCAGCCCTGGTAGAAGCCGCGCTCCAGCGAACGCCGCACCAGACGGTGGTGCAGGTCCCACGCCGCGCGGACCTCGGCCGCACCCCCGACCGGCAGGATGTTGGTGGAACCGTCGGACAGGCGCACGCCGGTCTGGGCCGCGGCGGCCTGCATCACCGCCTTGGCGTAGTCGGCCGCGGGGTGGTCCATGGACTGGTACGCCGCGGCCACCCCGGCCGCGGCGCTGTAGTCGTACGTGCCGTAGTGCAGGCCGGCACACCTTCCAGCCGCGGCGGTGATCAGGCGGGCCACCGTGGCGTGGCCGTCGGCGGACAGGATGGCGGCGGGGAGTTCGATCTGGATCTCGAAGCGCAGGGTGCCGGCCGCCACGCCGTACCCGGTCTCCAGTTTTTCGCAGACGGTGACCATCGCGGAAACCTGGTCGGTACCGCTCACCTTGGGCAGCGTGATGACGAAACTGTCCTGGTAGGACTCCAGGAAGAGATCCAGCGTGCGCAGCGCGCGCCGGCGGGTGGCCGCCTCCAGCGACTTGATCCGGATGCCGACGAACGGCGGGCGCGGGCCGTCCCGCAGGATCGCGGCGGCCCGCTTGACCGCGGCGTCCTCCTGGTCGTCGGCGCGGATGCCGTAGCCGTCCTCGAAGTCGACCCGCAGGTCCTCGATCGGCTCGCGGGCGAGCTTCTCCCGCACACCGGGTACCGGCCAGGGGAAGTCGTCCATCGCCCGCAGCGCCGTTTCGCCCCAGTCGCGGAAGCCGTCCAGGCGGTCGGCGGGTAGGTAGACGGTGTGTATCGGTTGGCGGCCCGGAGCGTCGCCGGGGTAACGGGACTTCAGAAACGCGTCGTGGTCGGCCAGGCGTACGTCTAACTCTTTGTAATCGTCGTCCGTCAACCGCATGTGGTCAGTCGATCGAGTCGTAGGCGGCCGTGGTCAGGAAGTCGGCGAAATCGTCGGACAGCGCGACCCGCTCGAACAGCTTGCGGGCGTCGTCGAAGCGGCTGGTCGCCCACGCCTCGTCGCCGATCGCGTCGCGGATCGCCGCCAGTTCCTCGTCCTCGATCCGGCCCACCAGGCCGGCGGTGATCGGGGTGCCGTCGGGCAGGCGTACCCCGTTGTGAATCCACTGCCAGACCTGCGAGCGGGAGATCTCGGCGGTGGCCGCGTCCTCCATCAGGTTGTTGATACCGACCGCGCCGTTGCCGCGCAGCCAGGCCTCCAGGTACTGCAGGGCGACCGACACGTTGCCACGCAGGCCGGCCTCGGTGACCTCGGCGCCGATCGACGACACGTCCAGCAGGTCGGCGGCCGTCACCGACACGTCGGGGCGCTGCTTGCCGAGCTGGTTGGGCCGGTCGCCGAGGACACCGTCGAAGATCTCCCGGCAGACGGGTACGAGGTCGGGGTGCGCGACCCAGGAGCCGTCGAACCCGTCGCCCGCCTCGCGCTCCTTGTCCTCGCGGACCTTGGCCAGTGCGATCTTGTTGACCTCGGGGTCGCGCCGGCTCGGGATGAAGGCGGCCATGCCGCCCATCGCGAACGCGCCGCGGCGGTGACAGGTCGAGACCAGCAGTTCGGTGTACGCGCGCATGAACGGCGCGGTCATCGTCACCGAGGCCCGGTCCGGCAGGATCATGCCGGGGTTGTCGCGGAAGTACTTGATGATGCTGAACAGGTAGTCCCACCGGCCGGCGTTCAGGCCGGAGATGTGCGGCCGCAGCGCGTACAGGATCTCCTCCATCTCGAACGCGGCCGGGATGGTCTCGATCAGCACGGTGGCCCGGATGGTGCCCTGCGCGATGCCGAGGTGCTCCTGGGCGAAGGTGAAGACGTCGTTCCAGAGTTCCGCCTCTTTGTAGGACTCCATCTTCGGCAGGTAGAAGTACGGGCCGCTGCCCTGGGCGAGCAACTCGGCGGCGTTGTGGAAGAAGTACAGCCCGAAGTCGACCAGCGCGCCCACGGCCGGCTCGCCCTCGACCGTCACGTGCCGCTCGTCCAGGTGCCAGCCGCGCGGCCGCATCACGATCGTCGGGTACGGGCCGCCGTTGAGCTCGTACGTCTTCTGCGGGGTTTCCAGCGAGATGGTCCGGCGGATCGCGTCGTAGAGGTTGCGCTGCCCGTCGACCACGTTGGCCCAGTGCGGGGTGTTGGCGTCCTCGAGGTCGGCCAGCCACACCTTGGCCCCGGAGTTGAGCGCGTTGATGGTCATCTTGCGCTCGGTCGGCCCGGTGATCTCGACCCGCCGGTCCTCCAGGTCGAACGGGGCCGGCGGCGCCGACCACTCGGCGGCCCGGATGTGCTCGGTCTCGGGCCGGAAGCCCAGCGTGCCGCCGTCGGCGATCTCCTGCCGCCGGGCCGCCCGGGTCGCCAGCAACTCGTTGCGCCGAGGCCGGAACCGCCGGTTCAGCTCGGCGACGAAGGCCACCGCCTCGTCGGACAGGATCTCGTTCATGGTCGCCTACTTTCCTCGGTGTGACGGCGGAACTTCTCCGTTAGGAAGGCCCGGTCCGGCCGGCCGATGATCCGCAGCCGGGCCATGCCGCCGTCCGGGTAGATGTCCAGGCGCACCCGGCTGGCCGGCGACTCCGGCCGGACCGGGAAGCGGTGCGGGGTGTCCGGGCTGAGCGGGACGCGCGGCAGGATGTCGAACCAGTCGCCCGAGCCGTCCGTGCCGCGCAGCGCCGCCGCGCCCGGTGCGTTGCCCTTGAAGTGGCTGGTGTCCAGGTCGACGAAGGTCACCTCGGTGGGCGCCGCCAGCTCGATCTCGGCCCACTCGTTGCCGTCCTCGCGGCGGCGGGCCGTCTCCCAGCCGTCGCCCATGTGCCGGGCCAGGCCGGGCATCAGCATCTGGTGCGGGCGGCCGAAGAACATGTTGCTGCACCCGGTTACCGTGGCACCGGCGGTCACCGCGGCCACGTCGAACTCGGCCGGCAGCAGCGCCGGGTCGGGGATCGCCTCGCCGTGCACCCGCAGGCGAGCCACCCCGCCGTCCGGAAAAATCGTGAGCCGTACGTGGGTGAACCGCCGCCGGTCGGACACGGCGAACAGGTTGCGGCTGTCACCGTTCAGCGGCGATTTGGGCACGAGCGCGGTCCACGCGGCATCCGGCGGAACCTGATGGCCGTCGACAGCAAGACCGTCGAGAGAGGCGAACGGCGGAAAGTTGCCCACGAAGAACGACGTGTCGACGTCCACGCCGTGGATCACGCCGGGCGCGCCGAGCCGGACGATCGCCACGTCCGAGCCCGGGGTGCGGCGCCGCCGGGTCTCCCAGCCGTCGTACACCTGCCCCTTGTGGTCGAAGGTGCGCGGGCTGAACGTCGGCGGCTCGGGCAGCACCAGATGGTCGGCCGCCGCGAAGAACTCGTCGTTGGCGTGCACGACGCCACCGCCCAGAGCCCGGGAGGCGAGGTCGAGCCGGGCGGTGAACGCGTCGTCCATCAGTCCTCCCGGGTCAGGAAACCGCCGTGCGGGGCGTCGCCGGTCACCGTGCGGCCGCGCAGCCAGGTCGTGCGGACCACACCCCGCAAGACCATGCCCGCGTACGGGGTGACCGGGTTGCGGTGGTGCAGGCGGTGCGGGTCGACCACGAACTCCTCGTCGGGGTCGAACGCCACCAGGTCGGCGTCGGCGCCCACCGCGATCCGGCCCTTGCCGTGCAGGCCCACCAGGTCGGCCGGGCGCCGCCCCATCCAGTCCACCACATCCGCGAGCCCGTGGCCGCGGTTCCGGGCGGCCGTCCAGATCACCGGCAGCCCCAACTGCACCGACGCGATGCCGCCCCAGGCCGCCGCGAAGTCGCCGGTGTCCCGCCGCTTCAGCTCGGGCGTGCACGGCGAGTGGTCGCTCACCACGCAGGTGATCAGGCCGTCGGCCAGCGCCCGCCACAGCTGGCCGGCGTTCGCCGCGTCCCGGATCGGCGGGCAGCACTTGAACTCGGTCGCACCGTCCGGGATGCGCGCGGCGTCCAGCGTCAGGTAGTGCGGGCAGGTCTCGGCGGTCACCCGTACACCCTCCGCCCTTGCCGCCGCGATCAGCGGAAGCGCGCCCGCCGCCGAGAGATGCAGGATGTGCACGCGCCCGCCGGCCCGGCGGGCCGCCTCGATCGCGGTGGCGACGGCGGCATGCTCGGCGTCGGCCGGGCGGGAGGCCAGAAAGTCCGCGTACGCGGGGGAGGACGCCGCCGCGTGCAGGTGATCCGGGTCCTCGGCGTGCACGACGAACTGCGCGTCCACGGCGGTCAGCGCGGTGGCCAGTTCGGCCGGCGAGACCGGCGGGAACTCGGGCACCCCCGAGTCGGCGAGGAACGCCTTGAACCCGAACACCCCGGCCGCGTGCAGCCCCGGCAGCTCACCGGCGTTGCCCGGCACGGCCCCGCCCCAGAACCCGACATCGACGTGGATCTGCCCGTCCGCGGCGTTCTGCTTGATCGTGAGGGCTTCGGTGTTGATCGTCGGCGGCAGGCTGTTCAGCGGCATGTCGATGATCGTGGTGACGCCGCCGGCCGCGGCCGCCCGGGTGGCGGTGGCGAACCCCTCCCACTCGGTGCGCCCCGGCTCGTTGACGTGCACGTGCGTGTCGACCAGCCCGGGCAGCAGCGCGGTGTCACCGAGGTCGATCTCGTCGGCCGCCGGCATCGCTTCGTCGTACGCCCCGACCGCAACGATCTTCCCGGAGTCGACGGCGACGGCGGCGGGACGTTCGCCGCGGGCGGTGACGGCCCGGCGGGACCGCAGCACGAGATCGACCATGAACCGAGCCTATCGGTCGTTCAGGGCGCTTTACGCCAGCGCCACCAGGCTGACGTGGTCGTCGGCCGGCAGGTTGCCCGGTGCCACCGCGGTCACCGTCATCTCCGGCATGGTCAGCGCCCCGGACACCGTGGTGGCGAACGCGGTGTCGGCGGCGTCCCGGCCGGTGGCGATGCGGATCAGGCTCGGCCGCGGTGCCAGCCGGGTGGCGTCCCAGACGTACCAGTGGTCGTCGATCGCGGTCTCCACCACCAGGTGGAAGTCCATCGGGGACAGTCCCGGCGCGTAGACCGCGGCCACCCGGGCCGGCACGTTCACCGCCCGGCACAGCGTGGCCACCAGGTGCGCGTAGTCGCGGCAGACCCCGGCACCGCCGAGCAGCGTGTCGACCGCGTCGGTGGTGGGTCCGCTGCTGCCGGCCTGGTACGCGATCCGCTCATGCACCCACGCGGTGATCGCCCGCACCGTGCCGGCCGGGTCGGCGCCGACGCCGAACTCGCCGGCCGCGAACGCGGCCAGCCGGTCGGACGGGCAGTACCGGCTGGGCCGCAGCGCCACGATCCGGTCCACCTCGGTGACCCGCGCCGGCGCCGAAACCGGCGGCCGGACCGTGGCCTGGTAGGCGACGGTCACCAGCCCCGGCGCGAGACGCAGCAGGTGCTGCCGGCCGGGCAACTCGACGACCTCGACGGGCGCGGTCAGGGTCTCAGTGGCCGGCGACGCCACGGCGACCTGCAGCACCAGTTCGGCCGGCGCGCTGACGTCGAAGCCGAGCGTGCACCCGAGCGCGAATTCGTCCACGGCTGCACGGTAACGGCCGTACGTTACGGTCTCGTACGTGACGCGAACCGTGACCCTGGCCCTGGTCGACCCCGCCGGTGTGCCGCTCGGCGCGCTGCCACCGGTGGAGGTCACCGTCCCGTGGTGGCCGGAGGTCTGGGAGTTCACCAGCGAGCGCCGCCAGGTGTTGCGCCTGCTGCACGCCGAGCGGCCCGCCCAGCCCGGCGGCCACGTGACATACCTGGCCGAGACCGACGAACGTCCGGCCGGGCTGCGCCCGTACGACATGGATTTGACTCCGCACCCCAACCGGGCGCCCTATGCCGAGGTCGGCGGACCGGCCGCCTCGATGGCCTGGGCCCGCATCATGCTGCCCGGCACCCTGCGGTTCTTCCAGTACCGCACCTGGAACCTGTCGGCGGTCTGGCGGGTGGAGGATCCGGCCGGTCACCCGGTCGCCTGGCTCAAGCAGGTGCCGTCGTTCTTCCGCCACGAGCCCGACGCGATCCGGCTGGTCGACGCGGTCGTGCCCGGCCTGGTGCCGCCGCTGCTGACCGGCGGTCCGCAGGGCCGGATGCTGCTGGCCCACGTGCCCGGCGAGGATCGGTACGGCGCGGGTGCGGAGGTGTGCGCGGAGATCGCGGCGGCCTTCCATCCGGTGCAGGCGTACTTCGCGGAAAACCTGGACGAGCTGGCCGTGATTCCGGACGGCCGGTTCGACTACGAACGGGTCGCGGCGTCCTACTACGACCGCCTCGACGGCCTCCGCAAGCTGATCGACGGCCTGCCCGAGCGACTCGCCGCGGTCGCCGAGTGCGGTGTGCCCGACACCCTGGTGCACGGCGACCTGCACCCCGGCAACGTCCGCACCGACCGGGCCGGCCGCCTCACGATCCTGGACTGGGGCGACTGCACGGTCGGCCACCCGGCGTTCGACATCATCCGGCTCACCGGCGGCCTGGCCGACCCCGGGCCGCTGCTGCGGGCGTGGGCCGACCGCTGGACCAGCACCGTCCCCGGCTGCGATCCGTTGCGCGCCGTCGACCTGCTGCGCCCGGTCGCGGCACTCCGCGGCGCGGCCGTCTACCAGGCCTTCCTCGACAACATCGAGCCGTCCGAGTGGCCCTATCATCGCCAGGACGTACCCGACAGCCTGGCCGCATCTCTATCGTGAGGGCATGACGGACCATCGCCGGGCCTTCCTCGAGCAGATCCGGCAGGGCGGTGTGTCGCTCTCGCCGGAACTCGCGGCCGCGTTCGGCACGGTCCGCCGCGAGGCGTTCGTCCCCGACGGCTTCCAGCGCCGCGACGGCACCTGGGCCACCCCCGCCGACCCCGACTTCCTGGCCACCGTCTACCGCGACGACGTCCTGGTGACCAAGGTGGACGGCCGGGTGCCCGTCAGCTCGTCCAGCCAGCCGTCGCTGATGGCCATCATGATCGAGGCGCTGCGCGTGCGTCCCGGCCAGCGCATCCTCGAGATCGGTGCGGGCACCGGCTACAACGCCGCCCTGCTCGCTTCGCTCGGGGCGACAATAACCAGCATCGATGTGCAACAGGACGTGGCGGACAGGGCACGCTCGGCGTTGGCTCGCGCAGGAATTGCAGGGGTACGCGTGGAGCACTCCGACGGCTACGCGGGCCGGCCCGGCGAAAGGTTTGACCGCATCATCGTGACGGTGGGCATCGCCGGTCTCTCCCCGCACTGGCTGTCACAACTGGAGCCGGCCGGCCTGGTGATCGCCCCGGTGGATCACGCCGGCACCCACCCGGTGCTGGCCGTGCACGGCACCCCCACCGGCCCGGTAACCGCCGCCGTGGTGTGCCCGTCCGGCTTCATGACCGCAGCCGGCCCCCTGACCGCCGACTATCCCGGCGCCCACCCGCCCCCGGCCGCCGCCGGCGACCTCACCGACTTCACCCCGACCGGCCCGCCCCGCTTCGACCCGCCCCTGGAACCGATCGCCTACCGCGACCTCTGGTACGCCGCCGGCGCCTGGAGCCGCCGAGCCACCCACGCGGCCGCCTCCCGCCGCGACCGCGAACAGAGCTGTCTGGCCCTGCTGGACGAGCCACTGACCGGCGGCGCCCTGATCCTCCCCGACGGCAGCGTGCTGACCGCCGGCCCCGAGGCCGACGCCTACGCCACCGAGGCCGCCACCATCCTGGACCGCTGGCTGGCCGCCGGCCGCCCACCCATGCAGGCGTGGCGGGTCGGCCTGGCCCTGACCGGCGACCCCCAGTCCCCAATCTGGGTCCCGGCGACGTGGGAGCTACCCCGCTGACCCCCACGCCCGACTTCCGTTCCGCCGGGTGTGCCGGTCACTCGGTTGCCGTTCGCGATGTTGTCGTTCCGCGCTTGTGTCGGCTTGGCGTGGATCTTGTGGGGATCGGATGACCGGAGGCGGGAGCGCCACCATCCCCGCCATGCAGGCTGCGCGGCGTGAAACTGGGGGACGGCCGAGCTACCAGGTGCCCTTGCGCCGGTCCCGCCACGGGCGGCCGTCCGGGTCGTAGACCAGGCGGTAGGCGGGCAGCGCCCAACCCCGCTGGTACCAGGGCAGCCGCTCGGTCTCGTGCGGGATCAACCGGCCCGGTGGGCGGGCACCCCGGCGGCCGCCGTTGCACCAGTCGCGCAGGCGGTCCGCTGCGGCGGTCGCCGTGCGTACGGCCTCCAACGGATCCACGATGCCCTCGTCGCTCTCCTGGCCCAGGTGCTCGCGCAGCAGCGCCAGGCGCAGGTCCCGGGCGAAGCGCCGGGCCTCGCCGCCGGGCTGCCGGTCGTCGCGCGTCTCGTCGAGCACCGCGCAGGACAACTCGCTGTCGTGCGTCCACGAGCGACGGTTGAAGTTGTCGCTGCCCACGCTGCACCAGATGTCGTCGACCACGCAGACCTTGGCGTGCACGTAGATCGGCGTGCCGTCCTCATTTTCCAGGTCGAAGACGTGCACCCGGTCCTCGGCGGCGGTGCGGCACAGCTCGATGGCCTGTTCGCGGCCGATCTGGTTGGGTGGCAGCGCGAACCGGCCGTCGACGTCGGGGTGCCGCGGGACGACGGCCATCAGGTGCAGCTCGGGGTTCTTCCGGAGCGCGTCGGCGAACAGTTCGGCCACCTCGGCCGACCACAGGTACTGGTCCTCCAGGTAGATCAGCCGGCGGGCCTTGCGGATCGCCTTGGTGTAGCCGCGGGCCACGGTGCGCTCGCCCAGCGGGGCGAACCGGTACGGCGGCCGCATCGCCGGATAGGTCCGCAGCACCTGCACGGCCATCGGCCCGCACGGCGGCGGGTCGGGCGGCTGCGGCGGCAGCTTGTCGGCGTGCTCGTCGGCGTGTTTGAGCTTGTCGACCACGGTCGCGACCGGGCCGTGCTGGTCGAGCGGGGTGGGGTCGCTCCAGCGTTCCCGGAACGACAGGTCGAGCGCGCCCACCACCGGCCCGCGCAACTCCAGCTGCACGTCGTGCCAGGGCGGGTGGTCGCCGTACGCGGTCGCCATCCGCACCGCCTGCCGGTCACCGCGGTGGCCGGCGTCGTCCCGGCGGCTGTGGCACAGGTCGATCCCGCCGGCGAACGCCACGTCCAGCTCGGGCCGCCCCGGGTGCCGCAGCACGACCAGCTTCTGGTGGTGCGACCCGCCCCGGCGGACCCGCTGGTCGAGCAGCACCTCACCGCCTGCGGCCTCGATGTCGTCGCCGAGGTTGCGGTTTTCCTCCTCGCTGTACGCGAACTTGTCGAGGTGCGAGCGCCACAGCAGGCCCTTGACGATCACCCCGCGCTTGGCCGCGGTGGCGAACAGCTCGGCCACCGTGGGCCCGTCGTCGCGGAGCAGCTCGTCGGGGTCGCCGCGCCAGTCGGTGAAGAACAGGTGGTCACCCTCCCGGAGACTGTCCACCTCGGTCACCAACCGGTCAAAATACGTTATTCCATGAATTAATGCTTCAGCCGTGTTTCCCGCGCACCACGTGGGTATGGAGGAGTGCGGGTTGCCCCGCTCCTCGGTAGTGAGAAACCAATCCACCCGACGCAGCCCTTCCGAGGTCGACGACGCCCTCAAACCTAAGCCTGTTGCCGCCCGGGCGCATTCTGACCGCGTCCGCCGCTCACTCCCGGAGGAACTCATCCCATGAGCAGCGAGCCGCTTGCCACCACCGCCACCACCCCAGAGGCCACCGAATCCGCCGAAAAGGGCCTGCTGATCGCGATGCTGCTGATGGTCCTGCTGGGCGTCACCGCCATGCTCTTCATGGTCTGACCCGCGCACCTGGCCGTCAGAGCACCCACTCGTCGTTGCGGATGATGGTCGCTGTGCCCTGTGGACCGGTGCCGGTCACCGTGATGCCGTCGCCGCCTATCACCACGTCGGTGTGGATGCCGGACATGTTCAGGCCCAGGTCGGCGCGTTCCTGCTCGGTCATCGCGGGGCCGCCGGCCACCGCGAACGGGAAGCTCTGGCCCCACGCCACGTGGCAGCCGGCGTTCTCGTCGTAGAGGGTGTTGTGGAAGACGATGCCGGCCTTGGCGATCCGGCTGTCCCGGTCGACCAGCGAGACCTCGCCCAGCCGCAGGGCGCCCTCGTCGGTCGCCAGCTGGGCGCGGATCACGTCGGCGCCCTGGTCGGCGGTGGCCTCGACGATCGTGCCGCCCTCGAAGGTCACCCGCAGGCCGGTCACCAGCTGGCCGAGGATCACCATCGGCCGGGTCACCCGGATCACGCCGTCGGCGCGGCCCCGGTCGGGGCTGGTGAAGACCTCCTCGGTGGGGATGTTCGGCAGGTAGTCGATGCCGAACCTGTCGACCAGGCCGCCGCCGGTCCACCGGGTCTGCGGCAGCAACCCCACGGTCAGGTCGGTGCCGTCGCCGGTGTAGCGCACCTCGGTCAGTTCCAGCTTGTCGAGCTGCTGGGCCCGGGTCGCCAGGGTGGCCGACCGGTCCCGCCAGGCCGCCACCGGGTCGTCCGCCTCCAGCCGCATGGCCGTGCTGACCGCGGCCCACAGCCGTTCGGTGTCCGGTTCACCGAAGATCTGCCGGGCCCAGCCCGGGTTGGGTGCGGCCACCACGCACCAGCGCATGCCGTCGAACAGGGCGCGGCGCCGGGCCTGGATCTCCTCGTGCCGGCGGGCCGCCACCCGGGCCGGGTCGGCACCGTCGAACAGGTGCGGGTCGGCGTCGCCGGTCAGCGCGATCGAGGCCACGCCGGCGTCCCGCCACTCATTGATTCGAGTCAATGCCCAGGGTCGGCTGGCGGAGAGTTGCCCGACCGTGAGATGGTCGACCGCAGAGCGCTGCATGGGACCGTCGCTCCAGTTCGGCTCGACCCACGCGGCCCCGGCCGCGTAAGCGGCCTCGACCACCGCGCGGGCGATCTCGAGGTGCGCGGTGTCGGTGTCGACCACGACTCCCTGCCCGGGCTGGACGTTGACCCCGGCCCGGACCACCAGGTCGGCGAAGCGCTCGATGTGACGGTCCATGACGGACAGCCTAGATCAGTAGACGCTCCCCGGTATTCATCGCAAAAGCCTCATATCGCTCGCGTGTCAATCAGTCCGTGTGCGGCAGCTTTTCGGCCGGGATGACCCCGAGCCGGCCCTTGTTGAAGTCCTCGAACGCCTGCAGGAGTTCCTCGCGGGTGTTCATCACGAACGGGCCGTAGTGCGCCACCGGTTCGCGGATCGGGCGGCCGCCCATCACGAACAGCTCCATGGCCGGCACGTTCGAGTCCTGGGTCTGGTCGGCCTCGACCCGGATGGCCTCGCCGGAGCCGTGCACCGCGAGCTGGCCGATGTGCAGCGGCCGCTGCTCGACGCCGACCGTGCCGCGGCCGGCCAGCACGTACACCAGCGCGTTGTAGTCGGCCTGCCAGGGCAGGTCGATCCGGGCGCCGGGCTGGAGCGTGACGTGCGCCAGGTTGATCGGGGTGTGCGTGGAGCCGGGACCGGCGTGCCCGGCCACCTCGCCGGCGATCACCCGGATCAGGCTGCCGCCGTCCGGGGTGGTCAGCAGGGCCGCCTGCTGGCCGCGGATGTCCTGGTATTTCGGGGCGATCATCTTGGCCACCCGGGGCAGGTTGACCCAGAGCTGGAGGCCGTGGAACAGGCCGCCGCTGGTCACCAGGTGCTCGGGCGGCGCCTCGATGTGCAGGATGCCCTGGCCGGCGGTCATCCACTGGGTGTCGCCGTTGGCGATGGTGCCGCCGCTGCCGAGCGAGTCCTGGTGGTCCATGATCCCGTCGATCATGTACGTGACCGTCTCGAACCCGCGGTGCGGGTGCCACGGCGTGCCCTTGGGCTCGCCCGGCGCGTAGTCGACCTCGCCCATCTGATCGAGGTGGATGAACGGGTCGAGCTCGTGCACCGGCACCCCGGCGAAGGCCCGGCGCACCGGGAAGCCCTCGCCCTCGTAACCGGTGGGGGCGGTGGTGAGCCGGCGGACCTTGCGGAACTCGGTGGCCGGGCCCGGTTCGGGCAGGCGCGGCAGGACCAGTACGTCGTCGACGGTGATGGCGGGCATCTCAGGCCTTCCTTACTTTGTCGAAAACCCTGGCGATCACGTCGAGTTCGTCGGGGTCGAGATGATCGATGAAGCGGTCCCGGACGGTGATCAGGTGCAGCGGTGCGGCGTACTCGAGGGCGGCCAGGCCCTCCTCGGTGAGTATCGCCTCCTGACCGCGTCCGTCCTCGGGACATGGCTGTTTCCGGACCAGGCCGCGCTTGACCATCGAGTTGATCTGGTACGTGATCCGGCTGGGCGAGAAGACGAGCCGGCCGGCCAGCTCGCCCATCCGCAGCCGGCGGTCGGGGGCCTCGGAGAGCACGACCAGCACGTGGTAGTCGTTCATGCTCAGGCCGGTGGTGGCGCGCAGCTCATCCTCGAGGCGGGTGTGCAGCTGCCAGGAACTCTCGATGAAGGTCCGCCAGGTGATCAGCTCGGCGTCGTTCAGCGGTTCGGCCATGCGGCGACTCTAACTCCTTCAAATCTGAAGTAACAAGTGCCGTCGGTCACGGTGCCGCCACGACCACCCGGCTCATCAGCTCGACGAACGCCGCGGGCTGGTCGAACATCGACCGGTGCCCCGCCCCCGCCAGGGTCACGACCTCCTTGCGCGGCGCCTGGAGCACCTGGAACCACTGGTTCAGGTCGCGGGTGCGGGCCGGCACCTCACGCTCGCCGGCCACGAACCACACCGGTACCCCGAGCGCCGGCACCTGGTTACGGAAGTCGATCTCCTGCACCCGCGGGTAGTACGCGTCGAACGAGTCCAGCAGGCCGGAGATCACGTGCACCTTATCGAGTGCCGACAACTCCGGCGCCTCGACGTTGTCCTCCAGCGCGGCGCCGTTGCCGGACCCGTAGACCACGTCCTCGGCCAGGATCATCGGTTCGTACCCGTAGATGTCGTCGTACGGCGGCGGTCCCACCGCGGTGAGCCGGTTGACCAGCGCGTCGTCGCCCTTCTCGCGGGCCCGGGCCAGGGTGTCGTCGTACTGGCCGCGGTCGCTGGCGGCCGGGGCGGCCACCTGGCCGACGCCCACGTACGCCGCGAACAGCGCCGGCTGGTCCTGCACCGCGAGCGTGGCGCCGATCGTCCCGCCGGAGTGCGCCACCAGGTAGAGCTTGTCCTTGCGGAACCGGGACAGCAGGTATTTGGCGGCCTGCACCACGTTCGCCGTCTCGTTCTCGACCGTGAACGTCGGCGTCGGGTCGAGGCCGCCGAACGAGCGGCCGCCGCCCCGCCGGTCCATGGTCGCCACCACGAACTGCTGCTCCAGCGCGCCCAGGCGGCGACGCATGGCGCCCAGTTCCGAGCCGCCCGGCGAACCCGGCACGAACAGCAGGAGTGGGGCGTCGGCCCGGTTGCCCCGGATCATCAGGCCCAGCTTTCCCGCGTACGCCAGCTCGGAAATGCCCCCGCCGATGGGCGCGGCGCGCCCCGGGACCGCGACCACGACGGTGATCGCGGCCACCACCAGCGCGAGAATCCCGGTGCAGAAGCGTCCCACCCAGCGCAACCAGCTGCGGCTGCGCCGGGTCGAGCCGGCGCCGTAGGCCGCGCCGACCACCATGGGCAGCACTGTGAGCAGCGCATACGCGCCTCGGCCGGAGACCAGCGCGGCCTGGCCCAGGGTGCTGAGGCGGGGGAGGTCGACCGTCGGCCCGGTGAAGCCGATCCGGGTGACCTCGCCGGCCACCACGAAGAAGATCGGCGCGAAGAACATCGCCCAGCGTGACCGCGTCACCCGCCCGGCCACCACGCCGACCACCACGCTCACCACGATGATCCCGACCGCCTCGAGCGGGAAGATCGGTCCGCGTGGCCGCAGGAATCCCGCGAGGACGCCCCAGACCAGCGCCGGCAGCAGACCCACGGAACGCACCATGTCCGGCACGCTAGGGCAAACTCGATAGGTCGCGCTGCCCCCTCGTGGTTAACCTTCGTGCCATGACCGCCCGCCAGGCCACCGTCGACGACGCTTCGGAACTCATCCGCCTACGCACCGTGATGCTCGGCGTCGACCGGGACGACTCCTGGTGCCTGCCGGCGCAGAAGGTGCTGGCGCAGCGCCTCGCCGAGGCCGCACCCACCATGGCCGCGTTCGTGATCGACCGGCCCGGCGGGGGACTGGCTGCCTGCGCGACCGGCACCGTCGAGGCCCGGCTCGGCGCCCCCGGCGATCCCAGCGGACTGGTCGGCTATGTCTTCAACGTCGCCACCGACCCCGACCAGCGCCGCCGCGGGCACAGCCGGGCCTGCCTCACCGCGCTGCTCGACTGGTTCCGCGGCCATGACATCCGCAAGGTGGACCTCCGGGCGTCCGCGATGGCCGAGCCGCTCTACCGGTCGCTGGGCTTCGAGCGCACCGCCGACCCCGCCATGCGACTGAAAAATCTTTAGCGGTACGGGCACAGACGCACCCGGTCGAGCGGCTTCCGCCCGGCCAGGCGCCGGGTCGCGCCGTCCGGGCGGGTCCGGCTCATGAGATCGGGAAGGGAAAGACAGCCTCGAACCCGAGCAGGTCCCGGGCCGGCGAAAGGTCGATCGGCACGGCCCGTCCCGGGAACGACGGCCGGGGCACGTCCGGGTGGAACCGGTCCAGCAGCCACTCGGTGGGCCGCGCGCTGAGCGTCTCCGGCGCCGCGAGATACAGCACGTGGTTGCCCGGCCCGGCCGGTCGCAGCGCCGCCACCAGCGCCCGGGCCGCGTCCCGCACGTCGAGGTAGCTCCAGACGTCCGACGCGCCCTGGCCCGGCTCGGTCGCGTACCAGCCGGCCAGCCCGGCCAGCTTCTCGGCCGAGCCCACGAACGGCAGCCGCAGCGCCACCACCTCGATGCCGTACCGGCGGTGCACCATCGCGGCGGTGGCCTCGTCGACCTGCTTCGACAGCGCGTACGGGTCGGTGATCTGCAACGGCATCCGGACGTCGACCGGCAGGTAGGGCATCCGGGTCGGCACCCGGGCGAACGGCAGCCCGCACACCGAGTAGCTGCTGGCGATGGCCGCGCGCCGCACACCGGCCCGGCCGGCGCCGTCCAGCACCGCGAAGGTGGCCCGGGTGTTCCGCCCGAAGACGACGTGGTCCGGGTCGTTGAGCGGGTTCGCGATGGCGGCCAGGTGGATCACCGCGGTGACGCCGCCGAGCGCGTCGGCCACCACGTCCGGGTCGCCGGCGTCGCCCACCACCACCCGGTCGGCCCGGATCGGCGGCGGCTCGTCGAGCACCAGCGCGGTCGCCGGCACCCCGTCGGCGGCCAGCCGGTCGAGCACGGCCGTGCCGATCACGCCGGCCGCGCCGGTCACCAGTACCCGATCCTCGGTCACGGCCATCTCCATCCGCCCTGATCAAGGCACGCGACGAACAGCAGTGCCTCCATTATCATCAAGCCGAGTTCGGCCGGGTCTACGTCGGTGCGGAGGATGGCGACCTCCACCGGTGACGCTGGGGGCTGCGCCATGGTGTATCGGGTGGAGTACAAGGGCGAGGACATCGAACTCGCCACATTGGACGCCGCCCTCGATACGGCCCGGACCGCGATCGCCAACGACCTGGACCTCTTCGACGGGTGGGCGGTGGACCATGACGACGACGTCAACGACTGGTTCGTACAGGCGGTCCGGAACGGCCGGCGAGTCGGGTCCACGGCCGTGATCATCGGTCCGGAGCGCAAGCACGCGGCGCCCACGGTGGTGGAGGAGTGGGAGCGCCGGGTCTCGTTCATCGGGGCCGATCCGGCCGAGGCGTTCGCCATGGCCGCGCAGTGGCTGGAGCGGCATCCCGAGGTCGAGGCCCTCGGTGACGTGGGGTGGCACCACACCGCGGCCGGCCACCAGCTGCGGATCTACTACCGCGGCTGAGTCCGCTTTTCCGGCACGGATCGAGGGCGTCGGTGGCCGTTTGGAAATGTGATATCACTTTGCTAGGCTGGTGATGTCGCTGCTGCTGAGGAGGCATACATGACCGAACACCTCGACCTGCCCACCCCGCAGGTCCGTGAGCGCATCGCCCGGGGCGTGTCGGGCTGGCCGGTGCTCGCCCTGTCCGTGCTGGTGATCATCCTGAGCGGCGTCGTCTTCCTGGTCGGCATCCAGCAGAAGGAAAATGCGGCCATTCTGAGTCTGGTCGGCCTCAGTGCGCTGTTCGGCCTGGCCGCCCTGATCGTGCTGGCCGGTCTCACCCCGGTGGCGCCCGGCGAGGCCCGCGTTCTTCAGCTGCTCGGGCGCTACACCGGCACGGTCCGCACCGACGGGCTCCGCTGGGTCAACCCGCTCACCGCCCGGCGCCGGGTCTCCACCCGGATCCGTAACCACGAGACCGACGTGCTCAAGGTCAACGACGCCGACGGCAACCCCATCGAGATCGCCGCGGTCGTCGTCTGGCAGGTGGAGGACACCGCCCGCGCCGTCTTCGAGGTGGACGACTTCATCGAGTTCGTCGCCATTCAGACCGAGACGGCCGTCCGGCACATCGCCAACAGCTACTCGTACGACTCCCACGACACCGACCTGATGTCGCTGCGGGACAACGCCGACGAGATCACCGCCCGGCTGTCCGAGGAGATCGGCGTACGGGTCGCCGCCGCCGGCGTGAAGATCATCGAGTCCCGGCTGACCCGCCTCGCCTACTCACCCGAGATCGCCCACGCCATGCTCCGCCGGCAGCAGGCGAACGCCATCGTCGCGGCCCGGACCCGGATCGTCGAGGGTGCGGTCGGCATGGTCGAGCTGGCCCTGGCCCGGCTGGCCGACAACCACATCGTCGAGCTCGACGAAGAGCGCAAGGCCGCGATGGTCAGCAACCTGCTGGTGGTGCTGTGCGGCGACCGGGACGCCCAGCCGGTGGTCAACACGGGCACGCTCTACTCCTAGGCCCAGCCGATGGCTACCGAGCGGAAGAAACTTCTGCTGCGGCTCGATCCCGCGGTGCACGACGCACTCGCGCGCTGGGCCGCCGGCGAGCTGCGCAGCACCAACGCCCAGATCGAATACCTCCTGCGCAAGGCCCTCGCCGACGCCGGCCGGCTCCCCGGTGGAGTCGGCCGGATGCGGGGCCCCGGCAGGCCCTCCGCCACACCCGACCCCGACCCGGAAGAAGACTGACATGGCGGTGCCCGGCAGCCTCCCTCAGCGCATCTACCTGCTGGCCTACGACCCGGCGAAGGGCCGGGTCCGGATGGGTTCCCGCCTCGGCGCCATGCTCCGCGCCGCGGCCCTCGCGGGTCTCTACCTCGACGGCCACCTCGTCGACGAACGCGGCCGGGCCGCCGTCGGGGCGCGCAAGCCCACCGGCGACCCGGTCCTCGACGGACTGCTCGACGAGATCGCCCGCGCCAGGCCACACAGGTGGTACCTGTGGATTGGCCGGCGGCAGAACGCCACCATGCGGGCGGTGCGGGAGCAACTCGATGCCGGTGGCTGGGTCCGGCTCGAACCCCGCCGGATCCTCGGGCTGTTCCCGACCACCCGGGTCACGGTTCGCGACCCGCGCGTCCGCAAGGAACTCCTGGGCCGGGTCGGCCACGCGCTGAAGGATCCCGTCGACCGGGTCGACCCCGCCGACGCCGCGCTGGTGGCCGTCGTCGCCGCGGCGGACCTGAAGCTCGTGCTGAACCGCAGCACCCGGCGCGCCAGCAAGCGGCGGATCGAGGAGCTGACCCGGCACTGCGGTCCGATCGGGCCCGCCCTGCGCACCTGGATCGAGCTCGCCGTGGCCGGCGAGACGGCCTCCGCCTAGGCGGCCTTGCCGGGCAGGGCGGCGGTCAGCTCGGACCGCAGGCGGTCGAAGTCGACCTGCTGGTCGGCCAGGATCAGGGCGGCCAGGCCGTCGCCCTCGCGCAGCAGGCCCAGCAGGATGTGCTCCGGGGCGATGTAGTTGTGCCGCAGCCGGAGCGCCTCGCGCAGGGAGAGTTCCAGCACCTTCTTGGCCCTCGCGGTGAACGGGATGTGGCCTCGGGTGGGTCCGCGGAACCGCGGTTGGTCGCGGTGGGTGAGCCGGGCCAGCCACGTTCGTTTTCTGGGCGGCGTACGGGGCAGACGCAGCGCGCCGGCGCCGAAGTTCTCCTCGATGGCGGCGCGCACGGCGTCCAGGTCGATGCCGATCGAGCGCAGGGCGGCCTTGTCCTCGGCGTCCGCGTCGGCATCCTCGAGAGCGGGGTCGGGCTCGGCGGGGCCGACGTGACGCTGCACCTCGGCCCGGACCGACCGGGCGGTGACACCGTACGTGGCCAGCAGCCGGGCGGTGGGCGACTGCTCGTCGGCGATCAGCGCGATCAGGACGTGTTCGGTGCCGATGTAGGGGTGGCCCAGGTCGCGGGCCGCCTGCTGGGCGCCGGTCACGCTTTCGCGCGCGGCGGCGGTGAAGCGCTCGAACATGTCAGCCCTCCCGTGGGTCCGGCGCCGGCATGAGGCGCGCATGTTTTTTGTGTACGCCCTGGCGGGTCACCTCGAGCGCGTCGGCGATCTCCTGCCAGGACCAGCCCTTGCGGCGGGCGTTGGCCACCTGGACCTGCTCCAGTCCCTCCAGCAGGCGTCGGAGTGCGACCACGGCGCGCAGGCCCACCCGTGGGTCGGCGCTGCCGGCGGCGGCGGCGAGGTCGGTTGCCTCTGTCATGCCGTCAACCTACGTTGACATCGGCTCCTCGTCAACCCTGGTTGACATGAAAAAGGGGCCGACCCGGCCGGATCAGCCCCTGCTTGTGGGGTGCGGGAGGCTCAGCCGCCGTAGGTGAGCTCCATGCCGATGATGTCGTTGTACGCCACCGCCAGCTCGACCGGGCGGTGCACCGGCGCGGTGATGGCGAACGGGGCACCGAACGGGTCGACCAGCTCGACGTAGCTGCCCAGGCCCATCTCGACCGGCGCGGCCGCCACCCGGGCGCCGAGGCGGCAGCTCCGCTCGATCGCCGACTGACAGTCGTCGACCTGGAACGACGGCTGCCAGTGGGTGCCGTACCGGCCGGCGATCAGGCCGGCCACCGAGTCGTGGGCCTCGGTCAGCCACTCGCCGCTGCCGAACTCGTGGGTCAGCGACCAGCCGAACACCGAACCGTAGAACGCGGTGGCGGTCCGCACGTCGTCGGTGAGCAGGTCGGGCCAGGCCAGCGTGTTGGGTTCGCCGCGCAGTTGGGCGCCAGCGAACCCGTTCGCCTGCCAGAGGCCGAGCACCGCGCCGGCGGCGTCGGCGACCAGGGCGGTGCGTGCGCCCGGGCGCTCCTGCGGGCGGGCCAGGCGATGGCCGTACGCCGTCTGGATCTTTTGCAGTGTTTCCTCGAGGTCGGCCGTGGCCAGGTAGGTGAGCCAGCCCTGCGGCCGGTCCGGACGGCTCTGACCGAGCCCGGCTACGGCGCAGCCGTCCCGCAGAAAGCGGTCACCGTCGATCTGCCAGCCGAACAGCTCGGCATAGAACGTGACCGCCCCGGCCGGGTCCGACGTCGTCAGTTCCACCCAGCAGGGTGTCGATGGCGCAAAGCCCCTGATCCGCATGTGCCGCTCCAACATGGATGCCCCGAAGTGCTCACCACCTTACGACACCCAATACGCTTCGTCACTACCACGGGGTTCAATGTCCGCTTTAGAGCGGGTTACCATTACTCAGCGTGCTCGGCCGCTGGCGAGAAGCATTTCGAACCACACCGTGGAGCCGCGCACAGACGGGTCCGTGCCCCACGAGTCGCTGAGTTCCTCGATCAGGCCGAGACCCCGGCCTCGGCTGCTCATCGCGTCGGTGCGGGCCCGGATCACGCTGCCCCGGGTGCCGGTGTCGGCAACCGAGACCAGCAGGCGCTCGGCGTTCAGGTCGATGTGCACCTGCGCGGGGGTGCCGGCATGCAGCAGCGCATTGGTGGTGAGCTCGCTGGTGCACAGGATCGCCGACGCGATCACCGCTTCGGGCACCGACCACTCGCGCAGCCGGGCGGTCATCCACTGCCGCACCCGGCTCGGGCCGGTCGGCTCGGCGGCCACCTGCATGGTGTCGGACCGGCTCAGCGCGACCGCCCGCTCGACCGCGAGTACCGCCACGTCGTCGTCGGTGGGGCCGGGCACCGCGGTGGTGGCCAGCGCGCACAGGTTGCGCGGGTCGCCGCTGGCGGCGGTCGCGGACACCGCGACCAGGGCGTCCAGGCCGTCGTTGAGGGCGCGGCCGCGGCGCTCCACCACGCCGTCGGAGAACAGCAGGATGGTGTCGCCCGGCTCCAGTTGCACCTGGCCGGTCTGCCACCGGCCGCCGAGTCCGAGCGGCGCGCCCGGCGGCACCTTGACCAGTTCGGCCGTGGGCGGCTCGCCGGCCAGCCCGGCGCGGCGCAGCACCGGCGGCGGATGCCCGGCGCTGGCCAGCGTGATGATGCCGTCGGCCGGGTCGAGGACCCCGTACGCGACGGTCACGAAGATCTCCTCGTTGCGCGACTCGGCGCCCAGCGAGCCGACCAGCCGGTCGAGTCCGGCCAGCACGCTCGGCGGCGACGGGTCGGTGAGTGCCAGCGCCCGCAGCGCGGCCCGCACCTGGCCCATCACCGCGGCGGCCCGCACGTCGTGCCCGGCCACGTCGCCCAGCACCATGGCGAGCCGGCCGTCGGCCAGGTGGAACGCGTCGTAGAAGTCGCCGCCCGCGGCGTTGCCGTCGACGCCGACGTCGTAGCGCGCCGCGATCCGGAAGTGGTCCAGTTCGGGCAGGTGTTCCGGCAGCATGCTGCGCTGCAGGAGCTGGGCGGTGCCGTGCTGGGCCTCGAACCTGCGGGCCCGCTCGGCGGCCTGCGCGACCATCTGTGCGGCCGCGTTCAGCAGCGCGCGCTCGGCCGGTAGCCAGGTGTGCGCCGTCCGGTATCCGATGGTCAGCGCGCCGGCCAGCGATGCGGTCTGCAGCGGCAGCACGGCCAGCGCACGGATGCGGCGCTCGTGCCGGTCGGCGGCGACCGGCCGCAGTGGCTCGCCGTCCGCGACGAACGCGGCGCGACCGGACCGGGCGGCGGTGACCAGCGGCGCCCGCGGGTCGTCCGGGATCCTCTTCCACACCGGGGGCAGCCGCTCGTCGGCCTCGTCGAGCATCTCACCGCGGATCCGGCGGACGAAGCGGAACGCGTTGCCGTCGTCGACCGCGAAGACGCAGTGGTCGACGTCGAACGAGGCCATCGCGTAGCCCAGCACCACCCGGGCCACGTCGTCGATGGTCAGCGTGCCGGCCAGCCGTGAGGTGAGCTCGCCGAGGCTCTGCAGCCGGCGGGTCACCATGGTGGTCTCGGCCGCCACGCTCAGCACACCGGCGACCTCGCCCCGGGCGTCGCGCACCACGGTGTGCCCGCGGGTGAAGAACGCCTGCTCCGGCCGGCCGGTCTCGCGGCGGGTCACGGTGAGCTGCGCCTCGGCTTCGAGGTGCGGCTGGCCGCTGCGGTAAACCTCCTCGACCACGCCGCCGAGCCCCGGAACCGCCCACAGCTCGCCGAACCCCTCGGCGGCCGGCCGGCCCAGCGCGTCCGGGTGCAGCGTGCCGATCAGTCCGGCGAACGCGTCGTTGTAGACCAGCACGAACCGCTCGCCGAGACTGGCCGCCATCGGCATGGGCGACGCGAGAACCAGGTCGACGGCGGCGGCGACCGCGGGGTCCCACCGGTCGCGCGCGCCCAGCGGGGTGGCCGACCAGTCGAGGTCACGCATGAGCGTGGCACAATCCGCGCCAGGCATCGACGCCCCGGCCGCCTGTACGGGCAGCGGGGAGATCGTCGAAGGGCGCACCCCACCCGTCCCGGCCATAGTCAAAAGCGTATCCCGCCTCGGCCATTCGGACGATGTCCAGCCGTCCGTCCGTCCGATTCTTGACGGTACGGGCGGTCAATGGTGATCCGTCTGTGCCGTCCGACTCGCGCGTGATCTCACCGTGCGTGATCGGCCGAAACGCCTGTGACCTTGGGAAATGTGAACGGCCGTCACCTATAGTCTCCGGCCGTGACCGACGAGCGCCGCCCGAACCCGCCCAGCGGCGTCCAGGGTTACTCCGCAAATTTCCCGCCGGCCGACGAGACCGCGGTCTTCGACGGCCAGGCGCCGACCGCCGGATGGCCGCCGCCGGCCCCGCGCGGGGAGGTTCTGCCGAGCGACGGTGTGGCGATCGAGTGGCTGCCCTCCTCTCAGGACAATCAGCTGCCGGAGGACGCGGCCGGCGATGGGGAGACCTGGTTCGGCTCCGCCGGCGGTGTCGCGGCGGACGGCTGGGGGAGCGGTCACCGCTATCCCGGCAACGACGCGACGATGTGCTGGGAGCCGGATCCGCACAGCGGCTGGGACCAGGCCGGGCGTGACGAGGATTTCGGGTACGGCGGCGATTTCGGGCGTGGTGCGGCGGTCGGGTGGGTGCCTGCTCCGCGTTCGGCGGTCGGGTGGGCAGCGCCGGATCAGCCTCCGGGTCCGGCCGTCGGGCAGGCGGTGCCGGACCGGCGCCGGGTGCCGCGCCATGGCGGCGAAGGTTTCATCGACCTCGGGGTGACGCGCGGCGTGCCGGTCACCCATCGCGGGCGGCGGCGGTCGCGACGGGTCATGGCGGCCTGGGCGGCCGCGCTCGGGGCCGTCCTGGGCGGCGGCGTCGGCTACGCGGTGCTGCGCGACCCGGAGCCGCCGGCGCCGATCGTGAGCGCCCCGGGACTGGAAGAAACCGTGGAGCCGGGCGTGCTGTTCGGTCAGGACGACCTCGGCGAGCCCGCGGAGCCCGGACTTTCGCCGGTCGCCACGATCCCCACCTCCGCGACCGTGCCGGCACCCACCCCTTCGCAGCCGCGGATCACCACCGCGCCGACCACCGTGCCGGCCGCGCCACCGACCACCGAACCGGTCGCGGTAGCCCCGCCGTCCACCAAGCCCACGCCCAGCGCCACCCCCGTGGTCACGCCCGTGCTCGGCGCCACCCTGCGCGCCGAGGTCGACGACCAGGGCGGCTACCGGGCAACCGTCACCATCAGCAATCCGGGCCCGACCCGGGCCGCCGACTGGACCGTGCGCCTGACCGTACCGGGCGGCAACGAGGTGACAATCTGGGCCGGCAACGTGGTGGCGGCCCAGAACGGCGCGGCCGTCACGTTCACCCCCGCCCCGGACGCGGGGCCGGTTCCGGCGGGCGGTTCGGTCGATTTCACCTTCGGCGTGGTGGGCGCCCTCGAGTCGCTGCCAAACGGCTGCACCATCGACGGCCGCCCGTGCGCCTGATCAACCGTGGTGGCGCGCCTCTTCTCCTGCCGCCGGGCACCGCCACCGCATGCCGGGATCCGCTGGCCACATCGTGGACCTGTCCTGGAAGGTGGACGATCATTCCACCCGCCAGGACGCCAGCCGGAGCAAAAGCCACGTAACACCCTATAAGGCCGCGCCACCGATGGATCGCGGCGAGCTTCTGTTCGACCGGAACACCAACTCTTCAAGATTGCGACTCGGAGCCACCACCCGCCAGACGCCGACGGGTGTCGGCGCTCTGTGGCACTTCACCGGCCGCGGCGGGTTCGGCTGGGCGGGTTCGGTGCGGCGGGTTGGCGGGGTGGCTTTGGTGCGGGGGCGGGCGTCACCGGCTTGGGCAAATCTGTGGGGCGGCTGTCTCGCCGGGCGGATTCGATCGTTTCGTCCTATGGTCGCAAGGGGCCGGCGGACGCCGGCCGACCGGAGCCAGGGAGCACGAAATGACCGGGAACGGGCTGGGTGAAGGTCTCAGCGACATGTGGCGTTCGGTGCTGATGTTTCTGCCGGCGGCGCTGGCGTTCGTCGCGATCCTGGTGGTCGGCTATGTGGTGGCCCGGGTGCTGCGCAAGCTGGTGGCCAAGGCGCTGACCCGGGCCGGCTTCGACCGGGCGGTCGACCGCGGCCGCGTGGGCCGGACGCTGCGCAACGGCAACGTGAGCGCCACCGACCTGTGCTCCAAGATCGTGTTCTACGGTGTGCTGCTGTTCGCGCTGCAGCTGGCGTTCGGGATCTGGGGGCCGAACCCGGTCAGCGACCTGCTGACGGCGCTGATCTCCTGGCTGCCGCGGGCGTTCGTGGCCATCGTCGTGATCGTGGTGGCGGCCGCCATCGCCGGCGCGGTGCACGACCTGATCTCCAGCGCGCTGGGCGGCCTGCCGTACGGGCGGGTGCTGGCCCGCGCCGCCTCCATCGTGATCATCACGCTCGGCGTGATCGCGGCCCTGGACCAGATCCAGATCGCTACCTCGGTGACCCAGCCGCTGCTGATCGCGGTGCTGGCCACGGTGGCCGGCGTGCTGATCGTGGGCGTCGGCGGCGGCCTGATCCGCCCGATGCAGCGCCGCTGGGAGACCTGGCTCGACCGGGCCACCCAGGAGTCGGCGGTGATCCGCGACCACGCCCGCGCCTACGCCGACGAACGCCGCCGTGCCGAGGACGAGGCCCGCGCGGCAGAGGCAGCGGCAGCAGCGGCGGCGGAGGAGACCCGCGCGGCAGAGGCAGCGGCAGCGGCGGCGGAGGAGACCCGCCTGGCGGAAGAAGCCCGGCAGGCAGAAGAAGCACGCGAGGCCGAGGCGGCAGCTGCGGACGAAGCCCGCGCCGCAAAGGCCCGCGAGGCCGAGGCGGCGGCGAAGGCCGCCGACGACACCCAGATCATCCCGCCGCGCCAGCCCGGCCCGGGCAGCCGGACGGCGGCGACCGATCGCACGGACGCGGACCGCACACAGCCGGTGCCGAGCCGGGCGGAGGCCGCCCCAGCAGACGCGGATCGAACGCAGGCGTTGCCGAGCCGGGCCGGCGACGAAGCCCCCACGGAAGCGGACCACACGCAAGCGGACCGCACCAACCCGGTGCCGGGGTTCGGGCGGGCCGGTGACGACGCTGCCGATCCCGAGGCGACCACCGTGATCAGCGCCGGCGCGGCCGACACCACCATCGTCAACCCGGGGCCCAACGACACCGTCGTGATCGGCAGCGGGACCGAGGACACGCAGGTGATCCGGCCCGCCGAGGTCGAGGAGACGAAGGCTCGCCGCCGCAAGTAGGCGGGGCCGGCACCAGGAAGTTCCTGGCACCGGCCCCGGATGACGCGGACAGCCTGTTTCAGTGGCGGTGGATCAGTTCGCGGCGGGCAGGGTAAGAGCGAGGGAGCACACCGCCAGCAGGCGGCGCAGCACCCAGTCGTTCTCGGACCAGTCGATCGCGTCGACCGGCGGGCGCCAGCCGTGGGTGAAGGCCGCGTCCCGGACACCCTCGGCGTAGGCCGCGAGGATCACCGGGGTCAGCGGGCGGACGTCCGCCGACAGGCTGTCGCGGATGCCGGCGGTGTGCTGGTCGACCACGGCCATCAGGCCGGGGTTGCCCTCGGCGGCGGCGAGGCCGCTGACACCGACGGTGTCGTGCAGCTCGGCCAGGCAGGCGTAGGCGGAACGGAGGGCAGCACGGGCGGCAGCGCCGCTGAACAGGCCATTCATGAGAAGTAAAGCTAGGTAGCCCGGGGTAGTCCACGGGTCTGGCCATGGTGCAGGTCGGTTGAACCTAAAAGGGGCCGGCCACCGAGAAGCGGAGGAGCCGATGGACGAGCCGGACGAACTTACCGTGCAGGCGCTGGGCAAGCTCAGCGAGGCGCTGGAGACGGTGGAGCGGGCCCGCGGGCACCTGTACTCCATGCATCAGCTGACCGGCACCGCCGACTTCCAGCTGGACGAGGCCGTGTCGCTGTTCATGCAGGCCGGGCACGAGGACACCGCGGAACGGATCCAGCGGGAGCTGATCGGGCGCAACGTGACGCCGGGCCACTGGACGTTCCAGCTGGTGGAGGAGTACGACGACGGCTACTACGCCGATTTCCGCGCGATCGAGAGGGCGGCCCGGGACGAGCTGGCCCAGGGCCGGCGACACCTGCACGAGGCCGAGCTCAAGGAACGCCGGCGCACCCACGGCCGGGCCGGGCACGAGGCCCGGTAGCGGGCTATTCGACCGTCTCGGGGCGGCGGCGCTGGGCGTCGTCGGCCAGGATCACCGTGGCGACGAGCAGGGCGACCACGACGGCGAAGAGCCAGGACGCGTCGTTGACCAGCTTGGCGGCCAGCGGGGCCTGGAAGGAGGCCAGCAGGAACCCCAGCCACGCGAAGCGGCGCTGACTCTCGGAGAGGAAACCGGCAGAACGCATTCGGACAGTTTGCCGCGATGGGGACGGAACGCCGTCACCCGTTCGGCCGATTCTGCGTTGTCCGATGGTGCCCCCTGGATTGCGCCCGCCCGGCTCAAGATTGCTGGCGATCGTCGCGTTTCTGCTGGTCGCCGGGTGTGCGCCGGGCGATGAAAGGCGGGCTGAGCGGGTGGTCACGCCAGGTGCCGAGCATGTCGCGGTGGGTGCATTGGGTGGCCGTACGGGTGCCTACCTCACCCTGAGTGACGCGGCCTCCCGGGTACGTGTGGTCCTCACGACCCTGCCCGGTCTGCTCTACCGGATCAGCACCCCGGCCGGCTCGGGACTGGCGCCGCGGGTCAGCGGCCGGGACGGCCGGGTGCAGGCCGCGCTGCTGCCCACCGGCGGCAACGGCCCGGACGAGGTGCGCATCGTGCTCAACCGGGATGTCCGCTGGCACATCCGGTTGCCGGCCGGCGCCGGTGAGCAGCAGCTGGACCTGCGCCGGGGCCGGGTCACCGGCCTGGGCCTGGGCGCCTCGGGGCTGATCGAGATGCAACTGCCGCGGCCGGCCGGCACGGTGCCGGTGGTGCTGGAGTCGGCCGCCGGCAGCGTGGTGGTGACCGCCCCACCGGCCGCACCGGTGCGGGTGCAGTTGACCGAGGGCGCCGGATCAGCGACCGTGCCGTGGCAGCCGCCCGGACCGGCGCCGGCCGGCGCGGTTCTGCAGTCACCCGCATTCCCGGCGGCACTGGACCGCTACACGATCCGCGCCGAACAGGGCGTCGGCGCACTTATCGTGCGCCGATGACAACGGCCGACCACCGGGCCGGAAGCCCGGTGATCGGCCAATGGTGCAGCCACGTCCCGGTGTGCACCGGGACTCGTCTTTACCCGTACCTCTAAATGCCGGGACGGTCGATCTGACCGCGCCATGCGTCGGTTTCCACACCACCGCGCTTTTCGATGAATTCCTTGAAGCGACGCAGGTCGCCCTTCACCTTGCGGTCCACGAAGCCGAGTTTGTCGCCCGCGGTTTCCACCAGATCGTGCGGGTGGAAATCCATCTGGACGGTGACCCGGGTGTGGTCGTCGTCGAGCCGGTGGAAGGTCACCACGCCGGCCTGGTTCTCGCCGTCGGTCGACTTCCAGGCCACCCGCTCGTCGGGTAGCTGCTCGGTGATCTCCGCGTCGAATTCGCGGCTCACGCCACCGATCTTCGTCTTCCAATGGGTGTGCGTGTTGTCGAGCTGGCGCACTTCCTCCACGCCGTCCATGAACCGGGGGAACTCCTCGAACTGGGTCCACTGGTTGTATGCGGCGCGCACGGGCACGTCGACATCAACGGACTCGGTCACGGTGCTCACGTGAATCCCTCCTGTTTCTTTTGTCCCGCCGTGGTAACTCAGAACGTGCCCGGGCAAGCCGGGCCTAAACCGATGGAGAATCGTGGACGCGATCGTGATCGGCGCCGGCCACAACGGTCTGGTCGCCGCAAATCTGCTGGCCGACGCGGGCTGGTCAGTGCTGGTGCTGGAAGCGACGCCGCAGCCCGGCGGCGCGGTGCGCTCGGGTTTCGTGACCGCGCCGGGCTATCTGAGCGACCTGTTCAGCTCGTTCTTCCCGCTCGGGTTCGCCTCGCCGGTGCTGCACGGGCTGGACCTCGACATCACCTGGCGGCACGCGCCGGACGTGCTCACCCACCTGCTCCCGGACGGCCGGGCCGCCACCATCAACCGCGATCTGGACGTCACGGCGGCCTCGATGGAGCAGTTCGCGCCGGGTGACGGCGAGCGCTGGCGCCGGGTCTACCGGGAGTGGGCCGGGCTGTCCGGCAACCTGGTGGCATCGCTGTTCGCGCCGTTCCCGCCGGTGCGTGCCGGCCTGGCGCTGGCCCGGCAGGTGCGGGTGGCGGGCGCGCTGCGGCTGGGCCGCCGGCTGGTGCTGCCGGCCCGGCAACTGGCCGCCGAGTTGTTCCGTGGCGAGGGCGCCGCGCTGGCGCTGACCGGCTGCGCGCTGCACACCGACCTCGCGCCGGACGACGCCGGCAGCGGGGTGTTCGGCTGGCTGCTGGCGATGCTGGGCCAGGAGGTCGGCTGGCCGGTGCCGGCCGGCGGCGCGCAGCGGATCACCGACGCGCTGGTGTCCCGGCTGGAGAGCCGGGGCGGCCGGATCGTGTATTCGGCGCCGGTGGAGCGGGTGCTGATCGCCCGCGGCCGGGCCGTGGGCGTGCGGAGCGCGGGTGGCGACTACCGGGCCACCCGGGCGGTGCTGGCCGACGTCCCGGCGCCGGCGCTCTACCTCGACCTGGTGGGCCCGCGCTGGCTGCCGCCGCGGATGGTCGAGGATCTCGAACACTTCCGCTGGGACGGCGGCACCATCAAGATCGACTGGGCGGTCGACGGCCGGATCCCGTGGCGCAACCCGGCGGTGGCCGGCGCCGGCACCGTCCACCTGGGCGCGGACATGGCCGGGCTGAGCCGGTACGCAGCCCACCTCGCGGCCGGTGACCTGCCGCCCGACCCGTTCCTGCTGCTCGGCCAGATGACCACGGCCGATCCGTCGCACTCACCGGCGGGCACCGAGTCGGTGTGGGCCTACACCCACCTGCCGCACCGGCGGGACTGGCCGGCCGACGAGATCGCGGCGCACGTCGAGCGGATGGAAGCCGTGCTCGAGGACCACGCGCCGGGCTTCGGCAAGCTGGTGGCGGGCCGGAACGTGTTCGCGCCCGGCGACCTGGAACGGGAGAACCCGTCGCTGGTCGGCGGCGCCCTCGGCGGCGGCACGTCGGCCGCCTACCAGCAGTTGTTCCTGCGTCCGGTACCCGGGCTGGGTCGGGCGGACACGCCGGTCGACCGGCTCTTTCTGGCCAGCGCGTCGGCCCATCCGGGCGGCGGGGTGCACGGTGGCCCGGGGGCGAACGCGGCCCGCGCGGCGCTGGCCCGTAACCGTCGCCTGACCGGTGACCTCTACCGGCGGGTGATCGGCGCGGCGCACCGGACCGCGTACGAGACGGGTACTCTGCGTTAGGCGCCCTGGTCAGAAGGCTGCGGCACCCGGTGATGTTTACCGATTTCGACGTCGGGCATGGAACCCGCGTACCGCAGCCCGACCGGAGGGACCACGTGCGCATCGCGATGATTTCCGAGCACGCCAGCCCCTTGGGCGACGGCGGCCAGCACACCCATGTCGCCGACCTGTCCGCCGCGCTGATCGAGCTCGGTCACGAGGTACGCGTCTACACCCGGCGCGACGACCCGGCGGCGCCCGACGAGGTGACCGTTCCCGGCGGCACCCTGGTGGTGCACGTGCCGGCCGGACCGGCCCGGTTCGTTCCGCCCGACCTGCTGCTGCCGCACCTGGGCGAGTTCGCCCGGTGGCTCGGTGAGAGCTGGCGGGTCGGCGGCTGGATGCCCGAGGTGGTGCACGCGCACTTCTGGACCAGCGGCCTGGCCGCGGTGACCGTGGCCCGTCAGGTCGGCGTCCCGGTCGTGCAGTCGTTCCACGAGCTGGGCGAGATCGAGCCGGGCGACGGCAAGCCGTCCCGGTCCGGCTACGAGCGGGCGCTCGGCCGCGCGGTGGACCGGGTGGTGGCGCAGAGCCAGGACGAGGTACGCGGCCTCGTGCGCATCGGCGTGCCCCGGGCCCGGCTCACGGTCGTACCGGCCGGCGTGGACAGCATCCGGTTCTCGCCGGAGGGCCCGGCCGTCGAGCGCGACCCGGAACGCCCCCGCATCCTCTCCGTCGGCCGGCTGGTCGAGCGCAAGGGCTTCGGCGACGTCATCCAGGCGATGCGGTACGTGCCCGGCGCCGAGGTGGTGGTGGTCGGCGGCCCGGCACCGGAGCAGCTGCCCGCCGACCCGGGCGCCCGGTCGCTGCGCGCACTCGCCGAGAAGTTCCAGGTGGCCGACCGCTTCCGGCTGGTCGGCCGGGTGCCGTTCGGCGAGATGGCGCGCTGGTACCGCTCGGCCGACGTGCTGGTGGCCGCGCCCTGGCAGGAGCAGTACCAGGCGTCCGTGCTGGAGGCGATGGCCTGTGGCGTGCCGATCGTCGGTACCGCGGTGGGCGGCCTCACCGACACCGTGGTCGACGGGCTGACCGGCGACCTGGTGCCGGCCCGCGACCCGCGGGCGCTCGGCAGCGCGCTGCGCCGGCTGGTCAACGACAAGGTCCGGCGGTTCGCGTACGCCACCGCGGCGCTCGACCGGGCCCGCCAGGCGTACTCGTGGAAGCGGGTCGCCGCTCAGGCCGGCTCGGTCTACGCGACCGTCACCGGGCTGCGCAAGGGCAGCAGTGAGGCCGTCGCGTCATAAAGTCGCGTCGTAATACCGGGTCCACCAGTTGGTGGATACGAATGCCCGCTTGCCGGTCGATCCGGTGGACCCGTGCAGCTGTGAATCTCGATGCATGGCAGTTATCGAGGTCCAGAAGCTTGAGAAACGCTACGGGGACACGGTCGCGGTGCGGGACGTCTCGTTCACCGTCGACCGTGGCGAGATCTTCGGCATCCTCGGCCCGAACGGCGCCGGCAAGACCACCACGGTGGAGTGCATCTCCGGCCTGCGCACGCCCGACGGCGGGCGGATCGACGTTCTCGGCCGGGAGCCGGGCGACCGGGACCTGCGCCGGCTGGTCGGGGTGCAGCTGCAGGACTGCGAGCTGCCGGAGCGCCTCGGCGTGGCCGAGGCGCTCCAGCTCTACTCGTCGTTCTATCCCGACCCGGCCGACTGGCGGGCGCTGGCCCACGACCTGGGCCTGAGCGACAAGCTCGGCACCAGGTTCGGCAAGCTCTCCGGCGGCCAGAAGCAGCGGCTGTCCATCGCGCTCGCGCTGATCGGCAAGCCGCAGATCGCGATCCTGGACGAGCTGACCACCGGACTCGACCCGCAGGCCCGCCGGGACACCTGGGACCTGATCGAGTCGGTCCGCGATTCCGGCGTCACGATCCTGCTGGTCACCCACTTCATGGAGGAGGCCGAGCGGCTCTGCGACCGGATCGCCGTTATCGACGGCGGCACGGTGGCGGCGCTGGACACCCCGGCCGGCCTGATCGCCGGCCTGCACGTGGAGCAGCGCATCCGGTTCCGCCCGTCCGACCCCGTCGACGACGACCTGCTGCGGAAGGTGCCCGGGTTCCGCGACGTGCGCCGGCACGGCACCCAGATCGAGGTCGTCGGCGAGGGCAACCTGCTGTACGAGGTGACCGCGATGCTCGTGCAGCACCAGATCATCCCCAACGACCTGCGGATCGAGCAGGCCAGCCTGGACGACGCCTTCGTGCGGCTGACCGCCAAGGCCGGCACGGAGGAGAACTGAGATGACCGCGTTCACCAAACTCACCATCACCGAACTCCGGCTGCTGCTGCGCGAGCCGCTGGCGACGTTCTTCTCGGTGTTCTTCCCCAGCATCCTGGTCGCGATCCTGGGCGCCGTCCCGTCCTTCCGGGAGCCGGGCGAGGAGCTCGGCGGTCTCCGGGTGATCGACCTGTACGTCGGCATCGCGGTCGTGCTCACCCTCGCCATGCTCGCCCTGCAGGTGACGCCCGGAGTGCTGTCGACGTACCGGGAGAAGGGCATCCTGCGCCGGCTGGCCACCACACCGGTGCCGCCGGCCGTGCTGCTCGGCGCGCAACTGGCCGCCGCGATGATCACCGCCCTGGTGTCGGTGGCGCTGGTGCTGGCGCTGGGCCGCATCGCGTACGCCGTGCCGCTGCCGGCGAACCTGCCCGGTTTCGCGTTGGCGTTCGTGCTGGCCGCGCTCGGCATCTTCGCGGTCGGCCTGTTCATCTCGGCGGTGGTGCCCAACAGCAAGGCCGCCACCGCGGCCGGCACGCTGCTGTTCTTCCCGATGATGTTCTTCGCCGGCCTGTGGACGCCGCGTCAGGTCATGCCGGAGATGCTGCAACGGGTCAGCGACTTCATGCCGCTGGGCGCGGGGGAGCGGGCCCTGCACGAGGCGATGACGGGACACTGGCCCAACCTGCTGTCGGTTACGGTTCTGGTGGGCTACCTGGCGGTCTTCGGAGTGGCGTCGGCCCGGCTGTTCCGCTGGTCCTGACGCGCTCACGGGGAGGATGGTGTTCAGATGTCGGACATCGCGCGGCTGGAGCAGTGGCGTAACAAGGTCGACCGCAAGCTGCTGCACCTGCCGTACGCCGCCCTCGCCTGTTCCGTTGCGCTGCTGCCGGCCGGCGCCGCGATCGGGGCGCCGCGGCAACCGTGGCAGGTGATCGCGAGCGTGGTCGCCGTCACCGTGGCGTGGCTCTTCTACTTCGTCGACCTGCGGCCTCGCTGGGACGACCGCCGCCGCGCCGTGGTCTTCTTCGCCGGGCTGACCGTGCTGACCTTCGCGCTGGTCTGGTGCAGCCCGTTGTTCGGCTTCTTCAGCTGGTGCGGCTACCTCTTCACCAGCTTCGCGTTCCGCACCCGCATCGCGCAGATAGCCGGTAACACGTTCGCCGCGATGGCCACCGCGCTCGCCCAGGTCGGCGGTTTCTGGATCCTCTCGGCGCCGGAGGCGTGGGGCTTCTTCGGCATTGTGCTGCTGTTCAACCTGGTGATCGCCAACTCGATGGCGTTGCTGACCGACCGGATTGACCGGCAGACGACCAAGCGGGCCATGATGATCGACGAGCTGGCCGAGGCGAACGAGAAGCTCGCCGCGGTGGTGCAGGAAAATGCCGGCCTGCACGCCCAGCTGCTGATCCAGGCCCGGGAGGCGGGCGTGCTCGACGAGCGGCAGCGGATGGCCGGCGAGATCCACGACGTGCTGGCCCAGGGCCTCACCGGCATCGTGACCCAGCTCGAGGCGGCCGACGCGGCGGCCGACCGGTCCGCCGACTTCCGCCGGCATCTGGACACCGCGAAACGGCTGGCCCGGGACAGCCTCACCGAGGCGCGCCGGTCGGTGCAGGCGCTGCGGCCGCAGACCCTGGACACGGCCGAACTGCCCGAGGCGATCGGCGAGGTGGTGACGGCGTGGAGCGGGTTGCACGACGTCAGCGCCGAGCTGATCACGACGGGCACGCCGCGGGCGCTGCTGCCCGAGATCGAGACAACCTTGCTGCGTACGGCTCAGGAGGCGCTTGCGAACGTGGCCCGGCACGCCGCGGCCGGCCGGGTGGCGCTGACGCTGTCCTACATGGAGGACGTGGTGACCTTGGACGTGCGGGACGACGGCGCCGGCTTCGACCCGGAAGTTCCGCGGCTGGTCTCGGCCGAGGGCGGCTACGGGCTGGCGGCCATGCGCGAGCGGCTGCTGCGGATCGCCGGCACCCTCGAGATCGAGTCCGAGCCCGGTACCGGCACCGCGCTGTCCGCCTGCGTGCCCGCCATCCCGGTCGGGGCGGCGGCATGATCGGCCTGGTCATCGTCGACGACCACCCGGTGGTGCGGGACGGCCTGCGCGGCATGTTCGCGGGCGACGACCGGTTCCGGGTGCTCGGCGAGGCGGGCAACGGGCGCGAGGCACTGGCGGTGGCCCGGGCGATGGACCCGGACGTGGTGCTGATGGACCTGCGCATGCCCGAGATGGACGGGGTGAGCACCATCAAGGCGCTGCGCGAGCAGGGTTCGCGGGCCCGGGTGCTGGTGCTCACCACCTACGACACCGATCGGGACGTGCTTCCCGCGATCAAGGCGGGCGCCACCGGTTACCTGCTCAAGGACACCCCGCGCGAGGAGCTGTTCCGGGCCGTCACGGCGGCGCACCGGGGCGAGTCGGTGCTGTCGCCCGCGGTGGCCGGCCGGGTGCTGGGTTCGCTGCGCTCGCCCGGCAAGGAGCCGCTCAGCCAGCGCGAACTCGAGGTGCTGACGCTCATCGCCCGGGGCAACAGCAACCGCGAGGCGGCGACCCAGCTGTTCATCAGTGAGGCGACAGTCAAAACCCATTTGCTGCACGCGTACGCGAAACTGGGCGTCCGCGACCGCGCGGCGGCCGTGGCCGCGGCGTTCGAGCAGGGACTGCTAAGCCGCTGATCCCCGGCCCGGCTTCTCCGCGCCGGGGTCGCCGGCCGGCGGCTCGGCAGCGAGGTATGTGTCCAGCCGGGCGGCCGCGGTGAGCATCGCGCGGCCGCGGGCGGTCAGCCGGCGCCGCCAGTCCGCCAGCGAGGCGGCCAGCGGTTCGGCGCCGCCCGCCTCCTGCACGTGCCGCACCACGGTCGCGATGTGCGCCAGCGGATAACCGCCGCGGCGCAACAGGTGCGCGAGTTCGGCGTCGCGGACGTCCGCGACGCGATAGACGCGGTAGCCGGCCCGGTCGCGCTGCGGGGTGAGGATGCCGGCCCGTTCCCACTTGCGCAGCGCGGCGGCCGTGACGCCGAGCCGGTGCGCCACCGCCCCCACCGGCAGCGGCCGGTCCGGCCGGTCGGCGGGCGGCCGGTCGAGCAGCAGGCCCACCGCCGACTCGACCGCGTCCAGGGTCTGCCGGTCCCGGGTCAGCTGGGCGTGCCCGGCGTCGATCGCCTGGAACGCGGCGTCCAGGTCGCCGCGGTGCACGGCCCACATGACGGTGCGCGCGGCCGGGTAGCCGTACGCCGGCACCAGCGCCAGGAACGCGGCGAGCGCGCCGGCGTGCCGCTCGGTGTAGACCCGGTAGCCGCTCGCGGTGCGGCCCGCGGCCGGCAGCACCCCGGCCGCCTCGTAGTTGCGCACGGCCTGCGCCGAGATGCCGTGCTCCTTTGCCAGCTTTTGAGGGTTCAGGCCATCCTCCCGGGCTAGGCTCCGCCCAAACTATCAACAGCAAGTTCAACGATACGGTCAAAGCCATGGAGACTTTCCTGGCAACCCGGCCCGGCCTCGAGGTGCTCGCGCTCGGCGAGCCGACCCACGGTGAGCCGGCTTTCCCGCGCCTGCGCAACCACATCGTCAAGCGGCTCGTCGCCCACGGGTTCCGCTCCATCGCCGTCGAGTCCGACCGGATCGCGGCGCTGGCCGTCGACGACTACGTCCGCGGCTTCTCCGGAACACTCGACGATGCGCTGGCCACCGGCTTCAGCCACCGGCTGGGCGAGGTCGCGGCCAACCGGGAGCTGCTGACCTGGATGCGCACCCACAACGAGTCGGTCCCGGCCGGCGAGCGGCTGTCGTTCCACGGCTTCGACGCGCCGCTCGAGATGGTCAGCGCGCCCAGCCCCGGACCGTACCTGCGGCACCTGAGCGACCACCTCGGCGGTGCGGTCCCCGACCTGGACCGGTTGATCGGCGACGACACCCGGTGGAGCTCGACCGAGGCGCTGATGGACGCCGCCAAGTCGGTGGGCCGGTCCGCGGACGCGGTAACCCTGCGGATCATCGCCGACGACCTGCTGACCCTGCTCGACACCCGGCCGGCCGGGCCCGGACACCGGCGGGCCCGGTTGTACGGCGAGACCGCCCGGTGGCTGCTGCGCTACCACGCCGTCGCGGCCGACCCGGCGCCCGGTGCCGAGCGCACCTCGCTGCTGCTCGGCGTCCGCGACGCCTGGATGGCCCGGAACCTGCTGGACCTCCGGGTCGCCGAGCACGGCCGCGGCCCGACGCTGGTCTTCGCCCACAACCGGCACCTGCAGCGGCACCCGAGCACCTGGCACCTGGCCGGCATGGACCTGGAGTGGCAGCCGGCCGGCGCGACCGTGTCCGCGACCCTGGGCCGCCGGTACGCGTTCGTGGCCGGCAGCCTGGGCGCCTCGGTCGCTCTCGGCCTCGGCCAGCCGGCCGCCGGAACGTTCGAGGCCGGCCTGTCCGGTGACCTCGTCGTCGACGCCGCGGCCATCGACCGCGACCGCGCGGCCCGCCCCGGCGCGGCCGACTACTTCCCGCTGGACGCCTCGACGGTCGCCGGCTGCGACGCCGTGTGGCACGTCGACCGCTTCCCGGCCGCGGCCGAGGAGACGGCCGCCCGCCTGGCGGCGCTGCCCGAGGTGGCCGAACTGGTCGGCGGCCCCGAGGCGGGCACCCCCGAGATGGCCTGGGACGAGCGGTTCTACTTCGTGGGCCCGGACCGGCGCAATCCGTTCGCCACCATCGTGGGCCACGACCTGCCCGGCTTCGACGACGAGTCCCGGCTGGACCGGATCGGCGTCTTCCGGCTCAACGTCGAGCTCGGCAGGATCCACTTCGAAGAGGTGTTCGGCTATCCGCCCAAGGACTTCCCCGACCACCGCGACCAGGTGGATTTCGCGGCCCTCGACCGGATCGTGCCGCACCCGGTCTACGCCACCCACGGCTGGGCCAGCGTGCTCAACCCGGGCCCGGCCGCCGAGCCCGCCCTCACCCGGCTGCTGGCGAACGCACACCGGCGCGCCACCGACCGGGCCCGGCTGCGGGAAACGCGCCGGCCGAGCTCGCCGCGGTAGGTGCCGGACACCGGGTGTGGCCGGCTCAACTCGAGGCGAACTCCCGCAGGGTCTCGGTGGCCAGCCTGCTGAGGACCCGTTCCCGCTCGTCCTCGCTGAGGCTGGTGAGTGGCTCGGACGGCTTGTTGAACGCCTGGAACCCGGCCAGTTCGGGGATCTCAGCGATCACGCTGTGCCCGGCGATCAACGGCCACACCCGGCAGCCGTCGCTCCGCGACGCCGCCAGCAGCCGGGGCAGCTCGACCTCGGTGATGAACTTCGACGCCAGGAAGCTCGCGCTGACCACCAGGATGGCTACCTGAGCCCGGTCCAGCGCCGATTCGATCTCGTCGCGCCACCTGTCGCCCGGGTTGAGCTTGGTGTCGACCCACACGTCGAGCAGGCCCCGGGACTCGAGCGGGGTCATGTGCCGGAGCAACCGGGCCAGCAGGTCGGCGTCCTCGTGGCTGTAGCTGATGAAGATCTGTGACCGCGGCGCCTCGTCGCGCTTGCCGGTCGCCCGGACCAGGGCCGTCCGCTCGCGCTGCCGCAGATAGAACAGTAGGAGTGGATTCTCCACCACGAGCTGCCGGGAATGCGGGTCCAGGAACAGATGCTGGCGCAGCACATCGCCGACCGGTCCCTCGAAGCCGTTCGGGAACGGTTCGAGGATTGCGGTCCGGATGTCCCGCGCCACCGCGGGATCCTCCCGCTGCACGTCGTCGAGGGCCAGTACGCCGTCCGTGCCGGCCAGCCGCAGCAGCAGGTCGACGCAGGTGCGCCGCTTGTCGCCGTCGAGCCGGCAGAACAGGTGCACCACGTCCTGGTAGGTCGCGTGCAGGGCCCGGTCGAGGTATTGCATGGCCCGGTCGATGCCGTCGGTGATGACCATGTGCTGCTCGGCGGTCCGGTCGATCCGGCTCAGCTGGGCGATGTGCAGACAGAGGATCTGCGCCACGTTCAGGCTGCCGGCCGCCTGCCGCACGATCTGGCCCGCCTGCTCGAACGTCACGTTCAGTGCCTTCTCGCCCCGCCGGATCATCTGCAGCACCAGGTCGTCGTCCACCTTGGGCAGCTGGAAGATCTGGATCCGGGTGCCGAGGTCGTGTCCGAACCGGACCAGGTTCCGGCCGGTGTCCGGTATCCCGACGATGAGCAGCTTGCGGTCCTCGTCGCCACGGTCGGCCAGCAGCTTGAGATAGTCGGCGACCCGGCCGCGCAGCTCGGCCGGTAGCCGGTGGAAGTCGTCGACCGCCACCGTGCCGTCGTGATCGCCGCCGAGAATCTCCAGGAGCCGGGGCCGGTGCCTGGGATCGCGGGCGGACAACTCCTCGACCCGGTATCCCTCGTCCCGGAGCTCCTCGAGGCACGCGTGCACCAGGCTGGTCTTCCCGATGCCGGTCGGTCCCTCGATCACGATGCCGAGGCCGGGTTGCCGTAGGGCCATCCGCAGCAGGTCGTAGTCCGGCGGCTCGACGAAGGTGTGTACCGGCGGCCCGTTCCTCCGGAAGACAGAATCGATCTTGAGGATGACCTGCGGAAGGTCGTCCTCGACCGGCTCTTCCGCCGCCGGCTCGGCGAGTTCGGGTTCCGGCACCGGGAGGTCCGGCAGCCGCGCCGGATCGGCGTCCGGCAGCCAGGTCAACGCCTGCCCGCTGATCGCGCGGACCAGCGGATCCGGTGCGTTCGCCGCCAGTTCCCGGACCAGAGCGAGGATGTCGTGGTCGGCCGTCGCGGCGCGGCACAGGGCCTGTGCGGCCGCCACGCGCACCGCCTGATCGCCGTCCATCACCGCGTCGATCAGGACCTGGCGGGCCTCGGCGTCCTCGGTGTACCGGCGGCCGAGCAGCCGCACCGCCGTCACCCGAATCCGGGAGCCCGGGTCCTTGGTGCGCTCCAGCAGGGCCGCCCGCATCGGTGCGACCGGCCCGAAAGCATCGACGTACGTGAGCGCCAAGGCCTCGATCACCGCGGGGTCGGCTGCGACTCGGACCCGGTCGACGAGGCGCGCGCCGAAGTGCTCGTCTGTTTGCGGACCTCTGACGAGATCCGCCAGCACCTCCTGGACGGTCTCGGCAGCCAACCCCGTGTTGATCCGGCCCAGTTCCGGCCTGCCGAGGGCGTGCGCGACCAGAACCTGGGTGGCGGCAGCCCGGACCGCGGCATCAGCGTCGGCCTCGCCGAGCCGGCCGAGCAGAAGGACGGTGGGCGCCAGGAGGACCTGCTCACCGAGTGCGGTGACGGCCGCGGCCCGTACCGTCGGCGACGTGTCGGACACCGCGGCGACCAGGGCCAGCTCGACGGTCCGGCGGTCGTCGGTGTCGGCGGTGCCGAGCGCCGTCACGGCCGCCGCCCGGACCGCCTCGTCGGGGTCCGTGCCGGCGCACCCGATCAGCGTGGGCACGTGCTGGATGAGGGCCAGTACACCGCGCCGGACCTCGGCCGCCTCATCGTTGCGGAGGGTATGGCCCAGCGCCTCGAGCACGGCGGCGTCGGCCGGGAGCACCTCGGCGGCGGTGCGGGCCACGGCCAGCCGGCTGCTCGCCGCGGTATCCGTGCGCAGGCGGCCGAGCAGGATGTCCCGGACCTCGTCGGCCGCGCCGAACCGCGTGGCGAGTGCGTTGGCGGCAATACCGAGCACGCCCTCGTCCTCGTCCGCTTTCAGCCGGTCACGGAAGAAATCGGACCCGGCCCGGTCCGCCAGGAACGCGACTCCCACCTGGCGGACCGACCCGTCCGATTCGCCGGGCACCCGGGCCTGCAACAGCGGGCCGGCGTCCTCGTCGCCGGGCCCGAGCGCCTCGACGGCTGCGGACACGACGGCGGCGCTAGGGTCGGACTGTATTCGCTCGCGCAGGGCGACCCGTACCGGTTCGGCACCGGCGTCGCCCTCCGCCGCGACGACCGCGGCCAACCGCACCGTCGGATCGGCATCGCGCACGGCCTCGAGCAGGGTCTCCTGGACGATCAACGGCTCGACCCGGCTGTGCGACAGAACGGCGAGGGCCACGACCCGGACCGGCGCGCGCTCATGGTGAGCGGCCCATACCAGCGCGTCCTTGGTCGGATCGTCGTCCGCGAACGACAACGCGAGCGCGACCAGCGCCGCCGAGCGGACCGTGGCGTCCTCGGCACCGCGTGCGTGGGCAAGCAGCGGAGCGCGGATGTGGGTGTGCGTGTCCGTGGCAGTCCACCGCGGCCGGAGGGCCAGGGTGGCCAGACCGGCGATCGCGGCCCGCTGAGCGACCGGATCGCCGGTGCGAAGCTCGTCGGCGAAGAGTTCGTGCACACTGTCGGCCGCCTTGGCCAGGATCGCGGCGATCCGGGCGGCCGGCGTGGCGACACCGTCCCACCGCAGCCGTACGCCGCGGCGCCGGTACCACTCCAGATAGGTGCGCCGCCGGGGCCAGGCGGCTCCGCAGGCCTTCACCGCCGGGACGAGTTCGTCCTCGATCAGGGTCACGGTAGCCGGGTCGTCGATGGCCACACAGTGCTCGAGCAGCAGGATGATCCGCCCCAGCACGTGCTGCGCGGCCGCTCTCACCTCGGGGGACTCGAACCGGTCCACCTCGCCGAGGCAGCGGACGGCGAGTACCAGGTAGCCGGGCGGCGGATCGAGCGGGCCGGGCTGCCACGACTGGCCCGCCCCGTCGGCGAGCAGGCGAAGCATCGCGGCGGCATCCCGCTCGGGCAGTCTCCCGGCGACCAGCCGGAGAACCTCGTGCCAGGCCGGGATCGCCCAGCGGTCGGTGTAGAGGGCGGTCAACCGGTCGAGCGGCCAGGTGGCAACGGCCCGGGCGCAGAAGAACTCCAGGAAGGAGCGGTGCGTGAAGCGGTAGTTCTCCGCGTCGTCCCGGCCGAGCAGGAAGCTGCGCTCCTCGAGCCGGCGGATCATCGTCTCGGCCGCTACCACCGACCCCGGTTCGTCCAGCGACAGCCGGTCGGCCAGGTGGGCCGCGGCGAGCGCGACGAGATCCGTCGGGGCGATGCTGTCGTCCGGGAAGATCCGGACCGCGAGTCCGGCCAGGAACTCCGCGATCACCGGCGGTTCCGGATCGGTCCCGCCGAGGTGCCGGGTGGCGTCCCAGTGGTCGAGGAGCACGTCGGCGGCCTGCTCCAGCGCGGGCCCGCGGGCCCGCGACCGGCCCTGCCCCATGATTGCCAGAACGGTGAGCAGCAGCGGGTTGCCGGCCAGGTCGGGGCCGGCGGCCGCGGGCGGCAGGTCGGGGCCGGACCGCCCCAACCGGCGCCAGCGATCCCACAGCTCGTCGCTGCGGCGCTGGTCGAGGCGCTGGATGGTGAAATGCTCGAAGCCGGCCAGCGGACGGTAGCCGGCGGCCCGGCTGGTGACGATCACGCGTACCTGCGGGAACTGCTCGGCGAACGTGTCGATCCGGTCCGCGGTCCGGGCCCGCAGGTCCAGGTCGGCGATTTCGTCGAGGCCGTCGAAGAAGGCGACTGCCGGCCCGCCCCGGTTCAGATATTCGAGCAGGTCGTCGCGGTGCAGGCCGCGCACGTCCAGGTAGTCGAGCACGTCCTGGCCGGACAGTTCGCGCAGCGGGATCAGCGTGGGCAGATGCCCGTCCAGGGCCGCCAGCCTGTCGTCGGCCGGCCGGCCGGTCCGCGCCAGGGCGATGACGAGGGCACGCACGGCCGTCGACTTGCCTGCCCCGGGATCGCCGAGCAGCACCAGCCGCCGGTGCGCCGGATCGGCCACGACCTCGAACAGCTCGCGCTCGGGCCCGGGCGGGCCGGCGCGGACAGCCGGCTCCACGAAGACCGACTCGAGCCGCACCTGGAGGAAGTCGGCCGGGGTCAGCGCGTCGAGATCCAGGTTCAGATTGCCGACGCGCAGCATCGTGTAGTAGCGCCGCAGCGTGTCCGGAGCCAGCGTGCCCAGCCCGCCGACGGGCTGCCCGGTCGAGGCCAGGAAGCGGGTCAGGTCCGCGGTCACCGCGGTGCCGAGATCCCCCGGCCCGCGGAAGGTGACGCACGGGTGACGCTCCTCGAGCCCGGCCCGGAACGCCTCGACCTGGGCGGCGGCCGGGCCGGTGTCCATGAAGGAACGCGGCCACGGCGCATCCTCGTCGAGGAGGAAGACCAGAACGGGCTTGCCGAGCCGAACCGCCTCCCGGTATTCCAGCTCCGTGATCGACCGGTCCGAGCCCGGCGGCACGTAGCCGTACCGCCAGGCCACGACGACCACGCAGATGTCGCTCTCCCCGACACCGGCGAGGCATTTCGCCAGCGGCCGGCGCTCCTCGGCCAGCGAGGCACCCGCGGAAACGTCCTCCAGGCCGAGGCGGCGCAGCGCGAGCGCCAATGCCGCGCGGCACTCCACCAGATCGGAGTAGGTGGCGGAGAGGTAGACCTTGGTCACGAAGCGATCCCGTCACAGACGTCGAAACCGGGCGTCGGGGACGGGCCGACAATACCGGTGCCGCGCTACGGAGCGGAACCGCCGCGTGGCTCGCCGCGGTAGGTGCCGAACGACCACAGGTTGCCCTCCGGGTCGCGGCAGGCGAACTCGAACGAGCCGTAGTCGGTGGAGGCCGGTTCGCGGATGATCTCGGCGCCGGCCCGGACCGCGCGCTCGTGGATCGCCTTGACGTCGTCGGTGACCGCGTACGCGCCGAACGTGCCCGGGCGCAGCGCCCACCTGTCGTCGTCGCCGCGGCCGGCGGAGCCGAGCATGATGCCCCCGCCCGGCGGCCAGCTGAGCTGGCAGTGGTCCACCCGGTCGCCCTCGCCGTAGACGGCGGTCTCCTCGAAGCCGAACACGTCGACCAGGAAGCGGATCAGGGCACGGGCGTCGGCGGCCCGCAGCGTCGGCCACACCTGCGGTGGCGGAGTCCGGTCATCAGTCATACGCCCGATCCTCGTCCGGCCGGCCCGCCCCGGCTTGGACAAAACCGAACTCGTCGGCGAGCCACCGGGAAGGCGTGCAGCCGGCCAGCGCGTGAAACTCGCGTACCAGATGGGATTGGTCGGCGTAACCATGCAGAGCCGCGACATCCGCGAGACGCCCGGTGGGCCGCAGGGCCCACCGGGCCCGGTCGAAGCGGGCCACCCGGGCCGCCTCCTTGGGACGCAGGCCGAACTCGGCCCGGAACCGGTCGGTGAGATACCGCCCGCTCCACCCGATCTCGTCGGCCACCGCGGCCACCGGCGCCGTGCCGGCCAGCAGCCGGCGCCACGCGTACGCGATCTCGGCCGGCACCCCCGGCCGGTCCTCCCGCGGCAGCCGGCGCAACACCGCGTCGAGCGCACCGAACCGCCCCGGCCAGTCCGCCGCCGACCGCACCCGGTCCCGGATCTCGTCCACCAGCCCGTCGCCGAGCACCGCCGCGGCGTCCACGTCGAGCCCGGCCACCTCGGCCGCCGGCAGCCCGAACAGGGCCCGGCACCCGTGCGGCCGCAGCGCCACCTGCAGCCCCGACTGCCGCCCGGGATGCGTGATCAGCGCCGGCCGCAGATGCAGCCCGCCGAGCAGCGACCGATAGCTGCCCGGCGGCTGCCCGGGGTCCGGGTGCGCCGCGATCTCCAACGGCTCGTCCATGGTGAAAATCAGGGTGAGGTACGGCGAGGGCAGCCCACGATGCTTCGCCGGCGGCAGCCCGCGCTGCCGATAGCCGGTGTAGAACGCGACGTACGGGCGCAGAGCGGCACTGGGCCGCACCTGCGCGTACTCGTCGACGCTCACCCGATCAAGGGTAGGGCGAGTCCAGCGTGAACGGCGTCCGTGCCAGGTCCAGCACTTCCGCGGGAAAGCGCGGCCCTTCGGTGTAGTAGCGGGCGCGGGTGCGGCCGACCGGGGCGAGCAGGCCGGCCGTGGCCAGCTCCCGCAGATCGCGTTGGGCCTGCTGAAGCGTGAGGTTCTCGGCCTGCTCGTATCGCGTCCGGCGGACCCGGCCCCCGACCGCGACGTCGTGCAGCGCGGACACGACGCGTTCGTCCAGCCCGCCGCGGTCCGCGAAGGTGGCAAGCAACTCCCAGACAGCGGCCGACCGGTCCATCCGGTGCCGGACCGCCTGCGCCTGCTGGTGGTAGGCGGTCAGGTTGAACCGGACCCAGCCGGAGACGTCCTGGTCGGGCCGATAGACGGCGCCCCTCCGCTGGAGTTCCCGGTAGTACTCCCAGGTATTGCCGGGCCGGCCGAACCACGCTTCGATCGAGGAGAACTCGGGCGCGAGGACTCCTTCGCGGGCGATCAGGAGCGTCTGCAGCGAACGTGACATCCGGCCGTTGCCGTCGGCCCACGGGTGGATCGACACCAGGTGCAGGTGCGCCATCGCGGCGCGGATCAGCGGGTGGGCGTCGTCGCCGGCGTTGAGCCAGTCGACCAGTTCGGCCATCAGCGCGGGTACACCGGCCGCCTCAGGGGCGGTATATGCGGCGACCTGCGGGTCGCGGGGATCGGTGACGTAGACCGGTCCCGCCCGCCACTGACCGGCTGGCTTGCGCTTCGTGTGGCGGTGCCCCTGCAGCATCCAGTGCAGGGCGTTCAGCAGTCCCTTGCTGTACTCGAAGTCGGCGACGTCGTGCAGCGACTGCACGTAGGTCATCATGCGCTGGTAGGCGAGGGTCTCCTCGCGGTTCTCGTCGGACACGTCGACGTCGCGTTCGCCGTCCATCAGGTCCTGGACGTCCTGGGTGCTGACCCGAAAGCCCTCGATGGAGTTCGACGCGGCTACGGCGTAGAATGACGCAATCATTGCGTCAACCGTGCATGGACGCGCTGCCAGGGCCCGGTCGAGGGTCGGCGGGCCCTGCCGAGGGGGTGTCAGTCGGCGAGGGCCTTGGCCAGGTCGTCGCGGAAGACGCGTTCGGTTTCGGTGATGGACTCGCCGCCCAGACCCAGGACGCCGCCGGTGGAGGCGGCGGTCACCACGCTCTCGGCGATCTCGACCAGCCAGTGCTTGTACGTCTCGGCGTCGGCCGGCTCGGCCTTGGCGGTGAGCAGAGCGTTGGCCTCGGCGGCTCGGCCCAGTACGTCCTCGGCGTAGCCGATCGGGTCGCCGGGCTCGATCACCGGGGGCTCCTCGCCCAGGTCGGGGTCGGCCACCTCGGTGACGATCGCGCCGGCCACCGCGGACACCAGCGGACTGGCCGACAACCGGGCGTCGGCGATCACGTCCAGCCCGGCCGCGGTCTCGGCGCGGGTCTTGCGGGCGCTGTCGGGCGTGGCCACGCTGGCCGCGGTCAGGACCGACTGCGGCAGGCCGACCAGCAGCCCCCACTCGGCGTCGGTGAAGCCCAGCGACGTGTACAGCGGCTCGTCGGTCACAACAGGTTCCTCACGTTTCATGGGGTCGAACACGTGTGATCCTCTTACCCCACCGGGTCGCGGGGTACCCGTTTATTCGGCGGCGCGACACGTTCGTGAACGTCTAGCCTCACCGCCGTACCTACGACGGGGGAAAGACCGATGGAGCAGATCAACAAGCGACTGATGAACTGGGCCAGCATGATCGAGGCCGGCACGCTGGAGCAGGCCGAGAAGGCGTCCCGGCTGCCGTTCATCTTTCCGCACATCGCGTTGATGCCGGACGCGCACCTGGGTAAGGGCGCCACGGTCGGCTCGGTCATCCCGACCATCGGGGCGATCATCCCGGCCGCGGTGGGCGTCGACATCGGCTGCGGCATGGCCGCGGTACGCACCCAGTACCACCGCGACGAACTGGGTGCGAACCTGTCCGTGCTGCGGACCGCGATCGAGAACGCGGTGCCGCTCTCGGCCGGCGTGTACAACACCGCGCTGACCGTGACGGCGACGGCCCGGGTCGAGGAGCTGACCCGCAAGGCGGAGAAGGCGGGCTTCGAGCCGGGCCGCTACGCCGGCAACTGGGAACTCCAGCTGGGCACGCTGGGCAGCGGCAACCACTTCATCGAGGCGTCCACCGACGAGACCGGTGCGGTGTGGCTGTTCCTGCACTCCGGCTCCCGCGGCGTCGGCAACAAGATCGCCTCGTACCACATCAGGGTGGCGCAGGAAGCGATGAAGCGCTGGTGGATCACCCTGCCGGACCCCGACCTGGCCTACCTGGCCGAGGGCACCGAGGAGTTCTGGCAGTACATCCGCCAGCTCCGCTGGGCGCAGGACTTCGCGCTGGCCAACCGCGACGAGATGATGGACCGGGTGGTGGCGTGCTTCGCCGAGTTCGCCGGCGGCCCGGTGCACGAGGTCGAGCGGGTGCAGTGCCACCACAACTACACCGAGCAGGAGACGCACTTCGGCAAGAAGGTGTGGCTCTCGCGCAAGGGCGCCATCAACGCGGAGAGGGGCCGCCCCGGCCTGATCCCGGGTTCGATGGGCGACGCGTCATACGTGGTCGTGGGCAAGGGCAACCCGCTCGCGCTGAACTCGTCCCCGCACGGCGCCGGCCGACAGCACTCGCGCTCCAAGGCCCGCAAGATGTTCACCCGCGACCAGCTGCGCACCGCCATGAAGGGCATCGAGTACCGCGACACCGACGCGTTCCTGGACGAGATCCCGCAGGCCTACAAGCCGATCGACGTGGTGATGCAGGACGCCGGCGACCTGGTCGAGGTACGCCGGACCCTGCGCCAGTTCGTCAATGTGAAGGGCGACTAACCGGCGGTGACTGTACTTACCCAAGCTGGGTCAGGCCGGGAACCGCACGCCGGTGAGGTCTTCGGAGACTGACCACAGGCGCTGCTGGAGGGCTTTGTCGTACGACTCCGGGCTGGACGTGACCGGCCGGGGATAGCCCCGGACCTCGCCCGCCCCGGCCGGGCCGTAGTACTGGCCGCCGAGCACGGCCGGGTCGGTGGCCGCCCGCAGCGTCGGCAGCGCGCCCCTCGACGCCGGCTGGGTGATGGCCGGTGCGAGCCAGGTCAGCGGGAGGCGGACCGCGGCCGGGGCGTTGCGGGCCAGTTCGGTGTTGGACATGCCGGGGTGGGCGGCCACCGCGACCGTCGTGCCGTGGGCCGCCAGGCGCCGCTGCAGCTCGTACGTGAACATCAGGTTGGCCAGCTTGGACTGGCCGTAGGCGCCGACCCGGCTGTACGACCGGGTCCACTGCAGGTCGTCGAAGTGGATCGCGGCGCGGATGCGGTGGCCGACGCTGCTCACCGTCACCACGGCGGGAGCCGGGCGCCGGCAGCAGCCGGTCGAGCAGCAGGCCGGTGAGTGCGAAGTGGCCCAGATGGTTGGTGCCGAACTGCATCTCGAAGCCGTCGCGGGTGATCTGCTTCGGGGTGTACATCACGCCGGCGTTGTTGATCAGCAGGTCGAGGTGCTGGTGGGTGGCGCGCAGGCCGGCGGCCGCGGCGCGGACGGACTCCAGCGACGTCAGGTCCAGCTCCTGCACGGTGACGTCGCCGGGCATCCGGGCGGCGGCCTGTTTGCCCTTCTCGACGTCCCGCACGGCCAGCACTACCGACGCGCCGCGCTCGGCGAGCGCCCGGGCGGTCTCGAAGCCGAGGCCGGTGTTAGCGCCGGTCACGACCGCCACCCGTCCCGTCTGGTCGGGGATGTTGCGCTTGGTCCAGTCCATCATGTCCTCCCCAAAGTACCGGTGGTCTCTTATGGGACGACGCTAAGAGACCACCGGTCTGCTGTCAAGAGACCGGCGGTCTTTAAGTTAGGGTGGTCACATGTCTTTCCAGCGGGCGCGCAACGACGAGCAGCGCGAGATCCGGCGCCGGGCGATCCTGGACACGGCGGCGGCGATGCTCGACGAGATGCCGGTGGCGGACGTCGGTCTCAACGAGCTGAGCCGGCGGGTCGGGCTGGCCAAGTCGAACGTGCTGCGGTACTTCGAGTCCCGCGAGGCGGTGCTGCTCGAACTGCTCGACTACTTCCTGCGCAACTGGCTCGCGGAGCTGGCCGGCGAGCTGGCCGCCGGCGTCGACCCGGGCCGGCCCGCGGTGGACCGGGCGGGCCGGCTGGCCGACGTCCTCAGCCGCTCGCTGGCCGACCGCCCGGTGCTCTGCGACCTGTTCAACGCGCAGGGCGGCGTCCTGGAGCACAACGTCTCGGTCGAGGTCGTCCGGCGGCACAAGCGGGACTCCCTGGAGAGCCTCGGGGCGCTGGCCGAGCTGGTCCGCCGGCACGTGCCGGAGCTGGGCGACGGTGCCACCTTCTTCTGCCTGCAGGTGATGGTCCTGGCCGGCGCGTTGTCGGCCTACAGCCCGCCACCGGCCAGCGTGCTCGCCGTGTACGAGGCCGACCCCGCGCTGGCCGTGTTCCACCTCGACCTGCACGAGGCGCTACGCATCACCGTCACCACGACGATCCTCGGGGCCTTGCCACGCGTTTAACGCCGGCGAAGCGGCGCAGCCGCAGGCTGTTTCCGACGACGAACACCGACGAGAAGGCCATCGCCGCTCCGGCGATCATCGGGTTGAGCAGCCCCGCCGCCGCCAGGGGCAGCGCCGCGACGTTGTAGGCGAAGGCCCAGAACAGGTTGCTCTTGATGATGCGCAGGGTGCGCCGGGACAGCCGGATCGCGTCGACGGCGGCGAGCAGGTCGCCGCGTACCAGCGTGAGGTCGGACGCCTCGATCGCGACGTCGGTGCCGGTGCCCATGGCCAGGCCCAGGTCGGCCTGGGCCAGCATCGCCGCGTCGTTGACCCCGTCGCCGGCCGCCGCGACGACCTTGCCGTCGGCTTGGAGCCGCTTGACGACGTCGACCTTGTCGGCGGGTAGCACCTCGGCGATCACCTCGTCGATGCCCACCTCGGCGGCCACGGCCCGGGCGACGGTCTCGTTGTCGCCGGTGAGCAGGACGGGCGTGAGGCCGAGCCGGCGAAGTGCGGTGATCGCCTCGCGGCTGGTCGGCTTGACCGTGTCGGCCACGGTGAGGATGCCGCGGGCCGCGCCGTCCCAGCCGGCGACGACGGCAGTCTGCCCGGCGGCCTGTGCGGCGACCATCGCCTGCTCGACCTCCGCAGGCACGCGGTAGCCGCGGTCGCGGAGCAACTGCGGCCGGCCGACCAGCACGGTGCGCCCCTCGACGGTGCCGGTGACGCCAAGGCCTTCCAGGTTGGCGAAGCCGGTGACCGGCGGCAGCGGGGACCGGTCGGCGCCGGCGCGGACGATGGCCTGCGCGATCGGGTGTTCCGAGGCGGCCTCGACCGCGGCGGCCAGTCGCAGCAGTTCCTCGCGGTCCTGTCCGGGCGCCGGGACGGCATCGGCCAGGGTCATCCGGCCGGTGGTGACGGTGCCGGTCTTGTCCAGCACGATCGTGTCCACCGTACGGGTCGATTCGAGCACCTCGGGGCCCTTGATCAGGATGCCGAGCTGGGCGCCGCGGCCGGTGCCGACGAGCAGCGCGGTCGGCGTGGCCAGGCCCAGTGCGCACGGGCAGGCGATGATCAGCACGGCCACGGCTGCGGTGAACGCGGCCGTCCAGCCGCTGCCGGTGCCGACCCACCAGCCGAGTGTGGCGGCGGCCAAGGCGATCACGATCGGAACGAAGACGCCGGAGATCCGGTCGGCGAGGCGCTGCGCGGCGGCCTTGCCGGTCTGTGCCTGCTCGACCAGCTTCGCCATCTGCGCGAGCTGGGTGTCGGCGCCGACCCGGATGGCGCGCACCACCAGGCGGCCGCCGGCGTTGACGGTCGCGCCGACCACCGCGTCCCCGGGGCCCACCTCGACCGGCACGGATTCGCCGGTGAGCATGCTGGCGTCGACCGCGGATGCGCCGTCCTCGACGACGCCGTCGGTGGCGATCTTCTCGCCCGGCCGGACGGCGAACACGTCTCCTACCGCCAGGTCGGCGATCGGGATGCGCCGCTCGCTGCCGTCACGCAGCACGGTGACGTCCTTGGCGCCGATCTCAAGCAGGGCGCGCAGGGCGGCGCCGGCGCGGCGCTTGGAGCGGGCCTCGAAGTAGCGTCCGGCCAGGATGAACGTGGTGACGCCGGCGGCGGCTTCCAGGTAGATGGCGCCGGAGCCGTCGGTCCGGGTGATGTCGAGGGTGAACGGGTGCGTCATGCCCGGCGTCCCGGCCGTACCGAAGAACAGCGCCCACAGCGACCAGCCGAACGCGGCGAGGGTGCCCAGCGACACCAGGGTGTCCATGGTGGCGGCGCCGTGTCGCAGGTTGGTCCACGCGGCCTGGTGGAAGGGCAGGCCGCCGTGGACGACGACCGGTGCCGCGAGGGTCAGCGACAGCCACTGCCAGTGGGTGAACTGCCAGGCCGGCACCATGGCCAGGACGACGACCGGAACGCTGAGCACGATCGCGGTGAAAAGCCGGATACGCAGGCTGCGCAGGCTGTCGTCGGGTGCGGGCATGGGCAGGGCGGCGGTGTAACCGGTCTTCTCGACCGTGGCGATCAGGTCGTCGGGCGTGACCCCGTCGTGGTACGCCACGGAAGCCTTCTCGGTGGCGTAGTTGACGGTTGCGGTGACCCCGTCCATCCGGTTGAGCTTCTTCTCGATCCGCGACGCACAGGAGGCACACGTCATCCCGCCGATCGACAATTCGATCTGGTTCGGCGCCTGTTGCAGCGGCCGGACTGTCGCCATGGCGCTCCTCCTCAGTCGTGGGTGTGGCCGTCGGACCCGTGCCCGGTGGGGGCGGGCGACGGGGGAGCCGGGGGCAGGAGAGCCGGGGACGGGGTGCCGGCGATCGCGGTGAACTCGGCGGTGCGCACCTTCCCGGCATGCTGGAAGTCCAGGTAGAGCCGGTAGGTGCCGGCGGACGGCACGTCGGCGTGGAAGGTGATCCCCGGCCCGGCCGCGGTCCGCCCGTCGCCGGGCGTTCCGTCGGGATGCACATGCAGGTAGGCCAGGTCGCCGCCGCGCAGGGCGACGAGGTGGCCGTAGGCGCCGAGGTACGGCTGCAGGTCGGTGACCGGCTTGCCGTCCCTGCTCACCGACAGCGTCAGCTGGGACGAGGCGCCCGGCCGCAGCGTACCGGTGAGGGTGACGGTGTAGCCGTCGACCGTGGTGGTGGTCTCGGCGGGTGGCATCGGCCGGGGCCGGTAGTCGCCCGGGGCGGGGATGTCCGTGCCCAGGGTGAGCCCGTCGTGTCCAGCCGGCCGGAAGTCGGCGAACACCCGGTACTGGCCGGGGGTGGCGACGGCGAGCGGGATCGACCAGGTGCCGTCGGCGGCCAGCCTCGGGTGCACATGCTGGAAGCCGGACAGATCGCGCCGCACCACGATGAGGTGCAGGTCTTTCTCGTGGCTGGTGGTGTAGGCGGTCACTGGGGTGCCGTCGGGGCCGACGATGCGGAACTGGAACGGCCGTGGTTCACCGGTCGACAGTTCGCCGGTCAGCGGCAGCAGTTGGTAGCCGCCCTCGCTCACCTGCAGTCCGGCGGGCAGCAGCTCCTTGCCGGCGGGTTGATCGCCGGCGGTGCCGTGCTGGTCATGGGTGGCGGCCGGCGCCGGTTCCGGTCCGACGGCGCGTCCCAGACCCAGGGCGGCGGTGAAGACGACCGCGAGCCCCAAACCGAACGCGCCGAGTCGCGCTGAGGTGTTCATGCCTCGACTATACCTATACCCCCTAGGGGTACCGCAAGCACATGGCCGGGCCCGTTCGGGCCCGGCGGTCAGGCGGAGTGAGCGGTGAGCAGTTCGTTCTCGATCACGACCGGGACCGAGAGGGTCTTGTAGCCGACCTCGTCGAAAAGGACCGTCATCCGGTTGTCCTCGTAGCCCATCACCATGCCGGCGCCCCACTCGCCGTGCTTGACCCGGCTGTGCACGGCGAACGGCAGGGGCTTCCTGCGCTTGTCCGCCCGCGAGCGGGCGCTGGGGCGGGGAGTCGGGCGGGCGCAGTTGTCGCAGTGGCCGCAGCGTTGCCGCAACGCCTCGCCGAAGTACGCCAGCAGGGCCTGCGTCCGGCAGTTCGTCGTCTCGGCGAAGGCGCGCATCATGTCGGTCCGGGAGCGGGTCACCACCTGCTGGCGCTCGAAGATCTCGATGGCCTTCCGGGCGGCGGCCGCGGGCAGCGGGGCGAAGTTCGGCACCGTCATCTTGGTGCCGCTGCCGGGGACCGCGGCGTTCGCCTGCTCCAGCAGGTTGAGGTATTGGCCCAGCTTGCGCGGGCCCAGGCCGGTCTTGTCCTTCAACGCCGTCTTGGTCTGCGGGCCCTTGCGCAGTGCCGCCGCCAGGGCGCGCAGTTCCTGCTCGTCGGGGGAGCCGCCGGCGAAGAAGCGCTGGATGGCCTCGTCCTCGGCGCGCCACAGCAGCAGGGCGTGCGCCTGTTCGCCGTCGCGGCCGGAACGGCCGATCTCCTGGAAGTAGCTGTCCGGGGAGTCGGGCAGGGCCACGTGGGCCACCCAGCGGATGTTCGGCTTGTCGATGCCCATGCCGAACGCCGAGGTGGCGACCATGATGTCGATCTTGTCGGCGGTGAAGTCCTCGTGCCGCTGTTCACGCGGGCCGGCCGCCATGCCGCCGTGGTAGTGCTGGGCGTTGTAGCCGGCCTCGGTGAGTTTCTCGGCCAGTTCCTCGGCGGCCCGGCGGGTGGCGACGTAGACGATGCCGGGCGGCTGGGTGGCGTCGATCAGGGCGGTCAGCCGGCGCCAGCGGTAGTCCTCGTCGGGGCAGTACGCGACCTCGAGGAACAGGTTGCGGCGGTCCAGCCCGGAGACGTGGATCTCGGGTTTACGCAGGCCGAGCCGCTCGATGATGTCCTCGCGGACGGGCGGCGACGCGGTGGCGGTGAGCGCCAGCACCGGCGGCCGGCCCAGGCCCTTGATCAGCTCGCCGAGGGCCAGGAAGTCCGGCCGGAAGTCGTGTCCCCAGGCCGAGATGCAGTGCGCCTCGTCGATCGCGACCAGGCCGGGCTTGAGCGCCTTGACCTCGGCCAGCCGCTCCGGGTTGCTGAGCTGCTCGGGGGTGATGAACAGGAACTCGGCGCGGCCCTCGCGGATCTCCCGGATCGCCTCGCGCTGCTGGTTCGGGGTCTCGGCCGAGCTCACCCGCACCGCCCGGATCTTGGGGTCGTCGCGCTCGTTCAGCGCGGCGATCTGGTCCTGCTGGAGGGCCAGCAGTGGCGAGACCACGATCGTGGGCCCGGGCAGCAGCACGGCGGGGATCTGGTAGATCGCCGACTTGCCGGCGCCGGTGGGCAGCACCACGAGGGCGTCGCGGCGCCGCAGGACGGCGCGCATCGGTTTGAACTGACCGGGGCGCAGGGAGGGCCACCCGAAGTGCTGGCGGGCGACGCGGCGCAGGCGGGGGCCGTACACGGGAAGCTTCATGGCGCGGCCATGGTGCCCCGAAGAACCCCCCGGCAAACAGCTATTTCCTGCCTCCGAACATGCGGCGGATCGCCCACAGCAGGATCAGGAACGCCAGAGCCACGCCGAGCAGGCGGACGGCATGAATCTCGGACCAGTCGACTCCCGTCACGCGGACATGCTATCGACTCCCGCCTAATAGGAAGGTTTGTTGACTATATACCGGCGGTGATGTGACCATAGGTCGGCACGAACACTGGGTGCGCTCCCACGAGCGCGCGACGACGTCACCGGAGGTACGGGGGCCCATGCCCAACCAAGGCGAATTGGCGGAGCTCGCCGCGACAGTGCTCCAGCCGGGCTTTGCCGGCACCGCCGCTCCCGACTGGGTGCGGCGATGGCTCGGCGAGGGGCTCGGCGGGGTGGCGCTGTTCGCCCGCAACGTCGAGTCGCCGGCCCAGGTGGCCGCGCTGACCGCGCAGCTGCGGGCGGAACACCCCGACGTGATCGTGGCGATCGACGAGGAGGCCGGCGACGTCACCCGGTTCGAGTCCCGGCACGGCAGTTCCCGGCCGGGCAACCTGGCGCTGGGCGCGATCGGCGACGTGGACCTCACCGAGGCGGTGGCGCGTGACCTGGGTGCCGAGCTGGCCGACGCCGGCATCACCCTGAACTACGCACCGGACGCCGATGTCAACAGCAACCCCGACAACCCGGTGATCGGCGTACGGGCGTTCGGGGCCGAACCTGACCTGGTGGCCCGGCACGCGGCGGCGTTCGTCCGTGGCCTGCAGGACGCCGGCGTGGCGGCCTGCGCCAAGCATTTTCCGGGTCACGGTGACACCGCCGACGACTCGCACCACGCCCTGCCGCTGATCGCCCGCGACCGCGCCCAGCTGGACGCCTGCGAGCTGCGCCCCTTTCGGGCCGCCATCGAGGCGGGCACCCAGGTCGTGATGACCGGGCACCTGCTGGTGCCGGCCTACGACGAGCACCTGCCGGCCACCCTGAGCCGGGCCATCCTGACCGGCCTGCTCCGCGAGGAGCTGGGTTTCCAGGGCCTGGTGGTCACCGACGGCATCGAGATGCAGGGGGTACGCCGGCAGTACGGGCTGGCCGGTGCCACCGTGCGCGCCCTCGCGGCCGGCGCCGACGCGATCTGCGTGGGCGGCGACAACGCCGACGAGCAGACCGCGATCCGGCTGCGGGACGCCATCGTGGCCGCGGTCCGGTCCGGCGACCTGCCCGCCGAGCGGCTGCACGAGGCCGCCACCCGGGTCCGCCGGCTCGGCGCCTGGACCACCCGCCAGCAGACCCGCACCGGCGCCCGGCAGGTCGCCGACGCGGCCGGCCGGGGGCGGTCCGAGGCGGTCCGCACCGCGGGTGTCGGCTTCGACGCGGCCCGCCGCGCGCTCCGGGTCACCGTCGCGGACGGCGCCGCCGGGCTGCCGGTCGCCGGGCCCGCGCACGTGGTCGAGTTCGCCCCGCCACGCAACATCGCGATCGGCGCCGAGACCCCGTGGGGAGTGGGCGCACCGCTGGACGACCTGCTGCCCGGCACCACCTCGGTCCGGCTCACCGCCGACGACCTGGCCGACCTCGGCGACCCGGCGGCCGCGGTGCTGCTCGGCGCGACCGGCCGGCCGCTCGTGCTGGTGACCCGGGACGTGCACCGGCACGCGTGGCTGTCCGACGTGCTCGGCCGGGTGCTGGCGGAACGGCCGGACGCGATCGTGGTCGAGATGGGCGTGCCGGTGACGGTGCTCGGCGGGGTGCATGTCGCCACCTATGGCGCGACCCGGGCCAACGGTCTGGCCGCGGCCGAGGCGATCGCCGGCGTGGGCGTGCCGGCGCCGGCCCCGCTGCCGTTAGCCGTCTGAGGTCAGTAGGGCGGCCTCCCGGCGGCAGGCCTCCGCCTCGCGGTCCAGGCCCTGACCGGCCAGCACCTTGGCGAGACTGGTCAGGGCCTCCGCGGCGGCCGCCCGGTTACCGGTCTCGCGGGCCAGCTTGGTCGCCTCGCGCAGCAGGTCGGCCGCGTCGCCGGGGCGGGCCGCCAGGCGTACGGTCTCACCGAGGTTGAGCACGATCAGCGCCTCCAGCGACGGGTCGCCGAGCCGCTGCACCAGCCGGCGGCCCTCCTCGTGCGCCGCGATCGCCTCCGGGTAGTGACCCATCGACTGGTAGATCAGGCCCAGGTTGTCCAGCGCGGTGGCCTCGCCGCGCCGGTCACCGATCTGCCGGCGTACCTCGATCACCTCGTGCAGATGGGCCACCGCGGTGCCGTAATCGCCCAGCCGGCGATGATAGATCGCCAGGTTGTTGAGCGACCGGCACTCGCCGGTCCGGTCGCCCAGCGCCCGGTACAGCTCCAGCGCGCGGGCGAAGCACTCGCCGCCGCCGGCCTCGTCGCCCGCCCGCAGCCGGGCGGAGCCGAGCTGGCCGTAGGCGTCGGCCCGGGCTCGGTCGTCGCCCAGTTCCTCGGCCAGCCGCAGCGCCAGCGCGGCGACTTCGGACAGCACCGGCCAATGCCCCCACGAGTTCAGGAACGGGCCCAGGTCGATGGCCAGGGCCAGCACCAGCGGACGGGCCTCGCCGCCGGCGTGCCGCAGCATCGCGATGATGTTGTCCCGCTCGGCCTCCAGCCAGCGCAGCGCGTCGTCGCGGTGCGCGAAGGTGGCCGCGGCCCGTTCCGGGGTCTGGTACCGCCCGGGGTAGAGCACCCGGTTAGCGCCCAGCAGCACACCGGAGTACCAGAGCAGCAACCGCCGCACCGCGCCGTCCCGGTCGTCGCCGGGCGACAGCGCCGCCTGTTCCCGGGCGAAGATCCGCAGCAGGTCGTGGCAGCGGTACCGGTCCGGGCCGGACCGCTCCAGCAGGTGGTCGCGGCAGAGCCGGTCGGCGGCCCGCTCGGCGGTGTGCTCGTCCCGGTCGAGCAGCGCCGCGGCCGCCGCGGCGGTCACGTCGGCCGCGTCCACCTGCCCGAGCCGGCGGAACAGCAGCACCGCGGTGGCCGCCGCCGGCTCGGCCGCCAGGGCCGCGTGGCTGACCAGGAAGCCGGCCCGCACGTCGAGGTCGTCGGCCTGCAGCTCGTCCAGCCGGCGGTGCTCGGACTCGAGCCGGTCGGCCAGCTCGCGCAGCCGCCAGTCCGGCCGGCTGATCAGCCGGCTCGCGGCGATCCGCAGCGCCAGCGGCAGGTGACCGCAGGCCCGCACGAGCCGCCGCAACGCGTCCGGGTCGGTGGCCGCGCGCTCCTCGCCCAGCAACCGGGTCATCAGGACGAGGGCCTCGGCGTCCGGCAGCTTGCCGACCGCCACGTGCGCGGCGTCCAAGGTGGCCAGTGTGCGGCGCGAGGTGACCACGACCGCGCAGGACGGGTCGGCGGGCAGCAGCGGGCGCACCTGCTCGGCCGAGCCCGCGTTGTCCAACACCAGCAGGATCCGCCGGCCGGCCAGGTGCGAGCGCAGCGCGGCGGCCGCCTCGTCCAGATCGGCCGGCACCGGGCCGGGCACCGCGAGGGCCCGCAGGAACCGGGCGATGACGTCGCGCGGGGTGGCCGGTGGCAGCCGGGCGTCGGCGCCGTTGAGGTTGGCGTACAGGCAGCCGTCCGGGAAATCCGGCCGGCGGGCGTGCGCGATCGCGGTGGCCAGGGCTGATTTCCCGGCGCCGGCCAGCCCGTGCAGGACCACCGCGGGACCGGTGGCGAGACCGGCCGTCGCGGCGTCGAATTCGGCCGGGCGTGGCACGAACGGGCTGGGCAGCGGCAGCGCCTGCCAGGGTCCGCGCCGCAGCGGAACCGTGGTGGTGCCGGCCAGCGCCGGGTCGTGCCGGAGCACGGCCTGATGGAGCCGTTCCAGCTCGGGGGCCGGGTTGACGCCCAGATCGTCGCGCAGCGCGCGCTCGGTGCGGCGGTAGAGTTCGAGGGCCTCGGCCGCCTGCCCGGCCCGGTACAGCGCGGTCATCAGATTGGCGCAGGTGCGTTCCCGATAGGGGTGCCGGGCCAGCGTCTCGCGGAGCACGGTCAGGTCGCCGGGTTCCGCACCCAAGGTCAACTTCAACTGCACACATTCGTCGTACGCGTCCAGCCGCGCCGAATCGAGCAGGTCGAGCTGGGCACCGACCGGTCCGGTCGCATCCGGACCACCCGCCGCCGGACCGCGCCAGCAGTCGAGCGCCCGCTGGTAGGCGTCCACCGCGAGCCGGCCGGCGCCCTCGTCCCGGTGCCGCCGGGCGGCCGCCAGTTCGGCGGCGAAGCGCAGCACGTCCAACTCGTCCGGATCGACGTGCAGGGTGACCCGGCCGGGCGCCCGCTCCAGCCGGGGCCGGCCGTCGGCGCGGGCGGGCAGCAGGCGGTGCGCCTCGGTGAGGTAGTTGCGCAGGTTGGCCCGGGCCGACGCCGGCGGCGACTCGTCCCACAGCAGGTCGACGAGGTGGTCGACGGCGACCGGTTCGTTGCCGTGCAGCGCCAGCACGATGAGAGTGAGCCGGGTCTTGGTGCGGGCGACGGTGACCGGTGTCCCGTCGATCGCCAGCTGGAACGGCCCGAGCACCAGCAGGGACAGTTGTCGATCGCCCACCAGGCCAGTATGCGGCCGGTATGCGCGCGGGAACGCCAAGGTCAGCATGCTGACACCGGGCGATCCGAAGTGGAGCGCCCGCTCAACGGGGGAGGGCGCCCGCGCATGCCGGGCGCCCTGAGCGTCATTCCACCAGGTCGGCGTACTCCGGGTGGTCGGCTACGAAACGGGCGAAGAACGGACAGGCCGGATAGACCCGGGCGCCGCGGGTGCGGAGCTCGTCGAGGGTGCGCCGGGCCAGTTCGCCGCCCAGCCCGCGGCCGCGGAACTTCGGGTCCACCTCGCTGTGGGTGATCACCACGACGCCGTCCCGGAGCCGGTACGCCGCGTGGCCACCCACCTCGCCGTCGACCAGCAGCTCGAACCGCTTGCCGCCGGGGTCTTCTCGGAGATCGATCTCACTCACGCCTCCAGCCTAGGCTGGCTTACTGCCCGTACCCTGGAAGCGTGCTCAAGCCCACCCCGCGGCTCGCCGCCGCTCTCAGCTCGGCCATTCTCGGCCTCGCGCTCCTCGCCGGTTGCAGCGACAACGTCGACTGCGGTCTCGACCAGTGCACCGTCACGATGGAGAAAGAGGTGAACGCGAGTGCCAGCGTGTTCGGCGTGGAGGCCAAGTTCGTCAGCGCCGACGCCGACACGGTGACGCTGGACATAGCCGGCGAGCAGATCAGCCTCACCAAGGGCCAGCAGGCGGTGGACGTCGGCGGGCTGTCGGTGTCCCTCGACGAGGTGACCGGCTCGACCGTGAGTTTCCAGGTGGCACGAAACTAGGTTTGCGGAACTTCACGTTCGGTCAATGAAGGAGGCATGTCCTCCGCCACCTCGAACGTCAAACACACCGCTTCGCGGGCCGCCGACAGCAAGCCGCTGGAGTACGTGGCCCGCACCGGCTTCGTCGGTTACGGCATCATCCACCTGCTGTTCGCGTGGATCGCCTTCCAGGTCGCGTTCCAGGGCTCCGGCCAGGACACCGATCAGTCCGGCGCACTCCACACCATTGCCCGGGCCCCGTTCGGCAAGTTCCTGTTGATCGTGATCGCCGTCGGCCTGGCCGGCATGGCGATCTGGCAGGCCTTCGAGGCCGCGATCGGCGAGAGCGGGCCGCGGGACCGCCAGGCCATGTTCGAACGCGTCCTCTCCGGCTTCCGCGCGATTCTCTACATCTGGTTCGCCTGGACGGCCTACAAGGTCATCCAGGGCGCGAACGCCTCGTTCGCCGACAGCGAGCAGAAGAAGTCGGCGGCCCTGATGGAGTCCACCGGCGGCCGCTGGCTGGTCGCGCTGATCGGCCTCGTGGTGGTCGGTGTCGGGATCGGCATCCTCTGGTACGGCTACCAGAAGAAGTTCGTGAAGCACCTCAACACGCACGAGATGACCCAGTCGGTGCGGACCAACACCGTACGGCTCGGCCGGGCCGGTTACATGGCCAAGGGCGCCGCCTACGGGATCGCCGGGATTCTGCTGGTCTTCGCGGCCATCGACTACGACCCGGAGAAGGCCCGTGGCCTGGACGCCGCGCTTAAGACCCTGGCCGGCCACGCCTACGGCGTCTGGCTGCTGGCCCTGATCGGTCTCGGCATCGCGGCGTTCGGCGTCTACTGCTTCGCACAGGCCAAGTACCGGAAAGTGTGAGGCATACCTAAACCTCCGCGGGTGAGGGTTGCGGGGATCGATGGCCCGGGCAAGCTGGGTCGCTGATCCCCCCTTCATTTTTGCGGAGGAGAGACGAGTGCGTGATGTGATGAACGCCGTCCTGGCGGTCGTGGTGTCGGCGGGCGCCGCGATCGTGGTCGTTGAGATCGTCCACTGGCTGCTGACCCGGGCCGGCCGCAAGTCGGAACTGGCCGCCGACCTGGCCCGCACGGCACACAAGCCGTTCCTGGCCGCCGTCACCATCTTCGCCGTGCAACAGGCGATCCGCGCCGCGGCCGGGGAGTTCCCCGGCCGCGGCGGCGTGCTGCACGCTCTGGTGATCGCGTTCATCGCGGCCGTCGCCTGGCTGATCGCGGCGCTGCTGCTGGTGCTGGAGGACGCCGCGCTGAGCCGGTGGCGCACCGACGTGCCGGACAACCTCAAACGCCGCCGGTTCAAGACCCAGGTGGTGATCCTGCGCCGGGTCACCGTGGCGGCCATCGTGATCCTCACCCTCGGCGTGGTGCTGATGACCTTCCCGGGCATCCGGACGCTCGGTGCCAGCCTGCTGGCCTCGGCCGGTGTGATCAGCGTAATCGCGGCCCTGGCCGCGCAGAGCACGCTGGGCAACGTCTTCGCCGGCCTCCAGCTCGCGTTCAGCGACGCGGTCCGGGTCGACGACGTGGTGGTGGTCGAGGGGGAGTGGGGCCGGATCGAGGAGCTCACTCTCACCTACGTGGCGGTGCAGGTCTGGGACGACCGCCGGCTGCTGCTGCCCACCTCGTACTTCACCACCAAGCCGTTCCAGAACTGGACCCGGACCGGTTCGGCGGTGCTCGGCACCGCGGAGATCGACGTGGACTGGTCCACCGAGGTCGAGCCGCTGCGCGCCGAGTTGCGGGCGATCTGCGAGGGCACCGAGCTGTGGGACGGCCGGGTCTGCGTGCTCCAGGTGACCGCCGCGATCGACGGCAAGATCCGGCTGCGGGCGCTGGTCAGCGCCGGCGACGCACCGGCCCTGTGGGATCTGCGCTGCCTGGTGCGCGAGCGCCTGGTCGGGTACGTGTGGCAGCACCAGCGGGACACCCTGCCGCGGGTCCGGGCGGACGTGCTCACCACCGGCACCAGTGCCGGTACCACGGTCCCGCGCCCGGCCGCGCCGCTGCCGGCCGCCGAGCCGGACGCCCCCGGCGACGCCCGGGTCTTCTCCGGCGACCACGACGGGCAGGCCCGCGGCGCGCAGTTCGCCGGGCCGGAGGAACCGACCGTCCGGCGCTGAATGGCGGGTTTCGCACCGGAGGATTGACGGCCCGGTGGCCAGGGCATAAACCGGGACAGGAAAGGGGGATCCGATGGCCGATGTCCTGAACAGTCGTCCGTCCCGGCCCGTTGCCGAGCAGTCCACCGGGGAGCTGGTGCAGCGGGCGAGCGAACAGATATCCCGGCTCGTCCGCGACGAGATCGCGCTGGCCAAGGCCGAGCTCACCGAGAAGGGTAAACACGCCGGGATCGGGGTCGGCCTGTTCGGCACCGGCGGCGTCTTCGCCCTGTACGGCGTGGGCGCAATGGTCGCCACCCTCATCATCGTGCTCCACCTGTTCCTGGAGCTCTGGCTGGCCGCTCTGATCGTCACGGTGACGTTGTTCCTGATCGCCGGCGTCCTGGCGCTGTTCGGCAAGAAGCAGGTGACCAAGGCGGTGCCGCCGGAGCCGACGGCCGCGATCGAGAGCGTCAAGGCCGACGTCGACGAGGTCAAGCACGCGGTCAAAGGGAGCCGGGCATGAGCGAGAAGACAACTGAACCGAAACCGACCGAGCCGAAACCGACCATCGAGGAGCTGCGCGCGGAGATCCAGCAGACCCGCACCGAGCTCGGCGAGACGGTGCAGGCGCTGGCCGCCAAGGCCGATGTCAAGGCCCGCGCTCTCGACCAGGTCGAGCACGCCAAGCAGCGGGTCCGGGTGGCGGCCGGTGAGGCGCAGCAGCGGGTGCGCACCAGCCCGGTGCCCCTCGCGCTGGTTGTCGCCGGGGTGGCCGCCCTGGTCGGCGTCGTACTGATCATCCGTGGGAGGAAGCGGTGAGCAAGATCTCGAAGGTCGCGTACAAGCCGGTCGGGCTGCTGCTCGGCATCGCCGGCGGTGCGCTGGCCGGTTTCGTCTTCAAGGAGGTCTGGCGGGTCGCGTCCGGCGACGACGACGCCCCGAACGCCACCGACGAGGACCGCGGCTGGGGCGAGGTGCTCGCGGCCGCCGCCATCCAGGGTGCGATCTTCGCGCTCGTGAAGGCCGCCGTCGATCGCGGTGGCGCCGCCGGAGTGCGCAAACTGACTGGTCAATGGCCGGACTAACGCGGTACTGATCGGTGCCGTTTCCCACATCGCGAGAGCGAAGCGGGGGGTCTTTTCCGCATCTGCCGACGTTTATGCGATTTGGTCGGGGGGCAGCTTTGCGGCCCGCTTTTCAGGTACAGTGTGCCCAGTTTTTGCGTATGTGGTTTGCTGCTTCCGCCAGACCACGGGATACCGGCCGGTGTCGCAGACCGACTGGTGTGAACGAGGCCGGGCGGATTGGGACGTCCTCTGGAAGGTCCGCCTCACGGCGCCGCTGCTCGAAAACGGTCATCGGCCCAGGCAGTGAGGGCCGGCATTTTCAGAGGGAGAGTTCAGTATGGCGCAAGGAACCGTGAAGTGGTTCAACGCGGACAAGGGCTTCGGCTTCATCACCGTCGACGGCGGGGGTGCTGACGTGTTTGTCCACTTCTCGGCCATCCAGATGAGCGGCTACCGCACTCTGGAGGAGAACCAGCGGGTCGAGTTCGAGATCGCCCAGGGGCAGAAAGGCCCGCAGGCGGAGCAGGTTCGCCCACTGCAGTGAACACTACCGCCGGCCCACGCGGCCGGCTGCCGATCGCCTGGCGGAGATCGGCTCCGATCGGAACAAAGCCCCGCACTCGTCGCGAGTGCGGGGCTTTTCCATTCCTGTTTAGCGCGGCCTAATCAGTCTGAGTTTTCTCTCTTGATCGGGTTCGGACTCGAACACCAACCACGATCAAGATCAGACCGACTGCCGCCACGATTGGTCCGACAATTGCCCAGGTTTCATTCCCACTCATCTTGCTGTCGGTGAGAATGTCGAGGCCCTGAAGTGTCCATACCGCACCGATGACGATCCCGAGCACTCCGAGAGTCATCGGGAGCCAACCCTTGAGTCGCGGGGCAGGTGCCGGTTCGTTCACCATTTGTCATGCACCGCCGGACGGATCAGTTCGTCATAGACGGCCGTCACCGCGGCGCGCGTCTCGTCCGGCAATGGCGGCAGGCCGGCGGCGGACGCGTTGGCCCGGGCCTGATCGGGGTTGCGGGCGCCCGGGATGACCACGGTGACGCCGTGCTGGTCGAGGATCCAGCGCAGCGCGAACTGCGCCATCGTGGCGCCCTCGGGGACCAGCGGGCGCAGCCGGCGGACCGCCTCGAGTCCGGTCGCGTAGTCGACGCCGGAGAACGTCTCGCCCACGTCGAACGCCTCGCCGTGCCGGTTGTAGTTGCGGTGGTCGTCGGCGCCGAACGTGGTGTTCTCGTCGTACCGGCCGGAGAGCAGGCCGCTGGCCAGCGGCACCCGGGCGATGATGCCGACGCCGGCCTCGGCGGCGGCCGGTAGCACCCGCTCGAGCGGCTTGAGCCGGAACGCGTTCAGGATGATCTGCACGCTGGCGGTTCCGGGGCGGGCGATCGCGGCCAGCGCCTCGTCGGTCTTCTCGACGCTCACGCCGTACGCCCTGATCCGTTTTTCCTGTACCAGGGTGTCGAGCGCGTCGTAGACCGCGTCGCTGGCGAACACCGGGGTGGGCGGGCAGTGCAGCTGGACCAGGTCGAGCGTGTCGACGCTCAGGTTGGCCCGGGACCGGTCGGTCCAGCGCCGGAAGTTGTCCAGTGTGTAGATCTCGACCCGCTGCTCTTCCCGGCGCCCCATCTTGGTGGCGACCGTGAGCCCCGGGCGGTCCTTGATGAACGAGCCGATGATCTGCTCGCTCCGGCCGTCGCCGTAGACGTCGGCGGTGTCGATGAACGTGACGCCCGCGTCGACCGCGGCCTGCAGGGTCTCGTGCGCGTCGGCCTCGGTGACCTGACCCCAGTCCGCGCCCAGCTGCCAGGCGCCCAGGCCGATCACTCCGGCCTCGCGGCCCATCCTCCGAAAACTGCGATTCTCCACGGGCCGACCCTACCGGCTAAGATGCTGGCGACTCACAAAACGTACGTACGGTTTGGGAGGTTGGCCATGTGGGATCCGGCCGCGTACCGGCGGTACAGCACCGAGCGTTCCCGTCCCTTCTACGACCTGACCGCACGGATCGGGGCCGAGCGGCCGCGCGCCGTCGTGGACCTCGGCTGCGGGCCCGGTGAGCTCACCCTCAGCCTGGCCGGGCGCTGGCCGCAGGCCCGGGTGACCGGCGTCGACTCGTCGCCCGAGATGGTCGACCGGGCGGTGGCGCTCGGCGGGCCGGCCTGGTTCCAGCTCGGCGACGTCCGCGACTGGAAACCCGGGCCGGACGTCGATGTGCTGGTCACCAACGCCACCCTGCAATGGGTGGACGGGCACCGCGACCTGCTCGCCCGCTGGGCCGCCGAACTGCCCGCCGGCGCCTGGCTGGCCATGCAGGTGCCGGGCAACTTCGACGCGCCGTCGCACCGCCTGCTGCGCACCCTCGCCGGACGCTACGGGGTGGCGCATGTGACCCGGGAGGCGCCGGTCGACGACCCCGGGGGCTATGCCGGCCTGCTGCTGGCCGCCGGCGCCACGGTCGACGCGTGGGAGACCACATATCTGCATCTGCTGGCCGGCGACGGCGCCGAGCACCCGGTGTTGCGCTGGCTGGAGGGCACGGCGTTGCGGCCCGTCAAGGCCGCGCTCGACGAGAATGCGTGGCAGTCCTTCCGTGCCGACCTGGGCCGGGAGCTGACCGCCGCCTACCCGGCGGCGCACGGTGCCGTCGCGTTCCCGTTCCGCCGCATCTTCGTGGTGGCGCGGACCGCCGTCTAGAAGGGACATCGGATGACCGAGCTGACCTCGTTCATCGCCGGGCTGCCCAAGGCCGAGCTGCACCTCCACCACGTGGGCTCGGCCTCGCCGCGGATCGTGGCCGAACTGGCCGCCCGGCACGAGGGCGACTCACCGGTGCCGGCCGACCCGGCGGCGCTGGCCGACTTCTTCGCGTTCCGCGACTTCGCGCACTTCATCGAGGTCTACCTCAAGGTGGTCGACCTGATCCGGGACGACGAGGACGTCCGGATGCTGACCTACGAGATCGGCCGCGAACTGGCCCGGCAGCAGGTGCGCTACGCCGAGCTGACCATCACGCCGTATTCCAGCGTCAAGCGCGGGATCCCGGCGCCGGCCTTCTGCGCCGCGATCGAGGACGCCCGCCGCGGCGCGGCCGCCGACTTCGGCGTCGACCTGCGCTGGTGCTTCGACATCCCGGGCGAGGCCGGGCTGCCGGCCGCCGAGGAGACGCTGCGGATCGCGCTCGAGGAAAAGCCGGACGGCCTGATCAGTTTCGGGCTGGGCGGACCGGAGCTGGGCGTGCCGCGGTCGCAGTTCAAGCCGTACTTCGACCGGGCTCGGGCGGCCGGGCTGCGCAGCGTGCCGCACGCCGGCGAGACCACCGGCCCGGAGACCATCTGGGCGGCGTTGCAGGACCTCGGCGCCGAGCGGATCGGCCACGGCATCGCCGCGGCGCAGGACGCGCAGCTGATGGCCTACCTGGCCGAGCGGGAGATCCCGCTCGAGGTGTGCCCGACCTCCAACGTGCGTACCCGCGCGGTCGCCGGCCTCGACGAGCACCCGTTGGCCACCCTGATCAGGGCCGGGGTGCCGGTCAGCATCAACTCGGACGACCCGCCGATGTTCGGCACCACGCTGGAGGAGGAGTACGCGGTGGCCGCCCGGCTGCTCGGCCTGGACGCGCACGGGGTGGCCGGTCTGGCGCGGGCCGCGGTGACGCAAAGCTTCCTGGAACCGGCGGGCAAGGCCGCGCTACTCGCCGAGATCGACGAGTACGCGGCGTCCAACGTGGCTTAGAACCGGGCGTACAGCGGCTCCTGCCAGACCGCGATGACCAGGACGATGCCGAAGGTGAGCACCGCGAACCACCGGATCAGCCGGCGGCGGCTGAACCGGGGCGGCAGTTGCTCCTCGGGCTCGGCCAGTCTTCTTTCCAGGGTGTCGCGCACGTCTCTCGCTCCCGTCAGTCGGGTACCGCAGTCCAGCTCTGATGGCGCTGGCCGTTGCCGTTCTGCAGCACCAGCACCCGGTGTGCGCCGAAGCGCTGTTCGCCTACGCCGGCGACCAGGTCGCCGACCGTTGTACGCAGCGTGAATCCGTATTCGGAGGCCTGCAACTGCCAGCGGGCCCCGTCGTCCGTGTTGCAGTCACCCTGTACCAGCGGGGAGCCGGCGACCGGGTTGCCGTCCAGCGGCACCACACACTTGCCGGTGGCCCGCGACACCAGTGAGTACGAGCCGGTGCCGGCCGGCACCAGTTGCCACTGCTGCTGGGCGTCGCCGTCGGTGCCGGCCAGGGTCACCGGCGTGCCGTTCCCGGTCCGGGCCGCGTACAGGTCGGCGGCGCCGCCGGTCAGCGCGTTGGTCAGGATGAACCAGGTGTTCTGCGCCGGCCGGGCAGCCGGCGAAGTCTCGGCCGTGGCCTTTGCCGTGTACGCGTCACCGGACTTTATGGTGACCTGGTACTTCTCGTCCGGCTTGAGGCCGATGAGGCGGGCCCGGGTGGCCTTGGTCGTGGCGATCGGCTGGCCGCCGACCCAGACCTCGTACGTGGCCTCGGGCGCGGCCGCGCTCCAGGTGAGCCGGACCGAGCTGCTGGTGGCGTCGCGGATCTCCAGGACCGCCTGCACCGGGGCGGCCCGGTGCTTGGCCGCCGCGATCGGCCGGGCGCCGGGCTTGCCGCGCACCTGCTCGGGCGTCGCCGTCGGGTCGGGCCGGCCCTCGTCGTCGCCCTGCGGTCCGTCGGTCTGCTCCACCTCGGGGCCGGGCGGCCCGTTGCCAGGCCCGTCCGCGGTGTCCGGGCCGGGCGGCCCGGCCGGCGCGCTGGCCGGCGGGCCGGAGTCGACCGGGGAGGGCTCGACCGGCGGGGCGCTCGGGGCGGTGACCACCTCGGAGCCGGGGCCGCCCGCGTCGGCCACGTCGTCGCCGCCGTCGCTGCGCAGCAGGAACTCGCTCTGCGCGATGTTCCAGTTCTTGGCCAGGTAGCTGCCCGGCTTGGGGTTGGTGCTGAAGTAGTCGTCGTGGCCGCAGTCCAGGCGGTTCTCGTTGCGCTTCGGGCAGACGTTGCGCACCGGCTTGCCGGACCGGTCCGAGCCGCAGAGCAGGTCGTACTCGTCGAGGCAGCCGCCCGCGCCGCTGGAGTTGGGCGAGTCGATCAGCACCGCGCCGAGCGTCTGGGTGACCTCCTTGGCCGCCATCACCGAGCTCCAGCAGCCGGCGTCGACCCGCCCGTACGACGGCCCGCCGTTGTTCCGGTTACCCGGGCCGGACCGCCGGTCGGCGATGTAGGTGGCGATGCCGCAGTAGACGTTCGCGTCGGCGAACATCAGGTACTTGCGGTCGTTGCGGTTGTAGCCCAGCGTCTGCAGCGCCTGGATGCTGGTCGCGAACGAGGCGAGCGCGCTGGTCGGCAGCTGCACCTCGGCCACGTCCACCCGGCACTGCGGGGTGGTCACGTACCGGATGTGCCGGGAGCCGCCGGTCTCGGCCGCGCTCTCGTCGAAGATGTTGTCGACGCCGGCCGACCAGGTGCGGATGGAGCCGAGAAAGTCGGTGTAGCGCGACGGGGTGCCGAACTCGTGCAGGTAGAGCACCTGCACCCGCTTGCCGCTGCGGCCGTCGCCCTCGCACGCCACGTCGTGGGCGCCCATCACGAACGCCGCCTCGCCGGGCGCCGCGTCCGGTACCAGGGCCGGAGCGTCCGCGGTGAGCGCGCTGCCGCCCTCGTCCCGGGCGATCTCGGCGTCGGTGGGCACGTTGCCGGACTCGCGGGTCGGCGGCGCCGGCTCGGGCGCCTTCGCGGTCACCGGGGTGACGTCGCGGCGCACCGACAGGCCGGCCGGCGCCGCGTCCGGGCCCTTGGTGCAGGTTTCGGCGTCCAGCTGGTACGAGCCGGCGCAGATCGAGTCGGCCTTGGCCGGCTGCAGTCCCTCGTAGACCAGGCCCTGGTCGGGAGTGTCCTCGGGGAGGGAGGTGAGAGCCAGCTGGTTTTGCCCGTCGCCGGTGACCTCTTCCACCACGCTGGGGCCCACCACGCCGCCGATGCCCAGGACCGCAAGTCCCAGGCCCACCGGCAACAGCCGGTGGGCCCACGGACGGGCCACCCGGCGATGTCCGCTCGGGGTCGGCCGGCGGTGGGTGGACAAAAACTCTCCTTGCCTGGCGGGGGCGCGGTGGGAGGTGGTTATGGGGTTGCCACCTCTCACCGCGCGTGAGCTCCGCCGGTTCGCTTCGCGGGGACGAATTGCGGGCTTCGAACCGGGAAGCCGGATGGGATCGGAGGGAACATTGCCAGCCCGGGCTCGCCGAGGGAACGCCTTTAATACAGATCTAAGCAACTGTTGTACCGCCCGGCTCAATCGCGCTCATTCGACCGGCCCGGGCGGCTGGTCCGCTCCCGGGCGAGCCGTCCCACCAGGCCGAACCGGCTCGCCTGTTTCGGCGTCGCCTCGGCGTCGGCCAGCAGCATCACCACGCTGGCACCACCCATCGCGGCCCGGTCCAGGCTGACCGAGCCGCCCGCGGCCTGCGCCGCGCGCCGGGCGATGTCGAGTCCGAGGCCGGTGGAACCCTGGTTGCTCTGGCCACGTTGCATCGCCTTCTCCGGATCGGGGATACCGGTGCCCGCGTCGTCGACGCGCAATGCCACCCAGCCGTCACGCCGGGAGATGCCCACCTCGAACGCGGTGCCCTGCGGTGTGTAGCGGAACACATTACCCAGTACGGCATCGAGCGCCGCGGCCAGTTCGGCCCGGCCTACCGGGACCGGAATCCGGGTGTGCGCGCCGATCACCCGATACTGCCGGTTCTGGTCACCGGCTAGGGCCGACCAGAACAGCATCCTTTCCCGGACCACCTCGCTGGCGTCGCACAACCCGTCCTCGGGCGCCTCGGCCACCTGTGCGGCGACCGCCTGCCGGGTGGTGTTGATCAGCTGGTTGACCTCGCCCTCCAGGGTCACGATGGCCTGCCGGATGCGCCGGATGCCCCGGCGTCGGTCGAGTTCGTCCTGGTCGAACATGATGCCGACCTGGGTGTCGTCCGGGTCGAGCGCCTCGGCGTCCAGGCGCAGCGCGGTGAGCGGCGTGCGCAGCCGGTGCGACAGGTCGGCGACCAGTTCCCGTTCGTCGGTCCGCGAGGTGATCAGCCGGTCCGCCATCCGGTTGAACGCGTACCCGGCCTCGGCCAGCTCGCGCGGGCCGGACGGCTGGATGCGGACGCCGAGGTCGCCGCCGCCGACCGCCATGGCCGCGTGCACCAGGTTGCGGGCCGACGCGACCGCGCCCCGGGCCAGCCGGTCGACCACGAAGACCGAGCCGCCGACCAGGCCGAGCGCGATGCCGAGCAGCACCCACCAGTTGCGCGCGGTGCCGGCGCCGAGATCGTGCTCGGAGACGAAGACCTCGACCACCGACGTCTTGCCCGCCACCGTGACCGGTTCGAGGCGGACCCTGCCGCCGTCGACGTCCTCGGTGCGGATCGCGCCCTTCTGCGCGGCGGCCTGCACCTGACCCGCGGTGGCCCGGCCGCCGGTGGTGACGGCCGGCGCGTACAGGGTGACGTCGGGCCCGGCGGCGGTGACCGCCGCGGTCACCCCCTTTTCGCCGGCGCCGGCGGCCAGTGCGCCGGCCACCGTGGCGCTGCGCCGCTCGGCCGCGGCCATGACCTGGTCCTGGTGGTCGGAGCTGAGTTCCCAGCCGAGCGGGACGAGAAAGGCGAGGGCGGCGATCGCCGTGGTGGCGGCGGTGATGACGGCCAGCCGGGACCTCAGTCCGGCGCCACCAACCGGAATCCGACCCCCCGCACGGTGCGCAGGTAGCGAGGTTTCGCCGCGGACTCGCCCAGTTTCCGACGCAGCCAGTACAGGTGGACGTCGATCGTCTGGTCCTCGCCGACCGATGGCTGTCGCCATACCTCCTCCAACAGCTCACGACGGGAAACCACGCGGCCCGGGCGGGCGGCCAGGTATGCCAGCAGGTCGAACTCCTTGCGGGTCAGCGCCAGCACCTGGTCGCCCAGGCTGGCGCTGCGCTCGCCGACGTCCACCCGCAGCTCGCCGACCTCGTGCACGGCGGGCTGGGCGGTGCGGCTGGCCCGGCCCACCCGGCGCAGCACGGTCGCGATCCGGGCGTCCAGGTGGGCGCCGGTGAACGGTTTGACCATGTAGTCGTCGGCGCCGGCCCGCAGCAGCCGGACGACAGTCTGCTCGTCGTCGCGGGCGGTGGCGATGATGATCGGCACATCGGTGATGCCGCGGAGCATGCGCAGCGCGTCGGAGCCGTCCAGGTCGGGCAGCCCGAGGTCGAGAACCACGAGGTCGGGGGTCTCGGCCGCGACCCGCCGGAGCGCGTCCAGCGCGGTGCCCACCGCATGCACGGCGTGGCCCCGATCGGTGAGCGAGCGGAGCATGGCGCCACGCACGACGTGATCGTCCTCGACGAGCAACACCGTGGCCATGCAGAGACCGTACTGCCAACGGCAAGCTGGGCCTAACCGGTGATTCAGGGACACCCTTCGATTACGGTGCGTGATCTAATACCATCCGAAGTGCCGATGTCATTCACGCTTTTCCCCGGTACGCGGCTGGCCCTGGCCCTGGAGAGCCTGGCCGGCCTCAGTGTGGGCGATGCCCTTGGCGCCCAACACTTTATAGCCCCTGTCGATCTTTCCGATCCGCCCCCGGCGCCGTGGGAGTGGACGGACGACACCGAGGAGGCGTGCTGCCTGGTCGCCGTGCTCGCGGAGGGTGATTTCGACCGCGACGGATTCGCCGACCTGCTCGGCCGTCACCATGACCCCTACCGCGGGTACGGCCCGGGCGCCGTGACGATGCTGCGGGCCATCCGCGAGGGGCTGCCGTGGCCGATCGCGGCCGCCGCGGCGTTCGACGGGCAGGGCTCGGCCGGCAACGGCGCCGCCATGCGGGCCGCACCGCTGGGCGCCTGGCACGCCGACTCGCTGGCGCACGCCGCCACGCAGGGTGCGCGGGCCGCCGAGGTGACCCACGCGCACGCCGACGGGATCGCCGGCGGGGTGGCGGTGACCGTGGCCGCGGCGGTGGCGGCGGCCGGCCGGCTCGACGGGCACCGGCCCGACCTGCTGGGCGCCGTGATCGCGCACACCCCGGCCGGCCGGGTCCGCGACGGCCTGGTGGCCGCCGCCCGGCTGCGCGGGCCGTCCGGTGCCGCCGGTGCGCGATCGTCCGGGCCCGCGACGGCCGGCTCGGTGAGGGTGGCCGAGGCGGCCAACCAGCTCGGCAACGGCGCGCGGGCCATGGCGATCGACACCGTTCCGTTCGCGGTCTGGGTGGCCGACCGGTTCCTCGGCGACTATCCGGGGGCCATCGCGGCGTGCGGGAGCGCCGGCGGGGACGTCGACACCACCTGCGCGATCACCGGGGGCATCGTGGCCGCGTACACCGGGCTGGACGGCATTCCGGCGGACTGGCTCTCGGCCCGCGAGCCGCTGCCCGGGTGGCTGGCCGCCGCCACCACGGCCGGCGAGTGACTAGGCTGCGTGAGTGGCCGACGTAGCGGAACAGCGAGTCGAGGAGACCGGCGAGCCGGACGGGCTGGAGCGGTTGTGGACGCCGCACCGGATGACCTACATCACCGGCGTGGACCGGCCCGAGGGCGGCTACGAACAGCCGGCCGGTTGCCCGTTCTGCCAGGCGCCCGGGCGCAGCGGGGCGGAAACCCTGGTGGTCGCCCGGGGCGAGCTGGTGTTCGCGGTGCTCAACCTCTATCCGTACAACCCCGGGCATCTGCTGATCTGCCCCTACCGGCACGTGGCCGACTACACCGAGCTGACCGAGGACGAGACCGTCGAGCTGGCCGCCTTCACCCGCACGGCGATGCGGGTGGTGCGCACGGTGAGCCGGCCGCACGGCTTCAACCTGGGCATGAACCAGGGGTCGGTGGCCGGCGCCGGCATCGCCGCCCACCTGCACCAGCACGTGGTGCCGCGGTGGGGCGGCGACGCCAACTTCATGCCGATCGTCGGCCGCACCAAGGTGCTGCCGCAGTTGCTCACCGACACCCGGATCATGTTGTCGGACGCGTGGCCGGCCGCCTGACTATTTGCTGGCGTGCTCCTTGCGGACCGCCTCGGCCAGGTGGGCCGGCATCGGCTCGTGCCGGATGTACTTGCGGGTGAAGGTGCCCGCGCCGGAGGACAGCGCGCGGAGCTCGACCGAGTAGCGGATCAGCTCGGTGGCCGGCACCTCCGCCCGCACCAGGCTGTGCGCCCCGTCCGGTTCGGACTCCGAGCCGAGCGGCCGGCCGCGGCGGCCGGACAGATCGCTCATCACCGCGCCGACGTACGACTCCGGGACGCGGACGCAGATCTCGTCGATCGGCTCGAGCAGCGTGACCTGGCCGGCCGCGGCCGCCTCGCGCAGCGCCAGCGCCCCGGCGGTCTGGAACGCGGCGTCCGACGAGTCGACGCTGTGCGCCTTGCCGTCGAACAGCGTCACCTTGAGGTCCACCACCGGGTAGCCGGACACCAGGCCGCGCTCCAACTGGCTGCGGACGCCCTTCTCCACCGAGGGGATGTAGTTGTGCGGCACCGCGCCGCCGACCACCTTGTCGACGAACTGGAAGCCGGACCCGCGGGGCAGCGGCTCCACCTGGATGTCGCAGACCGCGTACTGGCCGTGGCCGCCGGACTGCTTGACGTGCCGGCCGTGGCCCTTGGCGCCGACCCCGAAGGTCTCCCGCAGCGGCACCTTGACCGGCTCGGTGTCCAGCTCGACGCCGCCCGAGCGGAGCCGGTCGAGCACCACGTCGGCGTGCGACTCGCCCATGGTCCACAGCACCAGCTGGTGCGTCTCGATGTTGCGCTCGAGCCGCATGGTCGGGTCGCCGGCGACGAGCCGGCCCAGGTTTTTCGCCAGCGCGTCCTCGTCCGAGCGGGTCTTGGCCACCACCGCGATCGGCAGCAGCGGCTCGGGCATGGTCCACGGCTCGACCAGCAGCGGCGCGTCCTTGCCGGACAGGGTGTCGCCGGTCTCGGCGCTGCCCGACTTGGTGATCGCGCAAAGATCACCGGCGATGCAGTACGCGACCTCGCGCAGCTGGGCGCCGAGCGGGGAGTAGACGTGCGCCACCCGTTCGTCGGCGTCGTGGTCGGGGTGACCGCGGTCGGCCATGCCGTGCCCGGAGACGTGCAGCACCTGCTCGGGCCGGAGCGTGCCGGAGAAGACCCGGACCAGCGAGACCCGGCCGACGTGCCGGTCGATCGTGGTCTTGACCACCTCGGCCACCAGCGGGCCGTCCGGGTCGCAGGTCAGCGGCGGGCGCGGCGAGCCGTCCACGCCGGTGACCACCGGCAGGTCGTGCTCCAGCGGCGACGGCGCGCCGTTGACCAGGCCGTCGAGCAGCGCGTCCAGACCCACGCCGGTGAGCGAGCAGACCGGGATGACCGGGTAGAAGTTGCCCTTGGCCACGGCTTTTTCCAGGTCGGTGACCAGCGTGTCCGCGGTGATCTCCTCGCCGCCCAGGTAGCGGTCCATCAGGGTCTCGTCCTCGCTCTCGGCGATGATCCCCTCGATGAGCGCGTTCCGGTCGTCGGCGATCGGGTTGAGATGCTCGGGCTCGGCCGCGCGTTCCTGCGGTGGGTAGCCCGCCGAATAGTCCAATACCCGCAGCGTGACCAGGCCGATCAGGCCGGCGACCGACTGGCCGTCGTCGCCGAGCATCGGGTGGTAGATCGGCATGACGTTTTCGCCGAACGCGTCCTGGCAGTCCTGCAGGGTCTGGTCGTAGTCGGCGCGCGGGTGGTCGAGGCGGGTGATCGCCACGGCCCGGGGCATGCCGACCGCGGCGCACTCCTCCCATAACGTGATCGTGGCGTCGGAGATCCCCCCGTCTGTTCCGTCGACCGCCGAGACGACGAAGAGCGCGGCGTCCGCGGCCCGCAGGCCGGCGCGCAGCTCACCGACGAAATCGGCGAAGCCCGGGCTGTCCAACAGATTGATCTTGACGTTCTGATGTATCAGCGGGGCACACGCCAGCGCCACCGAGCGCTGCTGGCGTACCGCCGCGGGATCGTGGTCGGACACCGTGGTGCCGTCGGCCACCGTGCCGGCCCGGGAGATCGTCCCGGTGGCGGCGAGCAGGGCTTCGACCAGCGTGGTCTTGCCCGCGCCCGAGTGGCCCACCAGCACCACGTTGCGTACTCTGCCGGGCTCGGTCACCACCGGCGCCGCCGCGCCGTTGAGCCCCTTCTCTGAGGTCTTCTGCGCCATGGCGGCCGCTCCCATCGTTTCGACAGTGTTAACGACGACGCTGCCTATGAATCCCACACCCGGTGCTGTTGCCGCCGCAACCCTTTGTAGTTGCGGAGATGACGATACGGCTACGTACCGGCGGGGCCATGTCACGCCCCGCCGCTCGCCGTTATGGTGGGACGGCCATGGCAAAGATCGTCCAAGTACCCGCCCGTGCCATCGTTTCGCACGGGGTCATCCCGACCGCCCACTTCCTGCTGCGCCTCGGTGTCACGCCGAACGCGGTGACCATCGCCGGCACGGTCGGCGTGCTGTGCGGGGCCTACCTCGGCGCCATCGGAGAGCTGTTCTGGGGCACCGTGGTGGTCACCGCGTGCGCGCTCACCGACGCGCTGGACGGCACGATGGCCCGCATCCGCGGCGGCACCGGCAAATTCGGCGCGCTGCTCGACTCGTCGATGGACCGCCTCGCCGACGGCGCCGTCTTCGGCGCGGTCGTCTACTACATGGCCGGCCAGGACAATCCGTACGGCGGCATGATCGCCGCGCTGATCAGCCTGGTCGCCGGTCAGGTCGTCTCGTATGTGAAGGCGCGCGCCCAGAGCCTCGGGCTGGACGCCGACGTCGGCATCGCCGAGCGCCTGGAACGCCTGCTCATCTTGGGCGTCGGCGGTCTGCTCGGCGCCGCCGGGCTGGACTGGGGGCTGCCCGCCGCGCTCTGGGTGCTGGCCGTGCTGTCCCTGGTCACGGTGTTCCAACGGCTGATCCACGCGGCCCGCTCGGACATCCCGGCCACCGAACCCGGACCGGCGGAATGAAGGACCGGCTGACCGAGTTCGGCTTCGCAGCCGGGTGGCGGCTGGTCCGTGCGCTGCCGCTGCCGGCCGCGCGCGCCCTGTTCAATTTCGCGGCCGATCGCGCGTACCGCCAAAACGGACCCGGCACCCAACGCCTGCGTAAGAATCTCACCCAGGTGGATCCCCAGCTTTCCGAGGATCTGGTACGCGACGCGCTGCGCTCCTACGCGCGCTACTGGATGGAAGCGTTCCGGCTGCCGTCGCAGACGAAAGAACAGTTCCTCGCCGGGTTCGGGATGTCGGCCGAGCACTACGACTGGCTCAAGACCGGCATGGCCGAGGGCCGGGGCGTGATCCTGGCGTTGCCGCACATGGGCAACTGGGACGCGGCGGCGGCCTGGGTGGTCTCCAACGGCTGGCCCATGGTGACGGTGGCCGAGCGGCTCAAGCCCGAGGGCGTGTTCCGGCAGTTCGTCGCGTACCGGGAAAAGCTCGGCATGGAGGTCATCCCGCTGACCGGTGGCCAGCGCGCGCCGCTCGACGTGCTGGCCGAACGGCTCGGTCAGGGCTGGGTGGTGGCCCTGCTGGGCGACCGCGACCTGTCCCGCAACGGGGTCGAGGTGGAGTTCTTCGGCGCCCGCACCCGGATGCCGGGCGGTCCGGCGATCCTGGCGCTGCGCACCGGCGCGCCGCTGATCGCCGCCGACCTGTCGTTTACCGAGACCCAGACGTACGCGGTGCTGCGCCGGATCACGCCGCCCACCGAGGGCCCGCTGGACGAGCGGGTCAAGGCCACCACCCAGCTTCTCGCTGATGCGTACGCGGCCGGAATCGCCGAGCATCCGCAGGACTGGCACATGCTCCAGAAGCTGTGGCTGTAGGGGGACGGGCGTGCGGATCGGGATCGTCTCGCCGTACTCGTTCGACGTGCCCGGCGGCGTGCAGAACCACATCATGGACCTGTCCGAGGCGCTGATCGGGCTGGGCCACCAGGTCAGCGTGCTCGCACCGGCGGACGAGGACGCCGACCTGCCGCCGTACGTGGTGCCGGCCGGGCGGGCGCTGCCGTTCCCGTACAACGGCTCGGTGGCCCGGATCGCGTTCGGCCCGGTCTCCACCGCCCGGGTCCGGCGCTGGCTGGCCCGGGGCCGCTTCGACGTGCTGCACGTGCACGAACCGCTGGCGCTGAGCCTGTCGATGCTGGCGGTGCTGTCCGCCCGCGGCCCGGTGGTCGCCACCTTCCACACCGCGATGACCCGCTCCCGGGCGCTGTCCGCGGCCCAGGGCCTGCTGCAACTGGTCATCGAAAAGATCACCGCCCGGATCGCGGTCAGCGAACTGGCCCGCAAGGTGCAGGTCGAGCATCTGGGCGGGGGAGCGGTGGAGATCCCGAACGGGGTGGCGGTGGCCAAGTTCGCGGCGGCCGAACCCCTCGACGGCTGGCCCGGCGACGGCGGCACGATCGGCTTCCTGGGCCGGTTCACCGAGCCGCGCAAGGGCTTCGACATCCTGCGCGCCGCGTTCGTCGACCTGGCCCGGCTGCGCCCCGGCCTGCGCCTGCTGGTGGCCGGCCCGGGCGACCGCGACAACCTGTACGACGAGATCCCGCGCGACCTGCGCGACCGGGTGACGTTCCTGGGCCTGGTCTCCGAGGCGGACAAAGCGCGCATGCTGCGCAGCGTGGACGTCTACGTGGCACCGAACACCGGCGGCGAGAGCTTCGGCATGATCCTCACCGAGGCGATGGCGGCCGGCACCGCGATCGCGGCCAGCGACCTGGACGCGTTCCGCCGGGTGCTGGACGGCGGCCGGGCCGGAGCGCTTTTCCCGACCGGCGACGCATCCGCGTTGTGCCTGCTCCTGGGCCAGTTGCTGGACGACCCGGCGAGGCGGCAGTCACTCTCCGCAGCGGCCCGCACCGCGGTGGCGGCCTTCGACTGGCCCAGCGTGGCGCTGCGGGTGCTGGAGGTGTACGCGACCGCCATCGAGGCGACCGACGGCCGCGTGATCGACGAAGAGTGGGCGGAACCACGGTCGGGCGCGTGACTCTCCGACACCAGCGGGCACTACGATGCCCCGCATGTGGTGGGTACTGGGGGCGGTCGCGGTGGTCGCGTTGCTCTCGGCCTACCTGGGCTGGACGGCGCACCGGGTGGAGCGGGTGCACGTACGCGCTCAGGCTGCCGAGCGTGCCCTCGACGCCCACCTGATGCGCCGCGCGGCGGCCGCCGCCGTGGTGGCCGAGCACCACGAAAACGTCGAGTTGTACGCGGCGGCGCGGCTGGCCCTCGACGCCGACCCCGACGAGCGCGAGACGGCGGAGAACGACCTCACCCGCCAGCTGCAGGCCGTGCCGCTGACCGGCGCCGACCCGGACACCAAGGCCCTGCTCGGCACCAGCCGGCGGGCGGTGGTGGCCCGTCAGGTGCACACCGACCAGGTGCGCGACGCGCTCACCGCTCGCCGGCGGCCGCTGGTGCGGGCGCTCGGGATGGCCCGGCGCTACCCCCGCCCGCAGTATTTCGACATCGAGGACCCAGCGCTGCCGGAGCCGGTCGCGGCCGTGCCTCTTGAATCGGTCTGAATCACCAGCCGCGTTCCGCCAAGCGGTGCGGCACCGGGATGTCGTCGACGTTGATGCCCACCATGGCCTCGCCGAGGCCGCGGGACACCTTGGCCAGCACGTCCGGGTCGTCGTGGAAGGTGGTCGCCTTCACGATCGCGGCGGCCCGCTGCTGCGGGTTGCCCGACTTGAAGATGCCGGACCCGACAAAGACGCCCTCGGCGCCCAGTTGCATCATCATGGCCGCGTCGGCCGGCGTCGCGATGCCGCCCGCGGTGAACAGCACGACCGGCAGCTTGCCCGCCTCGGCGACCTCCTTGACCAGTTCGTAGGGCGCCTGGAGCTCCTTGGCGGCGACGAAAAGCTCGTCCTCGGGCAGGGTCTGCAGCCGGCGGATCTCGCCCCGGATCTTGCGCATGTGGGTGGTCGCGTTGGAGACGTCGCCGGTGCCCGCCTCGCCCTTGGAACGGATCATCGCGGCGCCCTCGGTGATCCGCCGCAGCGCCTCGCCCAGGTTGGTGGCGCCGCACACGAACGGCACGGTGAACTGCCACTTGTCGATGTGGTTGGCGTAGTCGGCCGGGGTCAGCACCTCGGACTCGTCGACGTAGTCCACGCCCAGCGCCTGCAGCACCTGGGCCTCGACGAAGTGCCCGATCCGCGCCTTGGCCATCACGGGGATGGACACGGCACTGATGATCCCGTCGATCATGTCGGGATCCGACATACGCGACACGCCGCCCTGGGCGCGGATGTCGGCGGGCACGCGCTCCAGCGCCATGACCGCCACGGCTCCCGCGTCCTCCGCGATCTTCGCCTGCTCCGCGGTGACGACGTCCATGATCACGCCGCCCTTGAGCATCTCCGCCATACCGCGCTTGACCCGCGCGGTCCCGACTGCGGGCTGGTTCTCAGACATGGTGAATCGGCTCCTCGCACAGGAATTCGGTAACCCGAATCGTACTCATCAGGGGTGCCCCGTCCGATGGCCAATCCACCCCCCGGTGGCCTGCACTTGAGGGTTTCCGGCGCCCGAACCGAACCGCAACCGTCGGGCACCGTTGCTGCACTCCACGAGCCCGCGCAGCGCCCGAATGGACTGGCATGACCGACACGATGATTGTTGAGCTGGGCCTGCAGGCAATGACCATCGCCGCCAAGATGTCCGCGCCGATCCTGCTGACCGCCCTCGCGGTGGGCTTCGCGATCTCGCTGTTCCAATCGGTCACCCAGATCCAGGAGGCGACCCTCTCGTTCGTCCCGAAGGCCGCCGCCTGCGGCGCCGCCCTGCTGTTCTCGGGCAACTGGATGCTGCACGAGATGATCACCTACACCCAGCAGCTGTTCGAGCGCATCCCCCAGCTGCTCGGCTGAGGTTCGATCACTTGCGGAAAGGCCGGCCCCGGTGGGCCGGCCTTTCGCAGTTTCCGGGGTCGGCCGCATTGGTCCGACGCCGGTTGCGACGGCGGGAGTGCCAATTGCCCGTGTTGTCGCGCATGATGGCCTCTACGCCGTATGGGCGGTCGGAGGGTTCCTGGATGAAGGTCACCCCGGCCCGCGCTCAGGTCGGCGTACGTTTTGCGGCAATCGTCGACGCGGAGGCCCAGGCCGCCCACCAGGATGTCCAGCGTGATCGGCCCGGGGTGTGGCGGTCCAGGTGGTCGCGCACCCGGCGCAGGGCGAACACCGCCGAAGCCTAAGCTCTGACGAGTGAACATCGGAGTGCTGGCCCTGCAGGGCGACGTCCGGGAACACCTGTCCGCGCTGGCCGAGAGCGACGTGCTGGCCCGGCCGGTGCGCCGGCCCGAGGAACTCGCCGGCGTCGACGCGCTGGTCATCCCGGGCGGCGAGTCGACGGCCATCAGCAACCTGGCGGTCTCGTTCGGCCTGCTCGACCCGATCCGCAAGCGGATCGCCGACGGCATGCCGGTGTACGGGTCGTGCGCCGGCATGATCATGCTGGCGGCGACGGTGCTGGACGGCCGTCCCGACCAGGAGTCGTTCCACGGGATCGACATGACGGTGCGGCGCAACGCGTTCGGCCGGCAGGTCGACTCGTTCGAGGCCGCGGTGCCGATCGACGAGATCGCGGGCGGCGATTTCCGCGCCGTCTTCATCCGGGCGCCGTGGGTCGAGGAAGTGGGCGGCGACGTGCGGGTGTTGGGCCGCGTCAAGGACGGGCCGGCCGCCGGTAGGATTGTCGCTGTTCGGCAGGGGAACCTGCTCGCCACGGCATTCCACCCGGAGCTCACCGGCGACCTGCGCGTCCACCGGTACTTCGTCGAGATGGTCCGCCAGGCCGCTGACGCACGGTAGAGACACGGAGGTTCCGCATGTCCGGCCACTCAAAGTGGGCGACGACCAAGCACAAGAAGGCGGTCATCGACGCCAAGCGCGGCAAGATGTTCGCCAAGCTGATCAAGAACGTCGAGGTCGCTGCGCGCACCGGCGGTGGAGATCCGGCGGGCAACCCCACGCTTTTCGACGCCATCCAGAAGGCGAAGAAGAGCTCGGTCCCCAACGACAACATCGACCGGGCGGTCAAGCGCGGATCCGGCCTGGAGGCCGGCGGCGCCGACTGGCAGACCATCATGTACGAGGGCTACGGGCCCAACGGTGTGGCCATCCTGATCGAGTGCCTCACCGACAACCGCAACCGCGCCGCCACCGAGGTGCGCACCGCGCTGACCCGCAACGGCGGCACGTTCGCCGACGCCGGCAGCGTGTCGTACCTGTTCAACCGCAAGGGCGTGGTGATCGTGCCGAAGGCGGGCCTGAGCGAGGACGACCTGATGCTCGCCGTCCTCGACGCCGGTGCCGAGGAGATCAACGACCTGGGCGACTCGTTCGAGGTGGTCAGCGAGCCGACCGACCTGGTGCCGGTCCGCACGTCCCTGCAGGAGGCCGGCATCGAGTACGACTCGGCCGAGTCGTCGCTGGTGCCGACCATGACGGTCCCGGTCGACGAGGACGCGGCCCGCAAGGTGTTCAAGCTGATCGACGTCCTCGAGGACTGCGACGACGTCCAGAACATCTACGCCAACTTCGATGTCAGCGACGAGGTCATGGCCGCCATTGACGCGTGACAACATGCTCAGCGGCTAGTGGGGTGAGGAGGTGCTTGCGATGACCGGCTTCAATCTGCCACCAGTCGGAGACCTCGATGTTGATGACCTCCTCACCCTGCCCGAGGGCTACCGATACGAACTGCGCGAGGGAAACCTCGTCATCATGACGCCGGCCACGTTCTGGCACAGAGTGATCTCGCGGCGTCTGTTGTTCATGCTGCACGCTGCCGGTCTCGATGCGTTCCAGGACCCGGGCGTGCTGGGGGATCGGCCGCGGGACTGCCGGCTTCCCGACGTCGGTGTCGTCACGAGCCTGCCGCCCGGCAAGATTTCATACTCGAACTTGCCGGGCGCGGCCCACGCCCTCGTCGCCGAAGTTGTTTCGCCGAACTCGCTGAACGGCGAGTACACCGACAAGATGGACTGGTACGCCCGGCGCGGCATTCCGCAGTACTGGATCGCGGATCAGACGCCTGACCGCTCTGACGATGACGCGCTGGTCATCATGCACCGGCTGGAGTTGTTCGGCGGCGAGCCCAGGTATCAGTGCGAACGCACTCTGCTGCTGTCCGAGCTCGAGGCCGAATACCGCGCCGCTCAGTAATCCGAGAGCAGGGTCATGTACTGGATCATGCCGCCGATCAGGAAGATGCCCAGGGCCACCAGCCGGCCCACCCGGTGCCACTCCTGCTTGCGGTAGGCCTTCACCCAGGCAATACCGGCGTCCGCGTACGGGATCGCCCCGCTGCGCGCCGTACCCGGGAGCAACGCGGCTTTCCGGAATGCCAGGCTTCTCGGCGTACCGCCAAAAAGCGGAACCATCGCATGCTGCCGGACCACATGGATGTCCACGTCGTAGATCTGGTCGTCGCGCCACTGCTTGGTGCGCGCCGCCAGGCGCCGCTGCAGATACTCGCCCAGCGCGTCGCGGCCGGTCAGCCTGCCCCACCAGCGCAGCCGCCGCCAATGGCCGGCCACGTCGGCCAGCACGTCCAGGTACAGCTCGACGCCGTCGGGATCGCCGCCCACCAGCCGGTGGACCTCCTGGCGCAGATAGGCCAGGTGGCTGGTGACGAAAGCGACGAACTCGGGTGGCGGTTCGTCGTCCATCGGCGGAACGAGGTACATGCCTGCCTCCCGACCTCATAGTCGAGGCGTGTCGGTGCCGTGCGCAAGACCGGGGCGTATTAGGGTGTCGAACACACGTACGTGAGGCAGGGGAGGTCCAGGGTGCGCGTGCTCGGCATCGACCCGGGGCTCACCCGCTGCGGGGTCGGGGTCGTCGAGGGCGTGCCCGGGCGGCCGTGCAAGCTGATCGCGTACTACGTCGTCTACACCGAACCCGACGACGACATCGCGCTGCGCCTGCTCCACCTGGACAAATCGCTGGCCGACCTGCTCGCCGAGCACAAGCCGCAGAGCGTCGCCGTCGAGCGCGTGTTCTCCCAGCACAACGTGCGCACCGTGATGGGCACCGCGCAGGCCAGCGGCGTCGCCATCCTGGCCGGCGCGCGGCTCGGGCTGCCCGTGCAGACCTACACCCCCAGCGAGGTCAAAGCGGCCGTGACCGGCTCCGGCACCGCCGGCAAGACCCAGGTGACCAGCATGGTCACCCGCCTGCTCAACCTCGACGCCCCACCCCGCCCGGCCGACGCGGCCGACGCCCTCGCGCTCGCCATCTGCCACATCTGGCGCGGCGGCACCCGCGCCCGCATCGAGGCCGCGGCGCACGCGGCAGCGCGCAACATCCGAGGAGCCCGTCGATGATCGCCAGCGTCCGCGGCGTGGTGGTCGCCGTCGCCCCCGACAGCGCCGTGATCGAGGTCGGCGGCGTGGGCCTCCAGGTCCAGTGCGCGCCCGGCACCCTCGCCGGCCTGCGCACCGGTGCCGAGGCCCGGCTGTACACCAGCATGGTGGTACGCGAGGACTCGCTCACCCTGTACGGCTTCGCCGACGACGACGAGAAGCACCTGTTCGAGCTGCTGCAGACCGCGAGCGGGGTCGGTCCGCGGCTGGCGCAGGCGGTGCTCGCCGTGCACTCCCCGGACGTGGTCCGCCGCGCCATCGTCGGCGGTGACCTGGCCACGCTCACCCGGGTGCCCGGCATCGGCAAGAAGGGCGCCGAGAAACTGGTGGTGGAGCTCCGCGACCGCATCGGCCCGGTGCCGCTGGCCGACGGCGCGCCCGCGGGCGTGCTGAACGGCGCCTGGCAGGAGCAGGTACGCCAGGGCGTACTGGCGCTGGGCTGGTCGGCCGCCCAGGCCGAGCAGGCGGTGGCCGCGGTGGCCGAAACCATCGACGGCGACGTCCCGCCGGTCCCGGTCCTGCTGCGCCAGGCGATCCGCCTGCTGGGCCGCACCCGATGACGGAGCGCGACCTGGTCTCGGACGACGCCGGCGACGACGAGCTGGATGCGGAGGCGAGCGTCCGGCCGCGCCGGCTGGCCGAGTTCATCGCCCAGCACCGCGTGCGCGATCAGCTGGAACTGCTGCTCAAGGGCGCGATGGGCCGCGGCACCCCGCCGGACCACATCCTGCTCTCGGGGCCTCCGGGGCTCGGCAAGCCGGTATCGGTGGACGCGCTGGTGCTGATGGCCGACGGCTCCCGGCGCCGCCTCGGCGACATCGAGGCCGGGGTCGAGGTGATCACCCGGACCGGCGAGCCGGCCGCTGTGCTTGTGGTGCATGAGCAGGGCGAGCTTGATTCGGTACGCATCCGGACCGCGACCGGCCGGGAGGTGGTCGCGGCGCCGGACCACCCGTTCTGGACCACCGAGGGCTGGGTGAAGGCGGGCGACCTCACGCCGCAGGACGTGTTGGCCAACGTGCTGGAGCCGCAGACCGTCGCGCAGAGCACTGAGGAGACTGACGAGTTCCGCCTGGCCGGTTACATGATCGGTGACGGTTGCACGAGCAACCAGGTCACCTTTACCGGGGGCGACCCGGTCGTGCTGGACGACTTCCGGGCGCTTTGCGACAGGCTCCGCTATACCCACAAGACGCGTCCGAACTCCGCTCGGAGCGAACTGATCCGGATCTCCGGGCTCAAACCCTGGTTGCAGGAGACCGGTCTGCTCGGCAAGACCGCCTGGCAGAAGCGGGTTCCCGGGTTCGTGTTCCGGGGGGACGCCTGGCAGGTCAGTGCCTTTCTGGCCGCCTACTTCGCGTGTGACGGCTCCGTGACCCGGCGTGGCCGGGACCGGTATGACGTGCTCATCGAGTACTACAGCGTTTCCCGTGGCCTTCTCGAAGACACCCAGCACCTGCTGCTGCGGCTCGGCATCCAGTCGCGGCTGAAGCTCAAGCGCGGCCGCTACCAGGGCCGCCCGCACGAGTCCTGGCGGTTGTCGATCACCAGCCAGGACGACGCGGCGCGGTTCGTCGAGCGGGTCACGCCGATCGGGGAGCGCGGCGTGCGGCTGCGCGAGTGGGCACCGCGCCGGGATCGCTTCGACGAGCGGCTCGCGCCGGACCGGGTGGTATCGGTCGAACCGGCCGGCCTGCACGAGTGCCGCTGCCTCACCGTCGACGGCGACCACACGTTCACGGTCAATGACCTGGTCGTGCACAACACCACCCTGGCCAACATCGTGGCGGCCGAGCTGGCGACCGGGATCCGGACCACCAGCGGGCCGGTGATCGAGCGTTCCGGCGACCTGGCCGCGATCCTCACCAGCCTCGGGCCCGGTGACGTGCTGTTCATCGACGAGATTCACCGGATCGCCAAGCCGGCCGAGGAGCTGCTCTACAGCGCCATGGAGGACTTCCGGGTCGACGTGGTGGTGGGCAAGGGGCCGGGTGCCACCGCGATCCCGCTCGACGTCGAGCCGTTCACGCTGGTGGGTGCGACCACCCGGGCCGGGCTGCTGTCCGGGCCGATGCGAGACCGGTTCGGGTTCGTCGCGCACCTCGACTTCTACTCACCGGCCGATCTGGACGCCCTGCTGCACCGGTCGGCGCGGATTCTCGGGGTGCCGATCACCGACGCGGGAGCCGCGGAGATCGCCGGGCGGTCGCGCGGCACGCCGCGCATCGCGAACCGGCTGCTGCGGCGGGTCCGGGACTACGCCGAGGTGCGGGCCGACGGGGTGGTCACCGAGGAAAGCGCCCGCGAGGCCCTCAAGGTGTACGACGTGGACGCGCTCGGCCTCGACCGGCTGGACCGGGCCGTGCTGCGGGCGCTGATCGACTCGTTCCGTGGCGGTCCGGTGGGTTTGTCCACACTTGCCGTGGCGGTCGGTGAGCAATCCGACACCGTCGAGGAGGTCTGCGAGCCGTTCCTGGTGCGTGCCGGCCTGTTGGCGCGCACGCCGCGCGGGCGGGTGGCGACCGAGGCGGGCTGGTTGCATCTCGGCAAGACGCCGCCGTCGGGGACGATGCAGGGGGATCTCTTCGCACGAGACGTATGAAATCCCCTCGTAATGTGAACGTGATGTGTGCCGCATTCGGACTTCCCAGGTTGACCGATTAGACTCGCCGCGGTTCAACCGGGTTGTGTATATCGCCCCGACGCGTACCGCGACGTCGGCGGCCTACGGAAGGCTTTCTTGTGGTTCAGGCAGAACCTGCCGCCGGCTCGGCAGGAAACGGGTTCACCACGATCCTGTTCCTGCTCCTGCTCTTCGGCGTCGTCTATTTCCTGATGATCCGCCCGCAGCAGAAGCGGCGTCGTGAGGCTTTGCAGATGCAGTCGGCGCTCGGCCCGGGCGACCGGATCGTCACGATCGGCGGTCTGCACGGCACGGTAGTATCGATCGTCGACGATGTCGCAACCCTGGAGATCTCTCCGGGCGTGACCGTTCAGTTCGCTCGCCAGGCGATCTCCCGCATTCTTCCGCGGGAGGACGCCGCCGCCGAGACGGAGGCCGCCGATGAGGCGGCCCTCGTCGAGGAGCCGGTGGACGACACGATCACCGACACGCGTAAAAAGGACTGACAAATAGTTTCCGGATCGGCCCGCGGCGTGTTGAGCCGACGGGCCGATCCGTCCGGCCGCTGACCGGCCACTCACATCGGACTGACGCTGCCCGCGGGCGGCTGTGACAAACAGGGAGACCGAACGCCGTGGCACGACCACCACAGGGACAGATGCATCCCGGGCGGCAGCTTGCCGTGCTCGGCCTGGTCACCATTGTCCTGTTTCTACTGGCCTTCTTCGCGGCTGACGCCAAGGGCAGCTTCACCCAGCGGCTCGAACCCAAGCTGGGCCTGGACCTGATCGGCGGCACGCAGGCCACCTACATCGCGTCCGTGCAGGGCGGCCAGGTGCCGTCGAAGGAAAGCATGGAGCAGGCCCGCGGGATCATCGAGCAGCGGGTCAACGCGCTCGGTGTCTCCGAGGCCGAGGTGGTGATTCAGGGCGACCGCAACATCGTGGTGTCCCTGGCCGGCGAGGCCGACGACCAGCTCAAGGACCTGGCGCAGGCCGCGCAGATGCGGTTCCGGCTGCTCGTCGGGGTGACCGGCGATGTCGCGCAGACCGCGCTGAACCCGGCTTCCGCGGCGCCCAGTGCCCCGGCGTCGGGCGCGCCCAGCGCCCCGGCGGGTGCGCCCGCCTCGGGTGCTGCCAGCGCGCCGGCCGCCGTGCCCAGCGCCGCGCCGTCGGCCGGCGGCCAGGGCGGTGGCGAGATGGCCAAGGCACCGAGCCCGAGCACCAGCCCGTCGGCCGCGCCGAGCGCCGCACCGAGTGCCCCGGCCGCCGCGCCCGGGCCCGGCGACGAGCAGGTCACCAAGGCGGACGTGCAGAAGAAGATCGGCCCGGCCGCCTGGGCCGCCGCCGAGAAGCTGACCGCGCCGGTGGACCTGTCCGCGGACCCGAAGGCGGGCCTGCCGTTCGCCGGGTTCGGCAAGCTGTCCGGCGCCGAGGTGAGCGTGCTCGGCCCGGAGATGCAGTTCAACGTCCCGACGATCAGCTGCACCCAGCTGGACGCCCGGCCGAACGGCTCGATGGACGACGTCAACTCCCAGCAGACCGCCTGCTACATGGGCGCGAAGATCAAGCTGGACAAGGCGCCGGTGGTCGGTGACGACATCTCCAAGGCCAGCCCGCAGCTCGACCAGCAGTCCGGCCAGTGGGTGGTCTCGCTCGACTTCAAGAGCGAGGGCCAGACCAAGTGGGCCAACCTGACCCGGCAGGCGTTCCAGGCCACCTCGAACGACCCGTGCTACCAGGCGGCCACCGCGCTGTACTCGACCATCGAGCACTGCGCCGTGGCGGTGGTGCTGGACAAGACCGTGATCTCGGCGCCGCAGATCCAGGGCGTGCTGACCAGCACCTCGCAGATCACCGGCCAGTTCAACGCGGGTTCCGCCAAGGAGCTGGCCGACCAGCTCAACTTCGGTGCCATCCCGGTGACGTTCAGCTCCGGCCCGGCGCAGACCGTCTCCGCGACGCTGGGCATCGCGCAGCTGAAGGCCGGTCTGCTGGCCGCCGCGATCGGCATGGCCCTGGTGGCGGTCTACGCGTTCTTCTACTACCGCCTGCTCGGCTCGGTCATCTTCCTGAGCCTGGCGATCTCCGGTCTGATGACCTTCCTGGCCCTGGTCTTCCTCGGCCGGGCGGTGGGCTTCACGCTGACCCTCGCGGGAATCGCCGGATTCATCGTGTCATTGGGTGTGGCCGCGGACTCGTTCGTCATCTACTTCGAAAGATTGAAGGACGAGATCCACGAGGGTCGAAGTCCGCGCAGTGCGGTGCCCCGCGCCTGGGTGCGGGCCCGCCGGACGATCATCTCGGCGAACACGATCACCATCCTGGCCGCGGTCGTACTCTACGTAGTGTCGATCGGCGCGGTGCAGGGCTTCGCGTTCGCGCTGGGCCTGGCCACCGTGCTCGACCTGCTCGTGGTGTTCCTCTTCCGGCACCCGATCATGACGATGTTCGCCAACACCAAGGCGTTCCTGTCACCGCGGGTCAGTGGTCTCGGCCGCGTCCTGCGCACCGCCCAGACCGATGTCAAGGAGGCCTGAGATGGCCAAGGCCGGTCTCGCCACTCGCCTGTACCAGGGCGAAGCGAACATCAACATCGTTGGCCGCCGCAAGGTCTGGTTCCTGCTGGCGGCGCTGATCGTGGTGATCTCCGCGGGCAGCATCGCGATCAAGGGTTTCCACCTGGGTATCGAGTTCTCCGGCGGCACGTCGTTCAGCGTTCCGGCCACGACCAACGGCAAGACGGTGACGCTGGCGCAGTTCGAGGAGGCGGTGAACAGCGCCATCACGTCGGTCGACCCGGGAGCCGAGGTGCTGCCCGTCCAGGAGGTCGGCACCGGCGCCAACAAGGGCTACACGGTCCGCGCCTCGGCGCTCACCGCGCAGCAGGCCGAGCAGGCCAAGGCGCAGATCGTCGAGAGCCTCGGGGTGCCGCCCGAGCAGGTGAGTGACGACCAGGTGTCGCCGGCCTGGGGTGGTCAGGTAACCCGACAGGCCGTGATCGGTCTGATCGTCTTCCTGATCCTCGTGATGGCCTATCTGGTGGTCCGGTTCGAGTGGCGGATGGCGGCGGCGGCCGTCTGTTCGCTGATGCTCGACCTGATTCTGACGGCGGGCGTGTACTCGCTGATCGGATTCGAGGTGACGCCGTCCACCGTGATCGGCTTCCTGACAATTCTCGGTTATGCGCTCTATGACGTCGTGGTGGTGTTCGACAAGGTGCAGGAGAACACCCGCGGCATCACCGCGGGCAGTAGCCGCACCTATGCCGAGGCCACCAACCTGGCGGTCAACCAGACCCTGATGCGGTCGATCAACACCGGCCTGGTGGCGCTGCTGCCGGTCGGCGGCCTGCTCTTCATCGGTGCCGGCCTGCTCGGTGCCGGCACGCTGAAGGACCTCGGCCTGGTGCTGTTCGTCGGCATGGGCTTCGGCGTGGTGTCCTCGATCCTGTTCGCGGCGCCGGTGCTGTCCGCGTTCAAGGACCGGGAGCCCAAGATCAAGGCGCACACCGCCCGGGTCCTGGCCCGCCGGGCCGCGGCCAAGTCGGGCGACGTGGCGCCGACCGCGCGGCAGAAGCGCGAAGCGAACATGACCGCGTCCGACGAGGCGCCGGCGCTGGCGTCGTCCTCCTCGGGTGCCGGCTCGCCGGCGCCGCGGCCGGGCACCCGGCCGACCGCGAAGCGCAACGCCAACCGGGGCGGTCGTCCCGGTGGGGCCGGCAACCGGCCCAGCGGCGGCAATAAGCGCCGCTGACCTCTGCGACACCGAACGGCCCGCCGGTTCCGGCGGGCCGTTCGTCGTGTGGATAGGCTGTCGCCCGTGACCGATGAGACTCCCCGCGGCGACAGCGGGCCCGAGTTGGCGGCCGTGGTCGCGGCCGGCACGGTGGACGTGCCCGACTTCCCCAAGCCGGGCATCGTGTTCAAGGACCTGATGCCGCTTTTCGCCGACGGTGCGGCGTTCCGCCGGGTGATCGACGGCATACTGGCGCATCACCGACCGGACGGGCGGTCGGACGGTTTCGACGTGGTGGCCGGGGTGGAGGCGCGCGGCTTCGTGGTGGCCGCCGCGGTGGCGTACGCGGCCGGTTGCGGCGTGGTGCCGGTGCGCAAGGCCGGCAAGCTGCCGCGCAAGGCCCTGTCCGCCTCGTACGAGCTGGAATACGGCGAAGCCACCCTCGAGGTGCACGAGGACGCGTTCATCGCCGGACAGCGCGTTCTGGTCGTCGACGACGTGCTGGCCACCGGCGGCACGGCGGGCGCGGCGCTGGAGCTGGTCGAGCGGGCCGGCGGCACGGTGGCGGGTTTCACCGTCCTGATGGAGTTGGCCTTCCTCAAGGGCCGGGAGCGGCTCAGCCCCCGGACGGTGCACGCCCTGCTGACCGTTTGATCCGGCTTCGCCCGGACGATGCCGCTCTTTCGGAGGTTCGGCCGGGCCACCAGGGAAGACCGTACGGGTAGGATGGCGTTCCGAACCAGGTGACGAACTCTGGCAACGGACCGTTCCGGTCGACGGCGACCGGGGTGGTTCCAGGCGATGGTGTGAGGAGGCCGGTGTCCAGCGACGTCGCCCCTCCGGCGGAGGGCACGGTGCAGCCGACCGACAACTCACGGACCGGCACGGACGCAGTGGCGCCCGAGGCCGCCCCCGAGGCTGCTTCCGAGGCTCCGGCCGAGGAGGTCCGTACGCCCGCAGGCCCCCGTCCTGCGGTGCCGACGCCCGATCCGGACGTCACCCAGCCCATGCCGCCCGGCGAGGAGCCGACCGGCGGTTTCGGCCTGGCCAGCGCGCCCACCGGGCGCCGGGTCCGGGCCCGGCTCGCCCGGTTCAACGCGCCGTGGCAGAGCACCCAGGTGAGCGAGGTGCTCGAGCCGCTGATCGCGACCCACCGGGCCAGCCACCCCAAGGCCGACGGCCGCCAGCTGCAGCGCGCCTTCGACGTGGCCGCGCGCTGGCACTCGGGGCAATACCGCAAGTCCGGCGACCCGTACATCACGCACCCGCTCGCCGTGGCGACCATCCTGGCCAACCTGGGCATGGACACCACGACGCTGGTGGCGGCGCTGCTGCACGACACGATCGAGGACACCGACTACTCGCTCGACCAGATGCGCAACGACTTCGGCGCCGAGGTGGCGCTGCTGGTCGACGGCGTCACCAAGCTCGACCGGGTCAAGCTGGGTGACGCGGCCAAGGCCGAGACGATCCGCAAGATGGTCGTGGCGATGGCCAAGGACCCTCGGGTCCTGGTGATCAAGCTGGCCGACCGGCTGCACAACATGCGTACGCTGACCTTCCTGCCCCGCGCCAAGCAGGAGCAGAAGGCCAAGGAGACGCTGGAGATCCTGGCCCCGCTGGCGCACCGCCTCGGTATGAACACGATCAAGTGGGAACTCGAGGACCTGGCGTTCGGCACGCTGTTCCCCAAGCGGTTCGAGGAGATCAACCGCCTGATCGGCGAGCACCAGCCGCAGCGCGAGGCGTTGCTGCGCCAGGTGACCAACCGGGTCAGCCTCGACCTGAAATCCGCGAAGATCAAGGCGGAGACCACCGGCCGGCCCAAGCACCTCTACTCGATCTATCAAAAGATGATCGTACGGGGCCGCGACTTCAACGACATCTACGACCTGGTCGGCGTGCGCATCCTGGTCGACACGGTCCGCGACTGCTATGCCGCGCTGGGCGTCATCCACGCGAACTGGCAGCCGGTGCCGGGCCGGTTCAAGGACTACATCGCGATGCCGAAATTCAACATGTACCAGTCGTTGCACACGACGGTCATCGGCCCGACCGGCAAGCCGGTCGAGATGCAGATCCGCACGTTCGCGATGCACCGCACCGCCGAGTTCGGCATCGCCGCCCACTGGAAGTACAAGGAGCAGAAGGGCGCGACGATCGTCGGCCCGCCGGCGCACATCGACGAGATGACCTGGCTGCGGCAGCTGCTCGACTGGCAGCGTGAGGCGAGCGACCCGTCGGAGTTCCTCGACGCGTTGCGCTTCGACCTCTCCAGCCAGGAGGTGTACGTCTTCACGCCGAAGGGCGACGTCATCCCGCTGCCCACCGGGTCGACGCCGGTCGACTTCGCGTACGCGGTGCACACCCAGGTGGGGCACAAGTGCATCGGCGCGCGGGTGAACGGCAAGCTGGTGCCGCTGGAGTCGACGCTGTCCAACGGCGACGTCATCGAGATCTTCACGTCGAAGTCGTCGAACGCCGGCCCGACCCAGGACTGGCTCGGTTTCGTCAAGAGCCCGCGGGCCCGCACCAAGATCCGGCAGTTCTTCAACAAGGAGCGGCGCGAGGAAGCGATCGAGATCGGCAAGGAGGCGATCGTCAAGGCGATGCGCAAGCAGGGCCTGCCCCTGCAGCGCATGCTGACCAGCGAAAACCTCACGACCATCGCGCGCGACCTGCACCTGCCCGACGTGGCCTCGCTGTACGCGGCGGTCGGCGAGAGCACCGTCTCGGCGCAGTCCGTGGTGCAAAAGCTCGTGGCCGGCTTCGGCGGCGAGGAGGGCGCGGTCGAGGACATCGCCGAGACCGCCGTCGCGACCCGCCCGCCGCGCAACCGCAGCACCGCGCAGGACCCGGGCGTGGTGGTCAAGGACGTCAGCGACGTGTGGGTCAAGCTGGCCCGCTGCTGCACCCCGGTGCCCGGTGACGCGGTGTTCGGCTTCGTCACCCGCTCCGGCGGCGTGAGCGTGCACCGCGAGGACTGCGCCAACGCCGAGGACCTGCGCGACCAGGACGAGCGCGTGGTCGAGGTGAGCTGGAAACCGACAAGCGCGTCGACGTTCCTGGTGGCCATCCAGGTGGAGGCGCTCGACCGGCACAAGCTGCTCGCCGACGTCACCCGGGTGCTCTCCGAGGAACGGGTCAACATCCTCTCGGCGACCGTCACCACCACCCGCGACCGGGTCGCGGTCAGCCGGTTCACGTTCGAGATGGCCGACCCCAAACACCTCGGCCACCTGGTCGCCGCGGTGCGCAAGGTGGACGGCGTCTTCGACGCCTACCGCGTCACCAGCGGCGCATAGCAGGAGGGGCGGAGCCGATCGGCTCCGCCCCTCGCTATGTCACTTGCTGATCAGCCAGCAACGACCTGAAGTGTCTTGATGGTGATCTCTTTCTTCGGGTGACCGCCACCGGCCGACGCCTTGAACGCGCCGTCGTCACCCGCCTTGACCACGTCCTTGACGATGTCGAGGCCCGTGGTGATCACACCGAGCAGGGTGTAGTTGGCGGGCAGTTGGGTGTCCTCCGAGGCGATGAAGAACTGGCTGCCGGTGCTGCCCGGCTGACCGGTGTTGGCCATCGCGATCGAGCCCGCCGGGTACGGCTTGTTGGTGTCGGTCGGCAGGTTTTCCTCGGCCATCGTGTAGCTCGGGCCGCCCTGGCCGTCGGTATCCCGCCAGCCCTTGCCGGTGGCGAACGGGTCGCCGCACTGGAGCACCTTGAAGGTCTGCTCGTTCACCAGGCGGTGACACTTGGTGTTGTCCCAGAACTTCTTGTTGCCCAGGTATTCGAAGCTGGCCGTCGTGCAGGGCACCTTGGACTTGTCCAGGGTCGCCTTGATCTCGCCCAGGTTGGTGTTCATGACCAGGGTGGCGGTGCCGGTGTTCGGCACGGTCGCCGGTGGGGTGCCGACGTCCTTCACCTTGCCGCCCCCGCCCGGGTCCGGCGTCCAGGTGCAGGCCACCTGGCCGGCCGGGACGGCGGAGCCCGCCGTGGGGGTGCTGCTCTTGTCCTCGCGGGTGGCGGTCACGATCCACACCGCGGCACCGGCGATGACCACGACCGCGATCGCCGACCCGATGATCGCTTGACGCTGGCGGCGCTTGCGGGCGGACGCGGCGCGCTCGGCCATCTCCTTCTCGAGCCGGGCCCGCGCCGCCGCGCGCTGCCGGTCCTTGATCGACGACACGGTCTTCCTCCTGCTGGTTCTCGGCCTGGGGATATTAAGACTGGGCGCTAGCCGACGGCGCCGCGGAGGCGGCGGTCTCGCCGACGGTCAGGCTCTTGATGGTGATCGGGGTTTTGGGTTTGATCTTGCTGCCGACGCTGTCCTCCACCGTGGCGATCTTGCTGATCTTCGTCACCGTCTCCATGCCGCCGGAGACCGCGCCGACGATCGAGTACTCCGGGGTGGGCGGGGAGTAATCCTTGGAGAAGATGTAGAACTGGCTGCCGTTGGAACCCGGCGGGTTGCCGATCAGCGCGACCGTGCCGGCCGGGTACAGCGGGGTGTCCGCCGCCTTGGGCGCGGTGCTGGCGCTGGGCGACGGGTCCGGCGCGGCCGGAGTGTTCTCGCTGTAGACCGTGTAGGCCGGGCCGCCCATGCCGGTGCCCGTCGGGTCACCGCAGCGGATCGCGCCGAACGTCGTGATCTCGTGGCACGTGGTGTTGTCGAAGAATTTCTTCTCCGCCAGGAATCGAAGATTTTCGACGCCGCACGGTGCCTTCTCCCGGTCGAGGCTCACCGTGATCGGCCCGCCCTGATCGGTCGTGATGGTCATCGGCTGGGTGCCCAGGGTGGGGATGTCCTTGGTGGGCGGGGTGCCGACGTCTTTCAGATTGGTGTTTGTGGAAGTGCTCTGCGGGGTCCAGGCACATACGTCCTGTGCGGCCGCATCGGTCGATTCATCGGAGTCGAACGCTCCACCGATCCAGGCCACGCCCGCCACGATGACCAGCACGGCGACGCCGGAACCGACGCCGGCCAGCAGACGCCGGCGACGGCGCTCCTTGGTGGCACGCCGCGCCATCTGCCGATCGAGCTTCGCCCGCGCCAGCTTGCGCTGCCGGTCCCTACTGGAAGCCACCGAACGCTGTCCTTCCTCATACACCTTGTGACACGCCCGCAAGAGTGTACGGGTACCTCCTGAGAAAGTGGTGTGCCCCCGCCCGGCTAGGCTCGTTACGATTCGCACCTGTCTGCAGAGAGGGCTCGATGTGCTCGTCACCGGCGTGGAGGCGCAGGCCTTCGGCACCAATTGCTACGTGGTGGCCGCCGGCCCGGGTGAGCAGTGCCTGATCGTCGATCCCGGCATCGGCGTGCTCGACCGCCTCGACGAGGTGCTGGCCGAGCACCGGCTCCAACCGGCCGCCGTGCTGCTGACCCACGGCCACCTCGACCACACGTTCTCGGTGACCCCGGTGTGCGGCGCGCGCGGCATCACGGCGTACGTGCACCCCGGTGATCGAGAGATGCTCGCCGATCCCGCCAAGGGCCTGAGCGCCGACCTCACCCAGCTGTTCGGCGGCCGTCTGCCGTACGCCGAACCCGAGGACGTGGCCGAGCTGACCGACGGCGCGACGCTGGCCCTGGCCGGTCTCGAGATCCTGGTCGACCACGCGCCCGGCCATACCGGCGGGTCGGTGCTGTTCCGCCTGCCCGGAGACGACGCGCCGGTGTGCTTCTCCGGTGACGTGCTCTTCGCGGGATCGATCGGGCGCACCGACCTGCCGGGCGGCGACACGGGCACGATGATGACCAGCCTGCGGGACAAGATCCTGCCGCTGGCCGACGAAACGGTCGTGCTGCCCGGCCACGGTCCGGCCACCACCATCGGCCGCGAGCGCGCGCAGAACCCGTACCTCCGGGGTCTGGTCGCCGCGAATCCCGGCCGCGGTCTCTAGACAAAAGGAAGTTCTGTGCCTATCTCCGGCTTCCCCGAGTGGCTGCCGCCACAGCGCATGATCGAGCAGCGCGTTCTCGACCGGGTCCGCACCACCTTCGAGCTGTACGGGTTCGCCCCGCTCGAGACCCGGTCCGTCGAACCGCTGGACACCCTGCTGAGCAAGGGCGAGACGTCCAAGGAGGTCTACCTCCTGCACCGCCTGCAGGGCGGCACCGACGAGGAGGACCAGCTCGGCCTGCACTTCGACCTGACCGTGCCGTTCGCCCGCTTCGTGGTGGAGAACGCCGGCAAGCTCCAGTTCCCGTTCCGCCGCTACCAGATCCAGAAGGTGTGGCGGGGCGAGCGCCCGCAGGAGGGCCGCTACCGCGAGTTCCTGCAGGCCGACATCGACGTGGTCAACCGCGACAACCTGCCGTTCCACTACGACACCGAGATGCCGCTGGTGATCGGCGACGCGCTGGGCGGCCTGCCGATCCCGCGGGTCCGGATCCAGATCAACAACCGCAAGGTGTGCGAGGGCTTCTACCGCGGCCTGGGCCTGTCGGACACCGCGCAGGTGCTCCGCGTGGTCGACAAGCTCGACAAGATCGGCCCGGACAAGGTGACGGAGCAGCTGGTCGCGACGGCCGGCGCCACCCGGTCCCAGGCCGACGCGTGCGTCGAGCTGGCCTCGATCTCGGCCGAGGACGCCTCGTTCGCCGACGCGGTGCGCAAGCTCGGGATCACCGATCCGCTGCTCGACGAGGGCCTCGACGAGCTGGTCCGGGTGGTCGAGGCGGCCCGCGAGCACGCCCCCGGGCTGCTGGTCGCCGACCTCAAGATCGCCCGCGGGCTCGACTACTACACCGGCACCGTCTACGAGACACTGCTGACCGGGTACGAGCGGTTCGGCTCGATCTGCTCCGGCGGCCGCTACGACAACCTGGCGTCCAGCGGCAACGACCGCTTCCCGGGCGTCGGCATCTCGATCGGCGTGTCCCGGATGCTCGGCATCCTGTTCGGCCGGCAGGCCCTCGAGGTCTCCCGCAAGGTGCCGACCTGCGTGCTGGTGGCGCTGCCCCAGGAGGAGCAGCGCGCCGCCTGCGACCGGACCGCGGCGGCGCTGCGCCGGCGCGGCATCGCCACCGAGGTGGCGCCGGCCGCAGCCAAGTTCGGCAAGCAGATCCAGTACGCCGACCGGCGGGGCATTCCGTACGTCTGGTTCCCCGGCGAGCCGGACACGGTCAAGGACATCCGCTCCGGGGAGCAGGTCGAGGCGGACGCCACCACCTGGCAGCCGCCCGCCGCCGACCTGCACCCCGCGGTCACCGGCGCCTAGAAGGGGCGCGTCAGGTCGACCGTCCGCGGCAGCGCCGGCGCGGTGAACGTCTGCGCCGCGCCGGTGCCGCACAGCGCGGTCACCAGGAAATCGACGTACGCCACATCGATCGGGTGCGGCTCGGTCGGCGAGGTCTGGTACCAGGCCATGCTGTGCGCATAGGTCACCTGCCGCTCGCCGTCCGGGCTGTGCCACGAGACGGTCTGGTGCCCGACCGTGCCGCCGTCGTGGCCCCAGAACCGGCCGCACGGCAGGTCGACCGAGTACAGGCCGAGCCCGTACCCCTCCGCGCCGGTGGCGGTCTGCATCTCGGCGAGCAGGGCCGGCGACAGCACCCGGCCGGTGAGCAGTGCGCGGTAGAAGACGTTCAGGTCGCGGCCCGTCGAGATCAGCTCGCCGGCCGCCCACGCCCAGGTCATGTTGTACCGGGTGAAGTCGCGCAGATCGCCGTCCACCCAGGGCACGTACGCGTGCATGTGCGGACCCCGGATGCCCAGGTCGGACCCCTGGAAGTAGGTGTCGCGCAGGCCCAGCGGCCGGATGATCCGCCGCTGCACCTCGGCCCGGTAGCTGTGGCCGGTCACCTTCTCGACGATCAGCCCGGCCAGGATGTAGTTGGTGTTCGAGTACGAGAACGCGGCGCCCGGCTCGCCGGTGGGCGCCGCGCCCAGCCCGATCCGGACGAGTTCCGACGGGGCGAAGGTGGTCTCGCCCAGCCGGACGATGTCGTCCACGGTCTTGATCAATTCGGTGTCGTAGTCGCCGATGCCGCTCGTGTGGTTGAGCAGCATCCGGACCGTGACCTGCCGGCCGACCTCGCCGGGTACCAGCCGCGGCAGGTACCGGCCGATCGGGGTGTCCAGCCCGATCCGGCGCTCGCCGGCCAGCTGGAGCACGGTCGCCGACACGAAGGTCTTGGTGATGCTGCCGACCCGGTGCCGCATGCCGTCGCGGACCGGCGCGCCGGTGGCGACGTCGGCCACCCCCGCCGTGGGCGTCCACGTGCGACGGCGGTCGCGGACCTCGGCGAAGGCGCCGGGCATCCCGGCGGCGATCACCGCGTCGAGTTTTGCCTGGAGGGTCCGGCCGGTGTCGCCGGGCGGACCGGCGGTGGCCGGGCTCGCCGCCGCCGGCGCGATGAGCGTGGCGACCGCGGCCAAAGCGATCAGGGTGCGTCGCTGCACGTGCTGTCTCCCTACCTCGTGGCTCGGTCATCCATGGTGGTCGACGCGTGCCAGTACCGCTCTCCGGGAGAACGTGGCGGAATGTAGGAGTACCCCCGGGTAGGAGGCTACGGTTACGTAGGTTACGCAACCGTAGGGAGAGAACGAGTGGACCAGACTGCCCTGCTCATCGAGCTGGAACCCGTGGTGGCCACCAACCTGGACCGGCACCTGTCGCTGGCCAAGGAGTGGCTCCCGCACGAGTACGTGCCGTGGAGCGAGGGCCGTACCTTCGACGGCCTGCTCGGCGGTGAGGCGTGGCAGGAGGCCGACTCGAAGCTGCCCGACGTGGCCCGTACGGCGCTGATCGTCAACCTGCTGACCGAGGACAACCTGCCCTCGTACCACCATGAGATCGCCACGCTGTTCGGCCGGGACGGCGCCTGGGGCACCTGGGTGCACCGCTGGACCGCGGAGGAGGGCCGGCACGGCATCGCGATCCGGGATTACCTGACGGTGACCCGCGCGGTCGACCCGAACGCGCTGGAACGGGCCCGGATGGCCCACATGGAGTCCGGCTACAGCAACGTCAACGGCGACGACATGCTGAGCTCGATCGCCTACGTGGCGTTCCAGGAGCTGGCCACCCGCATCTCGCACCGCAACACCGGCAAGGCCACCGGCGACCCGATCGCCGAGCAACTGCTGGCCCGGGTCGCCGCGGACGAAAACCTGCACATGGTCTTCTACCGCAACCTGCTGACCGCCGCGTTCGAGCTGGACGCCGACCACGCCATGCGCGCGGTGGCCGACGTGGTCGCCGACTTCCAGATGCCCGGCGCCAACATCGACGGCTTCGGCCGCAAGGCGCTCTCGATCGCCCTGGCCGGCATCTACGACCTGCGCCAGCACCGCGACGAGGTGCTCCAGCCGGTGATCCGCCAGTGGAACATCTTCAACCGCACCGGCCTGTCCGCCGACGGTGAGAAGGCCCGCGACCGCCTCGCCGCGCACATGGACGACCTCGAGGCCCAGGCGTCCCGGTTCGAGGAGAAGCGCGAGGCCCGCCGCCTGCGGCAGATCCAGAAGCAGCAGTAACTACAGATCGAAGATCAGGCAACTGCTGGTCGCGTGTGCGGCCAGCTTGCCGCGGCCGTCCACCAGCCGGGCCTCCGCCAGCGCCGTGCGGCGGCCCCGCTGCAGCACCGACCCGGTGCAGGTTAGCCGCCCCGACGCGATCGTGATCGGGCGCAGGAACTTCACCGTGAGATCGAGACTCGTGTAGCCGACGCCGACCGGCAGCGTGGTGTGCACCGAGCACGCGGCCGCCGTGTCCAGCAGCGTCGAGATCACCCCGCCGTGCACGGTCCCCAGCGGGTTGTAGTGGAACTCCTGCGGGTCCAGCCGGAGCGTGACCGAGCCCTCCTCGGCCTCCAGGCCGGCCAGGTCGATCAGCTGCATGATGGGCGGCGCCGGCAGTTCGCCCCTGGCCATCGCCTGGAGCAGGTCGAGACCGCTGCGGCGGCCGATCAGCTCGGCGTGCACGGCCGGATCGGTCCAGCCGAAGGTACGGGTGCGGCCGTCCTGCTGGGTCTGCGTCATGGACGCAGGCTCGCACTGATTTGCTGCGTCTGTCAAACAGACCTAGCCTTTCTGTCATGTCTGCCACACCTGCGCTGGACTGGTCGATCGACGGCTGCACGATCGGCCGGACCATGGCGGTCCTCGGCGAGAAGTGGACCGTGGTGGTGCTGCGCGAGGTGTTCAACGGCATCCGCCGCTTCGATGACATGCGGGTCCGCACCGGCGTACCGCGGCAGGTGCTGGCCAACCGGCTGGCCGCGCTGGTCGAGCACGGCATCCTGCGCCGCGAGCCGTACCAGGAGCCGGGCAGCCGGGTGCGGCACGAATACCGGCTGACCCCCAAGGGTCTCGATCTCTACCCGATCCTGATCACGATGATCGCCTGGGGCAACCGCTACCTGGCCGATCCCGAGGGCCCGCCGCTGGAGTTCGTGCACCGCGACTGCGGCGAGCCGGTGCACGCCGAGGTGCACTGCGCCGCCGGCCACCGGGTGGGCGACCACCGCGCGATCGTGCCGCGTCCGGGTCCGGGGGCCCGTCGCCGTTAGATTGCCGACCGTGGCTGCGGTCGTTTCCTCCTGGGCGCCGCTGCGGCTGCCGGTCTCCGCACTCGGGGACCGGCGGAGGTCGAACACCTCCTTCCCACCCGTTAGCCGGATGTTTCGTAATTGTTCCGCATAACCTCAGTAATGGTCACCTTGGTCGAGCGGAGGAGGTGCCTTGCCGATCGCCGCCGAAATGCGCCGCGGCCGCCTCCTGATCATCGGTGGGGCTGCCGGTCCGGCGCTGCTCGGCCGATTCGTGCAGCTGGCCGGGGGAGCGGCGGCCCGGATCGTGGTGATTGCCACGGCCAGTTCCGCGCCCGCGTCGGCCGAGGCCGCGCACCGCGAGGCGTTCGCCGCGCTCGGCGCCGGTGACGTGCGGGCCCTGCGGCTGACCGTGCGGGCCGAGGCCAACGACGGCCGGGTCGAGCCGGTGCTGCGCCGGGCCACCGGAGTGTTCTTCACCGGCGGCGACCAGGAGCGGATCGCCGCCGTGATCGGCGGTACCGCCACCGACTCGCTGCTGCAGACGCTGGTCGCGGCCGGCGAGGTGGTGCTGGCCGGCACCAGCGCGGGCGCCGCCATGATGAGCGGCACGATGATCGTCGGCGGTGACGCGCCCGGGGTGAGCCGGGCCTGCGTGCGTACCGGACCCGGTCTTGAATTTCTCCCCGGCGTGCTGATCGACCAGCACTTCGCCGAGCGTGGCCGGGTCAACCGGCTGCTCAGCGCGGTCGCGTTGTATCCGCACGAGCTCGGCCTGGGCATCGACGAGGACACCGCGATCCTCACCGACGGCGACTACTTCGAGGTGCTGGGCAGCGGCGCGGTCACCGTGGTCGACGCCGGCTGCGCCGCCGACATCCGGGTCCCGGCCCAGGGCCCGATCACGCTGGCCGACGCGCGCATCCACGTGCTGCCCGCCGGACACATCTTCCACCTCACGGGACGCCGGCCGGTCGTCGACGCACCCGCGGCTCAACGGGGAGCAGTCCCATGAAGATCGAAAGCCTGCGCCGCCTGCGCGGCCCGAACGTGTACCTGTCCCGGCCCGCAGTGGTCGCGCGGCTGCGGCTGGAGGAACTGGCCGGCCGGGAGACCTCGGATCTCACCGGTTTCGCCGAACGGCTGCTGCGGGCGCTGCCCGGGCTGGCCGAGCACCACTGCGCGGCCGGCGCGCCGGGCGGGTTCGTCAGCCGGTTGCGCGGCGGCACCTATTTCGGGCACGTCACCGAGCACGTCTGCATCGAGCTGTCCCAGCTGATCGGGCGGGACGTCAGCTTCGGCCGCACGGTCTCCACCGACGAGCCCGGCTGTTACCGCCTGATCATGGAGTGCCCGATCGACGAGCCGCCCGAGTCGCTGGTGCCGCGCGCGCTGCTCGACGCCGCGGTCGACCTGGTCGGCGAGGTGGTGGCCGGGCGCACCTTCTCCAGCGTCGCGCTGGCCGCGGCCGGTGCCGGCATACCCGAGATGCAGCATGGATTCGCCGGTCGGCTGGCCGGCCTGGCGGCGCTCGCCGAACGGGAGGCGACCGGCCCGAGCACGCGGTCGATCATCGAGGCCGCCCGGCGGCGGGGCATCCCGGTAGAACGCTGCGGCGATCTCAGCCTGGTGCGCCTCGGCTGGGGCGACCGGCGCCGGCTGGCCTGGGCCGCGATGAGCGACCGCACCAGCGGCGTGGGCATCGACGTGGCCGGCGACAAGGAGATCACCCGGCGGCTGCTGGCCGACGCCGGCGTGCCGATCCCGGACGGCGGGCCGGCCCGGACCACGGCCGAGGCGGCCCGGCTGTTCGCCGAGCTGGGTGGGCCGCTGGTGGTCAAGCCCCGGCAGGGCCGGCACGGCGACCGGGTCACCCTGGGCGTGGCCACCGAGGACGACCTGGCCCGGGCGTTCGCCGCGGCCGGCGAGGACGCGGTGGTCGAGCGCCAGCTGGGCGGCCGGGACTACCGGGTGCTGGTGGTGGCAGGCGCGGTGGTGGCGGCCGCCGAGCGGATCGCCGCGTACGTGCTGGGCGACGGCCGCCGCACGGTGACCGAGCTGATCGACCGCACCAACACCGACCCGCGGCGCGGGACCGGGCACTCCCGGGTGCTGACCCGGATCACCGTGGACGAGAGCGTGCAGCGGGTGCTGGCCCGGCAGGGCCGGACGCTGGACAGCGTGCCGGAAAGCGGTTGCCAGGTGTGGCTGCGCGACACCACGAACCTGTCCACCGGCGGTACCAGCCACGACGTCACCGACCGGGTGCACCCCGACGTGGCCGGCCTGTGCCTGCGGGTGGCCGCCCTGGTCGGGCTGGACATCGCCGGCATCGACCTGCGGCTGCCGGACATCGCCGAGCCGCTGCGGCCGGTGGTCGACGGCGTCGAGCCGGCCGCCGGGGTGATCGAGGTGAACGCCGTACCGGGCCTGCGCATGCACCTGGCGCCGGTGCGCGGCCGGGCCCGGGACGTGGGCGACGCCATCGTCCGCTCGATGTTCCCGGCCGGCAGCGACGGCCGGATCCCGACCGCAGCGGTGACCGGCACCAACGGCAAGACCACGGTGACCCGGCTGACCGCCCACCTGCTCGGCGACACCGGCAAGCGGCTCGGGCTGACCACCACCGACGGGGTGAGCATCGACGGCCGGTGCATCTTCCGGGCGGACGCGACCGGGCCGCTCTCGGCCCAGATGGTGCTCGGCGACCCGGCCGTGCAGATGGCGGTGCTGGAGACGGCCCGCGGCGGGCTGATCAAGCGGGGCCTGGGCTACGACTGGTCCGACGTCGGGGTGATCACCAACATCACGGCGGACCACCTGGGCCAGGACGGGCTCGGCACGATCGAGGACATCGCGCACGTCAAGGCGCTGGTGGCCGAGCGGGTCCGGGACGGCGGCACGCTGGTGCTCAACGCCGACGACCCGTGGGTGCGCAGCCTGGTGGACCGGCCCCGGGTGCGGGCCGACCGCAAGCGGATCGTCTGGTTCGGCCTCGACGCCGAGCAGCCGGTGCTGGTCGAGCACCTGGCCAAGGGCGCCACCGCGTACCTGCTGCAGAACGGGTGGCTGGTGCAGGCGACCGGCGCCCGGCGGACCCCGCTGGTGCGGCTGGCCGAGCTGCCCGGCGCGTTCGGTGGTGCGGCCCTGCACGCGGCCGCGAACGCGCTGGCGGCGACCGCCACGGCCCGGGCGCTCGGTGCGGCGCAGGAGTCGGTGGTGCACCGGCTCGCCGACTTCGACCCGGCGGTGGCCAACCCGGGGCGGGGCACTCTGCTGCGGCTCGGCGACCTCTCGCTGTTCGTGGACTACGCGCACAACCCGGCCGCGCTCGCCGCCACGCTGCGGACGCTGCACCGGCTGTGGGGCGCGGAGCGCTGCGTGGCGGCCGTGACCCTGCCCGGCGACCGCCGGGACGACCTGCTGGCGGCCTGCGCGCAGGTGGTGGCTGACGGCGTGGGCCGGGCGGTGCTCTACGACGATGACGACCCGCGCGGGCGGCAGCCGGGTGAGGTGTCCACTCTGGTGGAGCGGGAGATGCGCGCCCGGCGGCCGAAGCTGCGCGCGGTGCGGGCCGTCGGCTGCCGGGAGGCGGTGACCGCGGCGCTGGACCTTTCCGCGCCGGGCGACGTGGTGCTGGTGCTCTACGAGAAGCTGGAGCCGGTGCTGGACCTGCTGGCCGGGCTGGGTGCGGTGCGCGGCGGGGCGATGCCGGTGCCGGTGCTGCCGCTGCGGCCGGCGCCGGGAGCGATGACGTCACCCGCGCGCGACCTCGTCAACGGAGCCCTGCGCCATTAGTCCGACTTTTAGGCCGTGCGACCGACTCGACACGCCGCGTGCTGAAGTTGGCACACCGAATGGGCTGAACAGGTGAGCGGTTCACCCGTTCAGATGGCTTTGCACAGGTGAAGCCTTCAACTTTTGCCATGAGGCGAGCATTTGAAGATCATCGAAGGATTCCACCCCTGGCTCCGGTGAGTGACGTATCGGCGACAGTCAGTGTGCAATTCTCGGTTGGACATTCAAGTATCTGGAATACCGAACTTTCCCCCGTACGGGGCAAAGTAGACGCCGCACCGCAAATACCTGCGGAAATCTGTCCTTGATCCGACTTTCAGGGTCTTGCCAGGTCACGCCACGGGTGGCATATGCCGGGAAACGGTCTGTAACGAGCCGCTGCTGACACGGGGACTCGACACCTCGTGATAGTGGCCGATCGTGGGCTAACATCCTCGCCGTCGATGGGGAATGCTCGGTCCAACGGCGGGCCGGTCTCGCCCCAACGTCGAGTGGCATGGCGGTGCAACTCGGCGTTTCTTCGAAGCGCGCATGTGGGGGCACATGAGCACGACGGACCTGCCCGGTTCGAGCCTGCTGGCCGGTCGCTACCGACTGGTCGAGCGGCTCGGTGCCGGCGGGATGTCAGTGGTCTGGCGAGGGTTCGACGAGGTGCTGGGGCGCCAGGTCGCGGTCAAGGTGCTGCCACCGTCGACCAGTGCCGACCCAGCCTTCCGGCGGCGCCTGCGAGCCGAGGCTCAGGCGGCCGCCCGGCTCAGCCATCCGAACATCACCAACGTGTACGACTACGGCGAGGCGACCACGGTCGACGGCGAGCCGGTCCCGTACGTCGTGATGGAGCTGATCGACGGCGAGTCGCTCGCCGCCGTGCTGGCCCGGGCGCGGCGGCTGCCATGGCAGCACGCGGTCCGGATCACGGCCGAGGTGTCCGCGGCACTCGCGGCGGCGCACTCGCGGGGCATCGTGCACCGCGACGTGACCCCGGCCAACGTGATGCTGACCCCGTCCGGCGCCAAGGTGGTCGACTTCGGCATCTCGGCGCTGATCGGCGAGAACGACATCGACCCGGACGGCAGCCTGCTCGGCACCCCGGCCTACCTCGCGCCCGAGCGGCTCGAGGGCGGTCAGGTCAGCCCGGCCACCGACGTGTACGCGGTGGGCCTGCTGATCTACCGCACGCTGATCGGCCAGTTGCCCTGGGACGTCGGCACCACGACCGCGCTGCTGCGCGCCCACCAGTACACCGAGCCCGACCCGCTGCCGCCGGTCGAGGGCATGCCGCACGCCGTGTCGGCGCTGGTCGGCCGTTGTCTGGAGAAGCGTCCGGACGACCGGCCGTCGAGTGCCGAGCTGGCGCACGTGCTGGCCAGCATCGCGGCGGGTGCGCCCGAGTCGGCCCGGGGCTACGTGCCGGACTGGGCCGAGAGTGGCGAGGACACCACGATCCTGCCGTCGGCGCAGCGCTCCTACCCGGACGTGATCCGGCGCGACCCGCCGCCGGCACCCGCCCGTGGTTCCGCGTCGGCGGCCATCCCGCCGTCCGCGCCGGTCGCCGGGGAGCCGCCCGCGCCGGCCCGGAACAGCCGGTTCGCCGGGCTGCGCACGGGTCCGGTGGTGGCGGCCGCCGCGGGTGCTCCGGCGCTGCGCAAGGCGTACGGCGACGACGCGCCCGACCAGGGCGAGGGCAATGCCGCCAGGTCCGGCAAGGCGGCCACGCGCGGCTCCAACGCGGCCAAGCACAACCGGCGCGTGCTGGTGGTGGCCGGTGCGGTGGTGCTGCTCGGCCTCACCACGTACGGCTTGAGCCTGGCGGCCGGTCCGGCCAGCCAGCGCGACCTGGGTGCCAACCCGCAGCCGAGCGTCGTGCCGGCCACCGGCAAGTGCGTGGTCAGCTACGCGGTCCAGGAGGACGTGAACGGCAAGTTCACCGCCAACGTGACCGTGGCCAACCGCAACGACGCCGCGATCGACGCGTGGAAGCTGTGGTTCATCCTGCCCGGCGACCAGGTGATCGTGCCGGACGGCAAGTCGCAGCTGGTGCAGAAGGGCAACACCGTCACGGTGACCTCGAAGGGCCCGCTGGACTCTCTCGACCAGGTGATCATGCCGCTGAACGGCACCTACGCGCACAACAACGCGGCGCCGCTGGCGTTCATGCTCAACAACCGCACCTGCGAGACGTTCGTGTCGGCCAAGCCGGGCGAGCCGGTGCGCCAGGTTGAGCACCTGTCGGACGGCAATGTACGGCTGAGCACCAGCCCGACGACGCGCAACCCGGTGCCGGGCATCTCGATCGACCCGACGGGCGGCGTGCACATCACGCCGACCACCCCGCCGACCGCGGGCTCCACCACCGGAGCGACGACCGGGACGACCACGGGCACGACGACGCAGGCGACCACCGATCCGCCCGCGCCGGCGCCGCCGACCACGACGCCGCCCACCACGGTGCCGACCACCGAGCCGACCACGGCCGCGCCGACGACGAGTCCCACCAAGGAAGCGCCGCCGACGCCGACCGAGACCGACGGCTGCGACCTCGAGGACCCCACCTGCGTGCTGCCGCCGAGCGGCTGACGCGGCACGACTGACGGCAACACGACGGCCGCCCGGCCGGAAACCATCCGCCGGGCGGCCGATCGCCGCGTTAGGGTTGAACCGACTTTTCCGGAGCGATCCGTGCCTCGGACATTGCAGACCGATCCGACGATCGTGCGGCGTGGCTGCCGCCGGCCGTCACCCGCGCGGGACAAAATCGCACCGGTGAGACCACATGAACGGTCGTACATCGGGGAGTCCGACATGATCAGCATTGTGAAAGATCTGGCGGCGGAGGCACTGTTCGTCTCCCACCTGCAACCGTCAGAATGCCCGACCCGGCAGGCAGTGGAGCAGGCGGTCACCGCCATGATCCTGCTGCACGGCAGCGACGGCTGCGCCGCCGAGGTGGCCACCGAGTTCGGTGACCATCCCGAGGTCGCGGTCCGCCGCATGAGCTGGGTGCACGCGGAACTCACCGGGGTGATCGCACCGCGCCGGGCGACCGCACTGCACTAATAGCTGAGCTTTTCTCGCAAAAAGCACCGCAAAAGCAACCGAGTTCGGCCGCCGCTGCACCTTTCGACGGCAAAAGTTCTCCTCGTAAGCCGGTTCCACAACCGGTCGTATGAGCGAGGAGGACCACGTGACCGCCGCGACCGAACTCCCCGCCACCATCGGCACGGCCCACGACGCGCCGTCCGCGCGTGACATCGAGGACCTGGTCCGCGAACACATGCCGATGGTTGGCCACCTGGTCCGGGAACTGCTCAACCGCGTCCCGGGCCACGTGCACTCCGATGACCTGTCCTCGGCCGGATTCGCCGCCCTGCTGGGTGCGGCGCGCTCGTTCGACGTGACCAGGGGCATCCCGTTCCACCGCTTCGCCGCGGTCCGCATCCGCGGCGCCCTCCTGGACGAACTGCGCGGCCAGGACTGGGCGAGCCGCTCGGTGCGGGCGAGGGCACGACGCAGTGCCGCGGCCAGGCAGGAACTGACCGCCGCCCTGGGCCGGACGCCCACCGACGCCGAGGTGGCCGAGATGCTGGGCATCGGCGTGGCCGAACTGGCCACCGTCGAGGACGACGTCCAGAAGGCCGCGCTGCTGAGCCTGCAGGGCTTTCCCACCGGCGCGGCCGAGGAGATGGTGCCGGAACTGTCCGAGGGTCCGGAGGACCTGCTGCTCAAGCGGGAACGCCTCGGCTACCTGCACCAGGCCATTCAGGCCCTGCCGGAACGCCTGCGGCAGGTGGTGACGGAGAGTTTCCTGCAGGAGCAGCCGCTGAGCGACGTGGCCGCGAGACTGGGCGTGACCGAGTCCCGGATCTCCCAGCTGCGCACCGAGGCACTGCAGTTGCTGCGCGAGGGCCTGAACAGCTCACTGGCCCCGGAACTCCTGACCGCGGCGGCCGGCGGCCCGCGAACCCGCAAGGGCTGCCTGCAACGCCGCCGGTCGGAGTACTTCGCCCGGGTGGCCCAGCAGGGCAACCTGCACACCCGGCTGGCACTGACCGACAGTCACGGCGTGCCGATCGCGGTAGCAGCGTAATTTTTCACCATATATAGGACGAGGGCGGCCGATGGCCGCCCTCGCGCCGTTACCGCACGCACAGCGGGTCGAGCGCCGCTCCCACCTCGCGGATGTCGGCGCCGACCGCGGTGGCCAGCACGCCCGGGCCGGACAGCGGCATCACGGCCGCGACCGGGGTGGGCGGCGGCATCATGGCCGCGACCGGGGTTGATGGCGGCTCGTTGGGCAGGGCCGGTGCCGCCACCAGGGTACCGATGGCCCGGCCGCGGCCCAGGACCGCGGCGCCGTCCCAGCCGGGCGTGGCCGGACCCACCGCGAGATCGTGGCGATACAGGGTGCGGCCGGCGTACCGGATGGTGGTCGTGGTGCGGACGTCGCCCGGCTCCTCGGCATGGCGGCCGCACACCAGGTCCTCGCGCCACAGCAGGGTCGCGCCGTCGGCCGCTTCGACGTGTGTGACGGTGTGGTGGTCGCAGCCGGCGGCGGCGATCAGCGGCTCGGGCAGCCAGGACAGGGTGGCGCCGGCCGCCACCGTGGCCCGGATCTCCAGGCGGGACGGTGGCAGGCCGGGGCGGCCGGGCAGGGCCAGTTGCGCGGCCACGCTGCGTACGGTCAAAACGGCGTCGGGACCCACCTGGATCTCCACCCGCAGGTCGTCGCCGCGCAGCGGGCCGGCGGCACCTCCCACCAGGTGCACCGTCACCCCGGCGCGGGTCGGCGGGCCGGTCCGCCGCAGCAGCAGCGGTGACTCGCCGTGCAGGACGGACAGGCGGGTGCCGCCGTGAGGTGCGCGCTCGGCGACGATCCGGGCAACAGCGCGCATCAGGCCGGTACGCGGGCCGCCACCAGCGCGCGGATCCAGTCGGCCACCGGGGTCGCGCCGCGGTCCTGCACCAGCGACAGGAAGACGGTGGGCAGGTCGCCGCGGCGGGCCCGGGCGTCGCGGTCCATCACCGACAGGTCGGCGCCGACCATCGGGGCCAGGTCGGTCTTGTTGACCACCAGCAGGTCGGCGGTGGTGACGCCGGGGCCGCCCTTGCGCGGGACCTTGTCACCGCCGGCCACGTCGACCACGAAGATCTGCCGGTCGATCAGGCCCTTGCTGAACGTCGCGGTCAGGTTGTCGCCGCCGCTCTCCACCAGCACCAGGTCGAGCGGGCCCAGGGTGGCCTCCAGGTCCTCGACCGCGTCCAGGTTGGCCGAGATATCGTCGCGGATCGCGGTGTGCGGGCAGCAGCCGGTCTCCACGGCGCGGATCCGGTCGGCCGGCAGCACGCCGTTGCGCAGCAGGAAGTCGGCGTCCTCGGTGGTGTAGATGTCGTTCGTGACCACGGCCAGCCGCAGCTCCTCGCCGAGGGCCCGGCACAGCGCGGCGACCAGGGCGGTCTTGCCCGAGCCGACCGGGCCGCCGATGCCGACCCGCAGCGCCCGCGGACCGGCGGCCAGCGGGGTGTGCGGGTCGACGCCGGGGTCGGGGTGGGTGTGCGGGACCTCGTCGGGGTCGTGCTGGTGCGGGTGATTGTCAGAAATGTCAGGATGCAAAGAGACGCACCTCCCAGGTGGCGTGGAGCTCGGCTCCGATGTCGAGCAGGGGAGCGCCCGCGGCCGGCAGCAGGTCGACCGGGTCGTCGCACCGGGCCGCGGCATCGGCGGCGATCCGGTCACATTCAGGGGCAAGAAGGGCCAAAAGACCATGCACGGCGTACGGGTCCAGCCCGAGTAGCCGGACAGCCGCGCTGGCCGGACCCGCGATCGTGCCGTGCGCGGCGGCGACGGCGGCCTCGGCCGGACCGAGCCCGGCGGCCGACGCGAGCACGCCCAGTGCCACCGGCTGGTGGGGTTCCCGGCCGATCTCGGGCAGCCGCCACATCGCCCGGCCGGCCCGCAGCAGGGCCCGGCCCTGCGCCCGGGACGCCTTGCGCAGGGCGGGTGACGGCGTGCGGGCGTCCAGGCCGTCGTCGAGCCCGGCCCAGGAACCCGGACGGCGGCAGGCCGCGGCGGCGAAGGCGGCCGACACCAGCCCGGTGGTGGCCAGCTTGCCGCGCAGGAACCCGGCCAGATCGGCGACGTCGCAAACCCGTCCGGCCGCGACCTGGGCCTCGAGCCCGCTGGAGTGGGCGTGCCCGCCGGACGGCAGCCTTCCGTCCGCGAGCAGCAGCAGGGTCGCCAGCATCAGAACAGGAAGTAGCGCTGGGCCATCGGCAACTCGGTGACCGGGTCGGGCTCGATCACCTCGCCGTCGATGCGGACCGTGAACGTGTCCGGTTCGACCTCGATGCGCGGGGTGGCGTCGTTCAGCGGCATGTCCGCCTTGCCCACCCGGCGGGTGTCGGCGACCGGGACCAGCGCCCGTTTCACCCCGATCCGGTCGGCCAGCAGGGCGTCGATCGCGGCGGGTGCCACGAACGCCACGGACGTCTGGGCCGGCACCACGCCGAACGAACCGAACATCGGGCGCGGCAGCATGGGCTGCGGGGTCGGTATGGAGGCGTTGGCGTCGCCCATCTGCGCGTACGCGATCATGCCCCCCTTGATCACCAGAGCCGGCCGGACGCCGAAGAACGCGGGGTCCCACAGCACCAGGTCGGCCAGCTTGCCCGGCTCCACCGAACCGACCAGCTCGGCCATGCCGTGCGCCGCGGCCGGGCAGATCGTGTACTTGGCGACGTAGCGCTTGGCCCGGTTGTTGTCGGCCGCGCCGTCGCCGGCGAGCGACCCGCGGCGGGCCTTCATCACGTGCGCGGTCTGCCAGGTCCGCAGCACCACCTCGCCGACCCGGCCCATCGCCTGCGAGTCGGAGCCGATCATCGAGATCGCGCCGAGATCGTGCAGCAGGTCCTCGGCGGCCATCGTGGACGGGCGGATGCGCGACTCGGCGAACGCCAGGTCCTCCGGCACGGCCGAGTTCAGGTGGTGGCAGACCATCAGCATGTCGAGGTGCTCGCTGAGGGTGTTGCGGGTGTACGGGCGGGTCGGGTTGGTCGACGACGGCAGCACGTGCGGCTGCGACGCCACGGTGATGATGTCCGGTGCGTGGCCGCCGCCCGCGCCCTCGGTGTGGTAGGCGTGAATCGACCGGCCGCCGATCGCGCGCAGCGTCTCCTCGACGAAGCCGGCCTCGTTCAGGGTGTCGGTATGGATCGCGGCCTGCACTCCCGAGGCGTCACAGACCCGCAGGCAGGCGTCGATCGCGGCGGGCGTGGTGCCCCAGTCCTCGTGCAGCTTGAAGCCGCCGGCGCCGCCGCGCAGCTGCTCCCACATCGACTCCTCGGACACCGTGTTGCCCTTGCCCAGCAGCAACACATTGATCGGGAACGTGTCGATGGCCTCCAGCATCCGGGCCAGGTGCCAGGCGTTCGGCGTGACGGTGGTGGCCTTGGTGCCCTCGGCCGGCCCGGTGCCGCCGCCGATGATCGTGGTGATGCCGGTGGCCAGCGCGGTGTCGAGGATGGTCGGGCTGATCAGGTGGACGTGGCTGTCGATCGCGCCGGCCGTGAGGATCTTGCCGTTGCCGGCGATCACCTCGGTGCCCGGGCCGATCACCAGACCGGGATGCACGCCGTCCATGGTGTCCGGGTTGCCGGCCTTGCCGACGGCCACGATCCGCCCGTCCCGGATCCCGATGTCGGCCTTGACGATGCCCCAGTGGTCGAGCACGACGGCGCCGGTGATCACGGTGTCCGGGGTGCCCTCGGCGCGGGTGGCCCGGGACTGTCCCATCGACTCGCGGATCACCTTGCCGCCGCCGAACACGACCTCGTCGCCCGGCTGCGGCCCGGCGCTGCGGTCCTCCTCGACCTCGATCAGCAGGTTGGTGTCGGCCAGCCGGATCCGGTCGCCGGCGGTGGGGCCGTAGAGGGCGGCGTACCGGCCGCGGTCCAGCCGGCTCATCGTGGGCTTCCGTTCTCGGGCTCGGCGGCGGGCTCCGCGGCCGGGCTTTCGGCGGCCGGCTCATTGTCGTCGGCGGCGTCCAGTGCCCCGCCGGCCAGTCCGCGCAGTCCCGGCACGATCCGGTTCCCGCCCAGCGCCACCAGGTCCACGTCACGCGGCATTCCGGGTTCGAAGCGCACCGAGGTCCCGGCCGGCACGGCAAGGCGAAAACCCCAGGCGGCCGTACGGTCGAAGTCGAGCGCGACGTTCGACTCGGCGAAGTGGAAATGCGAACCCACCTGCACCGGCCGGTCCCCGGTGTTCCGCACGGTCAGCGTCCGCACCTCGCGCCCTGGGTTGATCTCGATGGCCCCGTCACCCGGCAGAATCTCGCCGGGGATCATGCGATCGGCCCGTGCACGGTGACGAGCTTGGTCCCGTCCGGAAAGGTGGCTTCGACCTGCACCTCGCCCAGCATCTCCGGCACCCCCTCGAGGACGTCGTCCCGGCTCAGCACCCGCCGCCCGGCATCCATAAGCTCCGCCACGGTGCGCCCGTCCCGAGCGCCCTCCAGCAGAAACGCCGTGATGATCGCGGTGGCCTCCGGATGGTTGAGCTTGAGCCCCCGCTCCTGCCGGCGCCGCGCCACATCGGCCGCCACGTGGATGAGCAGGCGTTCCTGCTCGTGCTGGCTGAGGAACAAACGAACCTCCTAGGAATCCCAGCGATGCTCGCAGCCTCACGTTTCACACGTGTTACCCGCTATTTACCGCGGCATCCGGATTGATCAAAGCATGCGTCCGGCGCAGCGCGGGCGATTCCGCTCCACCAACGTCACGCCAGCGCCGCCGCCTGCAGCTGCGTCACTCCAGGGCTGCCGCCTCCACCTGGCGGCACACGCTGCGAACATATCCGACAACTGCTGCTTTAAGCGGACGCCTATCGGCCGCCGGAGCCGGCTCTTGGCGATCTACGGTCATCCCCGAACTGTCCCCGAACGGCAGATCGACAACATCGCGTCGCGGACAAGCGCCAGCGGGGGACGTTTGCGGCTAAAAGGTCCGGGCGAGCGCCGTATTGCCGGCGAGACCTGACATCCCGACTGCACCGCACGAAGATGACTCACCGGTGCCGTTCGCACCAGGATCCGAACCGGCCAGCGCCCACAGCAGACCTGAACGGGCGACCACCGCTGGTTTGCACCATGATCCGGCTCGGCAGGCGGCCCCTTCACCGATCTTGGCGCAGAGCCCACCCGGTTCGGTGGTGTCCACACCATGAGCCGGCCCGGCAGGCGGCCCTTCGCCGATCTTGGTGCGGAGCCCACCCGGTTCGGTGGTGTCCGCACCAAGATCTGCCGATGCCGCCACCCAGGTGCCAACGCTAGTTTGCCAACAGGTGTTGGTTTAGTTAAGTTGGGCGGAGCGATGGCGGCGCCGGGGATCGGCGTCGGAACTGGCGGCTGCGGGCTCCGGCGTGACGGCGCGGCCGGGGTGGGTGGCGGCTTTCGGTGTTCGCTTTCGGCGTTCGCGTTCGGCGTTCGCGTTCGGCTTTCGGTATTCGGTGGAGGGACTGGCGTGGGTGCGGGTGGACGGCGGTCGGATGCGACCAGGGCGGCCATTTTGGCTGCTGCCCGGGAGCGGTTTGCGCAGGACGGCTATGAGCGGGCCACCATCCGGGCGATCGCCGCGGACGCCTCCATCGATCCGTCGATGGTCATGCGGTACTACGGGAACAAGGAGAAGTTGTTCGCGGCGGCGGCCGAGTTCGATCTGCAGCTGCCGGATGTGCACTCGGTGCCCCGGGATCAGATCGGGGCCACGCTTGCCCGGCATTTTCTGGTTCGGTGGGAGCGGGACGAGACGCTGCCGGCGCTGCTGCGGGCGGCCGCCACCAACGAGGCCGCGGTGGAGCGGGTGCGGGAGATCTTCGGGCGGCAACTGCTGCCGCTGGTGACGGCGGTCAGTCCGGAGCCGGGCGAGGTGATGTTCCGGGCGGGACTGCTGGCGACGCAGATGCTGGGGCTGGCGTTGTGCCGGTTCGTGCTGCGGCTCCCGCCGGTCGCGGCCCTCACCCCGGACGAGGCCGCCGCCTGGCTGGGCCCGACGATCCAGCGATACCTGACCGGTTCGCCAGCCCGGGACTGACCCGCCACCTGGCCCGCCGCCTGGCCCGCCGCCTGGCCCGGCGCCTGGCCCGGCGCCTGGCCCGGCGGCCGGGATCGGCCCGGTGTTCCGCGGGCCGATCCCGTACCTGCTGAAGCGTCAATCGCCCACGTAGAGGACGGCGTCGATTTCGATCTCGAAGCCGGGGAGGTCGGCGGGGATCGTGGTGCGCGCGGGCAGGTGATCGCCGGTGAGGTACTGGCGGAAGATCTCGTTCATCTCCGCGAAGTTGTCGAGATCGCGCAGGTATACGCCGACCCGGACGGCCTGGTCGAGGCTCGCGCCGGCGGCTTCGGCAACGGCGGCGAGGTTACGGAACGCAGCGTGGGCCTGTTCGGCGAAACTGCCCGTGACGCGGGTGCCGTCGGGCAGCGCGGGGATGGCGCCGGCCAGATAGACGGTGTCGCCGGCCACGACGGCCTGGGAGTAGGGACCGCCGACGGGGGCGGCCTGGTCGGTGTGCACGGCACGTTTGGGCATGTCACAGTCTCCTCGGAAATTGTTCGGCCAGGCCGTCCGCGCCCACCAGCGGGGTGCCGAGCAGGGCGCGGAGATCACGGTCGCGGCGGGACAGGGCCGCGCGCTGGGCGTCGGTCAGCGGGATCCAGGGCGGAACCGGCGCGGGCAGTCGGGGGGTCATAAGTCGGCCGTTGCGGTAGGTGGCCAAGTTGACGAGACGCAGCGGTGATCGCCGGGTCTTGAGGTGGCAGTCGGTGACCTCGAACGGTTCCGCGCGCAGCTCGAACACCGCAAGATCGGCGGGCGCTCCGACCGTGAGGACACCGCCGGGCAGCCCGAGCGCCGCGGCGGGGGCGGCGGTGGTGGCGGTCAGCACCTCGTCCAACGTGAAGCCCACGGCCAGCAGCTTGGCCATCGTGGTGGGCAGGTCGAAAACTGGACCGTGCAGCGAGCGCGCGTGCAGGTCGGTGGAGATCGTCGCGGGACGAAGACCCAGGTCGAGCTGCCGCTCCAGCACGTCGAAGGCGAAACCGCCGGAGCCATGACCAAGATCAAACAAAACCCCGCGGGCGTACGCCTCCAGCGCCGCCGGTCCGACCGGAGTGGCCAGGCCGCTCGCGCAGTGCGTCACGATGTCGCCGGGGCGCAGCAGCCCGAGCACCTCGTCGAGGTCGGGCGGCGCGGCCCCGATGTGGACCATGACCGGCACCCGGCTGGCGTCGGCGACGGCCAGCGCGCGGCGCAGCGGCTCGACACCGTGCTCGCCCACCGTCTCGCGGTCGATGCGCACCTTGAGGCCGCGGATCAGGTCGCGGTGCCGCGCCACGGTGTCGATCGCCAGCGGGACGTCGCAGTTGGCCAGGTCACGGGACTCGCCGGTGCGGCCGGCCAGCCCGACCGCCGAGATGTTGAGCAGGGCGGCGACACGGACCTCGGCGGTAGCGGCGACCTGTCGCAGACCGGGGAGCGTGTAGGACCCGGCCGAGCCGGCGTCGACCCAGGTGGTGACGCCCGAGTGCCACGCGATCGGGTCGGGGTCGATGCCCCAGTAGCCCGGCCCGACGTGCGTGTGCAGGTCGATCAGGCCCGGCGTGAGCAACGCGCCACTGAGATCCACGACCGTGCGCGCGGTGCGGGGCAGCGCGGGCCCGGTCGCCGCGATCACGCCCTGGTCGACCGCGACGTCGAAGGGTGTACCCCCGGTTAGCAGCAGGTCCCAGTTAGTGTTGATCAACTAACTATATCTGGGGGTGCGCGTTGATCCCGTGGCCTTCGTCGGTCTCCTCCGCGCCGGGCCTGGCCGAGCCCGTTGATTCTCCCGAGGGCTACCGCCTGACGATCTCGCCCGCCGGCGTGGAGATCGTCGGAGGGTCGCCGGCCGGCGAGTTTTATGCCCGGCAGACGCTGCGCCAACTCGAGATGACCGGCCTGCCGGAGTACGTGCGGATCGTCGACCGGCCGCTTTTCGCCTGGCGCGGCGTCATGCTCGATGTGGCGCGCCATTTCCTGCCGGTGCCGGACGTGTTGCGGTTTATCGACCTGGCCGCGTTTCACAAGCTCAACGTGTTGCATCTGCACCTCACCGACGATCAGGGCTGGCGCATCGAGGTGCCGGGCCGCCCGCGACTCACCTCGGTCGGCGCGTGGCGCCCGTCCACGATGCTCGGTGCAAGGATCCATGAGAGGTACGACAAGAATCCGCACGGCGGTTTCTACACCGAGCGCGACCTGCGCCGGATCGTCGAGTACGCCGCCGACCGGCACATGACCGTGGTGCCCGAGGTGGACATGCCCGGCCACATGCAGGCGGCCATCGCGGCATACCCGGAGTTGGGAAACGGCTACGCGGGCCCGGTGCGCACGTCCTGGGGCATCTCGTCACACGTGCTGAACATGCGCCCGGCCACGGTGGACTTCTGCCGCGAGGTGCTGTCGTACGTCTGCTCGATCTTCCCGTCGCCGCTGATCGGGATAGGCGGCGACGAGTGCCCGGTGTCCGAGTGGGCCGACGATCCCGTTGCTCGCCGGCTGGGCGGCGCGGGGGCGGTGCAGGGCTGGTTCACCGGTGAGATGGCCGCGCACCTGGAGTCGCTGGGCCGCCGCGTCTTCGGCTGGGACGAATTGCTGGCCCGGGGCGCCCCGCAGTCGGCCGTGATCGCCGCGTGGCGCGGTGCCGAGCCGGCGGCAGTGGCGGCGCGGGCGGGCTTCTCGGTGGTCTCCTGCCCCGACATGACGTGCTATCTCGACTACCGGCAGTCGGACGACCCCGGCGAGCCAACCCCGGTCGGCACCCTCCTCGCCTTGCCGGACATCTACGGCTTTTCCCCCGTCCCGCCGGGCTTGACCGACGCGGCGGCCGCACGTGTCCTGGGCGGCCAGGCCAACGTCTGGACCGAACATATGGAATCCGCCAGCCGCGTTGACTACATGGTCTATCCCCGCCTGTGCGCCTTCGCCGAGGCGGTGTGGGGCCCGGTCGGCTACGACTCCTTCCGCAGCCGCCTCGACGAACACCTGACCAGGCTGGACGCCCTGGGCGTGAACTACCGCCCGATGTCCGGCCCGCGCCCGCAGGACGCCCGCCCCGGCGCGCCGGGCAACCCTCGCTCACACGCCGACCGCCTGGCCGAACTGCACGAGATGACCGCCGACCTGCGTTATCCACAGGCCGGCTGATTTCGGTGGTGATCACGGATCGGGGTTGGCTACCTTCCGCGGGTGCCCGCCCTCCCCATCAGCAAGACCCAACTGGACAAGCTGGGCGACCGGCTACGCGACAGTCCTCACCCCGCCGACGCCGACCTCGACCTGCTCGAACTGGTGCTGGGCGCTTACCGGGAGGCCCTGCACATCGTGACCACTACCCTTGAGCGCCTCGGCCTCGAGCCGGCCGTTCGCCTCAAGACCGTCGGCACCACGGTGGACAAGCTGCGCCGGGAACGCGGCTGCAGCCTCAAGACGATCCACGACCTGGCTGGCGCCCGCGTCGTGCTTGCCGGCGACCTCGATGCGCAAAAACGCGGCGGTGGACCGCTTCTGCGCCGCGCACCCCGATCCCGTGCCGACTCGCATCGATCGGCGCACCGATCCGCGCGCCGGTTATCGCGCGGTGCACGTCGTCGTCCGGGCCGACGGGATTCCGGTCGAGGTCCAGTTCCGGACCGAACCACAGGACATGTGGGCGCAGGCATTCGAAGATCTGGGTGACCGGTGGGGGCGCCAGATCCGCTACGGCGGAGGCCCATCGGGCGACCGGAAATCCGCCGCCGTGCCGGGCGGTGCTCTCGGGCTATCTGGCATATCGGGCCGCTCGGGCCCAGGCGCAGGGGCAGCTGCGCGACCAACTGGACGACCTGGCTCGCCGGGTCGAGATGGAGGTTCCGCGGTTGTGAAGTACTTTCTGCTCGTCTACGACCGGCGGGCGGGGCAACTGCTCGCCGAGACCGAGTTCGACGACCATGCGGTCGCCGTCAAGGAGCGCTTCCGGGTGGAGCGGGCCGCGGCCTGGCGGGCCGAGCGGCCGGAGGCCGACGTGGAGGTTGTCGTGCTCGGGGCGGCGTCGGCCGCGGTGATACGGCGGACCCACGCGCGGTATTTCAAGTCGGCCGGACAGATCCTGCGGGAGGCGGCTAGCGGTCTGGCGGGTGCCCAGCAGATTCATTGATGGCGAAACGTCGATGAACCGGGGAGGTTACTCGTGCGTAATAACGCGTGTAGAGGCGGTGACCTTTCAAGCTGGGGGCCGACATGGCGGCGTTCGAACCCGCTCGGATCATCTCGCGCCTGCGCATCGGGCGTGTGTTTCATCGGGCCGCGCATACCGGGGGGCCGGTCCGGCGGCGGCGGATTGCGTGGGCGGCCGGCGGGGTGGGGCTGGTGCTCGCGGGCGGCATGCTGGTGCTCGCCGTGCCGGTGCCATTTGTGGACGCGATTCTCGCCGGGCAGATCGCCGATCGGGTGAAGGGACAGGTGGCCTGCGCGGGGTCGCTCGCGGTGGAGCCGACCGTCAAGGTGGGCGGTGGCCGGCTGCTGCCGCAGGTGCTCCGGCAACGGCTCGCCGAGGTGCAGCTGACGGTGCCGGACGCGACCCTCAGCGGCGTACCCCATGCGGCTTTCAGCGCGACGATGCGGGACGTTTCGCAGCCGGACGGGAACAGCACCCACGTCGGGAGCATGGAGGCGGCCATCACCGTGGGGTTCGCCAACATGCCGTCGGCCGACGGGGAACCCGTGCCCTCCTACCAGCGGGCCGAGGACGGCGGGCTGACCGTCAACGTGCTGTCGCCGCGGGAGAACTCCAAGAACGTCAAGGCCAAGCTGTTCCTCAAGATGCAGATCCAGGGTGCGACCGTACGGTCCGTGCCGCAGCGCCTGGAGATCTTCGGGCAGACGCTGCCGGCCGCTGAGGTGTCCGACCTGACGGGAGGCGTACGGTCACAAGATTTGCCTGATTTGCCGGACGGGGTGAGTTACCGGTCGATCACGCCGCGGCGGGACGGGCTGCACGTGGAGATCGCCGGGGTGTCCACCACCAGGCTGAACACGCTGCCGCCGCAGGTCGGTGACCGGGACGTGACCTATGTGGCCGAGGACGGGCTGCTCGGGATCTCCACGTCGGTCGGGATCGAGCCGATCATCAACGTGCCGCTGACCATCTTCACGGCGCCGCGGCTCACCGGCGGGACGCTCACCCTGGAGCCGCAGACGGTGCGCATCCTGGGCGCCGACCGCCGGACCACCGACCCGCTGGCCCGGCTCGTGCTGTCCCAGATCGACCAGGAAAGTCTGACGCGTACGCTGCCGGCCCTGCCCGCCGGCGTGCGGTACCGCTCGGTCTCGGTCGACGACGACGGGATCAAGCTGGTGATCAGCGGCGTCACCACCCGGCCGTTCTCGGCGCTGGCGCAGCCCAAGGACCGGCCGACCGTCTACAGCGCCGAGGGCGGGCTGCTCACCGCGACCGTCACCGGCTCGCAGGAGGACACCCCGATCGTGCTGCACGCCAAGCCGCGGATCACCGGCACCACCCTGGACATCGCGCCCGAGCAGATCGAGATGTTCGGCACCCGGTTCCCGGCCAAGAACGTGCTGGCCGAGGTCAAAGCACAGGAGACCTCGTACGACCTGCAGCCGCTGCCGCCGAATCTGGCCTACCAGAGCGTCGCCGTACTCCCGGAGGGGCTGCTGATCCGGCTGGCCGGGCGGGACGTGACGCTGACCAAGGGCGCGCTCACCGGCGACACCGAGTGCTGACAGCTCAGGCCGGCTGGAGCGCCTCGACCTCGGCGGCGGTGCCGATCTCGGCGCGCCGCGCCGGGTGCTCGACGTAGCGGCGGACGGTGGCGGCCGCGAACTCCGGATCGATGTGCAGACGGTCGACCGGCAGCACCCGCTTGCGGGTGCCGCCGGCCTCGGTCCGCTCGATCAGGATCGGTGCGCGCAGGTTGTGCCGGCCCGACGGGTGCAGGGTGTCGTCGGCCAGGTCGTCCCAGCGCACCGAGAAGCCGTCGCGGCTGCGCACCACGGTGAGCCCGTCGGGGGTGAGGATCAGGATCGGATGGCCCAGCAGCAACCGCACGGTCAGCGCGGCCATCAGCACCGCACCCAACCCGATGAGGATGCCGCCGAGCGTGTCGAGGCGGCCGGTCGCGGTGGCGGCGGTGCCGGCCGCCCAGCCGCCGACCACGGCCGTCGTCCCGGCCGGCAACGGCCCGGGTGTCGCGGTGAAGCGGCGGTGTTCCGGGTCGGCCTGCCAGGCCGCCGGGCGTTTCCGGGCGCGTCCCAGGACTGCCAGGTAGCCGCCGAGCGCCACCACCACACACGCCGCCCGGGCCCCCAGGGTCACCTCGGCCGAGGGCTGGGACGGGTGCAGCCACAGGTTGGTCAGCGCGCTGAGCACGCAGGCGACCAGCATGAACGGGATCGCCAGGAGACGGGCGGCGCGGGGCGACACTCCCGGAGTGTATGACCGGGTTGACGGGCGCGTGGCTGTTCTGTTCGGATGCCTTCCGATGGAGTTTGACGAGCCGGTGGAGTTTGACGAGTACGTGCGGTTCATGGCGTACGGCAATCAGTTGATCGAGGTGCACGCCCGGCTCCGGGAGATGCTCGACGACCTGCGCGACGGCGTGGTCCCCGAGCCGGATTTCGAGGCGCACTGCGTCGCGTTCTGCGCCGAGGTGACCCGCCATCACACCGGCGAGGACGAGACCGTGTTTCCGCTGCTCGCGGCCCGGCACCCGGAGCTGCGGGACTTCCTGGCCGGGCTTGCCCGGGACCACGAGATCATCGCGGGCCTGCTGGTCAAGGTGCGGGCGACCGCCGATCCGGCCGACCTCGACGGGCTGGCCGCGATCCTCGAGACGCATTTCCGCGGCGAGGAGAAACGCCTGGTCGAGGTCATGAACGCGATCGATCCGGCGACACCCTTGAGCGGCCTGGCCCGATGAGCGGCCCGATGAGCGGCCCAATGAACGGCACCGAGGTGCCCGAGCCGCGGGTGGACTGGCGGTGCAAGGGCTTCTGGCTGCCGGACGGCGAGCGCACCGCCGCCGACTACGCGCGCGAGCGGCCCAGCCTGTTCGGCGGCGGCTTCACCTGGCCGGTGCTGGTGCTGCGCCGGTCGGCCGCCGAGGCCAACATCGCGACCATGGCGGAGTACTGCCGCCGGCACGGGTTCGACTTCGCCCCGCACGCCAAGACCACGATGGCGCCGGGCCTGCTGGCCGCCCAGTTCGCGGCGGGCGCGTGGGGGATGACGGTGGCCACCGCCAACCAGGCGCTGGTGCTCAAGCGGCTCGGCGTCGAGCGGGTGCTGATCGCCAACGAGGTGCTCGACCCGGCGGTGCTGGGCTGGCTGGGTGGTCAGGCAGGCGTCTTTCTCCAGGTCGATTCCGTTCCGGCGGTACGCGCTGCGGCCGGTCACCGGCTGCGCCTGCTGGTCGAGCTGGGTCACCCGGGTGGCCGGACCGGCGCGCGGACGCTGGACGAGTTGGCGGCGGTGGCGCGCGCGGTGCACGAGGCGGACGGGCTCGAGCTGGCCGGCGTCACCGCGTACGAGGGCGGGTTGCCCGACCAGCCGGCGGTCGACGAGTTCCTGGACCGGCTGGTGGCCGGGGTGACCCGGCTGCGCGCCGAGGGTCTGCTGCCGGACGGCGCGCTGGTGTCGGCGGGTGGCAGCGCCTGGTTCGACCGGGTGGTGGACCGGCTGGCCGCGCTGCCGCGCGATCTGCGCCGGGTCCTGCGCAGCGGGGCCTCGGTCACCCACGACGACGGTTTCTATCGATTCCGTACGCCGTTCCGGCGAGTGCCCGGTGAGGGCCCGCTCACCGCCGCGCTGGAGCTCTGGGCGCAGGTGCTGTCCACTCCGGAGCCCGGGCTGGCGATCGCCGGGATGGGCAAGCGGGACGCCCCGTTCGACGAGGGCCTGCCGGTGCCGCTGGAGGTGCGGCGCGACGGTGCCTCGCGGCCGGCCGATTTCACGGTCACCAGGCTGAACGACCATCACACCTATCTGGCCGGGGCGTCCGATCTCGAGCCGGGCGACCTGGTCCGGTTCGGCATCTCGCATCCGTGCACGGCGTTCGACAAATGGCGTTACCTGCCGGTGGTGGACGACAACCATCGGGTGGTGGACATCCTCCAGACTTACCTCTGAAATTGTCGGACCTCCGGTGGACGATGGGGCCATGGCGAACTTCTGGCTGGAGTCGTGGGACGAGCGCGGGCCGGCCTTGGAGCGGCGGGCGAACACGCCCGAGATGCACGCATATCTGGGTGGGGTGGAGTCCGATGACTCGATCATGGAGCGTCATCGCCGCATCCTCGAGATGACCCGCACGGGCACCGGGGCGATGTTCCTGATCATGTCGGAGGACGACCCCGACCCGGTCGGCTCGGTCGGCTACTGGGAACGCGAGTGGCGGGGCCGCACGGTCTACGAGATGGGCTGGAAGGTGCTGCGCGCCTACCAGAGCCGCGGGTTCGCGGTCGGCGCCGCGCTCGCGGTGCTCGGGCTCGCCGCCGCCGAGGACCGCCACCGCTGGGTGCACGCCTATCCCCGGGTCGACAACGCCATGTCCAACTCGGTGTGCTCGCGGGCGGGTTTCGAGTTGCAGGGCGAGACGGATTTCGAATATCCGAAGGGCAATCCCATCCGGTGCAACGACTGGCGGTTCGACCTGAAGGAGGTGGGCGGCCCGTCGTGACCTTCCGCGACCGATCCGTTACGGTCGATGGCATGAGCGGCGTCCGATGAGCCTTGCGGAGGGGCAGGGTGGCTATCGGGTGCGTTTCGACTGGGGCCCGGTGGGTGCCGACGTGGTGGCGCCCGGTGCGGCCTTCGTCGCGGTGGTCGACGTGCTGTCCTTCACCACGACCCTGACCGTGGCCGTGGAGCAGGGCATCCGCGTCCTGCCCTACCGCTGGCGCGACGACTCGGCGGTGGACGTGGCCCGCCGGCACGGCGCGATGCTGGCCGTGCTGCGCAAACAGGCCGGTCCGGGCCAGATCACCCTGTCGCCCGAGAGCATCCTGAACGCCAACCTGCGCGCCGACGGCATCGACCGCCTGGTGCTGCCGTCGCCGAACGGCTCGGCCATCTCGGTCCGGCTCGCCGACGCCGGTGTCACCGTGGTGGGGGTGTCGCTGCGCAACGCCAAGGCGGCCGCCGAGTGGGTGCGCGAACGCGCCGGCGACCGGCCGGTCGGGGTGGTGGCGTCGGGGGAGCGGTGGCCGGACGGGTCGTTGCGGCCCGCGGTCGAGGACCTGTGGGGTGCCGGGGCCTTCCTGGACGGGCTGGCCGGCCCGGCGCCGGACGAGGGGTTCTCGCCCGAGGCGGCCGCCGCGCTGTGGGCGTACCGCGGGGTGTCACCGGCCGTGGGCAGCGCGCTGCGCGAGTCGGTCAGCGGTCGCGAACTGCGCGGTTACGGCTTCGCGGGCGACGTCGAGGTGGCCGCCGCGGTGGGCGTGACCGCAGTGGTGCCGATCCTGCGGGACGGCTGGTTCGTCGACGGTGGATCGTGCACCTGACCGCCACCGGGCGATAGTCCCCGGTTCACGGAGCGTCCCTAACGTCGGCGCACATGACGAGGATCTTCCGTAGGGTGCTGGCCGGCGCCGGCGTACTGGCGCTCACCGTGGCCCTGACCGGCAATGTGTCGGTGGCATCCGCACCGCCGCGGGTCGCGGTGCCGACGCTGACCGGGTTTGCGTCGTTGCCGGCCGGGACTTTCGTGCCCGGCAGCGAACCGTCCGGCAGCCAGGTCACCGGCAACACCAACGGCTTCCCGGTGCCGTTCGCCGACCAGCCGATCCAGGGCTTCTCCGGCATCGTGGCCAATCCGGACGGCAGCTTCGACGTGCTCTCCGACAACGGTTACGGCAACCAGGCCAACTCGGCCGACTTCCTGCTGCGCATCCAGCGGCTCGCGCCGTCGTTCCGGTCCGGCACGATCGACGTGCTCGGGGGCCTCACGCTAACCGATCCGGACGCGTACGTGACCTGGCCTTTGACCCGCGCCGACCGGGTGCTGACCGGAGCCGATTTCGACGTCGAGTCGATCGCGCGGCTGGCTGACGGCAGCTACTGGATCGGCGACGAGTTCGGCCCGTACCTGCTGCACTTCGACCGCGCCGGCCGACTGCTGGGCGCACCGGTGCCGCTACCCGGCGTGGTGGCACCGGAAACCGCGGCCCGAACCGGCGCAACGGCGACGGCCAGGAGCAGCAAGGGTTTCGAGGGCTTGGCGAAGTCTCCGGACGGCCGCTACCTGTACGCGCTCCTGGAGGGCGCGGTGACCGGCGACCCGGCCGGCCAGTTGCGGCTCAACGAGTTCGACCTGCGAACCGGCAGCTACACCGGCAAGCGCTATGCCTACCCGTTGGAGAACCCGGACCTGGCCATCGGCGACGCGATCGCCATCGACCAGAACCGCTTCCTGATCATCGAACGCGACGGCGGCCAGGGCCCGACCGCCGTGGTGAAGCGCCTCTACGTGGCCGAGCGCCGCGGCGGCAGCCTCACCAAGACCCTGCTGGTCGACCTGATGAATATCGCCAACCCGCGCAACCTGGGCGGCTTCGGCCCGACGTTCACCTTCCCGTTCCAGACCATCGAGGACGTGGTGATCCTCGACCCGCACCGGATAGCCGTCCTGAACGACAACAACTTCCCGTTCTCGACGGGCCGTGCCGCGGGCGTGGCCGACAACAACGAGTTCATCACCATCGAACTGCCGGCGTCCCTACGCCCCGACCGCCGAATCCTCACCTGAAACCGAACGCCGGGCCGGCGGTCCCACCGGCCCGGCGTTCCCCGCGGTTAGCGTTCGGGGGTGAGCGAGCGACGGGTGATTCTCAGCGGGTCCACGTTTGAGGAATTGATCGGGTATGCGCGGGCCGTCGTCGACGGTGATCGGGTTTACGTGTCGGGGACTACCGGGTTCGATTACGCGACCATGACCATTTCCGATGATGTGCTGGCGCAGGCCGAGCAGTGCCTGCGGAACATCGGGGCCGCTCTCGACGAGGCCGGCTGCGGCTTTGCCGACGTGGTTCGCGTTCGTTACCTGCTGCCGGACCGGGACGATTTTGAGCGCTGCTGGCCGGTTCTCCGGCGGTATTTCGGGGCGGTACGGCCGGCCGCCACCATGATGGTCTGCGGGCTGGCCGATCCCCGGATGCGCATCGAAATCGAGGTGGACGCTCGCCGCCGGGGGTCGCCCGGATAGGTGAGTCCCCTCAGCGGGGGATGGGGCTGATTCATCGACGCATCTATGGTCCCCTTTACGCCGATTTGCCGCCCCGCCTCGGAGTCGCCTCATGTCTGTGTTCCGCGCCAACAACGCGAACGCCAACGCCGCGAACGCCAACGCCAACGCCGGGAACGCCAACAACATCAACTCGCGGGGCCGGGACCCGTACCCGATCAACCGGGGCCGGGACGACGCCGTGCCGGACGGGCCCACCGAGCGGATCGACGACCGGCCGCAGCACCGGCGGGACCGGATCGCCTGGCTCGGCGTGCTGGTCGCGGTCTTCTCGCTGACCACCTCGGCGGTGGCGGTGCTGGCCGCATGGCGGGCGCTGACCCTCGCCGAGCGGGCACCGGCCGCGGCCGCCGCGGCGGCGCAGGTGCGGCCGGCGGTCACCGACTTCGCCGTCAGTTATGCGCAGGAACCGCTGCGGGTCCAGGTCGGCTGCTCGGCCGTCCTCTTCGTCGACCTGGACGAGCCCCGGGCCAACGCCGTCGAGAAGGTCAGCGACCTGCGCTACGACAGTCGTTGTGGCACCGAGCCGCCGCGTCTCACGCTGGGGCCCGGCGCGGTCGCCGGCGCGCAGGTCAAGGACGCCGACACCGACGCGGCCGGCTGCGCGAAGGCGATCCGCACCAGCCCGCTCGGGCCCGGTGCCAGCGCCGAGGTGAAGAAGGGCGCCGTGCTGTGCGTGCTGACCGGTGGGACGCCGGCGGCGATGGCGCTGGTGGAGGTGACCGACGTGGGCCAGACCGGCACCGCGGGGATGCGGGCCACGTCCTGGAAAGTCACGGCCTGACGGCGGTCGCGCGGGGCGCCCTGACAGAATGTCGGGTGCGCCCCGTACATCTGTGAGGAGACATTCCCGTGATCCGTACCCATGACGCCGGCAGCCTGCGCGCGAGCGACGCCGGCACGACGGTGACGCTCGCCGGGTGGGTGGCCCGCCGGCGCGACCACGGTGGTGTCATCTTCGTCGATCTCCGGGACGCCTCGGGCGTCGTGCAGGTGGTCTTCCGCGAGGAGGATGCGCACGCGCTGCGCAACGAGTACTGCATCAAGGTCGTCGGCGAGATCAGCAGGCGGCCCGAGGGCAACGAGAACCCCGACCTGGCGACCGGCGAGATCGAGGTGGTCGCCGCGCAGCTGACCGTGCTGTCCGAGGCCGCGCCGCTGCCGCTGCCGGTCGACGACACGGTCACCGCGTCCGACGACCTCCGCCTGAAATACCGCTACCTCGACCTGCGCCGGTCCGGGCCGGCCGCGGCGCTGCGGCTGCGCAGCCGGGCCAACCAGATCGCCCGCGAGGTGCTGCACGCCCGCGACTTCAACGAGATCGAGACGCCGACGCTGACCCGGTCGACGCCGGAGGGCGCCCGCGACTTCCTGGTCCCGGTCCGGCTCCAGCCCGGCACCTGGTATGCCCTGCCGCAGTCCCCGCAGCTGTTCAAGCAGCTGCTCATGGTGGCCGGCCTGGAGCGGTACTACCAGATCGCCCGCTGCTACCGCGACGAGGACTTCCGCGCCGACCGGCAGCCCGAGTTCACCCAGCTCGACATCGAGATGTCGTTCGTCACCCAGGACGACATCATCGCGCTGGGCGAGGAGATCGTCTCCCGGCTGTGGAGCGAGCTCGCCGACTACCAGGTGCAGCTCCCGATCCCGCGGATCACCTGGACCGACGCGATGAACCGGTACGGCTCCGACAAGCCCGATCTGCGCTACGGCCTCGAGCTGGTCGAGCTGACCGACTACCTGCGCGGCACCGAGTTCCGGGTGTTCGCGGGCGCCATCGACAACGGCGGCTACGTCGGCGCGGTGGTCATGCCGGGCGGCGCCTCGCAGACCCGCAAGGAGCTGGACGGCTGGCAGGACTGGGCCAAGGCGCGCGGCGCCCGCGGCCTGGCCTACGTGGTCCTCGATCAGGAAACCGGCGAGCCGAGAGGCCCGGTCGCCAAGAACCTTTCCGAGGCGCACCTGTCCGGCCTGGCCGACGCGGTCGGCGCCAAGCCCGGCGACGCGATCTTCTTCGCCGCGGCGCAGGAAAGGCGGGAGGCGCAGGAACTGCTCGGCGCGGCCCGCATCGAGATCGCGAAACGGTCCAACCTGATCGACGAGGGCGCCTGGGCGTTCTGCTGGGTCGTCGACGCCCCCATGTTCGAAAAGACTGATGAGGGCGGCTGGACCGCGGTCCACCACCCGTTCACCTCGCCGAACGACGAGTGGATCGACAAGTTCGAGGAGGCGCCCGACCGGGCTCTCGCCTACGCGTACGACATCGTCGTCAACGGCAACGAAATCGGCGGCGGCAGCGTCCGTATCCACCGCGCCGACGTGCAGAGCCGGGTCTTCGACCTGCTCGGCATCTCGCCCGAGGAGGCGCAGGACAAGTTCGGCTTCCTGCTCGAGGCGTTCAAGTACGGCCCGCCGCCGCACGCCGGCATCGCCCTCGGCTGGGACCGCACCTGCATGCTGCTGTCCGGCAACGAGTCGATCCGCGAGGTCATCGCGTTCCCCAAGACCCGCGGCGGCTACGACCCGCTGACCACCGCGCCCACCCCGATCACCGCGCAGCAGCGGCTCGAGGCGGGCATCGACGCCAAGCCGAAGCCGGCCGCCGGCACCCCGGGCACCGACGGCCAGGCGGTACGCGTGGAGCACTCGAACTGACGACACACCGGTGGCCGTACGGAATGCGTACGGCCACCGGTTTTGTGAGACTGTCGGCGTGCAGCCGATGATTGTGGACCGGGTGGAACAGGCCTATGTGGGCCGCCGCGAGTCGATCACCATGACCGAGTTCGCCCGGGTTGCGGACCATCTTCCCGACATGTTCGGTCACCTGGCCGAGCGCGGCCTGGTCCCGGCCGGCCCGCCCTTCTTCCGGTACCGCGTGATCGACATGTCGGCCGACCTGGTGGTCGAGGCCGGCATCCCGGTGGCCGGACCGGTCGACGTCGCCGAGCCGCTGTTCACCGAGCACCTGCCCGGCGGCCGGTACGTCACAGTCAGCCACATCGGGCATCCCGACGAGTTGGTGGCGGTCACCTCGCGCCTGCTCGACTGGGCCCGCGAGCAGGGCCTGACCTGGGACATGGAGCCGACGCCGACCGGCGAGGTGTGGGGTTGCCGACTCGAACTGCTGATGACCAACCCCGCCGAAGAGCCCGATATGCACAAATGGGAGACGGTTCTGCTCTTTCGGCTGGCTGACTGATCCACGGTGGAGTTTGACGCCGGTGGCGTCCGGGGTACATGCCGCTCACCAGGCTCTCACCCCCACGGAGGACCAAATGCTCGCCATCGCCGCAGCCGTCGTTTTCGGTATCTGGCTCCTGCTCGACCTGCTGGACACCAACCTGGGTGCCCCCGACCTCTTCAACTTCCCGACTATGGCCTCGATCGGCTTCCTGCTGCTGTCGCTCTACCTGGCCGGCATCGGCAGCGGCCCGCGCGGCACCGGCACCGGCACCGGCAGCGGCCGGCGCTTCTACGGCCGCCGTCCCGGCCGCGGTTGATCCACAGGCTGTCCACCCATCCGGGCACCGGCCCACCGCACGATGCTGATGTTGCATTTCGGGCATCGTGGGGCGGGCCGGTACTGTCGGTGCCGATGGAAACGGACGGGCTCTTCTCCCTGGCGCAGCCCGGTGGCGTACAGACCGCGTCACCGGCCACGACCGCGTTCAGCGCACCGTCCGCCGATTCCCCATTGCCGGTGCGGATGCGTCCCGCCATCCTCGACGAACTGGTCGGCCAGGAACACCTGCTCGCGCCCGGCAGCCCGCTGCGTCAGCTGGTGACCGGCGCCAGCCCGATGTCGGTGATCCTCTGGGGCCCGCCCGGCACTGGTAAGACCACCATCGCCCACCTGGTCGCGACCGCCACCAACCGCAAGTTCATCGCCATGTCGGCGCTCTCCGCCGGTGTCAAGGACGTGCGCGCGGTGATCGACACGGCGCGCCGGGAGCGGCGGTACGGCGGCGCACCCACCGTCCTGTTCATCGACGAGGTGCACCGCTTCAGCAAGACCCAGCAGGATTCGCTGCTCGCCGCCGTCGAGGACCGCACGGTGACGCTCCTGGCGGCCACCACCGAAAACCCGTACTTCTCGGTCATTTCGCCTTTGCTCTCCCGGTGTGTGCTGCTCACCCTGCGCGCACTCGGCGACGACGAGGTCCGGCGCCTGCTGCGCCGCGCACTCACCGATGAGCGAGGGCTGGGCGGTGCCGTCACGCTTGCTCCCGACGCAGAGGATCACCTGGTACGCCTGGCAGCGGGCGACGTTCGAAAGGCGCTCACCGCGCTGGAGGCCGCCGCCGGCACGGCCGTGGCCCAGGGCAGCGCCGAGATCGACGTGCCGACCGCCGAGAAGGCGGTGGACGTGGCGGCGGTCCGCTACGACCGCGACGGCGACGCCCACTACGACGTGATCAGCGCGTTCATCAAGAGCATGCGGGGCAGCGACCCGGACGCGGCGCTGCACTGGCTGGCCCGGATGCTGGTCGCCGGCGAGGACCCGCGGTTCATCGCCCGGCGCATCGTCATCTTCGCCAGCGAGGACGTGGGCATGGCCGACCCGCAGGCCCTGCTGGTGGCGACCGCCGCGGCCCAGGCCGTGCAGCAGGTCGGCCTGCCCGAGGCGCAGCTCAACCTGGCACAGGCCGTGGTGCACCTGGCCACCGCGCCCAAGTCCAACAGCGTCACCATGGCGCTGGGCGCCGCGATGGCCGACGTGCGCGCCGGCAGGGGCGGCACCGTTCCGGCCCACCTGCGCGACGCCCACTACCCGGGCGCACGTGGTCTTGGTCACGGTCGCGGCTACCGCTACCCGCACGACGATCCGCGCGGGGTGGTCACGCAGCAGTACGCTCCAGACGATCTCACCGACGTCGATTACTACCAACCGACCGAGCACGGGGCCGAACGCGCAGTCAGCGAGCGGGTTCCCCGGTTGCGCCGGATCGTCCGCGGGCAGCCACCAGCCGGCCGCCCCGCCGCTCCGCCAACCAGCGCCGACCGCGCGGCGGGTGGTGCTCCGGCCCCGGATGCGTCACGCTCTTCGCTTAACGACGCGCCGCCGGCACCGCCACCGGCGACCGACGACGTGCCGGCGCCCGAGGCCCGGGCAGACGACAGCGGCGAAACCGCCGGAGAGGAACAGCCGTGAAACGGCCCGACGACGAGGCCGACCTGCGCAACGAAGCCGCGGCGCGCAAGGGCCGCCGGTTCGGTCGCGGACGTCCCGAGCCGGCGGAGCTCGAGGAGGTCCCGCAGGAGGAGACCGGCTGGCTGGACGACCTGCGCACGGCCAAGGAACAGCGCGGCGCGATCGGCCCCGGCACCCTCGCCGGCGAGGGCCGCACCAGCAAGTCCGGCCGCGTGGCCCCCGGCCCCGGCGACAGCCTCGACGACGACCAGCCCTTCCGCGGCGGCGGCCCCGGCTGGCAGGACGGCAGCGGCGCTTTCCCGGCCGGCGGCCGGTCGCCGGCCGCGCCGGTGTCACCCGGCCAGATGCCGCCGGGCCAGATGCCGCCGGGTCAGATGCCGCCGGGTCAGATGCCTCCGGGCCGGGTGCCGCCGGGCCAGATGCCGCCGGGCCGGGTGCCGCCGGGCCAGATGCCGCCCGGGCAGGTTTCGCCGGGTGCGGGCGCGCCGGGCCGGATGCCGCCGGGTCCTGTTTCTCCGGGTCGTGTGCCGCCGCCCGGTCAGGCCCCGCCCGGCCGGATGCCGCCGGGTCCGGTGTCGCCGGGCCGGATGGCAGCCGGGCCGGTTTCACCCGGCCCGATGGGCGCCGCGCCGGTGTCCCCGGCCGGCGGCGGATCGCGCCGGGGCGGGGCGGGTATGCCCACGCAGGTTCCCGGCCAGGGCCGCCGTCCCGTCGACCCGATGAGTCCGGGCCCGGTGCCGATGTCCGGCAATCCGCCCGCGGTGCCCATGTCAGGCAATCCGCCTGCGGTGCCTATGTCGGGCAATCCGTCTGGGGTGCCTTTGTCCGGCAATCCGGCCGGGGTGCCTGTGTCGGGCAACCCATCAGCGGTGCCGATGTCCGGCAACCGTCCCGACGTGCCGATGTCTGCCAACCGCCCCGAGGTGCCGATGCCCGGCGCCCGGCCGGATGGGCCGATGCCGGGTGGCCGCGCCGATGGGCCGATGCCGGGTGGCCGCGCCGATGGGCCGATGTCCGGTGGGCGGCCCGACGTGCCGATGTCCGGTGGGCGGCCCGACGTGCCGATGTCGGCCAACCGGCCCGACGTTCCCCTGTCCGCGAACCGGCCCGAGGTTCCGGCGTCGCGGCCGGTGTCGCCGGCTTCCCGGCCGGTTTCACCCGCTTCCCGGCCGGTGTCGCCGGCTTCGCGGCCGGTCTCTTCGGCGCCGACTCGTGGCCGTGACCGATTCCGGCCGGACGGGCCGCCGCCTGGCGCGGCGCCCGGTCGTGCCCCGATGTCCGGTCCGGTGTCGCCAGCCGGTGGGCCGCCGCCTGCGGGTGGGCGGTTCAGCGGTGGCACACCGAGTTTCCCGGGCGGAGGACCGGGCTACCCCGGCGACGGCGGTGGCCGGCACGGCGAGGACGGCCGCGGCCCGGCACGCCACGGCGCGGCGGCGGAATTCGATGACAGCGGGCGCCACGGCGCCTTCCCCGGGGCCGAGGACGGCCGCGGGCAGCGCGGTCGCGGCAGCCGGGCGATCCCGTCGCCGGGCGCGCCGCACGACGGCCCGCAGCACGGCCGCCCGGGCGGCCCCGGACACGGCGGACCCAACGATGCCCAGCCGGGTGGGGCGCGCCACGGTGCGGAGCCGGGCGGCTTCGTACCGGATGGCAGCCGCGGTGCCGGAGGACGTGGCGCTGACGGACGTGGCGCTGGCCGCGATCCCGGTGGCCCGGGTTCGGGTCGTCCCGGTGCTGGTGGGCCGGGTGCTGGTGGGCCGGGTGCTGGTGGGCCGGGTGCTGGTGGGCCGGGTGCTGGTGGGCCGGGTGCTGGTGGGCCCGGTGTGGGCGGGCCGGCCAAGCCGGCTCGGGCGTCGGCCAAGGTCGCGCCGCCGGTGGTGCCAGGACGGCAGGGTGCTCGGATGCCGGCCGTGCCGGGACGCGCCGGCGCGATGGCCGAGCGCACCGGCGCTGCGGCGCAGCGGCCGGGTGAGAACGGTGGGCCGGGCGGCGGCCGTAACGGCCGCGGTGGGCCGGGCGGGCGCGGTGGTCCGCAGGGACCGGCGCGTGGTGGCCAGCAGGACGGAGCTTTCGGCGGCCAGCCGGAACCGGGCACCCGCGGTGGTCCGCCGGGGCCCGGCGCACGAAGTGGAACCCAGGGGCTGGGCGCACGAGGTGGTCCGCCGGGGCCGGGCGCACGAGGTCCCCAGGGGCCGGACGCACGCGGCGGTCAGCCGGGCGCGGGAGCGCGTGGGGGGCTGGCGACCGGGGCTATGCCGGCCGGTCCGGTTTCGCCGGGGCGTTCGCCTGCGGCGGGGCCGCAACACGGTCCCGGCCAACACAGCCAACCCGTTCCGGGCGCGCCCGGGACGAACGGACCGGCCGGCGCACCCCAGCGCCAGCCGCTCGCGGCCCAGCACAGCCAACGTCTGCCGGACGGCGGACAGCACGGTCAGCGGCCCGAGGGCGGACAGCACGGTCAGCGGCCCGAGGGCGGACAGCACGGTCAGCGGCCCGACGGCGGACAGCACGGCCAGCGCCCCGACGGCGGACAGCACGGCCAGCGCCCCGACGGTGGGCAGCACAGCCAGCGCCTGCCGGACGGCGGCCAGCACGGCCAGCGGCCCGAGACCGGGCAGCACAGTCAGCGCATCGCCGACGGTGGGCAGCACAGTCAGCGCCTGGAAGGCGGGGGCGGGCAGCACGGTCAGCGTCTTGACGGCGGGGGCGGGCAGCACAGCCAGCGTCTGCCGGGTGCCGGGCCGGACGGTGGGCACAGCCAGCGGCTTCCCGCCGGGGGGCCGAACGGGCAGGGTGGCGGTCCGCGCGGTGCGGGACCGGCCAGCCGGTCGCCCGGTGGGTCGGGGCCGGGGCCTTCGGGTCCGATCGGTCGCGGTTCGGCGCCGGGGCGCAACGGTGCGGGCACGGCCGCGGTGGCTGCTGCCTCCGTCGGCAGTGCATCGGTCGGCAGTGCCTCCGTGGGGGTGGGGAGCGCTTCGGTTTCCGTTGCCTCCGCCTCTGTCAAAGCAGCCGCCGCCGGGACACTCGCGCCGGGCAAGGGGGCGGCCTCCGGGCGTACCTCGGCACCGGAGCGCGGGGAACCCGGCGTACCCCCAAGGGGTGAAGCGTCACCGGTAGTCGGCGCCAAAGCCGCCGCGGCGAAAGCCGCCGGGGCCCGGCCTCCGGTGCCCGCCAAGGCCACCGAGGGCGCGGGCGGGCTGCGCGGGGCCGGCGAGGAACTGCGCAACCAGATGCGCAGCAAGCGGCAGTTGCGGGTGGTCACGCTGCTGTCGATCGCTGTGGTGGTGCTGGTGGTGCTGCCCGCGTTCTTCGGGCTGCGGTCGGCCACCAAGGATCCGGTGTTCAGCTCGCTGGACGCTCTCGACGTGCCGGCCTGGGCCGCTCAGGAAGCCGTGGACCAGGGCAGTGGGAGCCGGTGGTGCTTCTTCGAGTGCCGGTTCCGGGAGCGGATCACGCAGTCCGAGCAGCCGTTCAAGGAGACCACCCGGGCCTACTCGGACGCACTCCGGGCCGCCGGCTGGCAGCCGTGGACCGTCGGCGCCTGCCCGGAGACGCCGGTTGCGGCCGACCAGGGCACCTACAGCTGCTGGAAGCGCGACGAGTTCACTCTGGACCTGTGGGTCCGGCTGCCGGAGTGCGCGGTCGACCAGGTCGCGGCGCAGGACCCGGCCGCGGCGGGCCTGCAGTCGACGGCGCCCGAGCCGACGGCGGAGTGTGTCGGATCGACCGTCAGCATCAAGGTGCAGAACGCGATCTACGACCCGCGGGGCAAGCCCGAGACTGGCGGTCAGCCGCTGATCGGGGAGACGCCGGACCCGGTGTTGTCCAACGATCCGCTCTTGGAGCCGACACCCGCGCCGTCGTGAAGCGGGGGGCGGTGACGGACGGTAGGGTCTGCACGTTGACTCGCCGAACCCGACACCACCCCCAGAGGAGACGCGCCTGATGGACGCCGGAGAAATCGCAGGTCTGATTGCGGCGGGCGCCTTCCTGATGCTCGTCATCGTGCTGGCCATCCCGCTGCTCAAGCTGGGCCGCACGATGGACGCTGCCACCCGGGCGATCAACGAGGTCACCGACCGGACCGGGCCGCTGCTGGGCAACGTGAACGAGACGGTGGAGAATGTGAACACCGCACTCGGCCAGGTCCAGGTCTCTTTGGACGGTGTCAACGTGCAGCTCGCCAAGGTCGACACGATCACCGAGCACGCGGCGCACGTCACCGCCAACGTAGCCAACCTGTCCACGGTCGTGGCCGCGGCCGCGGCCAACCCGCTGGTCAAGGCCGCCTCCTTCGGGTACGGCCTGCGCAAGGCGGTGGCCAGCCGGCGTAGGGCCGACGAGGACCGCGAGGTCCGCGCCACGATCAAGCAGCGCCGCAAGTCCGGCCGCTGAGCCTCCCAGCGAAAGGGAATCTGCCAACTATGAAGCGCCTGCTGTGGCTGGGCGTCGGCCTGGCCGTCGGCGCCCTGGTGGTGCGCAAGCTCACCCGTAAGGCGAACGAGTTCACCCCGTCGGGCATCGCCACCTCGCTGTCGGAATCCGCTGGCGGCCTGGTCGAGTCGATGCGTAACTTCGTGGATGACGTCCGTGACGGCATGCACGAACGGGAGCAGCAGATCAATCAGGCGTTCGCCGAGGGCGAGTTGTTTGACCAAGGGCTGACCGAGCTCGATCGGGACAGCCAGGAGGGGAACCGATGAAGACGGCGGAGATCAAGCGGCGCTATCTGGCGCATTTCGAGGCCAACGGGCACACGGTCGTGCCGAGTGCCCCGCTGCCGGCCATCGACGACCCCAACCTGCTGTTCATCAACGCCGGCATGGTGCAGTTCGTGCCGTTCTTCCTGGGTCAGCGCACGCCGCCCTACCAGCGTGCGGTGAGCGTGCAGAAGTGCATCCGGACGCCGGACATCGACGAGGTCGGCAAGACGTCGCGGCACGGCACGTTCTTCCAGATGAACGGCAACTTCTCGTTCGGCGACTACTTCAAGGCGGGGGCGATCCCGCTGGCGTGGGAGCTGTCCACCAGGCCGCAGTCCGAGGGCGGCTTCGGGCTCGACCCGGACAAGATCTGGGCGACCGTCTACCTCGACGACGACGAGGCCATCGAGATCTGGAAGCAGACCGGGCTGCCGGCCGAGCGCATCGTGCGCCGCGGCAAGAAGGACAACTTCTGGTCGATGGGCATCCCGGGACCGGCGGGTCCGTGCTCCGAGCTCTACTACGACCGCGGTCCGGCGTACGGCCAGGACGGCGGCCCCGAGGTGGACGAGGACCGGTTCCTGGAGTTCTGGAACCTGGTCTTCATGCAGTACGAGATCACCGACGTGAAGTCGAAGGAGGACTTCACGATCGTCGGCGACCTCCCGAAGCAGAACATCGACACCGGCATGGGCCTGGAGCGCATCGCGTCGATCCTGCAGGGCGTCGACAACCTGTACGAGATCGACGAGGTCTACCCGATCCTGACCCGGGCCGCGGAGATGACCGGCAAGCGCTACGGCGCGCAGTCCGGCCACTCGGCGGCGGAGTCACACCCGGACGACGTACGGCTGCGGGTGATCGCCGACCACGTGCGGACCGCGCTGATGCTGATCGGCGACGGCGTGACCCCGTCCAACGAGGGTCGCGGTTACGTGCTGCGGCGGATCATGCGCCGGGCGATCCGGTCGATCCGGTTGCTGGGCTGGCAGGCGCCCGCACTGCCCGAGCTGCTGCCGGTGGCGCGCGACTGCATGGCGCCGTCGTACCCGGAGCTGGCCGAGGAGTTCGGCCGGATCTCCTCGTACGCGTACGCGGAGGAGGACTCGTTCCTGTCGACCTTGCGGCAGGGCACCACGATCCTGGACACCGCGATCACTGAGACCCGCAAGTCGGGCGGCAAGCAGCTGTCCGGCGCGCAGGCGTTCCAGCTGCACGACACGTACGGCTTCCCGATCGACCTGACCCTGGAGATCGTCGGCGAGCAGGGCCTGTCGGTCGACGAGGCCGGCTTCCGGCGGCTGATGACCGAGCAGCAGGCGATGGCGAAGGCCGACGCGGCGGCGCGCAAGACCGGCCACGCTGACCTGTCGGCGTACCGCAGCGCGCTGGATGCGGGCGGCCCGGTCGAGTTCACCGGCTACCAGGAGGTCACCCGCGAGTCCCGGGTGCGCGCGCTGATCGGCAGCAGCGGCCGGATCGAGGTGGCCGGCGAGGGTGACTTCGTCGAACTGGTCCTCGACTCCACCCCGTTCTACGCCGAGGGCGGTGGCCAGCAGGCCGACACCGGCGTGATCAACGTGGGCGGCGGCCAGGTCGAGGTCGTCGACGTGCAGCAGCCCCTCCCGGGCCTGATCGTGCACAAGGCGCGGGTCGTCCGTGGCGAGGTGCGCGCGGGTGAGAGCGGCCTCGCCGAGATCGACGTGACCCGGCGCAAGGCGATCTCCCGCTCGCACACCGCGACCCACCTGGTCCACCAGACCATGCGGGCGTTCCTCGGCGAGTCCGCGACCCAGGCGGGTTCGCTGAACGCGCCGGGCCGGCTGCGGTTCGACTTCAACACCCCGGGGGCCGTCTCGCCCGCGGTACTGCACGACGTCGAGCAGCAGGTCAACGAGGTGCTGCTGCGCGACCTCGAGGTACACGCGTTCATCACCTCCCAGGCGGAAGCGCGCCGGTTGGGCGCGATGGCCCTCTTCGGGGAGAAGTACGGCGATGAGGTCCGCGTGGTTGAAGTCGGCGACTATGCGCGGGAACTGTGTGGCGGAACCCACGTCGCCCGTTCGGGGCAGCTGGGGCTCGTGAAGATCCTGCACGAGTCCTCGATCGGCTCCGGCGTGCGCCGGGTCGAGGCGCTGGTCGGCATCGACGCGTTCGGCTTCCTGGCCAAGGAACACCTGCTGGTGAGCCGGCTCGCGGAGCTGTTCCGGGTGCCCGGTGACCAGGTCGCCGACCGGGTCGAGCAGACCGTCACGGCGCTGCGCGACGCCGAGAAAGAGCTCGAGAAGCTGCGCGCGCAGATGGTGCTCGGTGGTGCCGGTGCGCTCGCCGGGCAGGCGCGTGACCTGCGTGGCGTCGCGTACGTCGGCACCGAGGCACCCGAGGGCGCGGCCGGCAACGACGTGCGTACGCTGGCCCAGGAGATCCGGGGCAAGATCGACTCGGTGCGTCCCGCGGTCGTCGCGGTCGCGGCCCGGGCCAACGGCAAGGCGTCGCTGATCGTGGCGGTCAACGGTGCGGCCAAGAGTCGCGGGCTGTCCGCGGCGGATCTGGTCAAGGGCGCGCTCTCCGGCCGGGGCGGCGGCAACGCCGATCTGGCGCAGGGTGGCGGCGTGCCGGCCGACCAGGTTCCGGCGCTGCTGGCGGCCGTGGAGCAGGCGGTGGTCGACGCCGCCGGGTAAGCGAAACTTAAGGGGGCAACCGAATGAGCGCTTTGTCGCGGGGTAGGCGGCTGGGCGTTGATGTCGGTAAGGTGCGCGTCGGGGTCGCGGTCAGCGACCCTGACGGGATCCTGGCCACCCCCCTGGTCACGGTGCCCCGTGACATGGGCGCGGCACCCGATGCCGTGCCCGGCGATATAGCCGAGCTCGTTCGTCTCGTGGGGGAACACGAGGCGGTCGGGATCGTGGTGGGGCTTCCCGTGCGCCTCAATGGCGCCGAGGGCCCTGCCGCCATCGACATTCGTGCGTACGCTGGGCGACTGGCGGAAGCGGTCGGCGCGGTGCCGATCGTTCTGGCGGACGAGAGGATGTCGACCGTGGTCGCAACCCGCAGGCTCGCCGAACGTGGCGTCCGGGGTAAGCGGCAACGGGCGGTCGTCGATCAGGCGGCCGCGGTGGAGATCCTCCAGGGCTGGCTGGACGCGCAGCGGAGGCAGAGATGATCGACGAGCTGGACTTGGCGTTCGACGAGCATGCCGAGCGCGGCCGACCACGGCACCGGCGAGGTGGCCGCGGCGGCAAGAAGAGCTCGGGCAAGTCCGGCGTCGCGTTCTTAATGGCTTTTGTCCTGCTTGCCGTGCTCGGTGGCGGCGTGTTCTTCGGCTACAACAAGGTCAAGGGCTTCTTCACGGCGGCCGACTACGACGGTCCGGGCACCGGAACGGTGCAGGTCACCATCGAGAAGAACGCGACGCTGACCGACATCGGCAACACGCTCGTGGACGCCGATGTGGTGAAGAGCACAAAGGCGTTCGTCAATGCCGCGAACGAGAACCCGCGGGGCAAGAACATCCAATCCGGCACCTACAACATGCGGAAGCAGATGTCGGCCAAGAATGCCGTCGACATGCTGCTGGACCCGAAGAACAGGGTCACCGCGGGTATCACCATCCCCGAGGGCAAAACCGCGAAACAGACGTACGAACTGCTCGCGAAGGCCACCAACATCCCGGTGAAGGACTTCGAGACCGCCGCGAAGAATCCCGAGGATCTCGGCGTGCCGGGCTTCTGGTTCAACCGCCGGGACGATCAGCAGGCGCGGAAGTCCGTCGAGGGGTTCCTCTTTCCCGATACGTACGAATTCGACCCGAAACTCACCGCGAAGCAGATTTTGCAGGTGATGGTGAAGCGGTTCGTCACGGTCGCCACCGAACTGGGATTCGTCGACGGCGTGCAGAACAACCTGTCGGTGTCGCCGTTCGAAGGACTGATCGTGGCCTCGCTGTCGCAGGCCGAGGCCGGCGTACCCAAGGACCTGCCCAAGGTGGCCCGGGTCGCCTACAACCGGGCCTACAAGGCCAACATGCCGCTCGAGTTCGACGTGACCGCGAACTACTGGCTCGACCTCAACGGCAAGAGCGCGAAGCACTCTGGCGAGCTCACGGCGCAGGAACTCGACGACCCGAAGAACCCGTACAACACCAAGAGCAAGCGCGGGCTCCCGGCCGGGCCGATCAACAGCCCTGGCAAGTCCGCGCTCGAGGCCGCCATGAAACCGGCCTCCGGTAACTACGTGTACTTCGTGGCGATCGACCGGGACGGCAACTCGGCCTTCACCGAGGACTACGGGCAGCACCAGAAGAACATCCAGACCGCCTGCAAGAACGGGGTCCCACTCTGCTGACGATCACCACACGCCGCGCCGCGGTGCTGGGCCAGCCGATCGCGCACTCGCTCTCGCCGGTGATCCACAACGCCGGGTTCGCGGCCGCCGGGTTGTCCGGGTGGAGCTATGTCGCGATCGAGTGCGGCGAGGCCGGCCTGGCCGGCCTGCTGGCGGGTCTCGGCCCGGAGTGGGCCGGGCTGTCGCTGACCATGCCGCTCAAGGCCGAGGCGCTGCGGGTGGCCGGCGCCGCGTCGCCGGTCGCGCGGGCCACCGGCGCCGCCAACACGCTGGTGCGGCGCGGCGACGGCTGGTACGCGGACAACACCGACGTCACCGGCATGGTCCGGGTGCTGCGCGAGGCCGGTCTGTGCCCGGAGCCGAGCGTGACCGTGCTGGGCGGCGGCGGCACCTGCCGGGCCGCCCTCGGCGCGGCCGCCCAGCTGGGCGCGACCGAGGTGACCGTGGTGACCCGGCGGCCCGAGGTGCGCGAGGAGCTGCGGCCGGCCGCCGAGGCGCTCGGCATCGGGCTGGCCGGCGGCGAGTGGGCCGACGCGGCGAAGCTGTTCGAGGCCGACGCGGTGATCTCCACGGTGCCCAAGGGCGCGGCCGACCACCTGGCCGCCGAGGTGGCCTGGCGGCCCGGAACCGTGCTGTTCGACGCGATCTACGACCCGTGGCCGACCCCGCTGGCTGCCGCCGCGTCCGCGCAGGGCGTTCCCGTGGTGTCCGGCCTCGACCTGCTGCTGGCCCAGGCGCTCAGCCAGTTCGAGCAATTCACCGGGATCGCTCCCGCTCCGGAGGCGGCGATGCGGGCGGCGCTGTTCGAGGCGGCCAGCCGCCGCTGAGTGTTCCGCTGGGTGTTCCGCTGGGCGGGACGACGGCGGGGGACCGGCGGCACCGGCGTGCAACGTGCCACACTGTGGCACGTGTTGCGCTGGCTTACCGCAGGTGAATCGCACGGACCCGCCCTTGTCGCGCTCCTCGAGGGAGTGCCCGCCGGGGTCGAGGTGACGACCGAGGAGATCGGCCGTGATCTCACGCGCCGCCGGCTCGGCTACGGTCGTGGCGCCCGGATGAAGTTCGAGCAGGACGTCGTCGAGGTCATCGGCGGTCTCCGGCACGGGCTCACGCTGGGCAGCCCGGTCGCGATCCGGGTGGGCAACAGTGAGTGGCCCAAGTGGGAAACCGTGATGGCCGCCGACCCGGTCGACCCCGAGGAACTGGCCGCCCAGTCCCGCAACGCCCCGCTCACCCGGCCCCGTCCCGGGCACGCCGACCTGGCCGGCATGCAGAAGTACGGGCACACCGACGCCCGGCCGATCCTGGAGCGCGCCAGTGCCCGGGAGACCGCGGCCCGGGTCGCGGTCGGCGTGGTGGCCAAGGCGCTGATCCGGCAGGCGCTCGGCATCGAGATCGTCTCGCATGTGATCGAGCTGGGCTCGGTGGCCGCCAAGACCGGCCTCATTCCCAAACCCGAGGACGCCGAACGCATCGACGCCGACCCGCTGCGCTGCCTCGACCCGGAGGCCAGCGCGCGGATGGTGGCCGAGGTCGACGCCGCCAAGAAGGACGCCGACACCCTGGGCGGCATCGTCGAGGTGCTGGCCTACGGGGTGCCGCCGGGCCTCGGCTCGCACGTCCAGTGGGACCGCAAGCTCGACTCCCGGCTGGCCGCCGCGCTGATGTCGATCCAGTCCGTCAAGGGCGTCGAGATCGGCGACGGCTTCACCCAGGCCCGCTCGCGCGGCTCGGTGGCGCACGACGAGATCATCCCGACCGCCGACGGCGTCCGCCGGGTCACCGACCGGGCCGGCGGGCTCGAGGGCGGGATCACCAACGGCGAGCCGCTGCGGGTCCGGGCCGCGCTCAAGCCGATCTCCTCGCTCAATCGGGCGCTGCAGACCGTCGACGTGACCACCGGCGAGCCGGCCACCGCGATCAACCAGCGGTCGGACGTCTGCGCGGTGCCGGCCGGCGCGGTGGTGGCCGAGGCGATGGTGGCCCTGGTGCTGGCCGAGGCGGCCACCGAGAAGTTCGGCGGTGACTCGGTCGCCGAGATCCGCCGCAACCTGGCCGGATACCTGGACTCGCTGGTGATCCGCTGATGGCGCCGGCCGCGGTGGTGGTCGGCGCTCCGGGTGCCGGCAAGTCCACGGTCGGCGAGGCGGTCGCGGCGCTGCTCGGCGTGCCGTTCGCGGACACCGACGCGATCATCGTGGCGCGCGAGGGCCGGCCGATCCCGGACATCTTCGTCGACGACGGCGAGGACGCGTTCCGGGCCATCGAGCGGGCCACGATCGCCGAGAGCCTGCGCGACTTCGACGGCGTGCTCGCGCTGGGCGGCGGCGCGGTGCTCAGCGAGGACACCCGCACGCTGCTGCGCGAGCACACCGTCGTCTATTTGTCGGTCGAGCTGACCGACGCGCTCAAGCGGGTCGGTCTGGGCGGTGGCCGCCCCCTGTTGGCGATGAACCCGCGGGCCACCCTGAAATACCTGCTCGACCAGCGCCGGCCGCTGTACGCCGAGGTGGCCACCCACACGGTGGTGACCGACGGCCGCGAGCCCGACGACATCGCGGCCGAGATAGCGGCCCTGCTCAAGAGCTGACCTTCGCTTCCAGCCGCTCGATCCGTTCGATCAGCGGCGCCAGTTCGGCCCGCACCGCGCCGAGCAGGCCAGTCGGTGGCGCGCTCGCGATGTTGGCGCGGAGATGCACGTACCCGGCGAGGGCCGCGGACACCGCACGCCGGGCACCGCGGGCGTCGATGCCGCGTTCGCGCAGCAGCGCGCCGGCCGCCCCGTCCGGCTCGCCGGCCAGGGCGATCAGCAGGTGCTCACAACCCACGTAGTTGTGGCCGAGCCCGACCGCCTCACCGGCGGTCTGCTCCAGCACGGTGGCGGCCGGCAGGCTGAACCGCAGGCCGTCGCCGGAGCCGGGGCCGCGCTCGGCGGTGGTGGGTGCGGTCAGCGAGCCGGGGGAGACTTCCATGGCGGTGAGGATCTGCAGCGCCAGGTTGCCGTTCTCGGCCAGGACGCCGGCGAGCAGGTCGCCCGTGGTCACGGTGGCGGCCCCGCCGGCCTTGGCGCGTTCGACGGCCAGGTTGACGACGCTCACCAGGCGGGCGGTGAAGCTGCTGAGCTGGCCGGTCACCGCCGCGAGATCCACATCGCCCACGACGGCCTCGCGGATGGCGGTTATCCGGCGTACGGCCGCCTCCAGGGCTCGCTGGCAGACGGCGGAAACCGGCACTCCCGTCTCGCGGACGGCGTCGGCCAGATCGTCAGGCAGGTACACGTTGATTTTTGGCATGCACCGTTTATAACCCTGGTGGGGGTAGAAAGATATAACCCCATTGCCCCGCCGATAGGCTCACCGCCGTGGTTACACGCATCAACGTGGCCGGCGACCGGCCGTACGACGTGCTGGTCGGCTCCGATCTGGCCGGCGAGCTGCCCGGCCTGATCGAGGGCGCGGCGCAGGCGGCGATCCTCTATTCCGCCCCGCTGCGCGAGCGGGCCGAGCAGATCGCGGCCAAATGCGGCGCGCGGGCACTGCCGATCGAGGTACCGGACGCCGAGCGCGGCAAGTCGATCGAGGTGGCCGCCCGCTGCTGGGACGAACTCGGCGCGGCCAACTTCACCCGGACCGACGTGGTGGTCGGCGTGGGCGGCGGCGCGGTGACCGACCTGGCCGGGTTCGTGGCGGCCGGCTGGCTGCGCGGGGTGCGCTGGGTGCCGGTGTCGACGTCGCTGCTCGGCATGGTCGACGCGGCGGTCGGCGGCAAGACCGGGGTCAACATTGCGGCCGGCAAAAACCTGGTGGGCGCGTTCCATCCGCCGGCCGGTGTGCTGTGCGACCTGGACGCGCTGGCCATGCTGCCGGCCGACGACCTGGTGGCCGGCCTGGCCGAGGTGATCAAGTGCGGCTTCATCGCCGACCCGCGGATCCTCGAGCTGATCGAGGGCGACCCGGCCGGCGCGGTCGATCCGGCCGGTGCGGTGCTGCGGGAACTGGTCGAGCGGGCGGTGCGGGTCAAGGCCGAGGTGGTCGGCGTCGACCTCAAGGAGTCCGGGCTGCGCGAGATCCTCAACTACGGGCACACCCTCGGGCACGCGATCGAGAAGCGCGAGAAATACACGTGGAAGCACGGGCACGCCATTTCCGTCGGGCTCGTGTTCGCGGGTGCGTTGTCCCGATTGTCCGGCCGACTGGATGACCGGACGGCGGCCCGGCACCGCGAGCTCCTCGAACTCGTCGGGCTTCCCACCGCGTACCCCCAAGAAGCCTGGACCGATCTCCTGAGCGCGATGCGCGTCGACAAGAAGGCGCGGGCAGCCACCTTGCGTTTCGTGGTTCTTGACGGCCTGGCGAAGCCGGGCATCCTCAGCGGGCCGGACGAGGAACTGCTGCGGCGGGCATATGCGGAGGTGGCGCGGTGATCTATGTGCTGAACGGGCCGAACCTCGGGCGGCTGGGCACCCGGGAGCCGACGGTGTACGGCGCGACCACGTATGCGGATCTGGTTGCGCGGTGTGAGGAAGCAGCCAAGCGACTGGGCGTCGAGGCCGTGGTGCGGCAGACTGACGCCGAATGGGAGATGATCGGCTGGCTGCACGCGGCCGCCGACGAGGGTGCGCACGTGGTGATCAACCCGGGCGCCTGGACGCACTACAACATCGCGATCCGTGACGCCTGTGCCATGCTCACGGGCCGCCTGGTGGAGGTGCACATCTCGAACATCCACACCCGCGAGGAATTCCGCCATCATTCGGTCATTTCGGCGGTGGCGACCGGGGTCATCGCGGGCCTCGGCATCGACGGATACCGGCTGGCGCTGGAGCACCTGGCCCAATTCGCCGGTGATGTGTAGTCGCCGGTAAACTCGTTCGGTCACCGACAACGATGCAGACAGGGCTTCGGAAAACATGGCTTCCACGAACGACCTGAAGAACGGCCTGGTGCTCAACCTCGACGGCGACCTGTGGTCGGTCGTCGAGTTCCAGCACGTCAAGCCGGGTAAGGGTGGGGCGTTCGTGCGCACCACGCTCAAGAATGTGCTCTCCGGCAAGGTCGTCGACAAGACCTTCAACGCGGGCACCAAGGTCGAGACGGCCACCGTCGACAAGCGCACGATGCAGTACCTCTACCAGGACGGCGAGGACTTCGTCTTCATGGACCTGGACACGTTCGACCAGATCACGGTCTCCGGCGGCACGGTGGGCGAGAACGCCAACTACCTGCTCCCCGAGGCCGAGGCCACGGTCGCCACGCACGAGGGCGTCCCGCTCTACATCGAGCTGCCGACCAGCGTGTTCCTCGAGGTCACCTACACCGAGCCGGGCCTGCAGGGCGACCGCTCCACCGGCGGCACCAAGCCGGCCACCGTCGAGACCGGCGCCACCGTCCAGGTCCCGCTGTTCATCACGACCGGCGAAAAGATCAAGGTCGACACCCGCGACGGCCGCTACCTCGGTCGCTCCTGATCATGTCGGAAGGCCCTAAGACGCAGATGCCCGCGCGTCGCAAGGCGCGCAAACGGGCTCTCGACGTCCTCTACGAGGCCGACCTGCGGGACCTGCCCCCCAGCGAGGTACTGCGCAGCTACGAGGCACGCATCGGGACCCCCCGCCCCGACCACATGGACTACGCCGTAGGCCTGATCGAGGGCGTCGCCAAAAACCTGGACCGCATCGACGAGTTGATCGCCAGCTACGCCGAGGGCTGGACGCTCGACCGCATGCCCGTGGTCGACCGCAACCTGGCCCGGATCGCCGTTTACGAGCTGCTCTACGTCCCCGAGATCGACGACCCGGTGGCCATCACCGAGGCCGTCGAACTCGCGAAACAGATGTCAACCGACGACAGCCCCAGGTTCCTGAACGGCGTCCTCGGCCGCATCGCCGAGTTCGCCACGAGGTAACGTCTCACGGCGTCCGCCCGGCGATCACGGGAGTTTCGCCGAGCAGGCACCGGACGTACGCCGCGGCGGTGAGCGCGGCGTACGGCCGCCATCGGCGGCTGGTCGCGGCGTCGGCGATCTCGCTGACGCCGCGGACCATCAGCCATCCGAGGCCGCCGTGGCCGACCTCCTCGGCCTTCGTCTCCAGAGCGAGCAGGCCCTGCTCGGCGGCGAGCCGGGCGTCGTGGGCCCGGCTGCCGACCCGGCCGAAGTGGACGCGGGGCGAGGCGTCGCCCGGCGGAGCGAAGGACGGCTGCTGCCGCACGCCGTCCTCGATGAGCGCGAGCCACGGCCGCTGCTCCGCATACTCCGCGGCCTTGAGGATGTCGGCGGCCCGGACCAGCACCGGCGACGGGCGACGCACCGCGGCCGGCTCCGCCGTACCGGCCAGCCGGTCGACGACTCCCCAGACGGAGACGACGACGTCGCCTAGGCGCACGCCGTGCGTCCGGCCGAGCGGATCGGGTACGCCGGTCGCGACGCCGCAGAGGACGATCTGGGCGACCGAGCCGAAGCCGCGCACCAGGTTCGCGCAGCCGAGCGCGCCCAGCACGACGTGATGCCGTCCGCCGCCGAAAGCCGGCACGGTGCCGGTCAGGTGATCAGGGCCGCCGGCGGGGACCGGGCCGTCGATGAACAGCCGGACGGCCGCGAACTCTTCGGTCCCGGCGGTGACGATCCCGACCGCCGGCTGGTGCGGCTTCGTCATGCCTTCGGGTTCTTGTCCGGCGGGGGGTTGTCCTTCGCCGGGGGCGGCTGTTCGTTGTTGCGGAAGTCGTTGTTGTTGCCGAAGCCCACCATGGTCGCCTTGACCTCGTTCACGTTCCAGGTCTGGATCGTGGTCACGATGTTCTGCTTGGTCCGGTCGAAGTCGGCGGTGTCGATCTGGTGCTTCCGCAGGAAGTGGTGCAGCTCGGTCAGCAGGCGGGCCTGCAGCGAGGCGCCGATCGACAGGACGTCGACGATCGCGTTGTAGTGGAGATCCTCGACGTCGACCGCCGAGATGCCCTCGCGGAGCGTGATGTTCGCGCCGTAGTCGAAGGGGCGGTCCCGCCGGAGCGCACGCAGTGCCAGCCGCCCGTTGCGGCTGCGCCGGAGGAGATCGCGCACCTCCGCCGCGCACCGCGGGAACGCCCCGAAGATCATCCGGGGAAGCCGCCGGGAGCCGCGCCCGAGCGCGTTGCGGGCCAGGTCTAATGGATGCGAGCTGAGGTGACTGACCGGGCCGATGACCGCCGGGTGCAGCGGGAACAGGGCGTGCAGGGCAAGTTCCAGGTAGAGGAGCCGGTTGCGGGTCCGGGTGCGCGCGAACACGGACACCACGATCTCGCCGTCGCGGGCGACCTCCTGGAGGCAGAAGTAGACCCGCCGGTAGCTGTCCGTCCGGGTCCGCCCGATCTCCTCGAGAATCAGGTCGTGCGGTACGCGCTGCACCGGGTGCGGCAGCGGCTCGCCGGCCTCGCCGAGCAGCTCCTTGGTGCGCCCGTCGACGTACAGGCGATGCGTGTGGGTCTTGGTGTCCGACCGGTCACCGACGAAGCTCTCGTCGAGGAAACGGTTGAGCTCGTAGTCGGTGAACGGCAGCGGTTTCAGCCGTTCACCGGCCGAGCCGAGCGCGCCCTTGGTCACGTCGACCTCGAACGTCCAGTCCTTGATGCGCTGCCCGCTGCCCAGGAACGGCAGGACGTCCCGGCCGGCGCCGTACACGACCACGTTCTCGTCGGGCAGTTCGCTCAGCCGGTCCTCGACCGTCGCCGGCAGCGGCCGGGCCAGGCTCGCGGTGCGGCCGCACCCGTCCCGGACCGCGACGGCGCGGCGCAGCGAGAGCCACGCGGAGACCAGCAGCACCGCCCAGGCGGCCAGGGCCGCGCCGGCCGCGATCGCCAGGTCGGTCCTGATGCCCGGCCAGCGGACGACGGTCATGCCGGTCAACGTCAGGAGGAGCAGTGCGCCGGCGATCGATGAGAGCAGCTGACCGGGCCGTCCGCGCAGCTTCCGCCACCCCTCAGCGATCTTGCGCCACAGGAGCCGGCGGAAGAGCCAGCCCACCCCGGCGAGCAGCGCGCACACGGCCATGGTCGAGACGGTCGGGCGGAGACCGTGCCGCGCCGACAACCGGACCAGGACGGTCACCGCCGCGCCCAGCAGGACGCCGACCAGCAACAGGTCGCGGACCCTGCGGCGGCGCCGCGCCTCGACGGCGTGGCGGACGACACCCAGGGCGTCGACGCCGATCGCCGGACCCCAGGCGCATTGCGGCCGGTCCAGGAAGTTGGACAGGATGCTCCGGCACAGCCAGGGGTTGATGTGCGCCGCGGCAGCCGCGTACCGCGTGACGATGTCGTGGTACGGCCTCTCCGGCACGGCGGGAGCGGGCGGTTGCGGTTCCGGCGGCGAGACCGCCGATGGATTCTTGATCATCGATACCGTCCTCGGGTTTTCGGGACAGGAGGATCCACCGGACTCCGGCAGCAGGGCGGGGCCGGTGCGGTTTCAGAGCGGGTGCTGGCCGTTCTCGATGTCGGCCAGGCTGCGCAGGGCGGGGAAGTCCAGCACGATGATGCGGCGGTACCCGGTGTCGATGAGTTCGGCCCGGCGGAGCTCGCGGATCGCCTTCTGCAGCGACACCTCGGCCGCACCGCACAGGCCGGCCAGCTCCGGCTGGGTGAGCGGCACGCCGATGACGATCCCGGAGGCAGCGCGGGTGCCGTACTGCTCGGCGATCTCCACCAGCACGCGCGCCAGCCGCACCCGGACCGGGTAGGAGGCGAAGTCGACCCGGAGCCGGGTGGCGCGGCGCAGCTTGCCCCCGATGAGCGCGGCCACCTCGACCGCCACCTCGGGATGGTCGTGCAGGAACGGGCGGAGGTCCCGGCGCGCGATCACGGCGCAGACGGACCGCACACAGGTGGTGGCGGTAGCCGAGCGCGGCGTGTCGGTCAAGGCCGCGATCTCGCCGATCAGGTCGCCGGAGACCCGGATCGACAGCAGCGCCTGCCGCCCATCCGCCATCCGGCCGGAGATCTTGACGAGCGCGTCGAGCAGGACGATCACATGTGACTCCACGTCGCCCTCGCGCAGCAGGACCGTGCCGGCCGGCACGGTCCTGCGCACCCCCAGCCCGATCAGTTCGGCCCGGGTCGCGGGGTCGCAGCGGGACAGCAGGGTGCGGGGTGGGAAGGGACTCCAATCGGCGATGACTTCGTCCCCCAATCGACGAAAGTGAGCATGCGGATGCCAGTATCGCCCGTGCCGTCCCGTTTTCGGCCCGCGTTTTCATGCCGCTGCGCCGATCGCCATTCCCGGCGGAAGGCTCGTACACAGCACAATTCCCGCCATGCCGGTCAGCGCCAGGGCCGTCCACAGGAGACTTTGCCGGACCCGCTCGTGTTTGGTCAGCGCGATCCGCGCGAGGGTGCGGGCGAGTCGCCAGCATTCGTCGGCCGAGCCGGCCCCACTGCCGGTGAGGGCCGGCTCCAAGCCGGACGCCAGGGTGGTGATGCTCAACCGGCCGGCCGAGCAGTGCTTGTCCAGGCGCGGTCGCAGTCCGCTGGCGAGTTGCCAGACCGCGCCGCTCAGCCCGGCGACCGCGAGGACGGTCATGGCCAGACCGGCGACGAGCCAAACCGGACCCGCCCGGCCGAGGTCACCGATGCCGGCCATCCGATCGAAAAGGAACACGGCCGAGCCGCAGACCACGCCGGCCACTGTTGCGATCTTGGCGTCCGCGTAGCCGATGGACTGCTGCATGAGGGCGGCCGTGTGCAGGGCGACCAGAGCGTCTCCCTCGCGGGTCTTTTCGTTGCGCATGTTTCGAGTGAACGGTGGACCCGCCGCGGAGAACACATCAAAGTATTGAAAGATCGAAAGGTCTTATCCCGGCCAAACGACATTTTGATGGGATTGCCGCGGCGGTCCGCTGGTAGGACTGAGGCCGTGACGACCCCCGCGTATCCCTACCGCCGCCTGCTGGTGTCCGTGGACATGGAGCGCTACAGCCGGCAGGACAACGAGGCCCAGTACCAGGCGCAGCAGATCTTTCAACGGGTGATGCAGGCGGCCTGCGACGAGCTCGAACTCGACCGGAGCCGCTGGAGCACCCAGTCGGGTGGCGACGGTGAGCTCGCGATCATCCCGCCGGACGTTCCGGAGAGCCGGGTGGTCGGCGAGTTGACGGCGGCGCTGGACCGCCTGCTGGCCGCAGAAAACCGCTACCGCGGCGACGACCGGCGGATCCGGTTGCGGGTGGCGGTCCACGAGGGCCTGGTCCACCTGGACGGTGCGGCGGGCTTTCCCGGCGACGCCGTGGTGACTGTCTGCCGCCTGGTCAACGATCCTCAGCTGAAGGCGGCGCTGCGGAGCTTCCCCCGGGCGAACATCGCCATGATCGTGTCGGACGTCATCTACCGCAGCGTCGTGGTGCCGTACGGCAAGCCCCGCCCCGACCGCTTCCGCCAGGTGCGGGCGCAGATTCCCGAGAAGGACTTCGGCGCCGACGCGTGGATCTTCGTGCCCGACGAGGACGCCACCGGCGGTGCACCGGCCGGGGCCCGCCACGAGGCGCCGCCGCCCGGTCCGGCGCCCGGTCCGGCGCCGACCTATTCCGTCGATCGGGTGGAGGGTCACAACGTCGCTCTCGGCAACCACAACACCTTCAACCGGTGAGACCGAGCCGGCGGTCTGAGTTTTCGCGTTCACTCCATGAGCGAAAACGGGCGTTCGTGTGTGGGCCGCCGGGGACTGGTGCGCACGATAAGTGATATCGACAACGATGCCGTTGCGTGGGCGGCGGGCAAGCGAAAGGCCCGTGGACATCCACGGGCCTCGCGGGTGTTGCTCCGGGGGATCAGCTGGCGAAGAACGCGCGGGGGTCGGCTACGAGGACGCCCTGCTCGGTCAGGCGCTCGATGAGGCCGGACGGGGAGATGTCGTAGACGATGGCGAGCGCGCGCAGGTCGTCGGCTCGGATGGAGAGGACGCGGCCGTTGTAGTCGCCGCGCTGCTGCTGGATGGCCCGGGCATACCGTGCGACGTAGGCGAGGTCCTCGCCGGTGGTGTCGTACAGCTTTTCCAGGTCGAGCACGATTTTGTTGGTGGCCTCGAGGCGAACTCCGCTGCCGTCTGGCAGCAGCTCCGAGACGGGGACGCGGTAGAAGTCGGCCAGTTCGGCAAGACGCGACACGGTGACCGCACGGTCGCCGCGCTCGTACGAGCCCACGACGACGGCCTTCCAGCGACCGTTCGACTTCTCTTCCACGCCCTGCAGAGACAGGCCCTGCTGCTGGCGGATGGAGCGCAGGCGGGCGCCCAACGACTTGGCGTACTCAGACGGCATTCGGAACACTCCCAGTACTGTGCTGGCCCGGAGGGTTCTTCCTCCGCGATCGCTACGCAGCGTGACGGTACGGAGTTTGCGACCCCTGGTCAAGTGTTGGTTACCGATGAGTCGCGCGGCCCAGGGGAGACTTGCCTGATTCGTCCGGCTGATTCCCAGGGTCGGCCAGGTCACCATGGTCAACGCTGCGCTCACTGGTAACGTAGCGTCAGCCATCGGGGCGGCACCCTTCGGGGGGTTGCTCCACAGGGGGTGCCTCCAGGGGTAACTCCAACCGACGTCCTTTAACGACCCGTCCCGTGAGGCGGGGAAGGAGGTCCGCCGTGGCTTCGCCGCGCGCTGACACAGGCAGCAAGATCATCTTGAGTGAGGCCGACCTGCAACGGGTCGTCGACCGGATCGCTCATCAGATTCTGGAAAAAACGTCCGGCGGCACCGGCACAGTGCTGCTCGGTATTCCGACCCGGGGCGTGCCGCTCGCCGCCCGCCTGGCCGCCCGCATCCACGCGTTTGAGGGCATCGATGTGCCGGTGGGCTCGCTCGACATCACGCTCTACCGCGACGACCTGCGGCTGCACGCCACCCGCGCACTCGGCAAGACCGAACTGCCCGGCGGGGGCATCGACGGCCGGCGGGTCATCCTCGTCGACGACGTGCTTTTCTCCGGCCGTACGGTGCGCGCCGCGCTGGACGCGCTCAACGACGTCGGCCGGCCCAGTTCGGTGCAGCTCGCGGTGCTCGTCGACCGCGGTCACCGGGAACTGCCGATCCGCGCCGACTACGTCGGCAAGAACATCCCCACCGCGCTGTCCGAGAGCGTCCGCGTGTCGCTCACCGAGACGGACGGACTGGACGAGGTCCGGCTGACCGGAGGCCAGAAATGATCAAACACCTGCGCTCGGCCGCCGATCTGGACGCGGCCACCGCCACCCTGATCCTGGACACCGCCGCCGAGATGGCCGCGCTGGCCGGCCGCGAGGTCAAGAAACTGCCCACGCTGCGCGGCCGGACCGTGGTCAACCTCTTCTACGAGGACTCGACGCGGACCCGGATCTCGTTCGAGGCGGCGGCCAAGCGGCTCTCCGCCGACGTCATCAACTTCTCGGCCAAGGGTTCGAGCGTCTCCAAGGGAGAGAGCCTCAAGGACACCGCGCTCACCCTGCAGGCCATGGGCGCCGACGCGGTGGTGATCCGGCACGCCGCCTCGGGCGCGCCGCACCGGCTCGCGTCCTGGGTCGACGGTTCGGTGATCAACGCCGGCGACGGTACGCACGAGCACCCGACCCAGGCGCTGCTGGACGCGTACACGATGCGCTCGCGACTGGGCCGGCTCGACGGGCTGCGGGTCGCGATCGTGGGAGATGTGCTGCACAGCCGGGTCGCCCGTTCGAATGTGTTGTTGCTCACCACCCTCGGCGCGCACGTCACGCTGGTCGGACCGCCGACCCTGATCCCGCTGAACATCGCGGACGCGTTGTCGCCCGCGGCAAAAGTGTCGTACGACCTCGATAGCGTCCTGCCCGACATGGACGTCGTGATGATGCTGCGGGTGCAGACCGAGCGCATGCAGGACTCGTACTTCCCGTCCGCCCGGGAGTACAGCCGCCGCTACGGTCTCGATCTCGCGCGCATGCGGCGGATGCCGGAGCACGCGATCGTGATGCATCCCGGCCCGATGAACCGGGGCATGGAGATCACTCCCGAGGTGGCCGACTCGTCCCGTTCCACCATCGTCGAACAGGTCGCCAACGGGGTCTCGGCTCGGATGGCCGTTCTTTATCTGCTGCTGGGGGGCAAGGCATGACTTCTTATCTGCTGCGGGGCGTCTCCGTCGTCGGGGCGGCACCGACCGATCTGCTGATCCGCGACGGTCTGATCTCTACCGAGGAGGGCCCGGCCGAGGTCATCGACGCGGCCGGCCTGGTCGCTCTGCCCGGCCTGGTCGATCTGCACACCCACCTGCGCGAGCCCGGCCGGGAGGACGCCGAAACCGTCGAGACCGGCTCGCGGGCCGCGGCCCTCGGTGGTTACACGGCGGTCTTCGCGATGGCGAACACCTCGCCGGTCGCCGACACGGCCGGCGTGGTCGAGCAGGTCTGGCGGCTCGGGCGCGAGGCCGGGCTGGTCGACGTGCAGCCGATCGGCGCGGTCACCGTGGGCCTGGCCGGCAAGCAGCTGGCCGAGCTGGGTGCGATGGCGACCTCGGCGGCCGGCGTGCGGATCTTCTCGGACGACGGGCACTGCGTCGCCGACCCGCGGCTGATGCGCCGCGCACTGGAGTACGTGAAGGCGTTCGACGGCATCATCGCCCAGCACGCCGAGGAGCCGCGGCTCACCGAGGGCGCCCAGATGCACGAGGGCGAGGTCAGCACCCGCCTCGGCCTCACCGGCTGGCCGGCCGTCGCCGAGGAGGCGATCATCGCGCGCGACGTGTTGCTGGCCGAGCACGTCGGCAGCCGGCTGCACGTCTGCCACGTCTCCACCGCCGGCTCGGTCGAGGTGCTGCGTCAGGCCAAGGCCCGCGGCGTCCGGGTGACGGCCGAGGTCACCCCGCACCACCTGCTGCTCACCGACGAGCTGGCGGCTTCGTACGACCCGGTCTACAAGGTCAACCCCCCACTGCGTACGCAGTCCGACGTGCTCGCCCTGCGCGAGGCGCTGATCGAGGGCGTGATCGACATCGTCGCCACGGATCACGCGCCGCACGCCGTGGAGGACAAGGAATGCGAGTGGGCGTACGCCCGGCCGGGCATGGTCGGCCTGGAGACGGCCCTGCCGATCGTGCTCAGCATCCTCGGTGAGCAGTGGGACCTGATCGCCGAGCGGATGTCCCGCGCCCCGGCCCGGATCGCGGGCCTGGACGGGCACGGCACCGACCTCGCGGCCGGCGCGCCGGCCAACCTCACGCTGGTGGACCCGTCCGCCCGCCGGGTCGTCGACCCGGCCGAGCTGGCGAGCCGCAGCCGCAACACTCCTTACGCGGGCACCACCCTGCCGGGTCGCATCGTGGCGACCTTCCTTCGGGGAGAGCCGACGGTCCTGGACGGGAAGGCTGTTAAGTAATGGCGAAAGCGATCCTCGTACTCGAGGACGGGCGGACGTTCTCCGGCAGCGCGTACGGCGCGGTGGGGGAGACGTTCGGCGAGGCCGTGTTCACCACCGGCATGACCGGTTATCAGGAGACACTGACCGATCCGTCCTACCACCGGCAGGTCGTCGTGCAGACCGCCCCGATGATCGGCAACACCGGCGTCAATGACGAAGATGACGAATCGGACAAGATCTGGGTCGCCGGCTATGTCGTCCGGGATCCGGCGCGGCGGCCGTCGAACTGGCGCTCCACGGGTGATCTGGGGGAGCGGCTGGCGGCCGAGGGTGTGGTCGGGATCAGCGGGGTGGACACCCGGGCCCTGACCCGGCACCTGCGGTCGCGCGGTGCCATGCGGGTCGGCCTCTCCAGTGTGGATCTCGATCCGGCATCGGTTCTGGCCCGCGTGCAGGCCTCGCCGCAGATGGTGGGCGCCGACCTTTCGGCCGAGGTCACGACACCTTCTCGCTACGTAGTGGAGGCGGTCGGGGAACACCGCTACACCGTCGCGGCGCTCGACCTCGGCATCAAGCGCAACGTCGCCCGCCGGCTCGCCGAGCGCGGCGTGACCACGCACATCTTCCCCTCGTCGTCGTCGATCGATGACCTGCTCGCGGTCAGCCCGGACGCGGTCTTCTTCTCGCCCGGCCCCGGCGACCCGGCCACCGCGGACGGACCGGTGGCGCTGGCCCGCGAGGTGCTGCGGCAGCGCAAGCCGCTGTTCGGCATCTGCTTCGGCAGCCAGATCCTCGGCCGGGCGCTCGGCTTCGGCACCTACAAGCTCGGGTACGGCCACCGCGGCATCAACCAGCCGGTGCTCGACAGGACCACCGGCAAGGTCGAGGTGACCTCGCACAACCACGGCTTCGCGGTCGACGCGCCGCTGAACACCGTGATCGACACGGACTTCGGCGGGGTCGAGGTCTCGCACGTCTGCCTCAACGACAACGTGGTCGAGGGCCTGCGGGGGCTAGACGTCCCCGCGTTCACCGTCCAGTACCACCCCGAGGCCGCGGCGGGTCCGCACGACGCGGACTACCTGTTCGACAGGTTCGTTGAGCTCGTGGAAAAGAAGGGCTGACGCCGATGCCGAAGCGTTCCGACCTGAAACACATCATGGTGATCGGCTCCGGGCCGATCGTCATCGGGCAGGCCTGCGAGTTCGACTACTCCGGCACCCAGGCGTGCCGGGTGCTGCGCGCCGAGGGGCTGCGCGTCTCGCTGGTCAACTCCAACCCGGCCACGATCATGACCGACCCGGAGTTCGCCGACGCCACCTACGTCGAGCCGATCACCCCAGAGTTCGTCGAGCTGGTCATCGCCAAGGAACGGCCGGACGCGATCCTGCCGACGCTGGGCGGGCAGACCGCGCTGAACACCGCGGTCGCCCTGCACGAGAGCGGCGTGCTGGAGAAGTACGGCGTCGAGCTGATCGGCGCCAACATCGACGCGATCCGCCGCGGCGAGGACCGGCAGCTGTTCAAGGACATCGTGGCTCGCGCCGGCGGGGAGACGCCCCGGTCGCGCGTCTGCCATTCGATGGACGAGGTTTTCTCCACCGTGGGTGAACTCGGCCTCCCGGTCGTCATCCGGCCCTCGTTCACCATGGGCGGTCTCGGCTCCGGCATGGCACACACCCAGGAGGACCTTTCCCGGATCGCGGGAGCGGGGCTGGCGGCGTCGCCCGTGCACGAGGTGCTCATCGAGGAGAGCGTGCTCGGCTGGAAGGAGTACGAGCTCGAGCTGATGCGCGACAAACACGACAACGTCGTGGTGGTCTGCTCGATCGAGAACCTCGACCCGATGGGTGTGCACACCGGCGACTCGGTGACCGTGGCGCCGGCCATGACCCTGACCGACCGGGAATACCAGCGGCTGCGCGACCTCGGCATCGCGGTGCTGCGCGAGGTCGGCGTCGACACCGGCGGCTGCAACATCCAGTTCGCGATCAATCCGGACAACGGCCGGCTCGTCGTGATCGAGATGAACCCGCGGGTGTCCCGGTCGTCGGCGCTGGCGTCGAAGGCCACCGGCTTCCCGATCGCCAAGATCGCCGCGAAGCTCGCCATCGGCTACACGCTCGACGAGATCCCGAACGACATCACCCTCAAGACGCCGGCCGCCTTCGAGCCGGCCCTCGACTACGTGGTCGTGAAGATCCCGCGGTTCGCCTTCGAGAAGTTCCCGGCCGCCGATCCCGAGCTCACCACCACGATGAAGTCGGTCGGCGAGGCGATGAGCCTGGGCCGCAACTTCGCCGAGGCGCTGAACAAGGCGATGCGGTCGATGGAGACGTCGGCCGCCGGGTTCTGGACCGCGCCGACCTTCGAGGATCTCGGCGAGGCGCTGGCGGCATTGCGGATCCCGCACGACGGCCGGCTCTACACGGTCGAGGCCGCGCTCCGGCTGGGCGCCACCGTCGAGCAGGTGCACGAGGCCAGCGGCCGGATCGACCCCTGGTTCCTGGAGGAGATCAAGGCGCTGGTCGAGCTGCGCGCGGAGATCACCGACGCCGCGGTGCTGGACGAGGAACTGCTGCGCCGGGCGAAGCGGTCCGGCCTGTCCGACCGCCAGCTCGCGGCGCTGCGCCCGGAACTGGCCGGCGAGGACGGCGTGCGGACGCTGCGGCACCGGCTCGGCATCCGGCCGGTCTACAAGACCGTCGACACCTGCGCGGCCGAGTTCGAGGCGAACACCCCGTACCACTACTCGTCCTACGACGAGGAGACCGAGGTCGAGCCGTCCGACCGGCCCAAGGTGATCATCCTGGGCTCGGGGCCGAACCGGATCGGGCAGGGCATCGAGTTCGACTACTCGTGCGTGCACGCCGTCATGGCGCTGCGCGGTACCACTGCTTCGGGTTATTCCGGCGGAGCCGGCCTGGGCGGCTCAGGCTTCGAGACCGTGATGGTCAACTGCAACCCCGAGACGGTGTCCACCGACTACGACACCGCCGACCGTCTCTACTTCGAGCCGCTCACCTTCGAGGACGTCATCGAGGTGGTGCACGCCGAGGACAGCTCCGGCAAGGCGGCCGGCGGCCCCGGCGTGGTCGGCGTGATCGTGCAGCTGGGCGGCCAGACGCCGCTGGGCCTGGCGAACCGGCTCAAGGCGGCCGGCGTGCCGATCGTCGGCACCTCACCCGAGTCGATCGACCTGGCCGAGGACCGCGGGCTGTTCGGCGAGCTGCTGACCCGGGCCGGCCTGCGCTCGCCCGAGCACGGCACCGCCACCAGCTTCGAGGGGGCCAAGGAGATCGCCGACGCGATCGGCTACCCGGTGCTGGTCCGGCCGTCCTATGTGCTCGGCGGCCGGGGCATGGAGATCGTGTACGACGAGCCCACCCTGCGCGGCTACATCGAGCGGGCCACCCAGATCTCGCCGAACCACCCGGTGCTGGTCGACCGCTTCCTGGACGACGCCATCGAGATCGACGTGGACGCGCTCTGCGACGCCACCGGCGAGGTCTACCTGGGCGGCGTCATGGAGCACATCGAGGAGGCCGGCATCCACTCCGGCGACTCGTCCTGCTCGCTGCCGCCGGTCACGCTTGCCGGCCCGCACCTGGCCGAGGTACGCCGCTACACCGAGGCGATCGCCCGCGGTGTCGGGGTGCGTGGTCTGCTCAACGTCCAGTACGCGCTGAAGGACGACGCGCTCTACGTGCTGGAGGCCAACCCGCGCGCTTCCCGGACCGTCCCGTTCGTCTCCAAGGCCACCGCGGTCCCGCTCGCCAAGGCGGCCGCCCGGATCATGCTCGGCGCCACCATCGCCGAACTGCGGTCCGAGGGCCTGCTGCTGCCCGAGGGCGACGGCGGCGTCGTGCCGGAGAACGCGCCGATCGCCATCAAGGAGGCGGTGCTGCCGTTCAAGCGGTTCCGCACCCCGGCCGGCAAGGGCGTGGACAGCCTGCTCGGCCCCGAGATGAAGTCGACCGGCGAGGTGATGGGCATCGACGCCGGCTTCGGCCAGGCGTTCGCCAAGTCGCAGGCGGCCGCGTACGGGTCGCTGCCGACCGGCGGGAAGATCTTCGTCTCGGTGGCGAACCGGGACAAGCGTTCGATGATCTTTCCGATCAAGCGGCTCGCCGACCTCGGTTTCACCATCGTCACCACGGCCGGCACCGGCGAGGTGCTACGCCGGCACGGCATCGCCTGCGAGATCGTCCCGAAGCACCACGAGGGCCCGGGCGAGAACGCGGTGGCGCTGATCCTGTCCGGCGAGATCGCGATGATCATCAACACCCCGCAGGGCTCGGGCGCGAGCGCCCGGTCGGACGGGTACGAGATTCGCAGCGCCGCGGTCACGGTCGACATCCCGAGCATCACCACGACGCAGGGTGCGGCGGCCGCGGTGATGGGGATCGAGGCGCTGATGCGCGGCGACATGTCGGTGCGGCCGCTCCAGGAATTGCACGCCGACCTCCGGGGAGCGAAGTGACGGCTTTCGAGCGCGCCCTGCGGCCCGTCCTGTTCCGAGTCGGGGGTGGCGACGCGGAGACGGCGCACGAGTTCACGCTGGGCCGCCTCGCGCGGCTCGGCGAGCGGACCCGGGCGGTGCTGCGCCGGCGCTATGCCGTCGACGCGCCGGTCGAGGTGTTCGGGGTGCGGTTCCCGAACGCGATCGGGTTGGCCGCCGGGATGGACAAGAACGGCGTGGCGCTGCCCGCGTGGCCGGCGCTCGGGTTCGGGTTCGTCGAGGTCGGCACGGTCACCGCGCACGCGCAGCCGGGCAACGACAAGCCGCGACTGTTCCGGCTCCGGGACAGCGAGGCGATCATCAACCGGATGGGCTTCAACAACGCCGGCGCGGCCGCGCTGGCGGCTCGCCTCGGCGCGCTCGGCCCGATCGGGGTGCCGCTCGGCATCTCGCTCGGCAAGTCCAAGGTGACCCCGCTCGACCAGGCGGTCGACGACTACCTGACGTCGTACCGGCTGCTGGCCCCGTACGCCGACTACATCGCTGTCAACGTCTCCTCGCCGAACACGCCCGGCCTGCGCACCCTGCAGGACAAAAGCGCGATCGCCGACCTGCTGACCGCGCTGCGCGGCGACACCCCGGTGCTGGTCAAGATCGCGCCGGATCTCACCGAGTGGGCCGTCGCTGAACTGTTGGAGGTCTGCCTCAGTCACGGCGCGGCCGGCGTGATCGCCACCAACACCACGCTGTCCCGCGACGGGCTGGCCGCGGCCGACCAAGCACTGGCCGCCGAGGATGGCGGGCTGTCCGGTCGGCCGCTCACCGAGAAGGCCAGCAAGGTCGTCCATTTCGTCCGCACCGAAACCGATGGCCGGCTGCCGATCGTCGGGGTTGGCGGGGTGATGTCCGCGGACGACGCGGCCCGGCTGTTCGACGCGGGGGCCTCGTTGGTGCAGCTCTACAGCGGCTTCATCTACCACGGGCCGGCCCTGGTGCGGGCCGCCGCGAATGTTCCGGGGCGGGCGGTCGAGACGCGATGAGCAGCGGGCGGCGCTCCCCGGCCGGGCAGGTCCCGGCAGCGAGCGCCGTCGTTGCCGCCGCGGGCGGGACCACCGACCTGCTCGCGCTGGATCGGGCGCACGTCTGGCACCCCTACGGCCCGATGCCGGGGCGCAGTGCGCCTTATCTCGTGGAGGGCGCCGAAGGCGTTCATCTCCGGCTGGCCGACGGGCGCGAGCTCGTCGACGGCATGTCGTCGTGGTGGGCGGCCATCCACGGCTATCGGCACCCGGTGCTCGATGCGGCGCTCGCCGAGCAGGCCGCACGGATGAGCCATGTGATGTTCGGCGGGCTCACGCATGAACCCGCCATCCGGCTCGCCGCCACTCTCGTCGATCTCGCGCCGGACGGGCTGGAGCACGTCTTTCTCTGCGACTCCGGGTCGGTCGGCGTCGAGGTGGCGATCAAGATGGCGTTGCAGGCGCAGCAGGCGCTCGGGCGGCCGGTCCGGCGGCGGCTGCTCACCTGGCGCGGCGGCTACCACGGTGACACGTTCCACCCGATGACCGTGTGCGATCCGGTCGGCGGCATGCACTCGCTGTGGACCGGGGTGCTGCCGGTGCAGGTTTTTGCCGGCCCGCCGCCCGTCGACTTCGATCCGGCGTACGGCAAAGCGCTTGTTGATCTGATCGAGCGGCACGCCGGGGAGATCGCCGCGGTGATCGTCGAGCCGGTGGTGCAGGGCGCCGGGGGGATGCGGTTCCACCACCCGGAATACCTCCGGATTCTGCGGGCGGCCACCGAGGCGCACGGGATCTTTCTGATCTTCGACGAGATCGCCACCGGGTTCGGGCGGACCGGGACGTTCTTCGCGGCCGGGCACGCCGGGGTCAGTCCCGACATCATGTGCGTCGGCAAGGCGCTCACCGGCGGCTATCTGACGCTGGCCGCGACCCTGTGCACCCCGGCCGTGGGTGCGGCGATCTCGGCGGGCGACGGCGGCGGTCTCGCGCACGGGCCGACGTTCATGGGCAACCCGCTCGCCTGCGCGGTCGCGAACGCCTCCCTGGGGCTGCTGGCGGCCGGAGACTGGCGGGGGCAGGTCCAGGTGATCGAAAACGGTCTGCGGGACGGCCTGGAGCCTCTCAGGGCGGTTTCCGGGGTGGCGGACGTGCGGGTCCTGGGCGCGATCGGCGTCGTGCAACTCGACCACCCGGTGGACATGGCGGCAGCGACCGCGGCCGCGGTGGACGCCGGGGTCTGGCTGCGGCCGTTCCGCGACCTGATCTACACGATGCCGCCGTACGTCGCGGAGGCCGCCGACGTGGACCGGATCACCGCGGGGATCGCGGCCGCGGTGGCGGCGGCATGACCTCGGACCGGCGGTCCGAATTGTCCGGTAAAGCCGGTGGCTCGCCTCCCGGCCCCGATCGCTGTTTTTGCAGACGCCGAGCGTCCGCTTGCTATAGCGCCAACCCGGCCGTCGCGGTGGCGGCTACCTGACACGGAAGGGGTATCTCACAGCGATGGAGACCTTCGGCAAGAGGTTCCACGAGGCCGTCCGGAAGCGGGGTCAGCTGTGCGTCGGGGTCGACCCGCACGCCGCCCTGCTGACCCGCTGGGGACTCACCGATGACGTCGCCGGCCTGGAACGCTTCGCCCGTACGGTGGTCGAAGCCCTGGCCGATCGGGTGGCCGTGGTGAAGCCGCAGTCGGCGTTTTTTGAGAGATTTGGGTCACGTGGCATCGGTATTCTTGAGTCAACTATCCGACAGTTTCGCGAGGCCGGAGCGCTTGTCCTGCTCGACGTGAAGCGCGGCGACATCGGCTCGACGATGGCCGCGTACGCCGCCGCGTACCTCGATCCGGCCAGTCCTCTGTGTGCTGACGCGATTACTGTGAGTCCCTATCTCGGCGTGGGCTCGTTGCAGCCGGCATTCGACGCGGCGGCCGCGAACGGCGGCGGCGTCTTCGTTCTGGCGCTCACGTCCAACCCGGAGGGACCGAGTGTCCAGCATGCCGTCGGCGCCGGCGGAAAAACCGTGGCGCAAACCGTGATCGATGAGATTTCCCAGCTCAACAAGGGTGTCGAGCCGCTCGGCAGCATCGGGCTGGTGGTCGGTGCGACGATCGGACGGACCGGTCACGACCTGTCCGAAGTGAACGGTCCGCTGCTCGCTCCGGGCCTCGGTGCGCAGGGTGCGAACGCCTCCGACCTGCGCGCGGTCTTCGGCGAAAGCCTGCACAACGTGCTGCCGTCGTACTCACGCGAAGTTCTCACAGCGGGACCTTCCGTGGCCGGTCTGCGGGCCGCCGCGGACCGGGTCCAGGACGACGTCAGGGCCGCTCTCGGGTGAAACGGGCCTGCTTATCAGGCCCGCGGACAACGGGTGCGGGGGTACCCCCACGTTGCCGAAACCGTCGTTGACCGCTAGTTTTCCCGGCGCCGGGAACCACATGCCCCTTTGGTTCCCTGGCACACCACGTTTCACAGATGCGCCGGTATTGGACTACCGCCGCGATAGGGACCTGAGGAGAACTGGTGCCGCTCCCGTCACTGAGCCCCGAGCAGCGCGCAGCCGCGCTGGAGAAGGCCGCGGAAGTTCGCAAGGCCCGGGCGGAGCTGAAGGAACAGCTCAAGTCCGGCAAGACCACTCTCGCCGCGGTGCTCGACCGCGCGGAGGAGGACGAGGTCGTCGGCAAGCTGAAGGTCTCGGCCGTGCTTCAGGCGCTGCCGGGCATCGGCAAGATCCGCGCGACGCAGATCATGGAGAAGCTCAAGATCGCTGACAGCCGCCGGCTGCGCGGTCTCGGCGACCAGCAGCGCAAGGCCCTCCTGGGGGAGTTCGCTGCGAACTGACTCACCGGCTCGTGTTGAATGAGCCTGTGAGCATGGATGACGACGCGCACCCGGCAGCCCGCCTCACCGTCCTCTCCGGCCCCTCCGGGGTCGGAAAGGACAGCGTGATCGAGCTGATCCGGGTGCGCTCGCCTTGGATCAAGTTGTCCGTGTCGGTCACGACCCGGAAGAAGCGCGACTACGAGACCGACCACGAGCACTACCACTTCGTGACCCGTTCGGAGTTCCAGCGGCTGATCGACGGCGGTCAGTTGCTCGAGTGGGCGGAATTCGCCGGCAACCTCTACGGCACGCCACGGGCCCAGGTCGAGGGCTGGTTGAGTCAGGGCCAGCCGGTACTGCTCAAGATCGATCTGCAGGGCGCCCGGCAGGTCCGGGCCGCGATGTCCGAGGCGCAGCTGGTGTTCCTGGCCCCGCCGAGCGTCGAGGAACTCAAGCGCCGCCTGATCGGCCGCGGCACCGACGACGAGGAAACGATCCGTCGCCGGCTCGCCCACGCGGACGAGGAACTGGCCGCCGAGAAGGAGTTCGACCGGACGGTCGTCAACGACTTCGTCGAGCGTGCCGCGGACGAACTGGTAGGATTGCTCGGTTCTTCCTTTCTGACCCCGGCACAGGCGCCGGAACACTAGCTAAGGATTGTGTTCAACAGTGGGAACTGTCGCGAACCCCGAAGGCATCACCAACCCGCCGATCGACGAGCTGCTCGACAAGACGTCGTCGAAGTACTCCCTGGTGATCTTCGCGGCCAAGCGTGCCCGCCAGGTGAACGCCTACTACAGCCAGCTGGGCGAGGGCCTTCTGGAGTATGTCGGGCCCCTGGTCGAGACCACCCCGCAGGAGAAGCCGCTCTCGATCGCGATGCGCGAGATCAACGCCGGTCTGCTGACCGCCGAGGCGACTGACAACCCCTGATGCGCCCCTGAGTGGCCGAGCATCACACTTCTCGTGGGTGATCCCGCGTCCCGGTTCGGGGCGCGGGATCATTGCATTCATGACCGAAGTCGTCCTGGGTGTCTGCGGCGGCATCGCCGCGTACAAGGCCTGCGAATTGCTCCGTCTGTTCACCGAGTCGGGGCACGGCGTGCGGGTGGTGCCGACCGCTTCGGCGCTGAAGTTCGTGGGCGAGCCGACCTGGGCCGCGCTCTCCGGCCGGCCGGTCGCCACCGAGGTGTGGGACGACGCGCACGAGGTGCCGCACGTGCGGATCGGCCGGGCCGCCGACCTGGTGGTGGTGGCGCCCGCGACGGCCGACCTGTTGGCCAAGGCGGCCCACGGCATCGCCGACGATCTGCTCACCAACACGTTGCTCACGGCGACCTGTCCGATTGTCTACGCCCCGGCCATGCACACGGAGATGTGGGAAAACCCGGCAACTCGGGCGAACGTGGCGACGCTACGAGAACGTGGCGCGATCGTTATCGAGCCCGCCGTGGGCCGGCTGACCGGCGCGGATACTGGCAAGGGACGGCTGCCCGAGCCGGCCGCGATCTTCGAGCTCGCGGTACGCGTACACCGGAAAGGTCTTGCTGGTCGTCGGGTGGTGATCACCGCTGGTGGGACGCGTGAGCCGCTGGATCCCGTGCGATTCATCGGAAACCGGTCGTCCGGCAAACAGGGGTACGCACTGGCCACGGCGGCCGCGGCGCGCGGGGCGAGCGTCACACTCATTGCGGCGAACGTCACGTTGCCGGATCCCGCCGGGGTGGACATTGTTCGGGTGGGCACGACGGAGGAACTGCGTGCCGCGACGGTCAAGGCGGCCGGCGAGGCCGACCTGATCGTCATGGCGGCGGCACCGGCTGACTTCCGGCCCGCGGTCGTGGCCACCCAAAAGATCAAAAAAACAGACAGCGGTACGCCCGAGGCGATCACCCTCGTGACGAACCCCGATATAGCGGCCGAACTGGGTGCAGGCAAACGCCCCGGCCAGGTCTTGGTAGCGTTCGCGGCCGAGACGCACGACGCGCTCGAGCACGCTCGGGCTAAGTTGACCAAGAAACGTGCCGACCTGATCGTCGTTAACGACGGTGTGGACCGCGTTTTCGGCGCCGACCACAATGAGGTCACGCTGCTGGGCGCGGACGGCAGCATGGCGGAATACGGCCAACTGCCCAAAGCCGATGTGGCCGATATGATTTTGGATCACGCCATCGCGCTCCTGGAACGCCAGGTCGGCAGCGGTGGGACGGCGTAGCACCCAGACGACCTCGGTCGCCAGCGGTGGCTACACTCTCGCGTTAATTCGTTTTTCGACAGCTGAGGAGCACCGTGGCACGCCGCCTGTTCACCTCCGAGTCGGTCACGGAAGGCCACCCGGACAAGATCGCTGACCAGATCAGCGACGGCATTCTCGACGCCCTGCTCCGCCAGGACCCGCGCAGCCGGGTCGCGGTGGAAACCCTGATCACCACGGGGCAGGTCCACGTCGCGGGCGAGGTAACCACCCAGGCCTACGCCGACATCCCGAGCATCGTGCGCGACACGATCCTGCGGATCGGATACGACTCGTCGAAGAAGGGCTTCGACGGCGCGTCCTGTGGCGTGAGCGTCTCCATCGGCTCGCAGTCACCCGACATCGCCCAGGGCGTCGACAGCGCGATCGAGCTGCGCGAGGGCGACTCGGAGCACGTTCTCGACGCGCAGGGCGCCGGCGACCAGGGCATGATGTTCGGCTTCGCCTGCTCGGAGACCCCCGAGCTGATGCCGCTGCCGATCGCGCTGGCGCACCGGCTGGCCCGGCGGCTGTCCGCGGCCCGCAAGGACGGCACCATCCCGTACCTGCGTCCCGACGGCAAGACCCAGGTCACCATCGAGTACGACGGCCTGCGCCCGGTCCGCCTCGACACCGTCGTGGTCTCGTCGCAGCACGCGGCCGACATCTCGCTGGAGTCGCTGCTCACGCCGGACGTCCGCGAGCACGTGATCGCGCCCGAGCTGGAGGGCCTCGGCCTCGACACCGAGGGTTACCGGCTGCTGGTCAACCCGACCGGCCGCTTCGAGATCGGCGGCCCGATGGGCGACGCCGGCCTGACCGGCCGCAAGATCATTGTGGACACGTACGGCGGGTACGCGCGCCACGGCGGCGGCGCTTTCTCCGGCAAGGACCCGTCCAAGGTGGACCGCTCGGCGGCGTACGCGATGCGCTGGGTGGCCAAGAACGTGGTGGCGGCGGGGCTGGCCGAGCGGTGCGAGACCCAGGTGGCGTACGCGATCGGCAAGGCGCACCCGGTGTCGCTGTTCGTCGAGACGTTCGGCACCGAGAACGTGCCGGTGGAGCGGATCGAGAAGGCCATCAACGAGGTCTTCGACCTGCGTCCGGCCGCGATCATCCGTGACCTCGACCTGCTGCGGCCGATCTATCAGCAGACGGCTGCCTACGGGCACTTCGGGCGGGACCTGCCCGAACTGCGGTGGGAGAGCACCGATCGTGCTCAGGATCTCAAGAACGCTGCTGCCTGAGTTTGTTGTTTGCCGGCGTCTCGCTTTTGCGGGGCGCCGGTTTACTTTCGCCCATGACTTAGAACAGGGTGGCGGGATCCACCTCCACTCGGACCGGCAACGCTGCCTTTTTCGCCGTGCGGACGGCGGCGGCCTCGTGCAGGGCTCGGGCCAGGTCGGCGGCCTGGCTGCGGCGGGTGCGGAGCAGCATGCGTTCCTCGTCGTTGTCGGCAGGGACGGGGCCCAGCACCTCGGCGCCCTCGGGCAGGCGGGCGGCGGCGAGCAACTCTGCGACCGCGGCCGGCTTGCCGGTGATGCTGGCCATCCGGGAGGCGGGTGGGAAGCCCAGCTCGCGCCGCTCGGCCAGCTCGCGCGCGGCGAACCAACCCGGGTCCCAGCGGATCAGTGCCTGCACGGTCACCAGGGAACCGTCGGCCACCACCACGACCCGGCCGCCGGCGCCGGCGGGGCGGGCCAGGGCTGCGGCGTTGAGCCAGCGGCGCATCGTCTCCTCGGCGGCGCGCAGGTCGGAGCGGGTGAGCAGGGCCCAGGTGTCCAGCAGCAGCACAGCGCCGTAGCCGTTGGCCGCGACCGGTTCGGCGCCGGGGGTGGCGACGATCAGGGCCGGCTCGGCGGGGACCGTGTCGAGGATCTCGTCGCGTCCGGAGGTGCGGACCGTGGTGTCGGGGAAGGCGCGTCCCAACTCCTCGGCCGTGCGCCGGGCGCCGGTGACCGACGCCCGGAGCCGGCGACCGCTGCAGACGGGGCAGCCGTAGGCCGCGGCGGCCCGGCCGCACCACCGGCAGACCGGGACGTCGCGGGCGCCGGCCAGGCTCAACGGGCCGGAACAGTGCGGGCAGCGCGCCGGGGTGCGGCACTCGGCGCAGGCCACCGAGGGCAGGTAGCCCCGCCGGGGAACCTGCACCAGCACCGGCGCTCCGGCCTGCAGCGCCTGCCGGGCGGTCTGCCAGGCCAGGCTGGGCAGCCGTGCGGTGGCCGCACCGGGGTCGCGGGCCAACTGCGGGTCGTCGCCGGTGGGTGCGATGGCCGGGGCGGCGGCGCGGAGCGTGTCGCGGTCGGCGGTGATCTCGCGGGCCCAGCCGGTCTCCAGCAGCAACTGGGCCTCGCCGGTGCGGGTGAAGCCGGCCACCAGCGCGGCGCAGCCGGCGAGGCTGGCCCGGGTGAGCAGCACCTCGCGGGCGTGCGGGTATGGCGAGCGGGGCTCGGCGTGCAGGTCGTCGCCGTCGTCCCAGATCACCACCAGGCCGAGTTTGGCGGTGGGTGCCCACATGGCGGCCCGGGTGCCGGCCACCACCGGGACGCGGTGCCGGCTGGCGGCCAGGAAACGGCGGTAGCGCTCGGCCGGGCCCAGGGCGGCGTTCAGGGCGACGTGGCGTCCGGGGCCGAGGACCGCGCCGAGTGCCCGGTCGACCCGGTCGAGGTCGCGCGCGTCGGCCACCACGATCACCACGCCCCGGCCGCCGCGGACGGTTGCGGCGGCCGCCTCGGCGATGCGGGTGGCCCACTCCTCGCCGGGGAGCGCACCCCAGACGGCGCGCGCGTTGCGACCCTCCTCGAGCGCGCGGAGGAAGGCGGCGCCCGCGGAGTAACGCGCCCAGCCGGCGGTGTCGACCGGGGCCGGCGGCTCGAGGGGAGCGGGCGGGGCACCTGGCTGGGCGCTCCCTTCGGCCAGGGCCGGCTCGGCGGTCTGGTCATCCGGGCGGGGAGCTTGGTCATCTGGGCGGGCGGGCTGGCCATCTGGGCGGGCGGGCTGGTCATCTGGGCGGGCGGCTTGGGACTCGACGCGGGCGTGGCGGGGTGGGACGGCGAGGCGGAGGACGTCGCACAGGTTGCCGGCGTAGCGATCGGCCACCGCGCGGGCCAGCCGGGCGACCTCGGGGTCGAGGATCTGCTCGGGGGAGACCACCTTGTCCAGATAGGCCAGTTTGCCGCCGTGCGGCGAGGTTTCGGCGCGTTCCAGTAGGTAGCCGCCGACGAGCTGCCCGGCGAACCGGACCTTGACCCGCACCCCGGGCTGCGCGGACGCATCATCGGCGGCCGCCACCAGATAGTCGAACGGCCGGTCGAGATGGGGCAGCGGCACGTCGACGCACACGCGAGCCACCGGAAGCCGTTCGGCCGGCACCCGTTCGCTGCGTGCACTCTTCGTCGTCATCACCGCACATTCTGCCCGCGGGGTCCGACAGTACGGTGGCAGTGGCGGGATGGCGGCGCGGTGGTGGCGGCGGATCTCGCGGCGTCGCGGGCCACAGTGGATCAACGCGCCGGTTGGATGGAAACGTGACAATCATTCATGATATGGCGATGGACGCCGCCACGGCCGTTGAAACGCTGCTCTCGCCGCAGACGGGGCACGATCCGAACCCGGCCTACGCGGCGCTGCACGCGCACGGGCCGGTTCTGCAGGTCAGCGCCGGCTACTACTTCGTCTCCGGGTACGCCGCGGTGGACCGGATCCTCCGCGATCCCACCGCCGAGGCGTACGACTCCCGCCGTCTCGACGAGAACTGGGGGAGTGACTGGCGCGACAACCGGGCGGTCGCCCTGTTCGCCGACTCGATGTTGCGCACCAACCCGCCACAGCACACCCGGATGCGCCGGCTCGCCGCCGGGGTCTTCACCGCGCGCCGGGTGGCTGCCCTGCGCGAGGTCATCGCCGAGCAGGTGGACGAGACGCTCGACGGCCTGACCGGCACCGCGGCCGATCTCGTTTCGGACCTCGCCTATCCGCTGCCGATCGGGGTGATCACCGCGCTGCTCGGCGTGCCGCCGGCGGACCGGGGGCGGTTCCGGCGGCTGGCCGAGGATCTGACCGCCGTCCTCGAGGTGCGCTGGACCGAGGAGGACCGCCGGCGCGCCGACCGGGCCGCCGTCGAACTCACCGGCTATTTCACCGAGCTGGTCGGTCACCGCCGGGCGCAACCGGCCGACGATCTGGTCACCGCCCTGGCCGCGGCGCACGACGCGGACGGCGCGCGGCTCACCGGCGACGAACTGCTGGCCAACCTGGCGCTGCTGCTGGTCGCCGGCTTCGAGACCACGACCAACCTGATCGGGAACGGCATCGTCCTGTTGCTCGACCATCCCGGGTGCGCCGACGAGCTCCGACAGAACCCGGCCGCGGCGCCGGCGGTGGTCGAGGAGGTGCTGCGGATCGACTCGCCGGTGCAGCTCACCGAGCGGTTCACCAGCGTGCCCGTGGAGATCGCCGGGATCAAGATCCCGGCTGACGCCGAATTGGTGCTGCTGCTGGGTGCGGCCAACCGGGATCCGTCGCGCTTCGTGCTTCCCGAGGTCTTCGATCCGAGCCGTACGGGCAACACCCCGCTCTCCTTCGGCGCGGGCGCGCACTACTGCCTCGGCGCACCCCTGGCCCGCCTGGAGGCGCAGGTGGCCCTCCCCGCGCTGCTGCGCCGTTACCCGGACCTGGCCCTCGACGGCCGCCCGCGACGACGGCCGCGGATGAACCTGCGCGGCTGGCAGGCGCTGCCGGTGAGCCTGAGAAGCGACTCCGTAGACTAGATGGGTGCCGCCCCACGACGTCAGGAGTTTCGCCGCGTGACCGTCCAGCCCATCCGTCTCTTCGGCGATCCGGTGCTGCGGACGCCGGCCGATCCGGTCGTCGACTTCGACAAGGAACTGCGCAAGCTGGTGCAGGACCTGGTCGAGACCATGCAGGACGAGGGCGGCGCCGGCCTGGCCGCGCCCCAGCTCGGTGTCGGCCTGCGGGTGTTCTCCTTCGACGTCGACGACGTGGTGGGACACCTCATCAATCCGGTTCTGACCTTCCCCGACGAGGAGGAACAGGACGGGCCGGAGGGCTGCCTCTCCATCCCGGGCATCTACGTCGACACCAAGCGCCGGCAAAACGTCGTGGCGGCCGGCTTCAACGAGTTCGGCGACCCGATCCGGGTGATCGGCACCGGGCTGATGTCGCGCTGCGTGCAGCACGAGACCGACCACCTGGACGGCGTGCTGTTCCTCGACCGGCTGGACGCCGCGGCCCGCAAGGACGCGATGAAGCAGATCCGCGCCGCCGAGTGGTACGACGCCGGCAAGCCGCCCACGGTCAAGGACAGCCCGCACGGCCGGGGCATCTTCGGTCTGGGGCGGTGAGCGGGTTGCGCATCGTCTTCGCCGGCACCCCGGCCGTCACCCTGCCCGCGCTGGACGCCATCGCCGGCTCCGCACACGAACTGCTCGCCGTGGTCACCCGCCCGGACGCGCCGGCCGGCCGCGGCCGCCGCCTGGTGCGCTCGCCCGCCGGAGCGTGGGCCGACGAGCGCGGCATCGAGGTGCTCACCCCGGCAAAGCCGCGCGAGCCCGAGTTCCAGGAGCGGCTGCGCGAGCTGGCGCCGGACTGCGTGCCGGTGGTGGCGTACGGCGCCCTGGTGCCGCCCAGTGCGCTCGAGATCCCCAAACACGGCTGGGTCAACCTGCACTTCTCGCTGCTGCCCGCGTGGCGCGGCGCCGCACCCGTGCAGCACGCGGTGCTGCACGGCGACGAGGTGACCGGCGCCAGCGTCTTCGAGCTCGAGGCGGGGCTCGACACCGGGCCGGTCTACGGCACCCTCACCGAGGACATCCGGCCCGCCGACACGTCCGGTGACCTGCTCGACCGGCTCGCCGTTTCGGGCGCCGGCCTGCTCGTCGCGGTACTCGACGCGATCGAGGCGGGCACCGCCCGGGCCCACCCGCAGCCGGCCGACGGCATCTCGCTGGCGCCGAAACTCACCGTCGACGACGCGCGGATCCGCTGGACCGACCCGTCGTTCGCGGTCGACCGCCGGATCCGGGCCTGCACCCCGGCCCCGGGCGCCTGGACCACGCTGCGCGATGACCGGCTCAAACTGGGCCCGGTCCGCCCGGTGGCCAACGGCCCCCAGCTCGGGCCCGGTGACCTGCTGGTCGAGCGCAGCCAGGTGCTGGTCGGCACGGCCAGCACCCCGGTCGCGCTGGGTGAGGTGCGCGCGGCCGGCAAAAGGCCGATGGCGGCCACCGACTGGGCCCGTGGCCTGCGGATCCAGCCCGGGGAGACACTTTCGTGAGCGACCAGCATCACCAGCACCGCGCCGACCGCCCGCGTGGTTCGGGACGGCCGCGCGGCACCGCCGGCCCGGGCTACGAGCGCGACTCCCGGTCCGGCCGGCATCCGCGGGGTGGCCGTCCGCCGTCCGACCCGGCCCGCCAGGCGGCGTATGAGGCGATCGCCGCGGTGCACCGCGATGACGCGTACGCCAATCTGGTCTTGCCGGACATCCTCCGGGGCATGGGGCTGACCGGCCGGGACGCCGCTTTTGCCACTGAATTGACCTACGGCACGCTGCGCACGCTCGGCACCATCGACCTGATCCTGGCGGACGCCTCGGGGCGCGAGGTGGCCCGGATCGACCCGCCGGCCCGCGACGCCCTGCGGCTGGGCACCTATCAGCTGCTCTACACCCGGGTGCCGGCGCACGCCGCGGTGAGCCAGACCGTCGACCTGGTGCGCTCGGTGGCGACCGGTGCGGCCGGCTTCGCGAACGCGGTGCTGCGCACGATCGCCGAGAAGCCGCTGGAGGACTGGCTGGCCAAGCTGGCACCGGCGTACGACGAAAACCCGGTGGGCAACCTCTCGGTGCACCACAACCACCCCGAGTGGATCATCCGGTCGTTCGCCGAGTCGCTGGGCGGCGACCTGGACGAGACCGCGCGCCTGCTGATCGACGACAACCAGCCGCCGGGCGTGCACCTGTGCGCGCGGCCGGGCCGGGCCGACGCGGTCGAACTGGCCGACGAGGTGGGCGGGACGCCGGGCGCCTTTTCGCCGTACACGGTCTACCTGGGCGGCGGGGCCCCGGGCAACCTGTCCGCGATCCGCGACGGCCGGGCACACGTCCAGGACGAGGGTTCCCAACTGGTGGCGGCCGCGCTGCTGGCCGCCGAGGTGGACGGCCGGGACACCCGCTGGCTCGACCTGTGCGCCGGCCCGGGTGGCAAGACCGCACTGCTCGGGTCGATCGCGGCGCTGCGCGGCGCCGAGGTGACCGCGGTCGAGGTGGCCGAGCACCGGGCGCGGCTGGTCGAAAACGCGACCGAGGGCATGCCGGTGACGGTGCTGCCGATGGACGGTCGCTCGGTGGGACGCGACCCCGACCTGCCCGAGGACGGATTCGACCGGGTGCTGGTGGACGCGCCGTGCACCGGGCTGGGTTCGCTGCGCCGCCGGCCCGAGTCGCGGTGGCGGCGCCGGCCGGCCGATCTGCCGCCACTCACCAAGCTCCAGCGGGAACTCCTGGTGGCGGCGCTGCGGGCGGTCCGTCCGGGCGGCGTGGTGGCGTACGTGACCTGCTCGCCACACATGGTCGAGACCCAGGTGACGGTGACCGAGGGGGCCCGGCGTTCGGGCGTCGAGGTCGATTTCGTGGACGCCCGGCCGCTGCTGCCGCCGGGCATGCCGGGCCTGGGCGCCGGGCCGACCGTGCAGTTGTGGCCGCACCGGCACGGCACCGACGCGATGTTTTTGGCGATGTTGCGCCGCACCGCCTGACTTCTGCACCGAATCCATCAACAACGTCCGGTATAAACGATCGATGAATGTCATTGGCGCCGGCTTCGGCCGTACCGGAACTCTCAGTCTCAAGGCCGCTCTGGAGCAACTCGGCTTCGGACCTTGCCTGCACATGGTCACGGTGCTCGACGATCCGGAGCGGTCCAAGCTGCTCAGCGACGCCGCGGACGGCGACCCGGACAGTCTCGACGCGGCGTTTGCCGGCTTCCGGTCGAGCGTGGACTGGCCGGGCACGTATTTCTGGCGCGAGCTCACCGCGCGTCACCCGGACGCCCAGGTGGTGCTCACCGAGCGCGACCCCGAGCAGTGGTACGACAGCGCCTACCGGACCATCTATCAGGCCCAGGGCCGCCCGCCGGCCGAGGACACGGCGGTCCCGGCGGCCCGGGCCATGCTGAAGCGTCTGATCTGGGACGGCACTTTCGGCGGCAATTTCGCCGACCGCGAGGCGATGGTCCGGCTTTTCCAAGAGCACAATGCAGCCGTACGCGCGGAGATCGCGCCGGACCGCCTGCTCGTCTACCGGGTGGCCGACGGCTGGGGGCCGCTCTGCGAATTCCTCGGTGTGCCGGTGCCGGACGGCCCGTTCCCGCGCCTCAACGACACCGAGACCTTCAACAACCGGATCAGCGCCGGACGTAGTGGATCTTGAGCTTGTCCGGGCCGGCGTTGCGGTAGGAGCCCTTCATCTTCTCGCCGTTGAGCCAGAGGAAGCAGCGCACGGCCCGGTCGCCCATCTTCCAGGCGGCCTCGTCCGGCGGGAAGCCGAGCCAGCCCACCCGGGCCGACAGGTCGCCGTCGTCGGGCAGCGCCGCGAAGGTCGCGATCGCGGTCTCGCAGCCGTCGGCCAGGTCGTCGGTGCTCAGCTGGCGGGCGGACTTGCGGGTGGTCTCGAACAGGCCGGCGAACTCGGCAGTGTGGTTCTTGGCGCAGTCCACCGGGTGCATCTCGGTGACCGACTCGCCCTCGACCTTGGGGTTCGCACAGGCCATCCGCAGCTTGCCGGACGCCGCGAGGGCGCCCTTCACGGTGCCGGAGCGGCGCACCAGGGCACCGTCGACCGGTGACGTCTCGGCCACGTCGCAGCGTGCCCAGCGGGCGCCGCCGGCCCAGGCCGCCTTGCTGGGCAGCACCGGCTGGAGCACCACCCAGCCGGTCCGCCAGTCGGCGCCCAGGTATGCGGTGGCCTGCCGCGAGCACTCCCGGAACGCCTGGTCCTGGCCGCTGATGCCGGCCACCGCGACGGTCTCGGCCAGATGCTCGGCGGTGCAGGCGACCGGCTCGTAGGCGTCCGCCTGCCCGGTCTGCACCAGATCACCGTGGCAGGTGCCGGACTGCGGCCGGAACTGGGTGGCGGCCGGCAGCGGCGCCCAGTTGTTGGTGATGTCGCCGTCGACGCCGTCGGGCATGACCACGCACCCGGACAGGCCGGCCAGAGTCAGGCCGGCCAAGGCGAGCACGCCGACCACGACGGCCGCCCAGCGTCGCATGGTCGCCTCCCCAGGCCATCCCTTGATCGTCACTCTATCGGTTGTCGGCAGCCGGTGAACCCGCCGACTCGGGCGCCCTAGACTTCAAGCCGTGGAACCCGCTGCGATCATCGCCCCCAGCATTCTGGCCGCCGATTTCGCCCGTCTCGCCGACGAGGTGCACGCCATCGAGGGTGCGGCCGACTGGGTGCACGTGGACGTCATGGACAACCACTTCGTGCCGAACCTGACGATCGGCCTGCCGGTGGTGCAGAGCCTGCGCAAAGCGACGAGCATCCCGTTCGACGTGCACCTGATGATCGCCGACCCGGAGCGCTGGGCCCCCGGGTACGCGGAAGCCGGCGCGTACAACGTGACCTTCCACGCCGAGGCCTGCGACGACCCGGTCGCGCTGGCCCGCACCCTGCGCGCGGCGGGCGCCAAGGCCGGGCTCGCGATCGACCGGGACACCCCCGTGGAGCCGTACCTCGAACTGCTTCCCTATGTGGACACCGTGCTGATCATGACCATCAAGGCCGGCTTCGGCGGGCAGAAGTTCCTGCCCGAGATGCTGGCCAAGGTGCGCGACGTGCGCCGCCGGATCACCGCGAAGGAGCTGGAGGTGCGCCTCGAGGTGGACGGCGGGATCGCGGCCGACACCATCGAGCAGGCGGCCGAGGCGGGTGCGGACGCGTTCGTGGCGGGCACCGCGGTCTACGGCGCGCACGACCCGGCCGAGGCGATCCGGCGCCTGCGGGCACTGGCCCTCAGCGCTGCGCCGACGCATGATTGACGCGTTCCGGCGGTAAGCGTTCGGCGGGGAGGAACTGGATGAGCACCGGCGTGGTGCGGCACACCGAGGATGACCTGGGACCGGAGCCCGAGGACCGGCCCGATCTCATCCTGGTGGTCGACGACGACCAGGACATCGCGGGCTTCGTCGAATTCAACCTCAAAATGCACGGGTACGAGGTGATCCGCGCCCGGGACGGCCAGGACGCGCTCGAGGTGATGGAAAACCGCCGTCCCGACCTGGCCGTGGTCGACTGGATGATGCCCCGCATGGACGGCGTCGAGCTGACCCGCAAACTGCGCGCCGAGCCGCTCAGCTCGGCCCTCCCGGTGATCATGCTGACCGCCAAGAGCATGACGGTCGACAAGGTCGTGGGCCTGACCGCGGGCGTCGACGACTACCTGGTCAAACCCTTCGACACCGCCGAGCTGATCGCCCGGGTCGACTCCACGCTGCGCCGCAACAAGGAGTTCCGCGAGGTCTCCCCGCTGACCGGCCTGCCCGGCAACGCCCGCGTCCGCCGCGAGATCGCCGACCGGATGAAGGCCGGCGGCGAATACTCGGTCGGCTACATCGACGTCGATCGCTTCAAGAGCGTCAACGACGTCTACGGTTTCGACCGCGGCGACGAGTTCATCACGGCGCTGGCCCGCTGCCTGCACAAGGCGGTGACGGTGGTCGGCCCGCCGTCCATCTTCCTGGGCCACATCGGCGGCGACGACTTCGTCTTCATCTGCACCCCCGACCAGGTGCTGCCCCTGACCAAGCGCACGGTGACCGACTTCGAACAGGCCGCCGACCAGCTGTACGACCCCTCGGATGCCGAACGAGGCTACATTGAGGTCCCCGACCGCCGAGGCAACAAAAACCGCGCCGCCCTGGTAACGCTGTCGATCGGCGTGGCCCAGGCAACGGTCGACGGCCGCAGATTCACCGACCCGCGGGTGGTGATCGCGGTGGCCTCCGAAATGAAAAAGGTAGCCAAGTCCCAGCCCGGCTCCTACGTAGCCATCGACCGCCGCCGAGGCGCCGCCGAGGCCGAGGAATAGCGAACCCCGAGCGGGGCCCCACGCACGCCTTCCGTCACGCGCGCTCCGGCGCGGGCGGTTCAGGCCTTGCGCGTCGCGATGTCAGGTCCCGCCCGGCAGTTCGGGGATCGCCGAGGCCTTTTGGCCGCATACGTCCCCGCTTGCGCTTGTCGGCAACGCGATGTGGTCGATCTGCTGTTCGGGGATGTCTATCCAGTCCCATCGCGTCCGGTAAGGCCGTATTTATCGGACATCGGCCCGCCCGCCCGCCCGCCTGCCCGCCCGCCCGCCTGCCCGCCCGCCTGCCAGCCCGCCTGCCCCAGCCCGCCAGCTTGCCTGCCAGGCTGCTGCCAGCCGGCCCGCTACGGCGCCGGCCCCGTCGGCTCTGGCGGCCGTCGGCTTTGATCGGGCCTACTTGGCTTGGCGGTTGGGGTGGGGCTTGAGCTGGGGTTATGGCGGCTGGGGGAAGGGGAACGGCCGGTTGGGGCTGTGACGTGGCTCGCGCGGAGGTTGCAAAGACGATCGCGCGTGACAGACTCGGGGGTGACCCACCACGCGCTGGCGGGACTCGGTGAAATTCCGAACCGGCGGTGATCTGGCACGTTTGTGCTGGTAAGCCCGCGACCCGGACGTTGCAACTGACGGACGGTGGACCTGGTGAGACTCCGGGGCCGACGGTTGATCGATTGCGGCACTACGCCGCCGGTCAGACAGTCCGGATGGGAGACAGCGCGCGGAATCGGACCGAGGGCTCGCTTGGCGTGCTGTCGACCGGGGTGCGCGCAGCGTACCCGTGTGTCCGATTCCCGGCGTTTGATCCCACTTCCTTGGCGCGTGAACTGTGCCGTGCGAGAGGAAGACGCGGATGGTGACCGAGGACGAGGCGATGCGCCGCGCAATTGCGCTCGCCGCCCGGGGCCTCGGCACGACCAGCCCCAATCCGGTGGTGGGCTGCCTGCTGCTCGATGTCGAGGGCGAGGTGGTCGGCGAGGGCTTTCACGCGTACGCGGGTGGGCCGCACGCCGAGATCGTCGCGCTGGCCCAAGCCGGTCAGCGGGCCCGGGGCGGCACCGCGGTGGTCACCCTCGAGCCGTGCAACCACACCGGGCGTACCGGGCCGTGCAGCCACGCGCTGATCAACGCGGGGGTGCGGCGGGTGGTGATCGCGGTGGACGATCCGACGCCGGTCGCGGCCGGGGGCGCCACCACGCTGCGGGCCGCGGGGGTCAACGTCGAGACCGGGATTCGCCGCCGCGAGGCCGAGGAGGGGAACGTGGCCTGGCTGACCGCGGTGCGCCGGGGCCGCCCGTACGTGACCTGGAAATTTGCCGCCACGCTGGACGGGCGCTCGGCCGCCGCGGACGGCACCAGCCAGTGGATCACCTCGGCGCCGGCCCGGTCGGACGTGCACCTGCTGCGCGGCACCATGGACGCGATCATGGTGGGCGTGGGCACGGTGATCGCGGACGACCCGCAACTGACCGTGCGCGACCTGCGGGACGGCACGCTCGCCATCAAGCAGCCGCTGCGGGTCGTGGTCGACTCGTACGGGCGTACCCCCGAAAAAGCGCGAGTGAACGACGTGGCCGCACCCACCTGGATCGTGACCAACCGCGAGGTCGGCGCCGGGCCGGATGGCCGCGTCGACCTGAACGCGCTGCTCGGCGCGCTGTTCGGCCGGGGGATCCGGTCGGTGCTGCTGGAGGGCGGGCCGACGCTGGCCGGCTCCTTCCTGGCGGCGGGGCTGGTCGATCAGGTGATCGGCTACGTGGCGCCGAAGCTGCTGGGCGCCGGCAAGACCGCCCTGGTCGACGCGGGCGTGGGCACGATCGGCGACGCGTTCGAACTCGATCTCACCGACATCGCGCAGATCGGCCCCGACCTGCGCTTCACCGCGTCGCTCCGGCAGAAGCCATCCGACCAGAAGGAGCCCTGATGTTCACCGGCATCATCGAGGAACTGGGCGAGGTTGTGCGCCTCACCGACGGGGGCGGCGACTCGGCCGTCATCGCGGTCCGCGGGCCCGTCGTCACCTCCGACGCCCGGCACGGCGACTCGATCGCGGTCAACGGCGTCTGTCTCACCGTGATCGACAACGTCGGCGGGGTGTTCACGGCCGACGTGATGGGCGAGACGCTACGCCGGTCGTCGTTGCGCACGCTGCGGGCCGGCAGCCAGGTCAACCTGGAACGCGCCGCCGCCCTGGGCAGCCGGCTCGGCGGGCACCTGGTGCAGGGGCACGTGGACGGGGTCGCCGAGATCACCGGCCGGGAGCCGGCCGACGAGTGGGAGGTGGTGCGGTTCTCGCTGCCGCCGGCCCTCGCGAAATACGTGGTGGAGAAGGGCTCGATCACCGTGGACGGGGTGTCGCTGACCGTGATGGCGGTCGATGACGCGTCGTTCCGCATCGGGATGATCCCCACCACCGCGAAGCTGACCGTCCTGGGCTCGAAAGCCGTCGGCGACCCGGTGAACCTCGAGGTCGACGTGATCGCCAAGTACGTGGAGAAGATGCTGGGAGCGCGCCATGTTTGAGGACATCGAAAGGGCGATCGCGGACATCGCCGCCGGCCGGCCGGTGATCGTGGTCGACGACGAGGATCGCGAGAACGAGGGTGACCTGATCTTCGCGGCCGAGAAGGCGACCCCCGAACTGGTCGCGTTCATGGTCCGCTACACGTCGGGCTACATCTGCGCGCCGATCACCGAGGAGGAGGCCGACCGCCTCGACCTGCCGCCGATGTACCACACCAACCAGGACCGGCGAGGGACCGCGTACGCCGTGGCGGTGGACGCCAGCGAGGGCGTGAGCACCGGCATCTCGGCCGCCGACCGGGCCCGCACGCTGCGGCTGCTGGCCGGCGCCGACACCCGGCCCACCGACCTGACCCGTCCCGGCCACGTGGTGCCGCTGCGCGCCAAGGCCGGCGGGGTGCTGCGCCGCCCGGGCCACACCGAGGCCGCCATCGACCTGGCCGAGCTGGCCGGGCTGCGTCCCGCCGGGGTGCTGTGCGAGATGGTCAACGACGACGGCACCATGCAGCGCCGCCCCGACCTGGAGAAGTTCGCGATCGAGCACGACCTGGCGCTGATCACCATCGCCGACCTGGTGGCCTACCGGCGGGAGCGGGAGCGCCAGGTGGTGCGGGTGGTGGAGACCAAGCTGCCGACCGAGCACGGCGACTTCACCGCGGTCGGCTACCGCGCCGAGGTCGACGGGGCGGAGCACGTGGCGCTGGTCTTCGGCGACCTGGGCGACGGCGCGGACGTGCTGGTGCGGGTGCACTCCGAGTGCCTGACCGGCGACGTGTTCGGCTCGAAGCGCTGCGACTGCGGCCCGCAGCTGGACGCCGCCCTGCACCGGGTGGCCGAGGCCGGGCGCGGGGTGGTGCTCTACATGCGCGGGCACGAGGGCCGGGGGATCGGACTGCTGCACAAGCTGCAGGCGTACCAGCTTCAGGACCGCGGCTTCGACACGGTGGACGCGAACCTCGAGCTGGGGCTGCCGGCGGATGCCCGGGACTACGGCACCGGCGCGCAGATCCTGTACGACCTGGGCGTGCGCTCGATGCGGCTGCTCACCAACAACCCGGCGAAGCGGGCGGGCCTGCTGGGCTACGGCCTGACGATCACCGGACGGGAGGCGCTGCCGGTGCGACTGTTCCCCGAAAACGTGCGTTACCTGCGCACCAAGCGGGACCGGATGGGCCACCTGTTCGAGGCCCTCGGCTAACCGCCAGACATTCAGCCGGTAAACGAGGAAAATGCAGGAAAAAGGGGGCAGTGATGGCTGGCTTTGGTGACCCGCACATGCAGACCGTCGACGCCGCGGGCCTGCGGCTGGGCATCGTCGGCGCGCGCTGGCACGCCGACCTGGTCGACCACATCATCGAACGGTCGAAGGCCGCGGCCGAGGCCTGCGGCGTGACCGACGTGGTGGTGACCAGGGTGGCCGGCACGGTCGAGTTGCCCGTGGTGGCGCAGGCACTGGCCCAGCGCTGCGACGCGGTGGTGGCGATCGGCGTCGTGATCAAGGGCGAAACAGCGCATTTCGAGTACGTGTGCGACTCCGTGACCGCGGGTCTGACCCGGGTGGCCCTGGACGAGCGCACCCCGGTGGCGCACGGCGTGCTCACCGTGCAGAGCCTCGGCCAGGCCCGCGACCGCGCCGGGCTGGAGGACTCGATCGAGGACAAGGGCTGGCAGAGCACGGTGGCGGCGCTGGACGCCGCGCTGGTGCTGCGCGAGGTGGGGAAGCCCTGAGGTGAGACCCAGGCCGGCCGGCGCATCCCCCCGCAGCCAGCCGGCCCGGGGATCTATCGGGTGAGGGGAAAGACGAGCCAGGGCCGGGCGGCGAAGCAGTCACCGCCGGCACAGCCCCAGGCGCGGGCGTCGACCATCGCCGGGCCCAGCGTGAACGGCTCACCCGTCACGTCACGCTGCACGGTCACCAGCACGCGTTGCGGTACGCCGGTGCAGGTCAGGTCGGCGCTGCCCCAGCCGGTCGCCACGCGGCCGCGGTTGCCCTGGTAGAGGCCGGCGTTCTGCCGCCCGGCGAGTCCGGACGGGCAGGTCAGACGCAGTTCGACCTGGGCCGTGTCGCCGCTGCGAATGAGCGTCGCCCGGACGACCCTCGGGTCGGCGGCGGTGGGTGTGGGGGAGCCGGCGACCAGGCGGCGCTTTGTGGTGTGGCGGACCTCGATCGGCCGGTCCGCGGCGACTCGCAGGTGGGCGGTTGCGGTGGCGCTGCCGGGGCGGAAGGTGGCGCTCGGGGTCGTCGGGACCGCGTTCAGCAGCACACTCTGGGCCTGAGCGGTGCAGGTGGCCTCGGTCTCGCCGGTGGCGGTGGCCACCCGCCTGCCGGTTCGCTGGGCGAGCGTCACCGACACCGTGAAGGTGGCCGCGGGCGCGCAGAACACCATGTAGCGCAGATCGACGGCGGCGCCGAGGGTCAACACGGTGGCCGCGGTCAGCCGGAGGGCGGGTGGTGCGGTCGCGGCGGCCGGGATCGCGCCGGCGGACGCCAGCAGCGTTGCGGCCAGTGCCAGGACGATGGGCGTGCGATGGCGCACAGCATTGCCTCCCCGCTGGAGCGCAGGGCCGCCTCCCGTGTGGCGGTTCACCCCCGTGCCCGCCCGACCGACTGTGCCATCCCGCCGGGCCGCAGGCACGCGAGCGTCGGTGATCCGACCCGGCGAGGATTACAGTCGGCCGGCCTCGATGATCCGGGCCAGGAACTGGCGGGTCCGGGCTTCCACCGGGTCACCCAGGACCTGGGCCGGTGGGCCTTCCTCCAGCACCCGGCCCCGGTCCAGGAAGGCCACCCGGTCGGCCACCTGGCGGGCGAAGCCCATCTCGTGGGTGGCGATCAGCATGGTCATGCCGTCGGACTTCAGGTTGCGGATCATGGTGAGGACCTCGCCCACCAGTTCCGGGTCGAGCGCCGAGGTGACCTCGTCCAGCAGGAGCAGGCGGGGTTCGTTGACCAGGGCGCGCACGATCGCCACCCGCTGCTGCTGGCCGCCGGACAGGCGATCCGGGTACGCCTTCGCCTTGTCGGCCAGGCCCACCCGGTCCAGCCACTCGGTCGCCTGGTCGCGGGCGTCGGCGGGGGAGCGGCCGTGCACGCGTACCGGGGCCAGGGTGATGTTGTCCAGCACCGTCCTGTGCGGAAACAGGTTGTAGGACTGGAAGACGAGACCGATCTTCCGGCGTACGAGATCGGGGTTTGCCCGGGGGTCGGTGATGTCCTCGTCGTCCAGCGATATCGTGCCGTCGTCGATCTCGGTCAGCAGGTTGATACAGCGCAGCAGGGTGGACTTGCCCGAGCCGGAGGCGCCGATCAGGGCCACCACCTCGTGTTCGCCGACCGCCAGGCCCAGGTTGTCGAGGACCAGGTTGGCGCCGAAGGTCTTCCGAACGTCGTGGCAGGTGAGCAACATCACGTTCCCGCGTTCTGGCGGCGGGCGGCGCGCAGCGTGACCCAGTCGGTGATCGCGATCAGCGGGAGCGCCAGCAGGACAAAGAGGACACCTGCCACCACGTACGGCGTGAAGTTTGCGGTTTGTGCGACGCCGATCTGGGCCGCACGGATGGCGTCGATCGGGCCGGCCAGCGAGATCAGGCCCACGTCCTTCTGGAGGGCCACGGTGTCGTTGAGCAGCGGCGGAGCGACCCGGCGGACGGCCTGCGGCAGCACCACGAAGCGCATCGACTGGCGGTAGCTCAGGCCCAGCGACCGGGCCGCGGCCACCTGGCTGGGGTGCACCGACTCGATGCCGGCGCGGAACACCTCGGCCAGATAGGCGCCATAGACGATCACGATGGCCGCGCCACCGAGGACGGTCACGCTGGGCGTTCCTTGCAGGCGCAGACCGGGGATGCCGAACGCGAACAGGTAGATCACGATGATCAGCGGGAGACCGCGGAACGAGTACGTGTAGAGCGTGGCCAGCGCGCGGACCGGAAAGAACACCGGGCCGCGCAGCGTACGCAGAACCGCGATGAGCAGGCCCAGCGCGAGCGCCGCGGCCGCGCAGAAGACCAGCATCCGGATGTTGAGCCACAGTCCTTCGAGGATGGACGGCAGGAAGCGCCGCGCCACCTCGGGATCGAAGAACGATTGCCGGACCCGTTGCCAACCCGGCGCTCCGGTGACCAGCACGCCGAGAAGCGTGCCGACCACGGCGGTGGAGAGGGCCGCGAGCAAGACGGAACGGATCGCCTGCCGTTTCCGGTAGGCGATCCGTTCGCGTTGGATGTCACTCGGGCGGTGGAAATCTGTCACTGCAGTTCCGGTGCTCCCGCGGTGCCGGCCAACCAGGTCTTTTCCAGTACGGCGAGGGTGCCGTCCTGGCGCAGCTTGTCGACCGCCTGGCTGACGCAGCCGGTCAGCGGGGAGCCCTTGTCGAGCACCAGCCCGAACTGCTCGGGCACGCCCACCTGCGGCAGCTGGCCGACGATCACGCCGTTGTCCAGTTCGGCCGCGGTCATGTAGAACGCGGTCGGCAGATCCACCACGATGCCGTCCACCGTGCCGTTGACCAGCGCGGCCTTGGCGTCGTCGTTGTTGTTGTAGACCTGCGGTGTGGCGCTTGGCTTGATCAGGTCGGTGATCGCCTGGTAGCTGGTGGTGCCGACCTGGGCGCCCAGCTTGGCGGACTTGAGGTCGGCCAGTGAGGTGGCGCCGGCGATCTTCGAGCCCTTGGTGCTGATCACGGTCTGCCGGACCAGGTAGTACGGCGAGGAGAAGTCGATGGCCTTACGGCGGTCCTCGGTGATCGAGAACTGGTTGATGTCGAAGTCGAAATCCTTGGGACCGGGCGCGATCGCGTTGTTGAACGTCACAGAAACCCAGGTCACGTTCTCGGCAGGGAAGCCGAGTTGCTGGGCCACCGCGTAGGCCACGGCCGACTCGAAACCCTTGCCGTTGCTCGGCTTGTTGTCACTGAACCAGGGCCCGTAGGCGGGGTTGTCGGTGCCCACCGTGAGCTTGCCGGTCGTCTTGGTGGACAGGGTGCCAGCTGCACAAACGTCTGCGGAGGGGGAGGCGGACGTGGTCGGGGCGGCGGCCTCGTCGGCGGGGGCGCAGCCCGTGACGGCGGCGAGCAGCAAGGCCACGCCACCGACAGTGGTGAGGGTGTTTCGGCTGACCATGCGGGCAGCCTAGGCCACGTCCCAGCTGGTGGGGCCGTTCGTCGTCACACCGTAATGAGTTGTCACAATGGCGCCCGTGAAGACGTTCGAAGAGCTGTTCGCCGAGCTGCAGGAGAAGGCGGTGACCCGCCCCGAGGGCTCGTCCACCGTCGTGGCCCTGGAGCGCGGGGTCCACTTCATCGGGAAGAAGGTCGTCGAGGAGGCGGCCGAGTCCTGGATGGCCGCCGAGCACGAGGGCCCCGAGCGGGCCGCCGAGGAGATCTCCCAGCTGCTCTACCAGGCCCAGGTCCTGATGATCGCGACCGGACTGAAGCTCGAGGACGTGTATCGACATCTGTGACGTGCCCCTCTTCGCCGATTCCCCGCGATAACTCGAAGGAGCACGTCCGATGCTGCGCATCGCCGTTCCCAACAAGGGAACCCTGTCCCAGCCGGCCTCGCAGATGCTGCGCGACGCCGGTTACCGCCAGCGCACCGACCCCAAGGACCTCGTCTGCCGGGACGACGCCAACAACGTCGAGTTCTTCTACCTGCGTCCCCGCGACATCGCCACCTACGTCGGCACCGGCGACCTCGACCTGGGCATCACCGGCCGGGACCTGCTGGTCGACTCCGGAGTTCCGGCCGAAGAACTGCTCGACCTGAACTTCGCCGGCGCCACCTTCCGCTGGGCCGCGACGCCCGGCTCGATCGGCGCGGGCGAGCAGATCGGCGGACGCCGGATCGCCACCGCCTACCCGGGCGTGGTGGAGCGCTATCTGGCCGAGAAAGACCTCAAAGCAGATGTCGTACGCCTGGACGGCGCCGTCGAGAACGCGGTCCGGCTCGGTGTGGCGGACCTGATCGCGGACGTGGTCGAAACCGGGGCGACGCTGCGTCAGGCCGGTCTGGTCACGTTCGGCGACCCGCTGCTGCACTCGTCGGCCATCCTGATCGGCCGTCCGCAGGCCGCCCCGCCCGGCGCGGCCCAGTTGCTGCGCCGGCTCCAGGGTGTGCTGGTCGCCCGCAGCTACGTGATGCTGGCCTACGACGTACCGGCCTCGCTGCTCGACAACGCCACCGCGCTGACCCCGGGCATCGAGTCGCCGACCGTGTCGCCGCTGCAGCGCGAGGGCTGGGTGGCGGTCGAGGCCATGGTCAAGCGCGCCGACGTGCACCGGGTGATGGACGAGCTGTACGAGCTGGGGGCCCGGGCCATCCTGGTCACCGATATCGCGAACTGCCGGTTGTAGCCTTATGGCCGTGGAGACGACGGTGACGTACCGGCCCAAGAAGATCCGTTGGGTCGCCGGCCCGGCCGCGGCCGGTGTCCTGGTGCTGTTCACCACGATGAGCTTCGGCCTCCAGGGCTCGGCCGGGTTCGGCAACTCGGGCCAGTTCGCCCGGGGCGACCAGACCGCGATGATCGGCCTGGGCGTGCTGCTCGCGCTCGGCATCCTCGCGTTCTGCCGGCCCCGGGTGATCGCCGACGCCGAGCACATCCGGATCCGCAACGTCGTGGGCGGGTACGACCTGCCCTGGTCGGTGGTGCGGCGGGTGCGGTTCGACCGGAACTCGCCGTGGGCCCAGCTCGAGCTGCACGACGACGAACAGGTGTCGATCCACGCCCTCCAGGCGGCCGACAAGGACTACGCGGTGGAGGGCGTCCGCGCACTTCGGGCCCTGCATTCGGCGGCCGTCGACGCCTGATAGACTTTCCGGCAGTCGACCACGCCCGCGCCTCTGTTGAAGCGCGAGCGCGAAAGAGGAGCCCGCTGGTTCCCACCCCGCCGTCATTGGACGGCCGGGTCCGGTCACCCGGCTCCGGCCGATTCCCTTCGGGGGATGATCCGGGGCCCGGGGTGCGTCCTCATGGGCGCCGATGACCGGTCGAGCGGGCCCCGGCATGCGCTGCACAGCATGCGCCGGGGCCTTCTGCTTTCCCGGCATCCCGCAGCAGGGGGCGCCCGGGGCCGACCGACATTGGCACGTTCCCGCGGTCAGGTGCCGCGGGTGCGCCACATAAGCACTTTCTGAGGAGGCCCCATCAGCGTCGAACCACGCGTTAACGAACAGATCCGGGCACGTGAGGTCCGACTGGTCGGCCCCGAGGGTGAGCAGGTGGGCATCGTCCCGCTCGAGCGCGCTCTCCAGCTGGCCGCGGACGTCGACCTGGACCTGGTCGAGGTTGCTCCGATGGCGCGGCCGCCGGTGTGCAAGCTCATGGACTTCGGCAAGTTCAAGTACGAGAGCGCACTGAAGGCCCGCGAGGCGCGGCGTAACCAGCAGCAGACCGTCATCAAGGAAATGAAGCTCCGGCCGAAGATCGACCCGCACGACTACGAGACCAAGAAAGGTCACGTGGTGCGGTTCCTCAAGGCGGGCGACAAGGTCAAGGTGACGATCATGTTCCGCGGTCGTGAGCAGAGCCGCCCCGAGCTGGGTTTCCGGCTCCTGCGCCGGCTCAGCGAGGAGATCTCGGAACTGGGCTTCGTCGAGGCCAGCCCGAAGCAGGACGGCCGAAACATGATCATGGTGCTGGCCCCGCATCGGGCCACCAAGGCAGCAGCTGCTGCGACGGTCGCCGCCAACGCGCGTCCGCCGCGGGAGCCGCGCGAGGGCGATGGTGCCGAGCCGCCCGCGGCCGAAGCCACCGACACCACCGCAGAGTAGACAAGCTTTTCCGTAACGGCCCCGGCCGCGCGGAAAGATCAGAAAGAGGCTCCAAGTGCCTAAGTTCAAGCCGCACGCCGGCACGGGCAAGCGGGTGAAGGTCACCGGCTCCGGCAAGATCGTCCGGGAGCAGGCCGGTAAGCGCCACCTGCTGGAGGGCAAGGCCTCCAAGGTCACCCGCCGGATGACCGGCACGGTCGTAGTGGCCAAGGCCGACACCAAGCGAGTGAAGAAGCTGCTGGGCCGCTGACGCGCGCGCCACACACGTTCCCCTGTTAGGAGTACTGAAATGGCACGCGTCAAGCGGGCTGTAAACGCCCAGAAGAAGCGTCGTACCCTGCTCGAGACCGCGAGCGGTTACCGCGGTCAGCGCTCGCGGCTCTACCGCAAGGCCAAGGAGCAGGTGCTGCACTCGATGCAGTACGCGTACCGCGACCGCCGTGACCGCAAGGGCGACTTCCGCCAGCTGTGGATCACGCGCATCAACGCGGGCGCCCGGGCCAACGGCATGACCTACAACCGCCTCATCCAGGGCCTGCGGCTCGCGGGTGTCGAGGTGGACCGCAAGATCCTGGCCGACCTGGCCGTGAACGACGCCACCGCCTTCGCGGCCATCGTCGAGATTGCGCGTGCCGCCGTGGCGGCCGAGGGCACCGGCGGCGCTGCCGCCCAGGCTGCCTGACCCCTGCACCGTCCGAAACGGGCGCTCTCCACAAGCATGGAGGGCGCCCGTTTCGACGCCAGCGGCACCCACCCGCAGCCCACACCCACGCCGCCGCCCGGCAGGTGCAGATCTGGCGGTGCGGCCGGGACAGCGGCGCCGCAAGATCTGGAATTACGGTCGGCGGGTAGGCAGGATCTGTGGAACTAGCGCGCCACCTCGCCGCAAATCCACAACGGCCGGGGAGCCGGACTGATCAACCAGCCGGCCGAAGACCACGGAACGATCGGCGTTGCGTTTGATGACATTTACCACGCGTACTCCTCGCATTGTCGCGGCCCGGCGTTTGCAGAAGCGCAAGGACCGCGACCAGGGTGGGCGATTTCTGGCCGAAGGTCCGCAGGCGGTGCGCGAAGCGCTCGCCGCGGGGGTGGTGGTCGAGCTGTTCGGGACCGAGGCCGCACTGGTCCGGCACGGTGATCTCGCGTTGCAGGCGCCGGTTGCCTCCGCGGTCACCGAGGACGCGCTCGAAGCGCTCACCGAGACCGTGCAGCCGCAGGGGCTGGTGGCGGTGTGTGAGCAGGTCGACGTCACGCTCAGCGAGGCGCTGGCCAAGGGGCCACGGCTGGTAGCGGTGGCCGCGGAGATCCGGGACCCGGGTAACGCGGGGACGGTGCTGCGGACCGCGGACGCGGCGGGGGCCGGCGCGGTGATCTTTGCGGGGACGGCGGTCGACCCCTACAACGGCAAGTGTGTGCGGGCTTCGGCCGGGTCGCTGTTCCACGTCGACGTGGTGCGGACCGGGCTGGACGTGGTCGGCGAGCTGCGCGCGGCCGGGTTGCAGGTGCTCGCGACCAGCGGATACGGCGCCGATGACCTGGACACGCTGCTGGACGACGGTGTGTTGGCCGGGCCGACCGCGTGGCTGTTCGGGTCGGAGGCGCACGGGCTGCCGCGGGAGTTGCTGGACGCGGCCGACCGGCAGGTGCGGGTGCCGATCTACGGTGGTGCGGAGAGCCTCAACCTGGCCGCGGCGGCCGCGGTCTGTCTGTACGCGTCGGCCCGGGCGCATCGGTGAAGGCGCAGGTCTACGACGCGATCGGGGCACCACCGGAGTGGCGGGACGTGCCGGCTCCGGAGTGCCCGCCGGACGGTGCGGTGATCGCGGTGCGGGCCTCCGGGGTGTGCCGCTCGGACTGGCACGCCTGGCGCGGACATGACCCGGTGTCACTGCCGCATGTTCCGGGGCACGAGTTCGCCGGGGTGATCGCCGAGGTCGGGGCGGACGTTGGCGGGTTCGCGGTCGGTGACCGGGTGACGGCGCCGTTCGTCAACGGGTGCGGGCGGTGCGACTACTGCGTTTCGGGGGCGGCACAGGTGTGCCCTTCGCAGACGCAGCCGGGCTTCACCCATCCGGGATCATTCGCGGAATTGGTCGTGGTGCGCGCGGCGGACACGAACCTGGTCCGGCTGCCCGACGCCATCGACTTCGTGGCGGCGGCGTCGCTGGGCTGCCGGTTCGCGACCGCCTTCCGGGCGCTGCGCGGGGTGGGCGCCGGATCGACGGTGGCCGTCTTCGGCTGCGGGGGAGTGGGCCTGTCGGCCGTCATGATCGGGGTGGCGCTGGGAGCCCGGGTGCTGGCGGTGGATCCGTCACCGGCGGCGCTGGCTCTCGCCGCCGAACTGGGCGCCGAGGCGCGACCCAGCGCGGAGGCGTTCTCGTCAGCGATTGCCGGGGAGGCCGACGTGGCCATCGACGCGTTCGGGTCGGCGGGGACCGCGCTCGCGTCGGTGCGCAGCCTGCGGCGTGGAGGGCGGCACGTACAGGTCGGGCTGATGCTCGGGGACGACGCCCGGACGCCGCTGCCGTGGGATCTGGTGGTGGCACACGAACTGGAGATCCGCGGCTCGCACGGGATGGCCGCGGTGGACTACCCGCCGATGCTCGACCTCATCGTCGCGGGCCGGCTCGATCCGCGCCGGCTGGTCGGTGCCGTCATACCGCTGGAGCAGGCCGGATCCGCGCTCGCCGGGATGGACGAGCCGGTGGCGCGCGCGGGTGGCATCGTCGTCGCGGTCCACCCGTGACCGGGTATGCTGACGCCATGCCAGGTCCGAGGAAGTTGTTTAGCCGGCCCGCTGGTCGCGGGCGCCGGATCTGATCTCTGCGCGTTTCCACTCCCTGACCGGCGGGCTGCGGTAAAGCCGCGCGTCCGTACACTGCCCGATGGCTCAGTCCGGTGTGAGGGAGACAATGTCCTACCGCAACGATCCATATGACCCGAAGCAGGCTGCCCTGCTCTCGCCCGACGCGCTGGCGCAGGCCGTCGCGGACGCGGCCGAGGCGTTCCGCGCCGCCGCCGACCTGGACGCGCTCGGCGCGCTGAAGCCGGCCCACCTGGGCGACCGGGCACCGGTGTCGCTGGCCCGCCGCGAGATCGGCTCGCTGCCGCCGGCCGCCAAGTCCGACGCCGGCAAGCGGGTGAACGAGGCTCGGCAGTCCATCCAGGCCGCCTTCGACTCGCGCGCCGCCGACCTGGAACTGGAACGGGCCGCCCGGGTGCTGGTCGAGGAGCGGGTCGACGTCACCCTCCCGTGGAACCGTCGCCCGCGCGGCGCCCGGCACCCGCTGACCACGCTCATGGAGCACATGGGCGACCTGTTCGCCGGGATGGGCTACGACGTCGTGGAGGGTCCCGAGCTGGAGCTCGAGTGGGCCAACTTCGACGCGCTCAACATCGGACCCGACAACCCGGTCCGCGGCTCGATGGACACGTTCTACGTGGACCTGCCCGGCCTCGTGATGCGCACGCACACCTCGCCCGGCCAGGTGCGCACCATGCTCACCCGGCAGCCACCCATCTATGTGGTCTGCCCGGGCCGGGTCTACCGCTCGGACGAACTGGACGCCACGCACAGCCCGGTCTTCCACCAGATCGAGGGACTCGTGGTCGACGAGGGCATCACCATGGCCCACCTGCGCGGCACGCTCGACCACTTCGCCAAGGCGATGTTCGGGCCGGACGCGCGCACCCGCTGGCGGCCGCACTACTTCCCGTTCACCGAGCCGAGCGCCGAGTTCGACGTGTGGTTCGCCGAGCACCGCGACGGGCCGCGCTGGGTCGAGTGGGGCGGCTGCGGCATGGTCAACCCGCGGGTGCTGACCGCGTGTGGCATCGACCCGGACCGCTACTCCGGGTTCGCGTTCGGGATGGGCGTCGACCGCACCCTGATGTTCCGCAACGGCGTCGGCGACATGCGCGATCTCGTCGAGGGCGACGTCCGGTTCACCGCTAACTTCGGCATGTCGGCGTAGCGGAGCGGAGACGACTTATGGAAATGGTGGTCTGAGACATATGCGTACTTCGCTGTCGTGGCTGCGCGAATACGTCGAGCTGCCCGCCGGGATCACCGCCGAGGCACTCGACAACGCGCTCACCAACCTGGGCCTCGAGGTCGAGTCGATCGTCGATCAGGGTGCCGTCGTCAAGGGCGACCTGGTGGTCGGCCGGGTGCTGACCATCGAGGAGCTGACCGGGTTCAAGAAGCCGATCCGGTTCTGCCGGGTCGACGTCGGCCGGGCCGAGCCGCAGGAAATCGTCTGCGGTGCCCGCAACTTCGCCGAGGGCGACCTGGTGCCGGTGATCCTGCCCGGCGGGGAACTGCCCGGCGGCTTCCGGATCGGGGCGCGCAAGACGTACGGCCGCAACTCGAACGGCATGATCTGTTCGGCGCGCGAGCTCGGGCTGGGCGACGACCACTCCGGCATCATCGTGCTGCCGGCCGGTGCGGCGTCGCCCGGCGCGGACGCCCGTCCGGTGGTCGGCCTCGACGACGTGCTGATCGAGGTGGAGATCACCCCGGACCGGGGCTACCAGATGAGCCTGCGCGGCATCGCCCGGGAATTGTCGTACGCCTTCGACGCCGCGTACACGGACCCGGCGAAAATCGACGCACCCGGCGGAACCACCGATGTACCGCACCCGGTGACGGTCGAGGACACCGTGGGCTGCGACCGCTTCACCGCCCGGGTGGTGCGCGGCATCAACCCGGACGCGCCGTCGCCCGAGTGGATGCGGCGCCGGCTCACCGCGGCCGGGATCCGGACCATCTCGCTGCCGGTCGACATCACCAACTACCTGATGCTCGAACTCGGCCAGCCGATGCACGTGTTCGACCTCAACCGGATCAGCGGCCCGCTGGTGGTGCGCCGCTCCCGTCCCGGCGAAAAGCTGACCACCCTGGACGGCGTGGCCCGCGCGCTCGACGCCGAGGACATGGTGATCTGCGACGACACCGGCCCGATCTCGCTGGCCGCGGTGATGGGCGGCGAGACCAGCGAGTGGCAGCCGGACACGGTGGACGTGCTGCTCGAGGCCGCGCACTGGGACCCGGTGATGGTGGGCCGCACCGCCCGCCGCCACAAGCTTTTCAGCGAGGCCGCCAAGCGCTGGGAGCGCGGCGTCGACCCGAGCCTCACCCTGGCCGCGCTGGAAAGAGCAGTGCAAATCCTGACCACGTACGCGGGCGGCACGGTCGACGAGCGGATCCTCGACCTGGATTACGTACGCCCGCCCGCGGTGATCCACCTCGACCCGGCGCTGCCGGCCCAGCGGATCGGCGTGCCGTACCCGGCCGATCGCGTCGTCGACCTGCTCAGCCGGATCGGCTGCACGGTCACCGGCGTCGCACCGTTCGAGGTCACCCCGCCGACCTGGCGGCCCGACCTGCTCGCGCCGATCGACCTGGTCGAGGAGGTGGCCCGGCTCGGCGGTTACAACGACATCCCCAGCCTGCTGCCGCCGGCCCGTGGTGGCAGCGGCATCACGGCCGCACAGCGCCGCCGCCGCACGGTCGGCCGCGCGCTGGCCGAGAACGGCTGGACCGAGGTGCTGTCCTACCCGTTCGTGACGCCCGGCGTGGCCGACCTGCTCGGCTACCCGCCGGACGACGAGCGCCGCAGCGCGGTTCGGCTGACCAACCCGCTCTCCGAGGAGGAGCCGCTGCTGCGCACGTCGCTGCTGCCGCCGCTGCTCGCCACGCTGAAGCGCAACCTGAGCCGGGGCCGGCGCGACCTGGCGCTGTACGAGATCGGCACGGTCTTCCAGCCCCGGCTCGCGGCCGCCCCGCCGCCGGCCATGGGCGTCGACCGCCGCCCGGCCGACGAGGACTGGTCGACCGCGAACGCGTTCGTGCCGAGCCAGCCGTGGCATCTGGCGGTGGCGGTCACCGGCGAGCTCGAGCCGTCCGGCTGGTGGGGTCCCGGTCGCGCGGCCACCTGGGCGGACGCGGTCGAGGCGGCCCGGATCGCACTGTCCGCGGCCGGCATCTCGGCCGACCGGGTCACGGTGGCGGCGGCCGAGCGGGCGCCGTGGCACCCCGGCCGGTGCGCGGCGGTCGCGGTGGACGATGCGGTGATCGGGTACGCGGGCGAGTTGCACCCGGCGGTCGTGTCCGCGCTCGAACTGCCCAAGCGCACCAGCGTCCTGGAACTCGACCTGAACGTGATCCCGGACGCACCCGTGGTCCAGGGCCGCCGGATCTCGGCCTTTCCACCGGCGCTGATCGACGTGGCGCTGGTGCTCGACCGCACGGTCCCGGCGGCCGAGGTGGAGAGGGCGCTCACCCAGGGCGCGGGCGAGCTGCTGGAGTCGGTCGCGCTTTTTGACGTGTACGAGGCGGAGCAGTTGGGCGAGGGCAAGAAGTCCCTGGCCTACAAGCTGACCTTCCGCGCCCCGGACCGCACGCTGACCTCGGACGAGGCCCTGGCAGCACGCGACGCGGCGGTGTCCGCGGTGGCGTCCCGCTTCGGCGCCGCACTGCGCGGCGCATAGTCTGGAAGCCGGCCGGCCCGCGGCGCTCCGCGGGCCGGCCCCGGTCAGCCGGTGCGCCGGCCCACTGCGGACTAGGGAAGCCCCAGCCTGCCACGGATCAAGGGGTACGGTCGGCGGGTGACGATTACGGGCAGTGCCCTGGTGACCGGGGCCTCGCGGGGGCTGGGTGCGCACATCTGCCGGCGGCTGGCGGCGGACGGGTGGCCGGTGGCGGTCAACTACCGGTCCGACCCGGACGGAGCCGCTCAGGTGGTGGCCGGCATCACCGCGGAGGGTGGCCGGGCGGCCGCGTTCCGGGCCGATGTGACCGACGAGGACGAGGTACGCGACCTGGCCGCCGCGGTCGAGGCCGAGCTGGGGCCGGTGCAGGCGGTCGTCGCGAACGCCACCGGGCCGCAGCCCAAGATCGCCGCCGACGAGGTGACCTGGGAGCAGCATCTCGACCAGCTGGTGTTCTTCGTCAAGAGCCCGACGCTGCTGATGCGGGCCACGCTGCCGCACATGCGCCGGCTGGGCGGCGGGCGGTTCGTCCACATCGGCACCGACTCGTTCGAGCGGGCGCTGCCCGGCGCCTCGGCCTACAACGCGGCCAAGGGTGCCCAGATCGGGCTGGCCCGCACCTGGGCGCGCGAGCTGGGCCGGTACGGCGTGACCGTGAACATCGTGGCGCCGGGCTGGATCCCGGTGGAGCGGCACGGCACGATCACCGCCGAGAACAGCGGCGACTACCTGGCCGACATCCCGCTGCGCCGGATGGGCACCCCGGAGGAGGTGGCCGACGTGGTCGCCTTCGTGGCCTCGGACGCCGCCCGGTTCGTGACCGGCGAGCGGATCACCGTCAACGGCGGGCATACCATCGACTGATGCGACTGGCGTACGCCCATGACGCGGTGCTGGAGATGCCCGCCGGCGCCGACGAGCGCGCCCCGGGCGGTGCGATCACCACGGCGCTGTGCGGGCACTGGGAGCACGAGCCGCCCTGCCCGCTCGCCCCGCACGCCACCGCCGCCACCCGCGACGGCGGCACGGTGCGACTGCGGATCCTGTACGCGACCGAGCCGCACCGGGTCGCCGAGGTGCGCCGCCGGATCGGCGCGGCGCTGGCCACCGGCGACTGGCAGGTGGTGACCGCGGGCTGTAGCCGGATCGAGTCGCAGGAGCGCGACCACGCCCGGCGCCTGGTCAAATCTCGCTAATCTGCGCACATGCTGCTCACGGTGGTCGCCGACTACGGCGTCGGTGACCTCGCGTTCGCCGAGGTGCGCCAGCGGTTCGCCACGCTCCTGCCGCAGGCCCAGGTGACCGACCTGCCGGTGCGCCCGTTCGACACGGTCGGTGCCGGCTTCTGCGTGGCGCAGCTCGCGCTGGGTGACGGGCCGGGCGACCGGATCGTGTACGCGAACGTGGCACCCCGCCAGGACGAGGCGGACGCCCGGACCGACAACGCGGGCGAGCCGCTGGCCGCCGCCCGGCTGGCGTCCGGCGCTCTGGTGGTGGGCGTGGCGGCCGGCGCGACCATGTCGTTCCTGGCCGGCGCGGGGGTGCCGGTCCGGGCCGTGAAGGTCGCCGACTGCGGGTCGCAGTTCCGCTCCCGGGACGTCTTCCCGGCCGCGGTCGCCGCGCTGGCCCGGGGCGACGACCTGCTCGGCGTCGAATTGGCCGTGCCGCCGGCGCCGGAGCGCGCGGTGGTCTGGACCGACGGCTACGGCAACCTCAAGACCTCCTGGCACGAGCCGCCGGCGCCGGTCGGCAGCACGGTCCGGGTGCGGATCGGCGCGGCCACCGCCGAGGCGACCGTGACCGACGGCGTGTTCGCGGTGCCGGCCGGCCGGATGTCGTTCGCGCCGGGCAGTTCCGGTTGGGGCCGCCCGTTCTACGAACTGCTGCTCCGCGGCGGGGACGCGGCCGCGCTCCTCGGGCGCCCCCCGAACGGCACCCCGGTCGACGTAATGTGACGGCATGCCCACCTACACCCCCGGACAGGTCGTCGAGAAGACCGGCTTCACGCTGGACACGCTGCGCTACTACGAGAAGATCGGGTTGCTCGACGGCGTGGCCCGCACCTCGGGCGGCCAGCGGCAGTACCACGAGGACGACATCGGCTGGCTGGAGATCCTGCGCTGCCTGCGCGACACCGGCATGCCGATCGCCCGGATGCGCGAGTTCGCCGAGCTGACCCGGGACGCGGGCACGATCGCCGAGCGGATCGCGCTGCTCGAGGAGCACGACCGCGACGTGGAGGAGCGGATCACCACGCTGCTGCGCCAGCGCGACCACATCCGCGGCAAGATCGCCTACTACCGCTCGGTGCAGGGCTAACGGGGCAGCCGGAGCACGTCGGCGATCACCGCGCCGTCGTCGGTGAGGCGGATCGGGGCCGGGCTGTCGTAGACCACCAGCACCCGGTCCTCGCCGAGCAGGCTCAGTCCCTCGGCGTGGTCGTCGCCCTCGCCGTAGGTCAGTTCGAGTTCGCGGGACAGCAGGCCGCCGCGGACGATCGACGGCTGTTCGGACCGGTAGGCGCCGTGCCAGCGGTAGATCCGGACCGGGCCGTCCAGGTCCATGGTCGGCCCGGCCAGCACCAGCAGGTCGTCGCCGCACGGGCACAGGTCGCGCACGCCCAGGCCGTCGAGGTCGAGCACGTGCTTGCGGTAGAGCAAACCGTCCTCGAACTCGTGCAGCCGCAGCCGGTGCGGGGTGGCCGGGTCCACGTACGGGCGCAGTTCCAGCACGAACGCCCAGCCGCGCAGCACCGGCCCGCGCAGCCCCAGGTAGACCCGGTCGCCGCGGACCGCGATGCCCTCGATGTCCAGCCCGTTGTCCTTGCCGGGGATGGGCAGGAACCGGGCCAGGTGCTCGTCGTCGCGCAGCAGCGACCGGATGTCGTCGCGCCGGCCCAGGGCGGCCGCGTGGTGCCGTTCGCCGTCGAAGACCGCCTCGCGCACCGGGGTGGGCACGCCGTCCACGTCGGCGATCGGCAGGCGTACGAGAATCTGCCGGTTTTCCTGTCCTTCCACCCGGGCGAGCCGGCGCAGCGCCTTGGAACCCGCGTGCCGCTCCTTGATCTGCTTGCGGCGCAGACTGTGCGAGCCGACCGCCCACAGGAAGTTGCCGTGCCGGGCCAGCCCCTCGACGTCGGCCTCCTCGTCGGCGTCGACGCCGGGCAGATCGACGAAGTCGGCCAGCCGGAACGTGGTCTCGTCGGCGAACTCGGCGGCCCGCTCCGGGTTGTCGGCGAGCAGGCGCTCCACGGTCGCGGTCTCGTCGCCGGCGATCCAGAGCACGGAGCCGTCGAGCCGCACCGCGGACAGGTTCGTATGCGTGGCGGCGGCCCGCGAGTTGTCCCCGAAGCGCAACCGGACCGTGTAGTCGACCGTCATGGTCAACATCGTGTCACTTCCCGGCCAGCATCAACCCGGTTTGGGGGCGGCCACCGGGCTGCGATGGCCGTCGGTGTCGACCGCCCGGATGCCGAAGAACACGTTGTCCTTGGAGATGTCGACGGTGACGGTGCCGACCTTGCCGACCGCCCGGGAGTGGGTCCAGGCCGGCGCGGTGGTCTCCCGCCACACCAACTCGTAGCCGGCCAGGTCCGGTTCGGTGCCCACCTGCCAGCGCAGCGTGGTCTCGTTGGTGAGCTGGGTGGTGTCGATCACCACCCCCTTCGGGGTGCCGGGCGCCTGTGAGAGCGACCAGAGCGCGGCCGCGTTCACCCGGGCCACCCGGGCGATGTATTCGAAGTCGCAGAACTCGATCAGGTCGCCGTACTGGACGCCGTCCTCCACCCGTACATCCTGATGTTCGTGGTTGAAGTTTTCCCGGGGCTCGGTGAAGCGGGCCGCCGGATAGCCACGCAGCAGGAACGAGATGTGGTCGCTGCCGCGCAGGTAACGGTCGCGCCGCCAGATCTCCCGCACGGTCATGCCGTCGGGCTCGACCTCCTTGACGAACCGGCCCAGTTGCCGCGACGGGCCGTCATTTTCGCCGCCCACGCTCTTGCGGGTGGTCGCCTCGGCCGCGGTCTCCGAGGTGGGCACGCCCTCGACGAAGAGCCGCACGGTCCGGTTGCTGGGGCGGGTGCCGTCGTGCGCGTCGCCGGTGCCCACGATGTCGTTGCTGAACATCGCCTGGATGTCGGTGCCGGCGTCCTTGTATTTCTGGGCGAGATGGTCGGACCCGTACAAGCCCTGCTCCTCGCCGGCCACCGCGGCAAAGATCAAAGTCGCTTCCGGCGTACGCGCGGCGAGCACCCGGGCCAACTCCATGATCACGGCAACGCCGGAAGCGTCGTCGTCGGCCCCCGGCGCATCGCTGGTCGCATCCATCACGTCGGTGACGCGCGAGTCGTAGTGCCCGGTCACCACGTAGACCCGCTCGGGCGTGACGCTGCCGCGCAGGGTCGCCACCACGTTGGTGATCCGGGTCGGCACCGGGATCCGGTTGGACACCGGCTGGATGAACGAGTCCAGCTCCACGGTCATCCGGCCGCCCGAGGCGGCCGCGTACGACTGCAGCTCCGCGAAGATCCAGTCCCGAGCCGCGCCGATCCCCCGCACCGGGTCGTCCTGTGCCGACAACGTGTGCCGGGTGCCGAACGCGACGAGGCGCTCGACGATCGCCCGGATCCGGTCCGGGTCGATCTCGCGGAGGATCGCGCGGAGCTCGGGGCCGGCCTTACCGCGGCCGCTCGCCGCCGCCGGAACTGCCGCCGGAACTGCCAGCGGGGCGGCCACGGCCGCCGCGGATGCCGTCAGGAAGGTGCGCCGGGTCGATTTGGCCATACCTCGCACTCTCGTCCACGAAGGACGGGATGTCCATGCCTGTCGATATCACGACGATGCCGACGGCACGGGCGCGGCCGGCGCCGGCGAGGCCGGTCCGGGCGGCGGTCCGCCGGGCTCCCGGCGGTGCGGCGGCAGGGCGGGCCGGCCGTCGCGGTGCTCACGCCACTCCTCGCGGTCGCCGACCCGGCCCTCGCGGGCGTCCCGGGAGATGCGCGGGCCGTCGTGCCGGTCGTCGCCGACGTTGACGATGACGGCGCCGAGGGCGACCGCGCTCGCGCCCAGGAAGCAGCCGAGCAGCAGGGTGGCGGCGGCGATCAGGATCGGCACCCGGCGGTTCCGCCAGGGCCGGCGGGGCGGGACGGCCGTGGCCGGCGCGGCCGCCGTGGCCGCGGTTGCCGCCGGTGCGGGTGCCGGCGCGGCCTGGTCGGTGGGCGGCTGGGTCGCCGTCTGCTCGGCCGTGGGTGAATAGGGCGGCTGCTCGGCCGTGGGTGAATAGGACGGCTGCGCCGGTGTCGCCGGATAGGGCGGCGGCGGCCCGGGAACGGCGGGCTGGCGCGCGGTCGGCTCGTCGGGTTCGCCCGGCGGCGGGCTCTGCTGGGTCATCCTTGCTCCCGGCTCGAAGGGGTGGAGGTCACCAGCTTCGGCCCGGTGGATAAGGGCATCTGCCCGGCATTCCTAAGAAACGACTAAGAGCCTGGACCCCCACCTCGGGTCAGGCGGCGGCCCGGTCGGTGGCCGGAGTGGTGAACGACGCGGGCTGGCCGGTGGCCTCCCGGACGGACATCCACAGGTCGCCGTCGGGGTCCACCTGGTTGCGGGTGGCCACGGCCAGCGGGATGGGCACGTGGACGAAGCGGTTGCGCCAGGTTCCGACCACCAGTTCGGTGCGGCCCGCCATGGCGGCGTGCACGGCGGCCTGGGCCAGGCGCAGGCAGTAGACGCTGTCGTACGGGTTGGCGGGGACGCTCCGGATCACGTAGCTGGGGTCGATGTACTTCAGGTTGATCTCGGTGCCGGCGGCCGTGAAGTCGTCCAGGATGCGGCGTCGCAGGTAGATGCCGAAGTCGCCCAGGCTGCGGTTGCCGGAGGCATCGGTGCCCTCGGCCGGCAGGTAGTTCTGGCCGGCGCCCTCGGCCACCACCACGAGGGCGTGGCCGCGCTCGCGCACCCGGCGGCGCAGGTGCGGCAGGAACGCGTCCACGTCCACCGGGACCTCGGGTATCAGCACGTAGTCGGCGTCGTTGGTGGCCAGCGCGGCGTAGCAGGCGATGAAACCGCTGTGCCGGCCCATCAGCTGCACCAGCCCCACGCCGCCGGGCTGCGCGGTGGCCTCGGTGTGCGCGGCCCGGATCGACTCGGTGGCCTTGCCGAACGCGGTCTGGAAGCCGAAGCTGTGGCCGATCCACGGGATGTCGTTGTCGATGGTCTTGGGGACGCCGACCACGGCTATCCGGCGGTCCCGGTCGGCGATCTCGCGGGCGATGCGCTGGGCGCCGCGCATCGAGCCGTCGCCGCCGATCACGAACAGGATGTTGATGCCGAGTTGGTCCAGGCAGTCGACGATCTCGGCGGGGTCCTGGTTGCCGCGGGAGGTGCCCAGGACGGTGCCGCCGTGCTCGTTGATGTGCTGCACCCGGGCGGGCGTCAACTCCTCGACGTCGTGGCCGTGCCGGGCCACCAGGCCGCGGTAGCCGTTGCGGAAGCCGACGATCCGGGACACGCCGTAGTGCGAGGTCAGTTCGAGGACCAGGCCGCGGATCACGTCGTTGAGGCCGGGGCAGAGGCCGCCGCAGGTGACGATGCCCACCCGGATCTTCGAGGGGTCGAAGTAGATGTGCCGGCGCGGGCCGCCGGGCTCGAACGACGGCAGGTCGCCGCCGTTGCGGCCGGCCAGCATCGCGACGGTGTCGTCGAACAGCACCCGGTCGGTCTCGTCGACGTAGTGCTCGGTGGTGCCGTGCCGGGTGACCAGGCCGCGCAGCGGTGAGCTGATCCGGCACTCGCCGAGGGTTCGTATCCGCAGGTCCGCCGCATCCATGGCGGACAATCTAGGCGGCCGACATTTCCAGCTGATTTAGCCGGCTGATGTAGTCAGCCGGCGCGCAGCGCGTCGTCGACGCCGGTCTCGTAGCGGCCCAGGAAGACCGGGTCGCGGCGGGACGCCACGTCGGCCAGGGCCTTGACCACGGCCAGCCGTTCGCGCACCAGGTTGCGCTGCCAGATGGCGGTCATCCAGCGGACCGAGTCGTCGCCGACGCCGGTCGCGTCCACGCCGAGCGAGCGGCACAGCGCCACCGCGCGGTCGAGGTGGAAGGTCTGGGTGACGACGACGGCCTGGCGGACGCCGAAGATGCGGCGGGCCCGGGCGCAGGAGTCGTACGTGTCGAAGCCCGCGTAGTCGAGCACCAACTGGCTGGCCGGCACCCCGCGGGCGATCAGGTAGACCTGCATGGCGCCGGGCTCGTCGTACTCCCAGCGGCTGTGGTCGCCGGAGAGCAGGATGGCCCGCACCTTGCCGGCGTCGAGCAGGCGTTTGGCCAGGTCGAGCCGGGCCGCCAGGTAGGCCGACGGGGTGCCGTCCGGGTAGACCTGCGCGCCGAGCACGAGCGCGACCGGCGCCGCCGGGACGGTGCTCTCGTCGTAAACGTGACCGTGCGAAACCCCGCGGGTCCAGAGCGCGCCGCCGGCCATCGCCAGCACCGCGAGCGCCACCAGCAGGGCGCCGGCGGTCACCAGGCGGCGGACGGCGGCGCGGACGAGAATCGCGATCGGCACGGCGCCGACGATGCCAGCTCGTGTCAACCGGTGATCGTGAACCGGGCTTTCAGCAGGTCACGCTCGCGCGAGCTGGGGCCGGCCTGCAGTTCGAAGTCGCCCGGCTCGACCACCCGGCGGCCGTCCGCGGTGACCAGCGAGCAGTCCGCGGCCGGCACCTCGAGGTCGACCGTGACCGACTCGCCGGGCGGCACGGTGACCTGCCGGTAGGCCTTGAGCTCGCGGACCGCCCAGGTGACGCTGCTGACCAGGTCGCTGACATAGACCTGGACGGTCTCGAGCGCCGGCCGCTCGCCGGTGTTGGTGAGCGTTACACGTGCCCGGATAAATCCTCCCATCGGCACGATGGGGGATGAAACCGAAATGTCTGAGTAAACGAGCGTGGTGTAGGACAGGCCCTCGCCGAAGACGAACAGCGGCTCCTGGGTCAGATCGGCGTACCGCGTGCCGTGCTGGCCGCGGATCTGGTTGTAGTAGACCGGCTGCTGGCCCACGTGCCGCGGCACCGACAGCGGCATCCGGCCGCTCGGCTCGATCAGGCCGAGCGCGAGTTCGGCGATCGCCCGGCCGCCGCGCATGCCGGGGTTGAAGGCCTGCACGATCGCGGCCGCACCGAGCGCCGAGGGCGGCAGCACGCACGGCTTGGAGTTGATCAAAACCACAATCATCGGGGTACGGGTGGCAGCCACCGCGTCCAGCAGGGCGATCTGGCCGCCCAGCAATTCGAGCGTGGCGGTCGACTTGTTCTCGCCGGTGAGGTTGACCGTGTCGCCCACCACCACGACCGCGTAGTCGGCGCCGATCGCCTGGTTGCGGGCCTGCTCGAGGAGGTGCTCGTCGACCGGGGCGGACTGCGAGACCGGCGGCCGGGGCTGGCCGTCCGGGTAGGTCTCGCCCTCCGGATCGGGCACCAGGCGTTCGATCTCGGCGCCGCGGGCGTACGTCACGTCCCAGCGTTCGGGCACCAGCGCGCGGAACCCGTCCAGCACCGTCTCGACCAGCTCGCGCGGGTGCCCGTCCGGCATCCAGTCGACCTGCCCGGAGTTGCCGGCCCAGTCGCCCAGCTGGGCGGACACGTCATCGGCGTTCGGGCCGATCACCGCGATCCGCTTGAACCGGGCGCCCGCGTCGATCGGCAGCACGCCGTCGTTGCGCAGCAGCACCAGCGAGCGGCGGGCCACCTCGAGGTTGAACTCGGCGTGCTCGGGCGCGCCGATCACCGCGCGCTGGCGGACCGGGTCGGGCGCGCGGGGATTCTCGAAGAGACCCAGCTCGAACTTCAGGCGCAGGATCCGGCGTACGGCCGCATCGATCTCCTGCTCCTGCAGGAGCCCGCGCTCCACCGCCTCGAGTGCCCCCTCGAAGAAGCCCGGGGTGACCATGACCTGGTCGTTGCCGGCCCGCACGGCGACCGCGGCGGCCTCCGCGTAGCCGGCGCAGACCCGCTGCTCCCAGACCATCCGGCCGACGTTGTCCCAGTCGGTGACGAGCGTGCCGGCGAAGCCCCACTCCTGTTTGAGGACGTCGTTGAGCAGCCACTTGTTCGCGGTGATCGGCACGCCGTCCATCGACTGGTAGCCGAGCATGAAGACCCGGCAGCCCTCCCGCGCCACCCGCTCGAACGGCGGCAGGAACCAGGACCGCAGCTTGCGCGGGCTGAGGTCGGCCTCGCTGGCGTCCCGGCCGCCCTGGGTCTCGGAGTAGCCGGCGAAGTGCTTGGCGGTGGCCAGGATCGCGGTCGGGTCGGACAGCCCGCCACCCTGGTAGCCGCGGATCATCGCGGAACCCAGCTCGCCGATCAGGAACGGGTCCTCGCCGAACGTCTCGTCGACCCGGCCCCAGCGCAGGTCGCGGGCGATGCACAGGACCGGCGAGAAGGTCTGGTGGATGCCGGTGGTGGACACCTCGACCGCGGTGACCCGGCCGACCCGTTCGAGCAGGGCCGGGTCCCAGGAGGCGGCCATCGCGAGCTGGCTCGGAAAGATCGTGGCGCCCGGCCAGAACGAGTGCCCGTGGATGCAGTCCTCGGCGGTGAGCAGCGGGATCTGCAGCCGGGTGGTGGCGACCAGGTCGATGGCCTCGAGCATCTTGGCCGGCGACGTGTGCAGGATCGAGCCGGCCAGCTTCTCGCTGACGATCTCCTTGACGTCGTTGCGGGCGTCCAGCTGGAGCATCTGGCCGACCTTTTCCGGCAGGGTCATCCGGCCGAGCAGGTCGTCCACCCGAGCCTCGACGGGCAGGGTGGCATCCCGGTACGGAACGTCAGCGGACACGGTGCCTCCGGTCGTCACGACCGCTGTGGCACGGTCTGCGAGTTCACTTTCGGGGGAAAGTCTTCCAGCCCGGAACCGGTTCCGGCACCCCGGCCCGGTTCCGGAACCTTCGGTCAGGTACTCAGCGTGCGGTCCGGCGGGTGACCGTACGCGCTGCGGTAGTCGGCGGTGAACCGGCTCCGGGAGGCCCAGCCCCAGCGGTTCGCGATCGCCACCACGGTGTCGCCCCGGGTCGGATCGGCGGCCTGAAGATCACGGTGGGCCCGGTCCAGCCGGACCCGGCGCAGGTGCCCGCTCGGGGTGGTGCCCAGGTGCCGGCGGAACGCCGCCTGTATCGCGCGGGGCGACACCCGGGCGGCGGCCGCGACCTGGGCCGCGGTGATCGGATCGCCGGCGTGGCTCTCGATGTAGGCGAGCGCCCGCCGCACCGACGACGGGGCCGCCTGACCCGGTCCGGGCAGGTAGGACGCGGCGGTGGAGGTGTTCGGGAAGGCCACGATCGCCGCGGCGGCAGCCAGTTCCGCGGCCGAGCGCACCACCAGCGGGCTGCGCAGCGGAGCCTCCGGCCCGGTGAACAGTTCGTACAGGTAGACCGTGGTTTCCCGCCAGTACCGGTTCATCACGGCCGACACCGGAGCCATCCCCTCGAAGCGGAATTCGTCCGGCGCCACCCCGGTGCGCGCGGCCGCCACGCCGGCCGTCAGCTCCAGGTCGACGCTGACCGTGACCAGGTCGATGTGCTCGCAGTAGGTGGCCAGCGCCGGGCCGATCCGGTTGAGGAACACCTCGCCGGGCCCGATTCCGTGCGTCTCGCGGCCGGCCCGGGCCTCCAGCCGGCCGGCCGTCAGCGAGCCGGCCAGCAGTCGGTCGACCGGCTCCGCCAGCATGTCGGTCGCCATCTGATAGCGGACTCGGCCCACCGCGATGGCGTCGGTGGACACCGCCTCCTGCCGGTACTCGAAGTCGCGCACCGGCCCGCGGACGCGGACGTCGTGGCCCACGTAGAGATCGCCCAATACCGCGTGCGCGCTTTCGAAGTCCCGGGTGGCGTAGTGGAACCGCTGAATGTCCTGTGGCATTGGCGCCCCCTAGGTCGGCCTCGAAAATAACCCACAGTGCTGGTCCGGTCACCAGACGTCGCACCTGTCCCTCGATGGAGTGGTACGCAGAGTGACGGACGTGTCACACGTCACACCCCCGCGTTCGTGGGATCACGGTTGCCCGCCGGTGGCCCCGGTTGCTACGGTTCGCTGCATAGTCATGCGGAGGTTGGTATGGGAATCCGGGTCGCGGTCGCCGGTGCAAGTGGGTACGCCGGGGGCGAGCTGCTGCGCCTGCTCACCGGGCACCCCGAGTTCGATCTGGTGGCCGCCACGGCGCACTCGCAGGCCGGTGCGCACGTCACCGCCGTACACCCGCAGCTCGCCGGCCTCGACCTGACGCTCAGCGCGACCGAACCCGCCGCCCTGGCCGATGCTGACCTGGTGTTTCTCGCCCTGCCGCACGGTCAGTCGGCGGCCCTGGCGGCGCAGCTGCCGGCCGGGGTCAGGGTGGTCGACCTCGGTGCCGACTTCCGGCTGCGCGACCCCGAGCCCTGGGTGCGGTACTACGGCGGCACGCACGCCGGCACCTGGACCTACGGCCTGCCCGAGCTGCCCGGCCAGCGGGAGCTGATCGCGGCCTCCGACCGCGTGGCCAACACGGGCTGTTATGCAGCCACCATCACGCTCGCGCTAGCCCCGCTGATCGCCGCCGGCATCGCGTCACCCGCTGACGTGGTCGTGGTGGCCGCCTCGGGCACGTCCGGCGCCGGCCGCAGCGCCAAGGTCAACCTGCTGGCCAGCGAGGTGATGGGCGACCTCTCTCCGTACAAGGTCGGCGCGCACCAGCACGTGCCCGAGATCAAACAGGCCTCCGGGGCGACCTCGCTGTCGATGACCCCGGTGCTGGCGCCGATGCCGCGGGGCATCCTCGCCACCGTCACCGCGGTGCCGGCCGGCGAGGGCGACCCGCGCGCCGTCCTCGAGCAGGCGTACGCGGGGGAGCCGTTCGTGCATGTCCTGCCGGCCGGCCGGTGGCCGCACACGGCCGCCACCGCCGGTTCCAACTCCTGCCACCTCCAGGCCACGGTCGACGTCGACTCCGGCCGCATCGTGGTGGTCAGCGCCCTCGACAACCTCGGCAAGGGTGCCGCCGGCCAGGCCGTGCAGTGCGCCAACCTGATGTCCGGCCTGCCCGAAACCATGGGCCTGTCCGCGTATGGAGTCGCCCCATGACCGTCACCCAACCGAAGGGCTTCCGTGCTGCCGGCGTCGCGGCCGGCCTCAAGGACAACGGAAACCTCGACGTCGCCCTGATCGTCAACGACGGGCCGGATTTCACCGCGGCCGGCGTCTTCACCGGCAACCGGGTGAAGGCCGCGCCGGTCCTGTGGAGCCAGCAGGTGCTCAAGGGCGGCATCGTCCGTGCCGTGGTGCTCAACTCCGGTGGCGCCAACGCGTGCACCGGCTCGCAGGGCTTCCGGGACACCCACACCACCGCCGAGCACACCGCCACGGTGCTGCGCGCCGGGGTGAAACCGCAGCTGATCGGCGCCGGCGACGTGGCGGTCTGCTCCACCGGCCTGATCGGCGAGCTGCTGCCGATGGACAAGCTGCTGCCCGGCGTCGCCGCGGCCGCCAAGGAACTGGCCGCCGACGGCGGTGGCCGGGCCGCCGAGGCGATCATGACAACCGACTCGGTGGCCAAGAACGCCGTGGTGCAGCGCGAGGGCTGGTCAGTCGGCGGCATCGCGAAGGGCGCCGGCATGCTCGCCCCCGCGCTGGCCACGATGCTCGTGGTGGTCACCACCGACGCGTCGGCCGACAACGAGGTGCTGGACGCCGCGCTGCGCGAGGCCACCCGGCTCACCTTCGACCGGATCGACGCGGACGGCTGCATGTCCACCAACGACACCGTGCTGCTGCTGGCCAGCGGCGCCTCCGACGCGCAGCCGTCGCCCGAGGAGCTGACCGAGGCGGTCACCGCGGTCTGCCACGACCTGGCCCAGCAGCTGATCGCCGACGCCGAGGGCGCCACCAAGCACGTCGCGATCGTGGTCGAGGGCGCGGCCAGCGAGGCCGACGCCGTCGAGGTGGGCCGCAGTGTGGCCCGCAACAACCTGGTCAAGACGGCGCTGTTCGGCAACGATCCGAACTGGGGGCGGATCCTCGCCGCGGTCGGGACCACGGCGGCGGCCTTCGAACCGGACCGGGTGGACGTGGCGGTCAACGGGGTGTGGGTCTGCAAGGGCGGTGCGGCGGCCGACGACCGGTCCAAGGTCGACCTCTCCGGGCGGGACGTGACCATCACGGTCAACCTGCGGGAGGGCGAGATGACCGCGACGATCTGGACGACCGACCTGTCGCACGCGTACGTGCACGAGAACTCGGCGTACTCCTCATGACCCCACTCGAGAAGGCCGGGGTGCTGGTCGAGGCGCTGCCCTGGCTGGAACGATTCTCCGGCACCACTATCGTGATCAAGTACGGCGGAAACGCCATGATCTCGCCGGAACTGCAGCGCGCTTTCGCAGAAGATATCGTATTTATGCGATATGTCGGAGTGCGTCCAGTCGTGGTTCACGGCGGCGGCCCGCAGATCAGCCGGATGCTCAGCCGACTCGGCATCGAGTCGGAGTTCCGCGGCGGCCTGCGGGTCACCACCCCCGAGGCCATGGACGTGGTCCGGATGGTGCTGACCGGACAGGTCGGGCGTGAGTTGGTGGGGCTGATCAACCAGCACGGGCCGTTCGCCGTCGGGCTTTCGGGCGAGGACGCGGGCCTTTTCACGGCCACCCGGCGCACCGCGGCTGTCAATGGCAAATCCGTTGATATAGGACAGGTTGGCGATGTGACGCGGGTCGACACCTCGGCGGTCGACGACCTGATCGCGGCCGGCCGCATCCCGGTCATCGCCACCGTCGCACCGGACGCCGACGGCGTGCTGCACAACGTCAACGCCGACACCGCGGCGGCCGCGCTGGCCGAGGCGCTCGGCGCCCGCAAGCTGGTCATGCTCACCGACGTGCCCGGCCTCTACACCGACTGGCCGGACACCTCGTCGCTCACCTCGCAGATCGACGCCGAGGCCCTCGAGAAGCTGCTGCCCAGCCTCGAGTCCGGCATGGTCCCCAAGATGGAGGCGTGCCTGCGGGCCGTGCGCGGTGGAGTGCCCGCTGCGCACGTCGTCGACGGCCGCGTCCCGCACTCCACCCTGCTGGAAGTCTTCACCTCGGAAGGAGTCGGAACGATGGTGGTCCCCGCATCCATCCAACCGCCCCACCCGCCATCCTTGAACGGACAAAAGGCATGACCTCGCTGGTCGACCGGTGGTCGCAGTCGATGATGAACAACTACGGCACCCCGCCGGTCGCCCTGGTCCGCGGCCGGGGTGCGGTGCTTATCGACGAGCACGGCAAGGAGTATGTCGACTTCCTGGGCGGTATCGCGGTCAACGCCCTCGGCCACGCGCACCCGGCCGTGGTCGCCGCCGTGACCCAGCAGATCCAGCAACTCGGCCACGTGTCCAACCTCTACGTCGCCGAGCCGGCCCTGTCGCTCGCCGAACTGCTGCTGGCGCTGGCCGGACGGGCCGGCCGGGTGCTGTTCACCAACTCCGGCGCCGAGGCCAACGAGGCCGCGTACAAGCTGTCCCGGCTCACCGGCCGCGGGCACGTGGTGGCCACCCACGGCGCGTTCCACGGCCGCACCATGGGCGCGCTGGCGCTCACCGGCCAGCCGGCCAAGGCCGACCCGTTCCGCCCGCTGCCCGGCGAGGTCACTCACGTCGACTTCGGCGACCTGTCCGCGCTGGACGCGGCGGTCACCGGCGACACCGCCATGGTGATCCTGGAGCCGATCCAGGGCGAGAACGGCGTGGTCGTGCCGCCGCCCGGCTACCTGGCCGGTGCCCGCGAGATCTGCACCCGCAACGGCGCGTTGCTGGTGCTCGACGAGGTGCAGACCGGCGTGGGCCGCACCGGGCACTGGTTCCACCACCAGAGCGAGGGCGTCGAGCCGGACCTCATCACGCTGGCCAAGGGACTGGGCGGCGGGTTGCCGCTGGGTGCCTGCCTGGCGTTCGGGCCGGCCGCCGACCTGTTCACCCCGGGCTCGCACGGCACCACGTTCGGCGGCAACCCGGTCTCCTGCGCGGCCGGTCTCGCGGTGGTGCGCACGATCGCCGGTGAGGGCCTGCTCGACCACGTGAAGCGGGTCGGCGAGCAGTTGCGCCGCGGCCTCGAGGCCAACCCCCTGGTGGCCTCGGTCCGGGGGGCCGGGCTCCTGCTCGGCGTCGTGCTGAAAAACCCTGATGCCGTACGCCTGGCAGCAGCGCTCGCCGACGCCGGTTTCCTGGTGAACGCCTGCCAGCCGGACGTGATCCGGCTGGCCCCGCCGCTGATCGTCAGCGCCGAGCAGGCCGACGCCCTCATCGCTGCCCTGGAGGCTTTGTCGTGACCAGGCACTTCTTGCGTGACGACGACCTGAACCCGCAGGAGCAGGCCGCGGTGCTCGACCTGGCCGCCGCCATGAAGGCCGACCGGTTCGGCCACCGGCCGCTGGCCGGGCCGCGCGCGGTCGCGGTCTTCTTCGACAAGGTCAGCCTGCGCACCCGGCTCTCGTTCGAGACCGGCATCGCCGAGTTGGGCGGCCAGCCGCTGATCGTGGACACCCAGGCCACCCACTTCGGCCGGGGCGAGTCGCTGGCCGACGCCGGCAAGGTCGTCTCCCGGTACGTGGCGGCCATGGTCTTCCGGACCACCGGCGACGAGCGGCTGGTCGAGCTGGCCTCCGGGGTGGACGTGCCGGTGGTCAACGCGCTGACCGACGGCTTCCACCCGTGTCAGCTGCTGGCCGACCTGCAGACCGTCCGGGAACGCTTCGGCGCGACGGCCGGGCGCAAACTGGCGTACGTGGGCGACGCGGCCAACAACATGGCGCACTCGTACCTGCTGGCCGGCGCCACCGCGGGCATGCACGTGCGGGTCGCCGGTCCGTCCGGCTTCGACCCGGCGCCGGTCGTGGTGTCCCGGGCCGCCGAGATCGCGGCCTGGACCGGTGGCTCGGTCGAGGTGCTGCGCGACCCGTTCGAGGCGGCCGACGGTGTGGATGTGCTGGCCACCGACACCTGGGTGTCGATGGGACAGGAGAACGACGGCCGGGACCGGTTCACGCCCTTCCGCCCGTACCAGGTCAATGAAAAGCTCCTGGGTGCCGCGGCGCCGGACGCCATCGTGCTGCACTGCCTGCCGGCGCACCGCGGCGAGGAGATCACCGACGACGTGATGGACGGCCCGCAGAGCGCGGTCTTCGACCAGGCCGAAAACCGCCTGCACGCGCAGAAGGCGCTGCTCACCTGGCTGCTGGCGCAGTCAGCATGACCGCCCGCACCGAGCGGCACTCAGCCGCACCTGCGGGCGGCGCCGCAGGCGAGGGCCAGAAGGGCATGCACAAGGCAGGCTCAGCATGACGGGGCCGGTGACCCGCGCCGGGCGGCACGCCCGGATCGTCGAGCTGATCCGGGACACATCGATCCGGTCGCAGACCGAGCTCGCCGAACTCCTGGCCGGCGACGGCGTGCAGGTCACCCAGGCCACCCTCTCCCGCGACCTGGAGGAACTCGGCGCCGTGAAGGTCAGCGGCGCCTACCTCATCCCCGAGGACGGCAAGCGACCGCTGCGCGAGACCAGCGGGCAGGGCCCGGCGCGGTTGCTGCGGCTGCTGCGCGAACTGCTCACCGGGGTGGACGCGAGCGGCAACATCGCGGTGCTGCGCACCCCGCCCGGGGCGGCGCAGTTCCTGGCCAGCGCATTGGACCGATCCGGGCTTACCGACGTGGTGGGCACCATCGCGGGCGACGACACGATCTTTGTGGTGGCGCGCGACGGCGGACCGGACTCCGGGGCGGCATTGGCTGAAAAGCTGAGCAAATGGAGTCGTACGGATCACGAGCAGCGCGAGGAGGCACAGGCGTGACGGAACAGCCGCCGGTGGAGGTGCATTTTCCGCACTTCGCCGACAACGTCCAGGGACTCGTCGGGCGGGGCGTCGAGTTCTTCCTCGCCTCCAACGACACCCTGCGCAGTCATCTCCACGAGACGCCGTACGGGCACAAGCTGACCTGGCTCGACTTCACCGACACCACCGACAAGGGCTGGTCGACCGCCGAGTTCCTCAACCTGTTCAACGTGATCAACGGCATCGCGTTCGGCGACCGGGGCATTCCGATGCCGCAGTGGGTGATGGTCGACCTGATCCTGATGCCGTCGGCCGCGGTGATCGCCGGCCTGTCCCAGGAGGGGTTCCGCGCGATGGTCGAGCGGTCCACCTTCCGGTTCGACACCGACGTGAAGCACCACCTGCGCGTCGTACAGGAAAAAATGGCAGCGAGCGGCTACGACGGACCGGTACCGGTGGGTGGTTATTGCGCGGCGCCCAGCGCGGCGCCCGGCACCTGGGTGGGCTGGTCGCTGTGGTCGCTGATGCCGGCCGTCGGCCTCGGCCAGGCCGCCAAGGCGCTGGCGCTGTCCGCCTACCGGGCGCGCAAGCTCGACGGCGTCACCCAGTACGACAACAGCGCGCTCAAGGTGCACACCCGGTTCGGCCCGCTCAAGATCGTCGTGGCCACCGTGCCGTTCCACACCTCGCCGGGCTCGTTCGTCTACGAGAGCGACTTCACGCTCCCGGCCGCGGACGGGGTCAAACCGCCCAGCTTCCTGCTCGACCCGTTCGACTACGACCGCCAGGCCGCCATGCAGAAGGCCGTCGAGGCCGGCCGTTCCGAGTTCTACGTCCTGGCTCCGGGGCACCTCGTCGAGAACGGCAGCACCTACGTCCCGATCCTCGAGATTTCCCGTTAGGACAGTTATGACCAAGCGCAAGATCGTCCTCGCCTTCTCCGGCGGCCTGGACACCTCGTACGCCCTCGTCTCGTTCCGCGAGCAGGGCTGGGAGGTCATCACCGCGAACATCGACACCGGCGGCCTGCACAGCGGCGAGGGCGAGTCGGTCCGGGCCCGGGCCGAGGAGCTGGGGTCGGTGCAGCACTTCGTCGTGGACGCGCGCGAGGAGCTCTACCGACGGGTGATCACGTACGCGATCAAGGCGAACTACCTGCGCAACGGCGGCTACCCGTCGTGCGTGGGGGCCGAGCGGCTGATCCAGGCGGAGAAGGTCGTGCAGGTGGCGCTGGAGAACGGCGCGGACGCGGTGGCGCACGGGTCGACCGGGGCCGGTGCCGATCACGTACGGTACGACGCCGTGATCCGGGCGCTCGCGCCGCAGCTGGAGATCGTCACGCCGATCCGCGACGAGCGGCTGACCCGCGAGCAGGAGACGACGTTCCTCCAGGAACGCGGCTACGAGGTGAGCGCCAAGACCACCACGTACTCGATCAACGAGGGCCTGATCGGCACCACGATCGGCGGCGGCGAGACCTACGGGTCCTGGGATTACCTGCCGGAGGACGCCTGGACCTACACGAAGTCGGTGGACGACGCCCCGGCCGAGGGCGTCGAGCTGCTGCTGGGTTTCGAGCAGGGCGAGGTCGTCTCCTGCTCGGTGGACGGTGCTGCGCCGATCGCGGCCACCCCCAACTACGCGATCCTCAAGGCGCTCAACGAACTGGGCGGCGAGCACGGCGTGGGCCGCGGCATCCACATGGGTTCGACCATGGTGGGCAACCTGGCCCGGGTCGGTTTCGAGGCGCCCGGCATGCTGATCCTCATCGCGGCGCACCGCGAGCTGGAGCGGCTGGTGCTCAGCAACCGCCAGCAGGCGTTCAAAGCCACCCTGGGGACCACGTACGGCGACCTGCTGCACGAGGCGGTGTACTACGACCCGATCCTGGACGACTTCCGGGCGTTCCTCGACTCCTCGCAGCAGCGGGTCACCGGCGAGGTCCGGGTGCGGCTGCACAAGGGCAACGTGGTGCCGCTCGGCAGCCGCTCGCCGTTCAGTCTGCTCGACGCCGCGGCCCAGCAGGGCGTGGTCTACGGCTACGGGTCGTCGCTCTGGACCGGCGAGCAGGCCCGGGCGTTCGCGCACATGTACGCGATGCCCGGTGCCATCGCCCAGGTGGCCGGCATGAAGTCTTAATTCGCCAGCCAGGCCGTGAGTCCGGCCAGCGCGTTGTGGATGTCGGCCACCGGGCAGCGCTCGTCGTCCTTGTGCGCCAGCAGCGGGTCGCCCGGCCCGTAGTTGACCGCCGGGATGCCGAGCGAGGCGAAGCGGGAGACGTCGGTCCAGCCCAGCTTGGCGGCGGGCGTCCCGCCGACGGCCGCCACGAACTCCCGGGCCGCCGGGTGGTCGAGGCCGGGGCGGGCGCCGGGCGCGGAGTCGACGACCTCGATCTCCTGGCCCTTGAACAGCTCACGCAGGTACGCCTCGGCCTCGGCCGGACCGCGGTCCGGGGCGTACCGGTGGTTGATGGAGATCACGCACGAGTCGGGGATCACGTTCCCGGCAATGCCGCCCTCGATCTTCACGGCGTTCAGGGCCTCCCGGTACTGCAGGCCGTCGACCACCGGGGTCCGCGGCTCGTAGGCGCGCAGCACGTCGAGCACGGCCCCCGCCGAGTGGATGGCGTTGCTGCCCATCCACGGGCGGGCCGGGTGGGCGGCCACCCCCGGCACGGTGATCGTGATGCGCATCGTGCCCTGGCAGCCGCCCTCCACGGTCGCGTTGGACGGCTCGCCGAGCACCGCGAAGTCCCCGGCCAGCCAGTCCGGGTGCTCGCGCACGAGGCGGCCCAGCCCGTTGAGCCGGGCGGCGACCTCCTCGTGGTCGTAGAAGACGTAGGTGATGTCGTACCGCGGCTCGGTCAGCGTGGCGGCGAGCTTGAGGAACACGGCGTCGCCGGCCTTCATGTCGACCGTCCCGCGGCCCTCGACGACGTCGCCGGTCAGCGTGGTCGGCAGGTTGCCGGCGATCGGCACGGTGTCGAGGTGCCCGGCCAGGATCACCCGGGCCGGGCGGCCGAGCGAGGTGCGGGCGACGATGGCGTCGCCGTCGCGCAGGACCTCGAGGTGCGGCAGCGCGCGGAGGGCGAGCTCGACGGCGTCGGCGAGTTCTTTCTCCGCACCACTGACGGAAGGGATGTCGCAGATGGCTCGGGTGAGGGCAACGACATCAGAGGTCAGGTCCAGCGTCATTCCCGCGACTTTAGTAGCAGTCGGAGAACGGTAGGGTCGGACACCGAGGACCCTCAGAACTTCAAGGAGAAGGTGTGGCGGAGAGCGACGGGGCGACCCGGCTCTGGGGTGGCCGGTTCGCCGGCGGCCCGGCGGAGGCACTGGCGCGGCTGAGCGTCAGCGTGCAGTTCGACTGGCGGCTGGCCCCCTACGACCTGCTCGCGTCGCGCGCGCACGCCCGGGTACTGGCCGGCGCCGGCCTGCTCGACCCCGACGAGCTGGGCCAGATCCTGGCCGCGCTGGACGACCTCGACTCGGCCTGCGCGGCCGGCCAGTTCCGTCCCGTGATCGAGGACGAGGACGTGCACACCGCGCTCGAGCGCGGCCTGCTGGAACGCCTCGGCGCGCTGGGCGGCAAGCTGCGGGCCGGCCGCTCCCGCAACGACCAGGTGGCCACCGACCTGCGCCTCTACCTGCGCGACCACGCCCGCGGCCTGGCCGTCGCGATGGTCGAACTGGCCGACGCGCTGACCGAGCAGGCGGCCCGCAACGTGGACACGCCGGCCCCCGGCCTGACCCACGTGCAGCACGCCCAGCCGGTCACCTTCGGCCACTGGCTGCTGGCGCACGTGCACCCGCTGCTGCGCGACCTCGACCGGCTGCGCGACTGGGACGCCCGCGCGGCCATCTCGCCGCTGGGTTCGGGCGCGCTGGCCGGCTCGTCCCTGCCGCTCGACCCGGCCGCGGTCGCCAAGGAACTCGGCTTCACGGCCCCCGCGGCCAACTCGATGGACGCCGTGGCCGACCGCGACTTCGTGGCCGAGTTCCTGTTCGTGACGGCGCTGATCGGCGTGCACCTGTCCCGCCTGGGCGAGGAGGTGGTGCTGTGGACGTCGACCGAGTTCGGCTGGGTCGAGCTGGACGACGCCTTCGCCACCGGCTCGTCGATCATGCCGCAGAAAAAGAACGCCGACATCGCCGAACTGGCGAGAGGCAAGAGCGGACGCCTGGTCGGCGGCCTGGTAGCGGTCCTGACCATGCTCAAGGGCCTGCCGCTCACCTACGACCGGGACATGCAGGAAGACAAGGAACCGGCCTTCGACGCGATCGAAACGCTGGGCCTCCTGCTGCCCGCCCTGGCCGGCATGATCTCCACCATGACGGTCCGGGTGGACCGCCTGACCGAGGCCGCCCCCGTAGGCTTCTCCCTGGCCACCGAGGTGGCCGACTGGCTGGTTCGCCGCGGCGTCCCGTTCCGCGAGGCCCACGAGATCACCGGCCAGCTGGTGGCCCTGTGCTCGGTCCGAGGCTGCGAACTGGAAGACCTGACCGACGACGACCTGAAAACGGTGAGCGGCCACCTGGACCCGTCGGTGCGCGAGGTGCTGTCGGTGCAGTCCGCCCTGGCCAGCCGCACCACACCGGGCTCCACCGGCCCCGGCCCGGTGGCCGACCAACTGGCCCTGGTCCAGCACCGTCTGGACTCCTGGCGCGAGTGGGCGGTCGAAAAGGTGGTCCCGCGATAGGGCAGCCCGAGCGGCGCGAGGTGGAGCAGGACCTGGCACGTCAGGTACGGAGCCGGGTGGGGTGTCGGCGCCGCGATCCTGTCCGGACTCTGCGCGGGTCTGGTCGCCGGGCCGCCGGGGCCGAGGGTCGGTGCCGTCGTGGATCTGACCGGCAGTTCCGGCACGCCCGCCTTCAGGATCACCTCGCGAAGCTCTGAGGCGAGCCGGCCGGGTGGGCCCTCAGTCGGCGCCGAAGAGGCGCCGGAGCAGGCCCGGGCGTTGACTCGGGACGGTGATCCGGTCGATGGCCGGCCGGTGGTCCACGGCGGGCGGCGGGGCGGGCACGTCGGGCAACGCCGTCAGGCGCCCGCCGTACGCGGTGATCAGCGCCTCGGCCTGCCGTAGCGACCACCGGTCGGTGTACGGCTGGCCGTCGGCCCAGGCCTGCAGGCGGGCCCGGCCGGCCCAGCTGAGCGCGGCCTTGCGCTCGCCGGCGATGGCGAACGCCTGGGCGACCAGCAGGTAGGGGCGGTCGAACGGGTGCTGGCGGTCCATCGCCGCCACACACTCGTCGAGAGTGGTCCGGGCCTCCGCCCGGCGGCCGAGATAGGCGTAGGCCAGGGCGCTCTCCGCCGACACCACCTCCTGGCCGCCCACCCGGCGCAGCCGGTCGACGTCCTCGGCCACCGCCAGGCCGCGGGCGTGGTCGCCCTCGCGGATCAGCAGGTCGAACTTGAGCCGGGCCAGCCGCAGCCGGGTCCGCCACCTGGTGAACGTCTGCTCGGCGGCCTCGATCTCCGCCATGGTGAGCGCGTCGTTCCGGAAGCCGTGCACCAGGCGCCAGTACCGGAGGTCACCGCCGAACCAGGGGTTGTTGGCGACGATCGTCTGCCGGGCCTCGAGGTCGCGCAGTCCGGCACCGGCGTCGTACCCGTCCCGGCAGACCACTTCGAGGATGAGCCGGCGCAGGCTGAGCGCCGCCGACTCGGCCGGCGACAGCTGGGCGGCGGCGAGGATCGTCAGGATCTCGGCGTAGCTGCGGAACCGGCCGGCCGCCAGGTAGTGCGCCGCCATCCGGCCGAGCGACGACTTGACCTCGGCCGGCCCGCCGACCGTGCCGAGCCGGCGCTGCACCGCCTTTTCGACCGTGATGCCCTCGTCGTATCGCCCGGACAGCAGCATGGCGATCGACAGGTCGGCCTGCATCCGGTCCAGGGCCGAGAACTGGTACGGCTCCAGCAGTTCCCGGACCGGCCCGTTGGCGCCCAGCTGCTCGAGCAGCGGCCCGGCCAGCTGATCCTGCCAGACGCGCTCGCCCTGGACGTACTGCTGCGCCCCGGTCAGGGCCCGGAACAGCTGGATGGTCTGTTGCAGATCCTCGACGCTGGTGACCGTGGCCGTGTCGGCCGGCGGCTGGGCCTGGAAGTAGTCCCGCAGCCGCACGTTGGCGCCGATCCGTTCGCCGCTGTCCAGCTTCTCGTGGGCGTACCCGCGGACGATCGGGTGCATGTCGTACGTGTTGGCCGACCGGTTCCACCACAGCAGGCCGCGTTCCTCCAGCGTCCGCAGCGCCGCGTCGAGCCGGGCGCCGGCCTGTTCGCCGGGCAGGTACGGGTTGATGGCCTGCAGCACCCGCCACTCCAGGGTCGCGGACATCACCGACATCCAGCCGAGGAGCCGGCGTTCCTCGGCGTCGAGGCCGTCCAGCGCGGCCGCCAGGATGTGCCGGCGGCGGGCCGTCAGGTCGAGGTCGGCGAGCCGGAACTGGTGACTCGCCAGCCAGGCGGCGAAGTCGCCCGGGGCCGGCCGATGGTCACGGACCAGGCCGGCCACGATGGTGATCAGCAGCGGGTGGTTGCCGAACGGGCGGAAGAACTTGTTGATCTCCCGAGGCCGGCCGGTCACGCCCATGCTGCCGGCCAGTTTCACTACGTCCTCGTCGCCGAGCCCGGGCAGTTGGAGTCGCACCACACCGGGCAGCGGGGAGCGGGAGGACGCCTCCAGCGCATCGGGCGCCATCCGGGTGCTGACCAGGATCTTCGAGGTGGTCAGTCCGGCGAGCCGGCGGACGAACCGGTAACCGAGCGGGTCGATCATCGCGTGCTTGTTCGCGCGCCGGTCCGCCGCCACGTCCTCGTCGCTGACCTTGGACGGGTCGTACCGGTGATAGGCCAGCAGCAGCCGCTCGAAGCCGTCCAGGACGACCAGGAAGGGCCGCCGGCGCAGGGCGGTCAGCACCAGGTCCGGCAGGTCCTCCCGGCTGATGCTGCGCGGGTTCTCGGCGAAGTCCGGTTCGACGTACGCGAGCAGCTCCAGCAGGAACCGGTCGATCGAGGCCGAGCCGTCGTAGAAGCTCCACCAGAAGCAGCCGGCGTAGCCGTCGATCACCGCCGGCCCGTATCTGGTCGCCCACTCCCAGGTCAGCGCGCTCTTGCCGGTGCCACCGATGGCCTCGACCACCAGCACCGGGTGCGGCCCCTCGGCCCACTCATCGAGCTGGGCCAGCTCGGCGGCGCGTCCGGTGAACGGCGAGCCGCCGACGTACTCCGGCATGGCACACAACTGCGGCGGGGACGGCAGCACCCGCCTGCGGTGGTATGCCGGCCGGCCCGGCGCCTGCTTGTAGGGCTCCAGGGACTGGTAGACGTCGAGCCGGAAGTCGTCGACCGAGGCGAACGGACGCACCAGGTGGCGCGAGCTGACCTTGGCGACGAACCGGGCCAGTTTGGCCGTGGCCGCCGGGCTCTCCGCGGCGGCGGCACCGCGCAGCACGTCCGCCACCACGAAGGCCAGAATCACGACGTTGCCGAGCGAGACGGCGTAGTCGTACTCCAGCTCGGTGTATCCGAGGTCCTCGCCCGGCGGCAGCGAACCGTACCGGTCGCCGATGATCAGCACGAGGATTCCGCAGGTGTCGATCTGCTCCCGGATGTAGCCGAGCGGTGGCCGGGGGTCCGCCGAGAACCGTTCCATGTGGACCGGCGTCATCTCGTGGCGGACACAGACGTCGACGGCGGCTTGCCGGTGCGGCGCCAGTGAACCCGTGGCGCTCGACACGAAGACACGGGTCAACTGCCGGCCACCGCCCGGTCAGATGATGTCGCGGGCGGGCGAGCGGGTGTCCACACCGCTGTCGCTGCCCAGCGCCCGGACCTGTTCCGCCTGTGGCCCCTTCTGTCCCTGAGCGATCTCGAACTCGACCCGCTGCCCCTCCTCAAGGGCGCGATACCCGGACATCTGGATGGCCGAGAAGTGCACGAACACGTCGGCGCCACCCCCGTCCACGGTGATGAAGCCGAAGCCTTTTTCCGCGTTGAACCATTTGACCGTACCCTGAGCCACCGCTGCCTCTAATCCATGCGTCACGGGCGATTGGTAGGAGTGGAGTGTAGCGACAGCCACGGGGAGGCACAGTGGACGAATCTGAGGAAACCTCGCTGGGGTTGCTCTGCCTGTCCGCCGGTGACCGCGACCCGGCGGCGTTGCGGGCGGCCGAGGCGGTCCGGGCGGGCACCCCGGTCCGCGAGGCGATCGCGGGCCTGCTGCTCGGGCACGCGCCGTTCCCTCCACCGCCGGGCCCGCACCGCTGCCCACAGCTGCGGTGCTCGTTGCGGGAGGGCTCGCCGTCCGGGCCGCCGCGGCACTGCGCCGTCTTCCTGGAACCCATGGTGGCGGCCCGGTGGGATCTGGCGGTGGTGCAGGGACCGGCCGGTGCGGAGCGGGAGGCACTGGCCGCGCGCTTTCTGCGGGACGAGCCGGCCGGGATCATCCAGCTCGGCGACGAACATCTCGGGACGGCTGGGCCGCAGCGGGCGGCCGACGTCGAGGCCGGCTACCAGCTGATCGAGTCGCTCCTCGCGGACGGCCTGCGGGTTCTGCTGGTCACCCGGCACCGGCTGCCCGGCCTGCGGGCCCGCTTCGGCCGGTGGGCGCTGCACGTGCTGCGCACCGGAACGCTCCCGCCGCTCGGCACCGGCGACGGCCTCGAAGGGCTGCCGCCGACGACGACCGGTTCGGTTCCGCTGCGCCCGGGCGGCGGCGTGCTCACCCGGGACCCGTGGATGGAGGCGGAGCTGCCCCGGGGCTCCGGCGGGGCCGGACCGCCGGAGCGGGAAGCCGACCGGGTGGCGAACATCGTGGTGGCGGACGGTGCCGGCCGGCCGGTGCCCGGCGGGGTGCCGGCTGGGCTGCCCTATCTGGTCCGGGTCGCGGTCGGCCGGCCACTGGCCGGGAGCATCCTGGCGCCCGGCGCGCCGCCCTTCCCCGACGACCTGCTGCCGGTCGCCGAGGACGGGTGGTGGCTGCAGGCCGTACTGTCCCGGGATGGCACTCCGGTGGCCGAAGGCGCGCTGTTCGTACCGCGTACGGGAGACGGTTTTTCCTGCTTGTGTGCCCCGGACGGCCCGCACTCGTGCACCCGGGCCGAGCGGACGCCGTGGCGGGATCTGGTGGCGCTCGCGCCGCGCTCGGGCGGCACCGAGCGGTTGCAGCTCGCGCTCTATCTCGGCGCGGCGGCGGTGCAGGCCTTCGAGATCGACGTGCCGGTGGGCGGGGACGTGCCGCCGAGCGCGCGGGTCGTGTTCACGCTGAGCCGGGATCTGGCGGAGCTGACCCGGTTCGGCGGGCGGGCGGTGTCGATCCGGCTCGGCGACCTGCCGGCCGACCGGCACTACCTGGTGGTGAACGGTGCCACCGGCGCCCGGGTCGGGTCGTCGATCGCGGACAGCCAGGCCGGTACCGCCGCCCGCAGCCTGCGGGCGGTGCTGTTCGACCGGCAGCTGCGCGAGGGCCGGGGCGGCTGGATCTCCACCTACGACGCGCAGTTCGGCAAGCCGGGCGCGGCCTACCGGGCGGACCTGCTCGCGATGGCGCGCGCCGGCGCCACCGCGTACCTGGGCCTGTTTCCGCGGATCGAGGACCGGGACACGCTGCTCGCGGCGCTGAACAGCGGCGACGGTCCCGGCGTGATCCAGGTGGCGCTGGCCGAGGGCTCGCGCGCGGTGCTGCCCTGGCAATTGGTGTACGACCTGCCGATCCTGGACGGCGCCGCGGTCTGCTCCAGCGTGGACGACTTCGGACCGGGCGGCGCCGCCACCCGGGTCCCGGACCGGTGCCCGCACGCCGACCGGCACGACCAGCCGCTCGGCGTGCTGTGCCCGTACGGCTTCTGGGGTTTGGGGCACGTGCTCGAGGTGCCGCCGTCCAGTGGCGCCCTGACCCTGGCCGAGTCCACCGGCACCGACCACCCGCCGACCGTCGTGGTCGGCCTGAACGAAACGCTGCGCGGCGCCGACTGGGACGCCCAGCGAGCCGCGCTGGACCGCCTGGGTTCGCCCAGCCTGGTCACCACCACCGTGCCCGACCTGCGGCTGGCCGCGCAGCCCGGCGCCGATCTGCTCTACCTGTTCTGCCACGGCCGCCGGGCATCGGCGGCCGGGAGCGCGGTGAGCGGGCTGGCCCTCGACTTCGGCGCGGGCGGCACGCTCACCCCCGAGGACGTCAGCTACTGGGCGTCGCTGAGCCCGCGCATCCGCTGGGTGCACCGGCGCCCGCTGGTGGTCCTGAACGGCTGCCACACCGGCGAGCGGCTGCCCGAGACGCTCACCGACTTCGCGTCCGCGTTCGTGCAGTCGACCGGCGCGGCCGGCGTCCTGGCCACCGAGGTGACGATGGAACGCGGGTTGGCGGCGTTCGCGATGAGCTCGTTCGTCGCGGCCTGGGGCGCGGGGCTGGGGGTGGGCGCGGCGGTACGCCGGATGCGCTGGGAACTGCTGTCCCGCGGAAACGTGATGGGCCTGGCCTATTCCCCGTACTGCGACGCCGACCTGCGCCTGCCCCGATGACCGCTGGAAAAGTTGGCTGGTCGTTCGTGCAATTGATGAAAGAACTTGCATCGAGTTCTAGGCGGCGGGCGAGTCGAAGCGGCGCAGCGGGGCGATCGCGGTGGACTGGCGGACCACGAGTTCGGGGCGGAACAGGTACTCCGAGTGCGGGGCGCCGTGGCCGTTGATCTCGTCGACCAGCGAGCGGACGGCGGCCACCGCCATCGACGTGACCGGCTGGCGCATGGTGGTCAGCGGCGGGTCGGTGAAGGCGATCAGCGGTGAGTCGTCGAAGCCGATCACCGACACGTCGCGGGGCACCGACAGGCCGCGCCGGCGCACCGCCCGGATCGCGCCCAGCGCCATCAGGTCGGAGGCGCAGACGATGGCGGTCACGCCCTGTTTCATGAGGCGGTCGGCGGCTACCTCGCCACCCTCCACACCGAACAGCGTGAGCGACACGAACTCGTCCACCGCGTCGGCCGGCACGCCCAGTTCGCGCTGCAGGCCGGTGCGGTAGCCGGCCAGTTTGCGCTGGGTGCTGATGAACCGGTTCGGGCCCGAGATCAGGCCGATCCGGCGGTGTCCCAGCGCGACCAGGTGGGTGACCGCGAGGTCGCCGGCCAGCCGCTCGTCGCACGACACGTACGGCGCCTCGATGCCCTCGGCGTACCCGTTGACCAGGACGATCGGCAGTGGCCGGTCGAGCAGCCGGCGGTAGCGGTCGTGGTCGGCCGCGGTGTCGGCGGAGAGCGACGAGACGAAGACGATGCCGGAGACCTGGCGGTCCAGCAGCATCTCGACGTACTCGTCCTCAGTGACGCCGCCCGGCGACTGGGTGCAGAGCACCGGCGTGTAGCCCTGCTGGGCCAGGGACGACTCGATGGTCTGGGCAAACGCCGGGAAGATCGGGTTGTCCAGTTCGGGGACGATGAGACCGACCAGGCCTGCGCTGCGCTTGCGCAAGCGTTCCGGTCTTTCATACCCCAGGACATCGAGCGCCGTCAGCACCGCTTGCCGGGTTTCATGGGAAACGCCGGGCCGGTCGTTGATGACGCGCGACACCGTTGCCTCGCTGACCTGGGCCTGGCGGGCGATGTCGGCCATCCGTGCACGCATGGCACGCACTGTACCGATGACGTCTTGCGGGCTTGGACAGTGCAAGCCCTTCCATAATCTGCAAGCACTTGCTAACGTCCCCGCAACAAGGCCGACACAGGGTCATCGATGTCAGCCCAATCTTGCAAGTTCTTTCTCAGCAAACTTCCGTCGTCAGGAGACGTATATGCGCATCCGTGCCGCGGGTGTGGCCACCGCGCTGACCTTCGCCCTGTTCGCCGCGGGCTGCGGCGACAACGCCGAGCCCACCGCCCAGGGGCCGTCCGCCCAGGCGGCCACCGGTGAGCTGGTGATCTGGGCCGACGACAAGCGGGCCGCCGCGCTCAAGCCGTTCGCCGACAAGTTCGGCACCGAGAACGGCGTCACCGTCAAGATCCAGGCGATCTCGAAGGACCAGCAGACCACCTTCGTCACCGCCTCCCAGCAGGGCAGCGGCCCGGACGTGACGGTCGGCGCCCACGACTGGATCGGCAACCTCGTGCAGAACGGCGCGATCGACCCGGTCCAGCTGTCCGCCGAGCAGAAGGGCAACCTGGCCGAGAACGCGATCAAGGCGGTCACCTTCAACGGGCAGACCTACGGCGTGCCGTACGCGACCGAGAACCTGGCCCTGATCCGCAACACCGACCTGGTCCCGGACGCGCCGGCCACCATCGAGGACCTGGTCGCCGCCGGCCAGAAGCTCAAGGGCGACAAGAAGGCGTCCGAGATCCTCTGCCTCCAGGTCGGCCAGAACGGCGACGCGTACCACCTGTACCCGCTGTACAGCTCGGCCGGCGGCTACCTGTTCGGCACCGCGTCCAACGGCGACCTCGACCCGAAGGACCTCGGCGTCGGCAAGCCGGAGTCGGTCGAGGCGTTCAAGAAGATCGCCACCCTCGGCGAGAAGGGCTCGGGCGCGCTCAAGCGTTCGATCACTCCGGAGAACGCGATCGCCACGTTCACCGGCAAGAAGTGCGCGTTCCTGGTCTCCGGCCCGTGGGCGATCACCGACGTGAAGAAGGCCGGCCTCAAGTACGACATCTCGCCGGTACCCGGATTCGCCGGTGGCAAGACCGCCCAGCCGTTCCTCGGCGTGCAGACCTTCTACGTCGCGGCCAAGGGCAAGAACAAGGCGCTGGCCCAGGAGTTCGTCACCAACTACGTGACCACCCCGGACCTGGCCGTCGCGCTGTACCAGGCCGAGCCCCGGCCGCCGGCGCTGACCGCCGCGTTTGACCAGGTCAAGGGCAACGACCCGGACCTCGCCAAGTTCCTCGAGGCCGGTAAGAACGCCGTCCCGCTGCCCGCCATCCCGGCGATGGCCGCCATCTGGGACCCGTTCGGCAAGGCCGAGGCCTCGATCGTCGGCGGCGCCGACCCGGAGAAGACCATCACCGCGGCCGGCAAGACGATCTCGGCCCAGATCAAGTAATGACCACCTCGCTCGGTGGAGGGCCCGCGACCCGGGCCCTCCCCGCCCACCGCCACCCGGAGCGGCCGGAGCCGACCGGCCGCCGCCGGCAGAGCACCACGAGTCTCCTGGTCAAGACCGTCCTGCTCGGACTGGTCGTGGCGATCGCGATCTGGGCCGCGTTCCCGCTCGTCGAGAACGAGGCCTGGGCCGGCCTGGCCCTGCTGGTGGCCACCACCGCGGGCCTGCTCTACCTCTATCTGACCCCGCGGCACATCCCGGCGAAGTACCTGGTGCCGGGCACCCTGCTGCTGATCGTCTTCCAGCTGTTCCCGGTCCTGCTGACCGCGAGCACCGCGTTCACCAACTTCGGTGACGGGCACCGCGGCACCAAGGCCGAGGCCGTCGTGGCGATTCAGACCGCGTCGGTCACCCAGGTGCCGGGTTCGACCGAGTACGTGCTGACGGTCGCGACCACCGGTGACCCGGCGACCGGCCCGCTGGTCTTCCTGATCACCGACCCGGCCACCAAGGCGGTCTCGGCCGGCGACGCCGACGGGCTGGAGACGCTGGACGCCGGCGCCGTGACGCTGAACAGCGCCGGCCGGGTCACCGCGGCCGACGGCTACACGTTGCTCACCACCGGCCAGGCCAGCCTGCGCAGCCAGGAAGTCACCGCGCTGGCGGTGCCGACCGCGGGCGGCGCGATCCGGTCGTCCGGCCTGTCCCGGGCGTACGAGGGCGTGGCCGGCCGGGCCTACGACGAGGGCTGCGACTGCATCCGGGACACCGCGACCGGCCGGAGCTGGACCGCGGACGAGGCACTCGGTTCCTTCGTGGCCTCCGACGGCGAGCGGCTGGCGCAGGGCTGGAAGGTGAACGTCGGGTTCGACAACTTCACCCGGGTGATCACCGACCCGACCATCTCCGGGCCGTTCCTGCGTACGCTCATCTGGAATTTTGCCTTTGCCGTCGGCTCCACCGGCGGGACCTTCGTGCTCGGCATGTTCGTCGCGATCGCCCTGCACTCGCGCCGGGTGCGCGGCCGCAACCTCTACCGCGTGGTGCTGGTGCTGCCGTACGCGATGCCGGCGTTCGCCATGCTGCTGGTCTGGCGGGACATGTTCAACACCGACTTCGGCCTGATCAACAGCCTGTTCGGTCTGCACGTGGACTGGCTGGGTGAGCCGACCGCGGCCCGGATAGCGGTGCTGCTGGTGCAGCTCTGGCTCGGTTACCCGTACATGTTCCTGGTGACCACCGGCGCCCTGCAGGCCATCCCGGCCGAGCTCAGCGAGGCCTCCCGGATCGACGGCGCGGGACCCTGGGAAAGCTTCCGGATGATCGTGTTCCCGCTGCTCATGGTCGCGCTGACGCCGCTGCTGATCTCGTCGTTCGCGTTCAACTTCAACAACTTCAACGCGATCTACCTGACCACCGACGGCGGGCCGTTCCCGCCGGACAACCCGGCCAACGGCGCCACCGACCTGCTGATCACCTACACCTACCGGCTCGCGTTCGGCGGCAGCGGTGCGCAGTACGGCTACGCCGCGGCGATCTCGATCTTCATCTTCCTGATCGTCGGCATCGTCTCGGCCATCAGCTTCCGGCGTACCCGCAAGCAGGAGGAGGTGTACTCGTGACCAGGTGGCTGAAACTGGTGGGCTGGCGGCACGCGGTCGGGCTCATCGCGGTGCTGTTCTCGCTCGGCCCGATCGTGTTCGTGGTGTCCGCGGCGCTCAATCCGCTCGGCACCCTGTCCTCCAGCGAGCTGGTGCCCACCGGGGCGTCGCTCGTCAACTTCACCAATCTGTTCGACACCACCGCGTTCGGCAGCTGGTTCCTGAACTCGGTGATGATCGCCGGGATCGCGTCGCTCGTCTCGGTGTTCCTGTCCGCGCTGGCCGCGTTCGCGTTCAGCCGCCGGCGGTTCAAGGGCCGGCGGGTGGGTCTGCTGTCGCTGCTCCTGATCCAGATGTTTCCGCAGTTCCTGGCGGTCGTGGCGATCTTCCTGATGTTCTCGACGATCACCGACTACTGGCCGGCAATCGGCTTCAACACCTGGTGGGGCCTGACCCTGCTGTACCTCGGCACCGCGCTCGGGGTCGGCACCTGGCTGATGAAGGGCTTCTTCGACACGGTGCCGCGCGAGCTGGACGAGTCGGCCACCGTGGACGGGGCGTCGCACGTACAGATCTTCTTCCGGATCCTGCTGCCGCTGGTGGCGCCGGTGATCGCGGTGACCGGCCTGCTGGCGTTCATCGGCACCGTCAACGAGTTCGTGTTCGCCAATGTGTTCCTCACCGAGGCCAACTCCAAGACCCTCTCGGTGGGGTTGTTCGGCCTGGTGGCCGGCGAGCGGAACAACAACTTCGGCATGTTCTGCGCCGGCACGCTGCTCACCGCGGTGCCCACCGTGCTGGTGTTCCAACTCCTCCAGCGGTACATCGTGGAGGGACTCACCTCGGGGGCCGTCAAGGGATGAGACCGCACCACGACGGGTCCGCGCTGTACGTCTCGTCGCAGAGCCCGGCACTCGGCGAGACGGTCAGCGTCTTCGTCCGGGTGCCCGCCGGCACCCGGGCCAGCCGGATCCACCTGCGCTGGATCATCGACGGCGAGCCGGTCTTCACCTCGGCCGTCGTCGACCGCACCGACCTGGACGGCGACGTCTGGTGGCGGGCCGACATCCCGGTGCGCAACCCGGTCACGCCGTACCGCTTCCTGATCCGCACCACGGCCGGGGTGCGCTGGCTGACCGGCCTCGGCCTGACCCACTACGACGTGCCGGACGCCACCGACTTCCGGCTGGTGGCGCATCCGGCACCGCCGGCGTGGGCCCGCGACGCCGTGGTCTACCAGATCTTCCCGGACCGGTTCGCCCGGTCGGCCGCCGCGAACGACCGGGACACCCCGGCGTGGGCCACCCGGGCCGGCTGGGACACCCCGGTGGTGTCCGGTCCGGGCGCCACCGAGGTGCTCTACGGCGGCGACCTGGACGGCATCACCCGCCGGCTCGACCATGTGGCCGCCCTCGGCGCCGACACCCTCTATCTCACGCCGTTCTTCCCGGCCGGCTCCAACCACCGCTACGACGCGGCCGGCTTCGACCGGGTCGACCCGCTGCTCGGCGGCGACGCGGCGCTGTCCCGGCTGTCCGCCGCTGTGCACGCCCGGGGCTGGCGGCTGCTCGGCGACCTGACCACCAACCACACCGGCACCGGACACCCGTGGTTCGCCGACCGGCCGGACTACTACTACTTCGGCCCGGGCGGCTCCTACGAGTCCTGGCTGGGCCTGGCCGGGCTGCCCAAGCTGAACTGGGGCAGCGCCGGCCTGCGCGACCGCTTCCACCAGCTGACCCAGCACTGGCTGTCCCGGCCGTACGGCCTGGACGGCTGGCGGATCGACGTGGCCAACATGACCGGGCGGCGCGGCGCCGACGACTGGACCCACGAGGTGGCCGCGCTGCTGCGCCGGGCCGTCGCCGACGCCCGCGCGGACGGCCTGCTGATCGCCGAGCACGGCCACGACGCCACCGGCGACCTGGACCGGGACGGCTGGCACGGGACCATGAACTACGCCGGGTTCACCCGCCCGGTGTGGAGCTGGCTGCGCGCCGACGACCTGCCGTTCGACGACTTCCTCGGTGTTCCCGGCGAGGTGCCGCGGCGGGACGCCCGGTCGACCGTGGCCACCATGTCGGCGTTCGCGGCCCAGATGTCCTGGCGGTCCTGGACGACGTCATGGCAGATCCTCGGCTCGCACGACACGGCCCGGATCCGCACGGTGGTCGGCGGCGCGGCCCGCCAGGAGGTCGCGGCCGGCCTGCTGCTGACCCTGCCCGGCACCCCGATGATCTTCGCGGGCGACGAGATCGGGCTGACCGGTGCCGACAACGAGGAAGCCCGGCAGCCGATGCCGTGGGACCGGCCGGCGGCCTGGGACACCGCGACGTTCGACCGCTACCGGACCCTGGTCCGGCTGCGCAGGTCGTCGGACGCGCTGCGCCGCGGCGGTTTGCGCTGGGTGCACGCGGACGGCGACAGCCTGGTCTTCCTGCGCGAGACTGCGGGGGAGACGGTGCTGGTGTTGTGCCGCCGGGCGGCCGGGGAACCGCTCGCGCTGACCGGCCTGCCCGGCGCCACCCGCTTCGAGAACCTTTACGGCGGCGCCAAGCCGCTGTACACCGAACCTGATGGTGCCACCGCCATCGATGGCTACGGCCCGGCCGTGCAGGTCTGGGCAGTCCATAACTGAAGGGGACATTGTGGTCGAACACCGTCCACGGCGGCTGCTGGCCGCCGTGTTGTGCCTATTTCTTCCCTTACTGATCGCCGTCCCCGCGCAAGCGCAGGCGGCCCCACCACCGCCGCCCAGTGACGCGGTGCTCGCGCACTGGGGTTCCGACCGGCTGGACACCGCCGAGCAGTTCTACTTCGTGCTGCCCGACCGTTTCGCCAACGGTTCCACCCGCAACGACAAGGGTGGGCTGTCCGGCGACCGGATGGCCACCGGGTTCGACCCCGCCGACAAGGGCTTCTACCACGGCGGCGACCTGCAGGGCGTGATCGACCGGCTGGACTACATCGAGGGCCTCGGCACCACCGCGATCTGGCTCGCCCCGGTCTTCAAGAACCGCCCGGTGCAGGGCAGCGGCACCGACATCTCGGCCGGCTACCACGGCTACTGGATCACCGACTTCACCCAGGTCGACCCGCACTTCGGCAGCAACGCCGACCTGAAGCGGCTGGTCAAGCTCGCACATCAGCGGGACATGAAGATCTACCTGGACATCATCGTCAACCACACCGCAGACGTGATCCAGTACGCCGAGAACGAGTACACGTACATCGACAAGACCACCTCGCCGTACACCGACGCGCAGGGCCGGGCGTTCGAGGACCGCAATTACGCGGACGGCACCAACGGCTTCCCCAAGGTGTCGAACGAGTCGTTCCCGTACACGCCGGTCTTCCCGACCGCGGCGGACCGGAAGGTCCGGGTGCCGTCCTGGCTCAACGACCCGACGATGTACCACAATCGCGGCAACTCGACCTTCGTCGGCGAGAACAGCGAGTACGGCGACTTCTTCGGCCTGGACGATCTGTGGACCGAGCGGCCCGAGGTGGTGCGCGGGATGACCAAGATCTACGCGGACTGGATCCGCGACACCGGCATCGACGGCTACCGGCTGGACACCGTCAAGCACACCAACCTCGACTTCTGGCCGCAGTTCGCGGCGGGGATCGAGAAGGCAGCGCCGGACGACTTCTTCATGTTCGGTGAGGTCTACAGCGCCGACCAGGAGATCGAGTCCACGTACGTCCGGCAGGGCGGCCTGCCCGCGATCCTGGACTTCTCGTTCCAGGAGGCGGCCAAGGCGTTCGTGACCGGCGCCGGTTCCGCGCAGGTGCTGTCCGACCTCTACGCCAAGGATTCGCTCTACACCGCCCGGGACACCCACGCCGACCGGCTGCCCACCTTCCTCGGCAACCACGACATGGGCCGGATCGGCTCGTTCATCGCGGCCGGCGGCACCGACGCGTCCACCCACCTGCGCCGCGACCAGCTGGCGCACGAGCTGATGTTCCTGACCCGCGGCCAGCCGGTGGTCTACTCCGGCGACGAGCAGGGCTTCACCGGCCCGGGCGGCGACAAGGACGCCCGGCAGGACCTGTTCGCCTCGAAGACCGCGGACTACCTGGACGACGACCTGATCGGCACCGACCGCACCCACGCGCAGAGCAACTACAACACCGCGCACCCGATCTACCGCACCATCGCGGCCCTCGGCGAGCTGCGCGCCAAGCACCCGGCGCTCACCAGCGGGGTACAGACCACGAGGTTCGCGGCGGACGGCCCGGGCATCTTCGCGGCGTCCCGCCTCGACCCGGGTAAGCGCAACGAGTACGTGGTGGCCGTCAACAACGCGACCACCGCGCAGACCGTCACCATCGACACCTGGTCGGCCGGTGCCAACTTCCGCGGCATCTACGGCGGCGCCGCGACCGTCAAGGCGGCCGCCGACGGCAAGCTGGCGGTGACCGTGCCGGCGCTGTCCGCCCTGGTGCTGCGCGCCGACACCCCGGTGCCGGTGCCGTCGGCCGCGCCGACCGTGACCATCACCGCCCCGGCGGCCGGCGCCGCGGTGCCCACCCGGGCCACGGTCACCGCGCAGACCACCGGTGACCCGCTGGCCACCGTGACCTTTGCGGCGCAGGTCGGCGACGGGCCGTGGGAGCTGGTCGGCACCGCGACCCGGGCGCCGTACACCGTGCACCACGACCTGACCGGGCTGGCCGGCGCCACCCCGGTGCGGTACAAGGCGGTGGTGCGCGACAGCCGGGGCCGGCTCGCCTCGTCCACCAGCACCATCGTGGTCGGCACCCCGGTCGTGTCCACCAGCCCCGACTACGCGGTGGTGCACTACCAGCGCGCGGACGGCGACTACGACGACTGGGGCCTGTACGTCTGGGGCGACGTCGACGAGTCGATGCAGACCACCTGGCCGGCCGGGCAGCCGTTCGCCGGCGAGGACTCCTACGGCCGGTTCGCGTACGTGAAACTGAAGCCCGGCGCCAAGACCATGAACTTCATCGTGGTCAACAAGGACGGCGGGAAGGACACCGACGGCGACCGTTCGCTCGACCCGAGCAGGAACGCCGAGGTGTGGCTCAAGCAGGGCGACACCGCGGTCTACCCGACCCGCAAGGCGGCCACCGGCGAGGACGACCCGGCGCAGGACCCGAACACCGCGGTCATCCACTACCACCGTCCGGCCGGCGACTACGAGGGCTGGGGCCTGCACGTCTGGGACGGCGCGGCCAACCCGACCGACTGGTCGGCGCCGCTGCAGCCGGCCGCCACCGACGGTTTCGGCGTCACGTTCAAGGTGCCGCTGGCCGCCGGCGCCACCGGGCTGAACTACATCATCCACAACGGCGACACCAAGGACCTGCCCACCGACCAGCGGCTAGACTTCGCCGCGGCGGGCCGCGAGGTCTGGCTGCTCGCCGGGGTCCCGGACCGGTTGCTGCCGCCGGTCAAGAAGTCCGGCGCGGGCGGCGAGGTCGACCTGGCCACGTCGAAGGCGGTCTGGCTCGATCGGGGCACGCTCGCGTGGCAGCCGAGCGAGAACACCGACGGCAAAATCTACGATCTGGTGTACGCGGCCGGCGGCGGGATCGGCGTGGCCGGCGGCGAGTTGACCGGCACCTACCAGTCGCTGCGGCTGGCCGCCAAGCGCAACGGCCTGACCGAGAAGCAGCGCGTCGCGTTCCCGCACCTGTGGCAGTACGACGCGTTCAAGGTGGGCTCGGCCGACGTCGCCGAGATCCTGCGCGGGCAGGTGGTGGCGACCGAGCGGGACGCGGCCGGCAAGCTGCTCTCGGCCACCGGCGTGCAGACCGCGGCGGTGCTCGACGCCCTCTACCCGGCCGCCACCGAGGCCCGGCTCGGTCCGGTGCTGGCCGGCGGCCGTACCACCCTCGGGGTTTGGGCTCCCACCGCCGCGAACGTGGATCTGCTGCTCTATGACACCCCGGCCGCGGCGCCGCAGACCGTCGGGATGTTCCGTGACGACCGGACCGGCGTCTGGACCGCCCGCGGGCCGGCCACCTGGAAAGGCAAGTACTACCAGTACCGGGTCACCGCGTGGCAGCCGGCCGCGCGCAAGGTGGTCACCGCGGCGGTCACCGACCCGTACGCCGTCGCCCTCTCGGCCGACTCCAAGCTGAGCCAGGTCGCCGACCTGGCCGACCCGGCGCTCGCCCCGGCCGGCTGGTCCGGCCTGCGCAAGCCGGCCGCCACCGCACCCGCGAAGATCCAGATCTCCGAGCTGTCGGTGCGGGACTTCTCGATCGCGGACGCCACCGTGCCGGCCGCCGAGCGGGGCACGTTCGCCGCGTTCACCCGGCCCGGCTCGGCCGGCATGAAACACCTGGCCGGGCTGGCCGGCGCCGGCGTCACCCACCTGCACCTGCTGCCCGCGTTCGACTTCGCCACCATCCCGGAGAAGCGGGCCGACCAGCAGCAACCGGCCTGCGACCTGGCCAAGCTGCCGCCCGACTCGGACCAGCAGCAGGCCTGCGTGGCCGCGGTGGCCGCCACCGACGGCTACAACTGGGGCTACGACCCGCTGCACTACACGGTGCCCGAGGGCGGCTACGCGGTGGACCCGGAGGGCGCGGCCCGGACGAAGGAGTTCCGGCAGATGGTGGCCGGGGTCAACCAGGCCGGCCTGCGGGTCGTCATGGACGTGGTCTACAACCACACCTCGGCGGCCGGCACCGACGCCAAGTCGGTGCTCGACCAGATCGTGCCCGGCTACTACCACCGGCTGCTCGCCGACGGCTCGGTGGCCAACTCGACCTGCTGCGCCAACACCGCGCCGGAGAACGCGATGATGGGCAAGCTGGTCGTCGACTCGATCGTGACCTGGGCCAAGGCGTACAAGGTGGACGGTTTCCGGTTCGACCTGATGGGCCACCACCCGAAGGCGAACATCCTGGCCGTGCGGTCCGCGCTGGACAAGCTCACGCCGGGCCGGGACGGCGTGGACGGCCGGAACATCTACGTGTACGGCGAGGGCTGGAACTTCGGCGAGGTGGCCGGCGACGCCCGGTTCGTGCAGGCCACCCAGGCGAACATGGCCGGCACCGGCATCGGCACGTTCAACGACCGGCTGCGCGACGCGGTCCGCGGCGGCGGCCCGTTCGACGAGAACCCGCGCGTGCAGGGCTTCGCGTCCGGCCTGTTCACCGACCCGAACGGGGACCCGGTGAACGGCACCGCGGCGGAGCAGAAGGCGCGGCTGCTGCACTCGCAGGACCAGATCAAGGTCGGGCTGTCCGGCAACCTGGCGTCCTACCGGTTCGTGGACTCCTCGGGCCGGACGGTGACCGGCAGCCAGGTCGACTACAACGGCTCGCCGGCCGGCTACAACGCCGCACCGGACGAGGCGATCACCTACGTCGACGCGCACGACAACGAGATCCTGTACGACGCGTTCGCGTACAAGCTCCCGCAGCGGACCTCCGCGGCCGACCGGGCCCGGGCGCAGACCGTGGCGCTGGCCACCACGGCGCTCGGCCAGGGCGTCGGGTTCGTGGCCACCGGCACCGAGCGGCTGCGCTCGAAGTCGCTGGACCGCAACTCGTACAACTCGGGCGACTGGTTCAACGAGATCATCTGGGACTGTGTCGCCGGCAACGGGTTCGGCCGGGGCCTGCCGCCCGCTGCCGACAACTCCGCTAAGTGGCAATATGCCCGGCCCTTGCTCGCGGATCCCGCGCTGGTGCCGGACTGTGCCGCGATCAACCAGGCCGACGCGACCTACCGCGAACTGCTGAAGATCCGCAACTCGTCGCCGGTCTTCGGCCTGCCGACTGCCGCCGAGGTGCAGAAGCGACTGTCGTTCCCGCTGTCGGGCGCGGCCGAGACCCCGGGGGTCATCACCATGACCCTGGACGGACGGGGTATCGACCGCAACTGGCGTTCGGTGACGGTGGTCCTCAACGCCACCTCGGCGGCCACCACCCAGTCCGTGGCCGCGCTGGCCGGTAAGCGGGTCGCCCTGCATCCGGTCCAGCGGGCCTCGGCCGACCCGGTCGTCCGCACGGCGTCGTTCGCGTCGTCGAGCGGCACGTTCACCGTTCCCGCCCGCACCGTGGCGGTGTTCGTGCAGGACTAGGGTTGGGGTACCGGCGTGCGGTCCGGCTCGGCCTCCTCGGCCGGCCGGGCCGCCGTCATTTTCCGGGCCACCGCAAGGCCGATCGCGACCAGCACCGCGACGCCGGAGACCACGCCCACCACGGCGGTGGACAGGTCGAACAGCTTGAGGGCGCTGGCCAGCAGCACGATCACCAGGGCCGGGCGGATCAGCCCGGCCGGCGCGCGCGACGAGATCCGCGAGCCGATCAGCACGCCCGGGATCGAGCCGAGCAGCACCGCGGCGGCCAGGTCGAGCTGGAGGTCGCCGAAGAACGCGTGCCCGAGAGCCGCCGCGGTGACCAGCGGCACGGCCTGCACCAGATCGGTGCCGACCAGGTGGTTGGCGCGCAGCGCCGGGTACAGCGCGAGCAACGCCACGATGATCAGCGAGCCGGAGCCCACCGAGGTGAGGCCCACGATGAGACCGCCGGCCGCGCCGACCAGCGCGGTGGGCAGCGGCTTGACGCGTACGTGCACCGGCGGTGTCTCCGGCTGGCGCCGGCTCACCCAGGCCTTGAGCACCAGGCCGCCGGCCGCCAGCAGCAGCGCCACCCCGAGCGCGATCTTGATGACCTGCTGCATCCGGGCGTCGTCGCCGACCAGCCGCAGCAGCAGCACACCGACGAACGCGAACGGTACGCTGCCGGCGCACAGCCAGCCCACCATCGCCCAGTTCACCGTGCCGCGCCGGGCGTGCACCCAGCCGCCGAACGGTTTCATCACGGCACTGGCCGCCAGGTCGCTGGAGACCGCCGCGACCGGCGGCACGCCGAAGACGAGCACGAGGACCGGAGTCATCAGGGCGCCGCCGCCCATGCCGGTCAGGCCGACGATGATGCCGACGCCGAGGCCGGCCAGCGCCAGGGTGAAATCCACCGAACGGATACTGCCCGGCTAACCCCACCTTGTCCACTAAGTCAGTGGAAATTGTCAACTTTCCCGGTCACTGAGACGCCCAGCAGCAGGGCGATGTCGTCGCCGGCCATCGGACGGGCGAAATGGAAGCCCTGGGCGAACCGGTACCCCATTTTGTGCAGCCGGAATGCCTGGTCCTCGGTCTCCACACCCTCGGCCACCGCCTCGATCCGCAGGCCCTCGGTGATGCCGATCAGGCCGTCCACGATGACCGCCTGCGCGCTGGTGCCGGTGACCCCGTCGACGAACGACTTGTCCACCTTGAGCACCTTGACCGGGCAGTCGACCAGCAGGCTCAGCGAGGACTGGCCGGTGCCGAAGTCGTCCAGCGCCACCCGCATGCCGAGCGCGTGCAGCTCGCGTACGGCATCCAGAGCCTCGCCGGTGCCCAGCACCGCGGTCTCGGTGACCTCGGCGACCAGGCGGTACGGGTCCAGGCCGGACTCCCGGAGCAGCTCGGCCACCTGGGCCGGGAAGCCGGGCTCGCGCAGCTGCCGGGCCGAGATGTTGACGCTGACCTTCTCGGGTGCGTTCGGCCCGTACGTCCGCTCCCACTCGGCGGCCTGACGGACCACCTGCTCCAGCACCCACCGGCCCAGCTCGACGATGTAGCCGTTGCGCTCGGCCAGCGGGATGAACACGCCGGGCGAGACCAGGCCGTGCTCGGGGTGCCGCCAGCGGAGCAGCGCCTCGACACCGGCGAGCCGGCCGTGCGGCAGCTCGACGATCGGCTGGTAGAGCAGGAACAGCTCGTCGCGGGCGATGGCCTGGCGCAGGTCGGCGGCCAGCCGGGCGTCCGCGTCGGCGAGCTGGTCCATGATCGGGTCGAACCAGGTGCAGCGGGCGCCGCCCATGTTCTTGGCCGCGTACATCGCCACATCGGCCCGGCGGATCATCTCCTCCGGGGTGTCGCCCTCCTGCGCGGCGGTGACGCCGATGCTCAGCCGGGGCGCCAGGTCGTGGCCGTGCAGCGACAGCGGCTGCTGCACCGCGTCGGCCACCTCGGCCAGCAGCGCGGCCACGCGCTCGTCGTCCAGGCCGGGCAGCAGCAGCACGAACTCGTCGCCGCCGAGCCGGGCCACCAGGTCCGCGGGACGCAGCCGCTCGAGCAGCCGCCCGCTCACGGCGCGCAGCAGGGCGTCGCCCATGCTGTGCCCGAGCCGGTCGTTGACCACCTTGAAGTCGTCGAGGTCGAGCAGCGCCACGTGGCATCCGTCGCCGGCGGCCAGCCGGGCGGTGGCCTGCTCGGTGAACGCCGGCCGGTTCGCGATCCCGGTGAGCGCGTCGTGGGTCACCTCGTGGGCCAGCTTCCGCTGGTACGCGTTGAGCTGCTGCAGGTTGGCGTCGACCGTGTCGAGCAGCCGGCGGTTGTCGCGCAGCGCGGTGATCTGCCGGATCACGACCAGCGCGGTCAGCGCCGCCACGCAGACCGCGATGAAGAGCTGGTCGCCGCCCCGGCCGGCCTCGCCGACCAGCAGCGTCCCGGTCATCGCGGCGACCGCCAGGTACGGCAGCACGCTGAACCGGCGGCCCAGCGGCTGCTCCTCGGCCGGCTCCTCGGGCTTCGCGCGGCGCTGCCGTTCGGCGGCCAGCGCGGTGAACAGGGTGGCGATCGGCACCGACAGGATCGCGGTGCTCAGGTAGGGGCGGTCGACCAGGAACGGTGCCAGGGCACCGGTCGCCGACGAGCCGGCCACGCCGCCGGAGAGCAGCTGAAGCGCGCGCCGGTCCAGCTGCCCGGTGCCGGCGAAGGCCACCTTCGCGATGGCGATCATGCCGGTCAGGGCGAGCACGCAGATACCGAGCATCGCCGCGCCCTGGCCCTGCCACACCTCGGCGTGCCGGAGCGAGAACTGCCAGAGCAGGCCGCCGCAGGTGATCACCAGGACGCCGGTGTCGATCGCGAAGCGGGCCCAGTCGCCCGGGGTGCGCTGCCAGGCCGGCAACCGGAGCAGGGCCCAGAGCACGAACGCCAGGATCACCGTGAGCAGTACCAGGGTGCGCGTACTGAACTGCTGCGTCGGCACCGGACCGGACAGAAGCATGTCGTCCATGGCGCTGACGACGGTGGCGATCAGCGCGAAGCCGGACATGGTGAGGTGCTGCCAGAACCGCCGGGTGGCGGCGGGCAGGTGCGGGCTGCGGCTGACCCGCACGTACGCGTAGGTCACCAGGACCGACATGGCGAGCGGCGAGAACCACCCGACGATCGGGTGCGACCACACGTGCACCAGGCCGATGAGGAACCACCCGGAACCGAAGGCGAACAGCGCGAACGCGAGGGCGACCACGCCGCTGATCCGACGCTCGGGACGTACTTCTGACATGGCTCTTCCATCGGAGGCGGCCGGGATGGTCTGAGGTATAGCGGGGGTGCCGTTCGGGTGCCATGGTCGACTGGCCGAAGAGGTTAGCCCAATCGGCGGATGGGACATCGACCGGAGCCCATTTCTGGCACCATGCCCCGGTGCCCACCCATCGATGGATCTTGCTGTTCGTGACGCTGGCCGCGGTGCAGGCGGCCCAGACGCTGCTGCACCGCGAGATCGTCCCGTACACCGGCACGCTGGCCACCGCGGCCCTGCTCGCCCTGGCCGCCAGCCGGCACGACGGCCGCCGCGGTCCCGGCCGCCGCGCGCTGGCCGGCCTGGCGCTGCTGACCCTGGCGGCCCTGGCGGTCGACCACGAGAACGACGGCTACGGCTGGCCCCTGGAGTTCGGCGGCCACGGCAGCCCGCTGCCCCCGATCCTGGTCGTCGCCGGGGTGCTCCTGCTGGCGGTCGCCCTGCTCAGCCGGGTCGGTGCGGTGCGCAAGGTGCTGCTGATCCCGGCCGGGCTGCTGGCGGCCGGGGTCGTCCTCCTGATCGCCGAACAGGCCGGGCCGGACCCCGCCGCGATCCGGTGGCTACTGGTGCCGGCGGTGGCGGTGATCCTGGTGCTGTTCGCGGTGAACGCGGCCCTGGCCGGCGGCCGCCGCTGGCGCCCGGCCGGCTGGGGCCTGCTGCCGGTGCTGGTGCTGGCCCTGGGGGCGCTGGGCGCGTTCGGCACCGCCGAGCCGGTCACCGGCGGTGTCCAGGTGCACGCCGAACTCCACGAACTGCGGGCGTGCACCCGTCTCACGTATGTGGCGCCGATCGGCGTCCAGCCGACCGCAACCTGCGAACGAGCCGGTCCCGCCTACTACGACAACAGCGAACGCGCCGCCTCGGCCGTAGCCGTGGCGGTGTGGCCGCCCGCGGCCGCCGCCGACCCGCCGCCGCCGATCTCGTGGGACTGGCAGGGCGACCCGGACTGGTCCGCGGTGGCCGCCGCCACGGCCGCGGCCGCGCTGCTGGTCGGATTGGCCGCCTTCGTCCGGACGCTGTTCCCGCGGTAACCGCTCAGCCGCCGGCGGCTTCGAATCGTGCGGTAAGTGCAGCCATGCCCGGGCCGCTCAGGCGGGGGAGCGCCACCGTGCGGCCCGTGGTGATCAGCAGCAGCGCGGCCATCGGCCCGGCCACCTCCGGTCCGGTGCCGTGCGACCAGTCGATGTCGGTTGCCACCAGGCGCAGGCCGGCCGTCCTGCGCATCGACGGCTGCGGTGGTGGCATCCGCATGGTCAGGACCCGCTTGCAGGACAGCGCCGCGGCCTCCGGCGGCATCGGCACCTCGCGGCCCAGCGGGATAGCCATGTCCTGTTCGTGTACCAGCAGGTCGGTGAGGGTCTCCAGCGGGGTGACGCCGAGGTTGCGGCGGCGCCGGGCGGCCGTGTCCCGGATGTCGGCGGCGATCTGGGCGGTGGTCAGTTCGGCGGAGCGGCGGCGGGCCGCGTCGGCAATGGTGCGGTGCATGCTGCCCTTCCAGTGGGTCAGCACCGGGAGGGCGTCGCGCAGGCCCATCTGCTGGAGCGTCAGGTGGGCGGCGACGTCGCGCACCGTCCAGCCGGGGCACAGCGACGGTTTCTCCCATTCGGCGGGGGACAGGTCGTCGAGCAGGCCGGCCACGCTCAGCCGCCGGCTTTCGATCAGGGTCCAGATCTCGGTCATGCGGGCACCTCCGGGCGGATGACGCGGGTTACCAGGGCGGTGAGCTGCACCGACGGGTCGAATGCCGGGTCGGGTACGGCCAGTTCGTGCAGGACCAGGCCGGACCAGTGGTTCATCAGCAGCGGCGCGTCGCGTACGGGGTCGGTGGAGCCGGCCAGCCGCAGCCAGGTCAGGAACCAGGTGTTTACCTCGGCGCCGGTGGCCAGCAGCCGGGCCCGCAGCGACGGCTGGATGCCGGCCTCGACGAGGATCGCGTAGCGGGCCAGGCTCACCCGGCGGTGCGGGCCGGTGAGACCGCGGGCCAGTTCGGCCATGGCCAGGGCCAACTCGACCGGGGTGCGCGGGTGCAGCCGGGCCGCGATGTCCTCCCAGATCTGCCGCTCGCGGGCGGAGAACCGCTCGACCACCGCGTCGAGCAGCGCGTCCCGGGTGCGGAAATGGTTGGACGTGGAGCCGGCGGGCAGGCCGGCCGCGCTGTCCACCCGGCGGTGGGTGAGCCCGTGCATGCCGGACTCGCCGAGCACCTCGATTGCGGCGTCCAGCAGTTCTTCCCGTCGTCCCGGCACGACCCCCACACTACGATAGTAGTGCCCGATCGGCGGACTTCGGCATCAGCGACGCCAGAACCACCAGCACCACGGCCACGAGCGCGAGGCCGACGAAGATGCGCTGCACCGCCACGGTGAGCCGGGCCGGGTCGACCGGTCCGCCGCCGATCGCGGCGTTCGCGATCGCGCCGAAGACCGCCACGCCGACCGCGCTGCCCAGCGAGCGCAGGAAGATGTTGTTGGCGGTCACCACGCCGCGCTCGGCCCAGCCGACGCTGGACTGGGCGGCGATCAGCGTCGGCGACGCGGTCAGGCCCATGCCCAGGCCGATCACCAGGCCGTACGCGCCGACCTCCCACACCGTCGAGTCCTGGCCGAGCCGGAGCAGCAGCGCGCAGCCGGCCAGAATCAGGGCCGTGCCGACCAGGGCGCAGCCACGGAACCCCAGCCTGATGTAGACCTTCCCGGACTGGCTCGCCGCGATCGGCCAGCCCAGGGTCAGCGTGGCCAGCGTGAACCCGGCGACCAGCGGGCCCGCGCCGAGCACCTCCTGGGCATAGGTGGGCACGTACGACGTGAGCCCGTACAGGATCCCGCCGACGCCCACCGAGATCAGGCCGGACGTGACCAGCAGCCGGCGCTGGAAGATCCACAGCGGCAGTACGGGTTCCGGCGCCTTGCGTTCCACCAGCACGAACACGGTCAGCGCGGTCACCCCGCCGGCCAGGATGGCGATGCTCACCGGCGAGTCCCAGGCCCAGCTCTGGCCGCCCTCCAGCGCGCCGAGCACGACCAGCGCGAGGCCCGCCGAGAGCAGCGCGGCACCGCGGTAGTCGATCACCGGGTGGCCGCGTTCGACCCGCTCGTGGAACCGGCGCACGATCATCGCGGCGGCCAGCAGGCAGAGGGGGATGTTGACAAAGAAGATCCACCGCCACGAGACGTACTCGCTGAACACCCCGCCCAGCGTGGGCCCGACCACCGAGGCGATGCCCCAGACGCTCGCCACGTACCCCTGCACCTTGGCCCGCTCGCGCACCGAGTAGAGGTCGCCGACGATCGTGATGGTGGTCGGCATGATCGCGCCGGCGCCCAGGCCCTGCAGCACCCGGAACGCGATCAGCGGCCAGATGCTCCAGGCCACCCCGCACAGGATCGAGCCGAGCAGGAACAGCCCGACGCCCCAGAGGATCACCGGCTTGCGGCCGAACAGGTCCATGAGCTTGCCGTAGATCGGCACCGAGACGGCCTGCGCCAGCAGATATGTCGAGAAGAGCCAGGGGAACTCGGTGAAACCGCCGATGTCCCGGACGATGGACGGCACCGCCGTGGCGAGGATGGTGGCCTCGATGGCGACCAGTGCCGTGCAGAGCATGACGGCGGCGAGAACCTGGCCGCGTTCGGACCTCAGCCCGATGGAGTTGTCCGACACTTGGCCAAGCTACATCAGCTCCTGGAATGCCCGGCGTGGCGCGGTTTGTCTGGTTTAACCTGCGATTATGGCACTCGTGGTGGTGGCCGAGGACAACATCGATCACCAGCGGGTCATCGCTCGGGTGATCCGCCGGCTCGGGCACGAAGTGGTGGTCGCCGACGACGGCGAGGCCGGCCTGGCCGCGGTCCGCGAGCACCGGCCGGCCCTGCTGGTCGCCGACGTGGACATGCCGCACCGGGACGGCCTCGCGCTGTGCCGGGCGATCAAGGCCGACCCCGAGCTGGCCGGCATCCCGGTGGTGCTGGTCACCGCCTACCTGCTGCCGGGTGACCCGCGGCTCGCCGACGTCGGCGCGGCAGGCGTGATCGGCAAGCCGTTCGGGGTGCCCGAGCTGACCGAGGCGCTGCGCGGCTACCTCGACCGCGCCTCCGTGCAGTCCGAGGCGGCCATGCTCGACGTGCTGCTGGACTGCCTGGACACCGGGGTCAGCGCCTGCGACCCGTCCGGCCGGCACCTCATGATCAACCGGGCGCTGCGTGAGGTGTTCGGCGAGGTCGACCGGACCGCCCCGGTCGGTGAGCTGAGCGAGCGGTACGCCGTCCGCCGCCCGGACGGCAGCGTCATGCCGGAGTCCGAGCTGCCGATGTTCCGGGCCCTGCAGGGCGAGCGGGTGGATCACGTCGAGCTGCTGATGTCCGACGGCGAGGGCCGTGACCGCTGGTACCGGGTGAACGCCCGGCCGGTCCGGGGCGCGACCGGCGCGGTGGTCTCCGCCGTCGCCGCGATGCACGACTACACCGCTCAGCACCGGGCGCGGCAGTACCAGGCCTGCAAGAACGAGGTGCTGAAGGTGCTGGCCACCGACCCGGCGGCGCCGGACGCGGGCAACCGCATCCTGGCCGCGATCGGCACCACCATGCGCTGGCCGTACGTGCGCCTCTGGCTGGTCGACGAGGTGACCGACCGGCTGCGCCCGACCGCCACCTGGATCGGCCCGGGTGGCTGGGACCTGTCCCTGCCGGCCAGCATCGGGCGCGGGCAGGCCCTGGTGGGGCAGTGCTGGGACAGCGGCGAGCTGCTCTGGGTGCCGGACGTCCGGGCGCCCGGCGCGCCGATCCTGCCGCAGGTGGTCGCCGAGGTGGACTGGCCGTCGGCCGGCGCGGTGCCGGTGCGCAGCGGCGACCGGGTGATCGGCGTGATCGCGTTCTTCTCGGCCACCCGGCAGGAGCCCGACCCGGCGCTCGGCATGCTGCTGACCGGGGTGGCGGGCTCGATCGGCGCGTTCCTCGAGCACCGCCGGGCCGAGGTGCTGTCGCTGCACCTGGCGGCCGCCACCGACGAGTACATCGCGCTGGTCGGGCACGAGCTGCGCACCCCGCTCACCTCGATCGGCTCGTACATCGACCTGATCGCCGAGTCGTCCGACGACACCCCGTTCGGCGAACTGCGCGACCTGGTCGAGGTGGTGCAGCGCAACAACACCCGGCTGCGCGACCTGGTCGAGCGGCTGCTGGACCTGGCCACCCTGGAATCCGGGCACGTCGACCTGGTGACCGGCCCGGTGGATCTGGCCGCGCTGGTCACCGAGGCGATCGCCGGCGCCACCGGGGAGCGGTGGATCGCGGTGGAGGCGGACCGGGTCGACAAGGTCACCGTGCCGGGCGACGAGCGGCGCCTGCGCCAGGTGCTGGACGGCCTGCTCAGCAACGCGGTGAAGTTCAGCCCGCCGGAGTCCACGGTGACCGTGAACCTGGTCGACGAGGGCGAGGTGGTGGCGCTGACCATCGCCGACCGCGGCGTCGGCATCCCGGCCGAGGAGCAGGCCCGGCTGTTCCGCCGGCTCTACCGCGGCGGCAACGTGCGGCACACCGGCATCCCGGGCGCCGGCCTCGGCCTGGCGCTGTGCCGGGTGGTGGTGGAGCGGCACCACGGCACCATCACGATGTCCTCGCACGAGTCCACCGGCACGAAGGTCACGGTGCGGCTACCGAAGTAGCTCGCTGAGACTGTCCATTTACAACGGAGCCGCGATTCGTGAGGCTGAGCCCATGGGTACGCCGGCGATCAAGCTGACCGGGCTGCGCAAAGCGTTCGGCGCGGTCGAGGCCGTGGCCGGAATCGATCTGGCGATCGCCGACGGCGAGTTCTTCTCGCTGCTCGGACCCTCGGGCTCCGGTAAGACCACGGTGCTCCGGATGATCGCCGGCTTCGAACTGCCGACCGCCGGCACCGTCGAACTCAGCGGCCGGGACGTGACCCGGCTGGCCCCGTTCGAGCGGGACGTCAACACGGTCTTCCAGGACTACGCGCTGTTCCCGCACATGTCCGTGCTGGAGAACGTCGAGTATGGCCTCAAGGTGCGCAAGGTCGCCCGCCGCGAACGCCGGGAGCGGGCGCTCGCCGCGCTCGGCTCGGTGCGGCTGGACGGCTTCGGCGACCGCCGGCCCGGCGCCATGTCCGGCGGCCAGCGGCAACGCGTCGCGCTGGCCCGGGCGCTGGTCAACCGCCCCCGGGTGCTGCTGCTCGACGAGCCGCTCGGCGCCCTTGACCTCAAGCTGCGCGAGCAGATGCAGGTGGAGCTCAAGCAGATCCAGCGCGACGTCGGCATCACGTTCGTCTTCGTCACCCACGACCAGGGCGAGGCGCTGACCATGAGCGACCGGGTGGCGGTCTTCGACCGCGGCGTGATCTGCCAGGTGGGCACGCCCGAGGAGGTGTACGAGCGGCCGGCCACCCCGTTCGTGGCCGGCTTCGTGGGCACGTCCAACCTGCTCACCGGCGCGGTGGCCGAGGAGCTGGTGGGCCGGGCTGGCACGTTCTCGGTGCGCCCCGAAAAGATCGCGCTCACCGGCGACGGCGTGCCCGGCCGGATCGCCGAGGTCATCTACGCCGGTCCGGTCACCCGCTACGTGGTCGACCTGGACGCGGGCGCCCGGATGGTGGTGGTCGAACAGAACCAGCGCACCGGGACCGCGGCGCTGGCCGAGCTGCGCGGCAAGCCGGTCCACCTCAGCTGGCACGACGAGCACGTCATCGAGATTCCATCAAGGGAGGACTCGGATGCGGCACACCGGTAGGGCGATCATTGCGGTGCTGGCGGCGGGCGTGCTCACGCTCGCCGGCTGCAGCGACGGCGGCGAGGACGGCGGCAGCGGGTCCGGACCGGGCGGGATGAGCGTGCCCAAGATCGACAAGTTGGGGTCGCTCGGTGCCGGCGAGGGCGCGGTCAACGTCATCGCCTGGGCCGGCTACGTCGAGGACGGCTCGACCGACCCCAAGGTGGACTGGGTGACCGGTTTCGAGAAGGAGACCGGCTGTCAGGTCAACACCAAGGTGGCGGCCACCTCCGACGAGATGGTCACGCTCATGAAGACCGGCGAGTACGACGTGGTCTCCGCGTCCGGGGACGCCTCGCTGCGGCTGATCTACGGCGGCGATGTGGCACCGGTCAACACCGATCTGATCTCCAACTACCAGGAGGTCTTCGAGGGCCTCAAGAACAAGCAGTGGAACTCGGTCGACGGCCAGTCCTACGGCGTCCCGCACGGCCGCGGCGCCAACCTGCTGATGTACCGCACCGACGTGGTCAAGCCGGCGCCGACCTCGTGGGGCACGGTGTTCGACCCGAATTCGCCCTACCAGGGCAAGATCACCGCGTACGACTCGCCGATCTACATCGCCGACGCGGCGCTCTACCTGATGAAGACCAAGCCCGAACTCGGCATCAAGAGCCCGTACGCGCTGGACGACACCCAGTTCAAGGCGGCCACCGACCTGCTCACCCAGCAGAACAAGCTGATCGGCGAGTACTGGTCCGACTACACCAAGGAGGTCCAGGCGTTCAAGTCCGGCAACTCGGTGCTCGGCACCACCTGGCAGATCATCGTGAACCTGTCCAAGGCCGACAAGGCGCCGGTCGAGGCGGTGCTGCCGACCGAGGGCGCGACCGGCTGGTCGGACACCTGGATGATCTCGTCGAAGGCCAAGCACCCGAACTGCGGCTACCTCTGGATGAACCACATCATCTCGCCGAAGGCCAACGCCGGGGTGGCCGAGTGGTTCGGTGAGGCGCCGGCCAACAAGCTGTCCTGCGCCGAGACCGTCGACAAGAACCACTGCGCCACGTTCCACGCCGAGGACGAGGCCTACTTCGCGAACGTCTGGTACTGGACCACGCCGGTGCCACAGTGCCTGGACGGCCGCACCGACGTCACCTGCAAGGACTACGCGGCCTGGACCCAGGCCTGGACCACCATCAAGGGCTGAGGTGTCCTTTCTCCACCGCCATCCCGGGCTGCGGCTGGCGGGGCTGCTCTCGGCCCCGCTGCTGTGGCTGGGGGTGGCGTACCTGGGCGCGCTAGCCGTCCTGCTGGTCTCGGCGTTCTGGTCGGTCAACACGTTCACCGGCGACCTGGTGCAGGAGTTCACCCTGCGCAACTTCCGCACGCTGCTCGCCGAGGAGGTCTACCGCAACGTCACGCTGCGCAGCCTCGGCGTGGCGGTCGCGGTCACGGTGATCTGCGCGGTGCTGGCCGTGCCGATGGCGTTCTACATGGCCAAGGTGGCGGCACCGCGCCACCGGCACTGGCTGGTGATCGCGATCCTCACCCCGCTGTGGGCCAGCTATCTGGTCAAGGCGTACGCCTGGCGGGTGTTGCTGGCCAACGGCGGCCCGCTGGACTCACTGTTCGGCGGTCCCGGGTATGGGCTCTTCGCCACCATTGTGGTGCTGTCGTACCTCTGGCTCCCGTACATGATCCTGCCGGTCTACGCGGGTCTGGAACGGCTGCCGGACTCGATGCTGGAGGCCTCGGGCGACCTGGGCGCGCGGCCCGGGCGCACCTTCCGGGCCGTGGTGCTGCCGATCCTGGTGCCGTCGGTGTTCGCCGGCTCGATCTTCACGTTTTCGCTGTCGCTGGGCGACTACATCACCGTGCAGATCGTCGGCGGCAAGACCCAGCTGATCGGCAACCTGGTGTACGCGAACATCGGCGCCGCCGGCAACCTGCCGTTCGCCGCCGCGATCGCCACCATCCCGGTCCTGGTCATGGTGATCTACCTGGTCGCGGTCCGCCGGTCGGGTGCCTTGGAGGAGCTGTGACGCTGTCCGGTTGGGCCCGCTGGGCGTTGCGCGCGTTCATGGCGTTCGGGCTGCTGTTCATCTATCTGCCGCTGACCCTGGTGCTGGTCAACTCGGTCAACGGCGACCGCACGTTCGCCTGGCCGCCGCGCGACCCCACGCTGCGCTGGTGGTCGGCGGCCTGGGACAACGCCGGCGCCCGGGAGGCGCTGCTCACCTCGGTCAAGGCCGGGCTCGGCGCCACCGCGATCGCGCTGGTGCTGGGCACCATGGTGGCGTTCGCGGTGCAGCGCTTCCGGTTCTTCGGCCGGGACACGGTGTCGCTGCTGATCGTGCTGCCGATCGCGCTGCCCGGCATCGTCACCGGCATCGCGCTGGACAGCGCCTGGCGCTCGGTGATCGCCCCGCTGGGCCTCGGCAAGGGCCTGTTCTCGGTGGTGGTCGGGCACGCCACGTTCTGCGTCGTGGTGGTCTACAACAACGTGCTGGCCCGGCTGCGCCGGACCGGCACCTCGCTCGAGGAGGCGTCGGCCGACCTGGGTGCCTCGCCCGGGCAGACATTCCGGTACGTGACCTTCCCGCTGATCCGGTCGGCACTGCTGGCCGGCGGGCTGCTCGCGTTCGCGCTGTCGTTCGACGAGATCATCGTGACCACGTTCACGGCCGGCCCGGGGATCACCACCTTGCCGATCTGGATCTTCAACAACCTGTTCCGGCCCAACCAGGCGCCGGTGGTCAACGTGGTGGCGGCGTTGTTGATCGTGCTGTCCGTGCTGCCGGTGTGGCTGGCCCAGCGGCTCGCCGGACCTGCGGCTGGTGCCAGCCGCACGTAAGGTCAGGCCAGCGATCCGGCCGACTGGGTGTGGGTCGGCTCCGGCGCGTTGTGGTGGGTGGCCACCGCGGCGGTCATGAACGTGCCGCCGACCGCGAGCGCGCCCAGGATGCCGAGCGAGATCTGCTGCTCGTGGGCGACCTGCCGCTCGTAGTCGGCCTGGTTCACCACGGTGACCCGGCCGTTGTCGGTGATCACGTACTGGCCGTCACGCACCTCGGCGCTGCCGTCCAGCCCCGCGAAGGCCACCACCACGGCCAGCCAGAACGCGAAGAACATGACCCCGGCCAGCATCGACGCCCAGTGCGGCACGTGCGGCGGCACCCAGGAGGTCAGGCTCCACGGGGTCCGCGGCCGGGTGGTCCGGTAGTACCACCGGTTGCCGAGCACCCCGGCGATCACCCCGGGCACGGTGAGCGCGGCGGCCACCCCGACCGCGACCGGGCTGGGCAGCAGGCGGAACCCGGCGAACAACCCGGCGATCAGCGCGGCGGACCAGAGCATGCCGGTCGAGCAGAGCGCGCTGCACACGACCACCAACCGTTGCGGCATCATCAGTCGGAACCTAGCCGCCGCCGGGTGCGGGCGGGGTGGTTTCGGCGTTCAGCAGCGCGGCGAGCGTCACATCCAGGGCCGGCAGCAGGTCGGCGGCGGTCTCCGGTGCGTAGAGCAGCCGCAGCGTCAACCCGTCCGAGATGGCCAGCACGGCGTCGGCTGCCCGCTGCGGATCGTCGGTTCTGCCCGCCAGCCACCGCGCCAGGTCGGCGCTGACCGCGTCGTCGACCTGCCGGAGCACGTCGGCGAACTCCGGGTGATGCACGGCCGCGACCGCGAACGCCGCCCACACCAGCGCCTCGGCCCGCCGCTCCGGGTCCAGCGGCAGGGTGGCCAGCACGAGCCGGCGCAGCACCTGCACCGGGGTGCCGGACCGGTCGACCTCGTCGAGCCGCTGCTCCGTCCGCTCGGCGACCAGCTCGAGCGCCAGGCCCAGCATCTCGTTCTTGGTCCGGAAGTACTTCTGCACGGCACCCGCCGACCGGCCGGCGCGCGCCGCGACGGTCCGGACGCTGACCGCGTCCAGTCCGCGCTCGGCCGCCAGCGCCAGCAGAGCGGCGCCGATGGCTCGGCGTTCCTGGTCCCGGTCCACGACCTTGGGCATCTTGCTCCTTGAGGATACAGTCGTATCTTAAAGGGGGAGGGATCGCTATGGATCAGCAGAACATGCGTGCCGCGGATCGGGACCGGGAGGCGGCGGTCGTGCGTCTCGCCGCGGCGCTCGGCGAGGGCCGCATCGATTTTGCCGAGTTCGACCGCCGGTCCGGTGCCGTCGCTGCCGCCGGCACGGTCGGCGACCTGGCCTTGCTGACCGCCGACCTGCCGGTCCCGGCCGAGGCGGCGGTGGCCGAGCGGCGCCGGCGCGAGCTGAAGGAGTGGCTGGCCGAGTGGCGGCACTGGCTGGGCGGCGCGGTCATCATGACCGGGATCTGGGCGGTGCAGTCGATCCGGGACGGCGCCCTCGCGGACTACTGGCCCGCCGTGCCGCTGGGCATCTGGGCGGCTGTCCTGATCGCCGTGGCGATCTGGCCGAGCGAGGACGACTGACGGTCATCTCCGGGGCGCATGCCGGCGGTATGCGCTCACGCTCGGGTCGCCGGTGATCCAAAACCGCCAGGGCACGTCGTGTGCCGAGGTCACGCCCACCCGGGGCCCGGTGCTGACCGCGTCCGGCTGGACCTCCGACCGGCCCTCGGGCGGGCTCAGCGTGGCGGGCCCGCCGCCGTCCACCACCGAGGTGTCGTTGGCGCTCCGGTCGAGGGACAGCACCTGCATCAGCTTGGCCGGTCCGGCTGCGAGCCCGTGGTCCGCGCGGGTCGCCGGGCGCCGCTGCCGGGCCAGTTCCAGTCCGCCGACGACGGCGCCGGCCCGCAACAGCACGGCGGCCGCCCGGCCGGTCTCGCCGCACACCACGTTCGCGCAGAAGTGCATGCCGTAGATCTGGTACACGTACAGCCGGCCGGCCGGGCCGAACATGACCTCGTTGCGGTTGGTGCGCCCGCGGTGGGCGTGGCTGGCCGGGTCCTCGCCGAGCCCGCTGTACGCCTCCACCTCGGTGAGCCGGACGGTCACGCCGTTCGCGGTGAGCCGCCAGCCGAGGAGTTGCCGTGCCGCCTCGTCCACGGCCGCCGCGGGCAGCTTCAACCAGGGGAAATCCACCGGGCCACCCAATCACACGATGCATCCCCTGATCAGTTCGGGACGGGACCGCCCGATTTTGGCATTCGCGAACGGCAATAAGAGCCTTAACCGAAGGGGTGCGTTTGGCATACGCTGTTTCCTCAACGGTTCTCCGCGAGAATCTCACAGGAGGATTCTCGCTGTCTCGCTTGAGACGGTCAGATCGTCTCGTTCGAGACACTCGGGCGCGCCCGGCGGACCGATGAACCCAGGCAGAGGAGTCACCACCACATGTCCGACACCGGTTCCACCGTTCCCCGCCGCCAGGTCGGCCGGCTCATGCGTCAGCTGCGCGAGCAGGCCGGCATATCGCTGATGGCGGCCGCCGAGGAGCTGGAGTTCTCCCGTGCCCGGATGTATCGGATCGAAAACGGCGAGGTGCCCGTCCGTAAGCACGACGTGATCGCGATGTGCACCATCTACCAGGCGTCCGAGCGGATGACCGAGGTGCTCATCGGCCTGGCACAGGAGTCCAAGGCGAAGGGCTGGTGGCACGCGTACGGCGACGTCGTGCCCGCCTGGTTCGAGCTCTACGTGGGGATGGAGCAGGCCGCCGGCCGGCTGCGCTCGTTCGCGCCCAGCGTGATCCCCGGCCTGCTGCAGACCAGGGAGTACGCGGAGTGTGTCTTCCGCAAGTGGATCGGCGAGGACGAGATCGCCGTCGACAACGCGGTCGCCGTACGGCTGGAACGTCAGTCGCTTCTGTCGCGTAACCGACCAGAAGCCCCCCGGCTCGACGTGATCATCGACGAGGGGGTGCTGCGCCGGTCCATCCCGCACCGGGACGGCATGCAGAAACAGCTGGCCAGCCTGCTCAACGCGACGTCCCGGCCGAACGTCAGCGTCCGGGTGATCCCGTTCGCGGCCGGCCCGCACAAGGCGGCCAGCTCCGGCCAGTTCACCATTTTGGAGTTCCCCGCTGTTGGTACGGCGTCACCCGAGCCGACGACCATCTATTGCGAGAATCTCACTGGGGCGCTTTACCTGGATAAGCTCACCGAGGTGGAAGCGTACGAATCGATCTGGCTCGAACTCGAGGCGACTGCGCTGACCCCGGACGAGTCGGACGAATTCATCGGCGCGATCCTCAAGGAGAGCGATGGTTGACCTGACGGGTGCCGTCTGGCACAAAAGCACACGAAGTGGGGGCAACGGCGGTGACTGCGTAGAAGTAGCGGTCAACCTGCCTGGTGTGGTGGCTGTCCGCGACACCAAGGACCGTGCGGGGGCGGCCCTGGTCTTCACTCACACCGAGTGGCGGGCATTCCTGGCCGGGGTCCGGGACGGGGAGTTCGACCTTTAGATCTCGGTGAGCCGACTCTTAAGGAGTCATTAGCGGGCGGGCGGCCCGCGACGGCCGCATCCATAGTGGGTGGGCGCCGCCTCCCGGGTGGCGTCGTCCCCCTGCCTGCCGTCCCCGAGGTGCCGCTCCCGTGTCGATGTCCGCTGCCGCCCGTCTCCGTTACACGCTGGTGGCCGGGGTCACCGCGGTGGTGATCGGCGCCGGCTTCGCGGCGGTCGGCATCTCCAAGCAGGCCGACGCCGGCTCCACCGTCCCCAGCGCCGCCGACCAGCCGCTGCCCGGCTCATCCCTGCCGGAGGTCACCGACGAGCCCCTCGTCGACCTGGGCAGCCCTTCCCCCTCGGTCTCGGTCACGCCGTCCCCGTCCCCGTCCGTGTCCAAGACGGCCTCCGCCAAGCCGTCGCCCAGCAGGACGAGCCGCTCGGCCCGCGCCAGCCGGACCCCGACCGCGGCGCCGACCGCGCCCCGGACCGGCGACGCCATCCTGGACGCGGTGCTGGCGCGCATCAACGAGGCCCGGGTCGAGGAGGGCCTCGGCATCCTCACCCTGGACGCCAACCTCTCCAAGGCGGCCGCGCTGCACACCCAGCTGATGATCGACGGCTGCGGCCTGGAGCACCAGTGCCCCGGCGAGAGCGGCCTAGGCGCCCGCTTCACCGCCGCCGGCGTGACCTGGCGGGCGGCCGGCGAGAACATCGGCTTCGGATCGAGCGGCGCCAGCGACGCTCAGATCATCCGCGCCGCCAACGGCCTCACCGACAGCATGCTGGCCGAGGTGCCGCCCAACGACGGCCACCGCAAGAACCTGCTGAGCACCACCTTCAAGCGGATCGGCCTGAGCGTCGTGCGGGACGGCAACGGCCGCACCTGGATGACCCAGGACTTCGTGAACTAGGACAGGTCCCAGGCGTCGATATCGGGCGTCCCGGATGAAGCCTATTGTGCTGCGGTGGCCAACACTCTTCGTACCCTCCTGAGCAAGGTGACCCGCCCGGCGAAACCCCGCCCGCCGCGGCAGATACCGGTGCCGCGCCGCACCCGGCACCTCGAATACTCGCCGAACCTGGACGGTGACGCCGACCCCGGCGAGATCGTCTGGACCTGGGTGCCGTACGAGGACGACCCGGCGCAGGGCAAGGACCGCCCGGTGCTGGTGGTGGGCCGCAACGGGTACCGGCTGCTCGGCCTGATGCTGTCCAGCCAGGCCGACCGGGACGGCCAGCGCAACTGGATCGCGCTCGGCCCGGGCGGCTGGGACCGCGAGGCGCGCCCCAGCTGGATCCGGCTCGACCGGGTGCTCCAGGTGGACGAGCGGGGCATCCGCCGCGAGGGCGCGATCCTGGACCAGCTTCTCTTCGACCGCGTGGCCGCCAAGCTGCGCGCCGACTACGGGTGGCGTTGACCACTCCCCGGACGAGTGACCCCGCCTCTACCTCGGCCTCAGCCTCCGCCTCCGCCGCGTCCGGCCCGGGTGGGCCGGATAGCGTTGGGGCATGGGCGAGGACGTCATGGTCGGTTTCGGTGGAAAACAGGCGTGGCTGGCCGTCCGCGTCGACGCGGGCCGGACCGGCCCCGCCGAGGCCGTGCTGTCCGCGCTCGGCCTGCGTGACCTCGGCGAGGTGCCCTGGCGCGACGGCATCGACCTGGCCCACCTGACCGACGACCGGGTTGCCGTCACCCCGCCGCTGACCGGCGCCCGCGACACCTCCTGGGTGCTCGCCACCGGTCGCTGGCTGTTGCGTCCCGGCACGCCGGTCGACGTGGTGGCGCTGTCCGTCGAGCTGCGGACCGAGGTGCAGTTCTTCGCCACTCACCGGGTCACCGAGCTGCACCGCTGGCAGCGGGCCGCCGGCGGCGAGCTGATCCGGGCGTTCGGCTACGTGGGACAGACCGGCGAGGTGACCAGCTGGCACGGCGACCCCGACCCGGCCGAGCGCGACGCGGGCCTGCCCGCCACCCTGGACGAGCACACCACGGTGCTGGTGGGCGAAAATGATGTCCTCAAGGTGGCCGATGCCTGGAGCGTCGACCCGACGGCGCTGACCGGCCGGCCCGCCACCGCACCGCTGCGGATCGGCGCAGCCGGCAACGGAGGAGGCGAACCCCGTGCGTAAGTACGTGATCATGGGCGTGCAGGGCAGCGGCAAGGGCACCCAGAGCCAGCTGATCTGCGAAGACCTCGGTCTGGTGCACATCGCGGTCGGCGACATCTTCCGCTGGCACGTGCGCAACCACACCAAGCTGGGCGCCCAGGTCCGCCGGATCATGAACGCCGGCGAACTGGTCGGCGACGACATGGTCGAGTCGGTGGTCCGCAACCGGCTCGACGACCACGACTGGAACTACGGGTTCGTCATCGACGGCTTCCCGCGCAACGGCCGGCAGGCCGAGTTCTTCATGGAGAGCTACGACATCGACGGCGTCATCCATCTCGAACTGCCCGAGGATGAGGTCCGCCGCCGCGTCCTCAGCCGTCGCCTGTGCCCGAACTGCGGCATGGACTACAACCTGATCGCCGACCGGCCCGAGCAGGAGGGCCGCTGCGACATCTGCGGCCACGGGCTGATCACCCGGGCCGACGACACCCCCGAGGCGCTGGACGCCCGGCTGCGCGACTACAACGAGAAGACCCGCCCGGTGCTCGAACTGTTCCGGCGCAAGGAGTTCGTGCACGACATCGACGCCCGGCCGCCGGCCGACGAGGTCCAGGCCAAGATCCGCGCGGCCCTCAACCTCCCGGCCTACCAGGCCCGCCCTACAGTCTGACCGAGGCGGTCCGCCGGCCGTGCTTGTCGGCGTACATGGCGGCGTCGGCGCCGGCGAACACCTCGTCCAGCGACCGGCCCGGCCCGCCCAGGGCGTAGCCGATGCTGCCGCCGACCGGCACCGGCCCGGTGGACAGCGGGGCCGGCCAGTCGAACACGCCGCGGATCGCCATGGCCGTCGCGGTGGCCAGCTCGGCCCGGGCGCCGGGCAGCAGCACCGCGAACTCGTCGCCGCCGAGCCGGGCCACCGTGGCCTCCGTGCCACAGGCGTGCCGCAGCCGGGCGGCCACCTGGCAGAGCAGTTCGTCGCCGGCCTGGTGCCCGTACGTGTCGTTGATCGTCTTGAAGCCGTCCAGGTCGACCAGCAGCACCGCGTACGGGCCGTCGGCGACCGCGGCGAACCGCTCCCACAGCAGGGCCCGGTTCGGCAGCCCGGTCAGCGGGTCGTGATAGGCGGCGTGCTCGAGACGCTCCTCGTAGCCGCGCTGGGCGGTGACGTCGAGCAGCGCCACGATGGTGCCGTGCTCGGTCGGCACCGTCTCCACGACGACCTGCGTCTCGTCGTTCAGCTGCAACTCGAGACTGTGCTCACCCGGAGTGAGCCGGCGCAGGTCGACCGGGGTGCCGTCGGTGGTCCGGGCCTGCACCTCGTCGAGGGGTCCGGTCAGCGCGGTGGCGGCCGCGTTGGCCAGCAGCACGTCGCCCTGGTCGCCGGTCACCAGCACCGGGAAGGGCAACCGGCCGAGCACCTCGGCGAACATCCGGTCCTGCCGCTGCTGCTCGTCGCGCAGCCGGAGCAGAAGGTGGCGCATGCCGTAGACGAGCACGGTGACGGTCACCATGCCCTGGTACATGTCGATCGTGACGTCGATGCCGAGCACCACCGAGGCGGTTACGGTCAGTGCGACGTACCCGGCCATCGTGGTGAGCACCCGGCGCAGGCGACCGGTCGCCGCCCGGAACAGCAGCAGCGTGAAGATCAGGCCGAAGACCGGTTGCACCTGGCCCAGCGTGAGCAGCACCGCGCCGACGGCGGCCAGCTCGATCGGATCCACCAGGAACGGCACCAGCCGGCCGGTGCGGAACTCGAGCACCCGCAGCACCAGGATGCAGCCCACCAGCACGGCGGTGATCGCCTGGGCCGCGCCGGAGGCACCGGCCGCGTGCGCCTGGATCTGCCCCAGCACCCCGGCCATCACCAGGAACGCCAGGAACAGCAGGCGGAGCGCGCGAATCGGGTCGCGGTGGAAGTGGGCGGGCACGCTACGAGACTGTGGTCCGCCCGTTGTCGCCGCCGGTATCGCCGGGTTGCGGAGCGGTTAGAACTGCCGGCCGCGGCGGGTCAGCTCGGCCTCGATCGCGTCGCAGACCGCCTCCACCACGGCGAACCGGGCGTAGTGCTTGTCGTCGCCCGGGATTACCCGCCACGGCGCCCAGGTGTGGTCGCAGCGCTCCAGCATCTCGACCACCGCGGCCTCGTAGTCGGATCGCTTGTCCCGGTTGCGCCAGTCCTCGTCGGTCAGCTTCCAGGTGCGCAGCGGATCGTGGGCCCGGTCCTCGAAGCGGCGCAACTGCTCCTCGGGGGAGACGTGCATCCAGAACTTGACGATGATCATCCCCTCGGCGACCAGCGTCCGTTCAAACTCCACGATTTCGTTGTACGCGCGCTGCCACTGCTCCCTGGTGGCGAACCCCTCGACCCGCTCGACCAGCACGCGCCCGTACCAGGACCGGTCGAACACCGACATGCCGCCCCAACCGGGCAGCTTCGGCCAGAACCGCCACAGGAAGTGATGGCGCTTCTCGTCGTAGGTGGGGGCCGCGAACTGCGACACCCGCGCGTGCCGCGGGTCGATCGGCGCCACCAGCCGCTTGATCGCGCCACCCTTGCCGGACGCGTCCCAGCCCTCGAAAACGCAGGTCAGCGGCGGGCCGATCTGCTTCTCGCCGATCTGCCCACCGAGCACCAGGCGCAGCCGGAGCAGTCGCTGCTGCGCCTCCTCCAGGCGGGCGACGGCCTTCTTCTTGGCGATCTCGACCGGCGGTGCGGCGCTACCGAGGCGGCTCATCCGTACAGCATGGCGAAACCCGGTGTGATCCGCGAGGAACGGTGCGGGAGAATCCGGATGTGACTCTCGTAGACGACCTGACGTGGCGTGGACTGATCCAGGACTCGACCGACCTGCCCGCGCTGACCGAGGCGCTCAACGGCGGGTCGATCACGTTCTACGTGGGTTTCGACCCGACGGCGGCGTCGCTGCACGTCGGCCACCTGATGCAGGTGATGACCGCGCGCCGGCTCCAGCAGGCCGGGCACCGTCCGCTCCTGCTGGTCGGCGGGGCGACCGGCCAGATCGGTGACCCGCGCGAGTCCAGCGAGCGCACGCTCAACCCGCCCGAGGTGGTGCAGGGCTGGGTCGACCGCATCCGCGACCAGCTGCGGCCCTTCGTCACGTACGACGGCGGCAACGGCGCGGTCCTGGTCAACAACCTGGACTGGACCGGCCCGACCTCGGTGATCGAGTTCCTGCGCGACGTGGGCAAGCACTTCCCGGTCAACAAGATGCTGGCCCGAGACGTCGTGCGCAACCGCCTCGAGACCGGCATCAGCTTCACCGAGTTCAGCTACCAGCTCCTCCAGGCCAACGACTTCCACCAATTACACGTACGCCACAACTGCGCGCTCCAGTTCGGCGGCTCCGACCAGTGGGGCAACATCACCGCCGGCGTCGATTTCGTCCGCCGCCGCGGCGCGGGCCCGGTGCACGCCTTCACCACCCCGCTGGTCCTCAAGGCCGACGGCACCAAGTTCGGCAAGAGCGAGGGCGGCGCGGTCTGGCTCGACAAAACCATGACTTCGCCGTACGCCTTCTACCAGTTCTGGATCAACGCCGACGACCGCGATGTGTCGAACTACCTGCGCTTCTTCAGCTTCAAGTCCCGCGAGGAACTGGAAGAACTCGAAAAGGCCACGGCCGAACGCCCGCAGGCCCGCCTGGCCCAGCGAGCCCTGGCCGAGGAGATCACCACGCTGGTACACGGCTCCCACGAAACCCAGCAGGCGATAGCCGCAAGCCAGGCACTGTTCGGCCGCGGTTCCCTGGACGACCTGTCACCCGACACGCTGCGCGCCGCACTGTCCGAGGCCGGCCTGCACACGGTGACCGGCGAACTGCCCACCTACACCACACTGCTCAAGGACACGGGCTTGGTGGCAAGCGCCAACGAGGCAAGGCGCACCATCGCCGAGGGCGGCGCCTACGCCAACAACGAACGCATAACCGACGGCGACGCCGTCCCCCCGCCCACCACCTTGCTGCACAACAGCTTCCTGGTCCTGCGCCGAGGCAAACGAACCTTCGCCGGCGTCGAACGCCAGCCCTGACCCCCTTTCTCCAACGCCCCGGCGGATCTTTCCGCCGGGGCGTTTCGGCGATGGCCGCTCGGGACTGTGACCCGGGTCGCAGCGGGGCGATTTGGCGGTGGGGAGGCGTGGACTGTACTGTTCACGAGCCGCCAGGGAGACGGGCGAGCGAGCGGGGCCTTCGGGTTGCGCGGCGGCCGTCCTGACGGAAACCCGAGGAATTGTCACGGCGATCAGTCGTGTACGGTTTCGCGGTGCTTTGGCTTTTCTGTTGGTGCAATTTCGGGAAGTTTCCGGGATTTGACGAGGCGGTAAAGCGGAGGTAAAGTTCAGCGAGT